>JAEWLJ010000010.1 GCA_023393455.1 Methanobacteriota archaeon | reverse complement strand
TGGGGGGGGGGGCCGGGGGGGGGGGGGGGAGCCCCCCCCCCCCCCTGTCTACCTCGTAAGGCTAACCCGTAACCCCCACCCCACCCGCGCTTCGCGCTCCTCCCCCGCCCCGCAGGAAGGGGGCAGTGCGTGGCGATAGCCACCGGAAAGCCGTGCACGGGGTGTCCTCCGGGGTGTCCGCCCCCTTGGAGTGAGGCGTGGGAGAGCCCGTCCTCCTACCACAGCGTCCGGCACTGCCCGCCGCCGCGCTTCGCGAAGAACTGCTGGTGGTACTCCTCAGCCCGCCAGAACGTCCCCGCGGGCTCGATCGCGGTGACGATGGGTCGGCGGAACTTCCCGGACCGGTTCATCTCCTCCTTCGAGGCCCGGGCCTCCGCCTCCTGTTCCGGGGTGTGGTAGAAGATCACCGACCGGTACTGCGCCCCGACGTCGGGCCCCTGCCGGTCCAGGGTGGTCGGGTCGTGGGCGTCCCAGAAGACGTCGAGGAGCGTCCGGTACGGGACTTCGTCGGGGTCGTAGGTCACCTGCACGACCTCGGCGTGCCCGGTCCTTCCCGTGCAGACGCCCTCATAGGTCGGGTTCTCGACGGTGCCGCCCATGAACCCCACCGCGGTCTCCCTGACCCCCGGTACGCGCCGGAACGCCTCCTCGATGCCCCAGAAACACCCCGCGCCGAATGTGGCCTTCTCGGCCCGCTTCTCCGGTGCCATGATAGTTCCGTCTCTTTGCGGGTTTGTGGAAAAAGGTATCGCTCCTGCCCAGGCATACTCTTATCTGGGGTAGAGGGTACGTATTCTCATGTTCGTTGAATCAGACGCCGTAGAGATGGTCGCCCGCCTGATGGCGCTCTCTGCCCGCACCGCTCCGAAGGCGAAGGGCACCGACATCATCAAGACGCTGATCGTCACCGGCGAAGAGAAGGAGAGGCTCGCCGGGGCGATGCGGGAGTACGGCGAGAAGCACAGCGTGGGGTTCTTTCTGCGGGACGCGGGAAACGTGGCGGCAAGCGACGCCTGCTTCCTCGTCGGCTCGCTCTTCGCCGACGCCGTGGGCCTCGACTGCGGGGCGTGCGGGTATCCCACCTGCGCGGAGATGCTCGAAGCCCAGAAGATGGGCCTCCCGGCATCTACCCCGTTCCGGGGCCCGAACTGCGCCGTCAGGATGGCGGATCTCGGTATCGCGGTCGGTTCCGCGGTGAAGACCGCGAGCATCCATAACGTCGACAACCGGGTGATGTACTCGGCCGGGGTCGGAGCGCTCTCGCTCGGGTGGCTGGAGGGTTGCGGCGTCGCCTATGGTGCACCGCTCCGGGCATCGGGAAAGGATATCTTCTTTGACCGTACACGCTAAAAGCGAAGTGATAAAATGGCTATAATGAAGATCCGGGGCGGTGACCTCGACCTCGTCGAGTACGAGTTCACCTCCTTCTCCCCCGGCGAGAAGATCCGACCGTGCGGTCTCAAAAAGGACTACCGGCTCAGCCCGGTGGCCGGCACCGTCGTTGTTCGCGCCCCGGCGAGGATCCATCTCACCGTGCTCGACATGAACCGGTTCTCCCCCGACCACGCCGGGGGTGGCGGGATCGGGTTTGCCATCGCCGTCTACTGCACCGCCGAGGTCGAGTGCACGGATTCAGGGATCGAGATCGACTACACCCGCGAGCCGATCCTCCGGCACTTCGTGGAGGCCTTCCGGCAGGTCGTCGGCTACACGGGCGGGTTTAAGATCCGCGCCCGCGACCACCAGCACGAGCATGTCGGGCTCGGCTCGACGAGCACCATCCTGACGGCGGTCGGACACGCCCTCAACACCGCGGTGGGCTCGCCCCTGACCCCCGATGAGATCCGCCTCCTCATCGGCTGCAACTTCGTCGAGGAGACGACGATCGGGAACGTCGCGTTCGCGTTCGAGACCGGCGTCGGGCCTGCCGCGACCATCTATGGCGGCATGGTGGTGATGGGCGACGAACTGGCGCTCGTCTACCGCCACGCGTTTGGGATGGGAAAGCAGGTGTATATCGCCATCCCGTCCTCCGATATATCGTCGGCGGGTGAGATGGAGTTCGACCTCCTGATGAACAAGGCCCGGACGCTCGACTACCGCGACCGCGAGCTGAAGTCCTACCTTGTCCTGATGGACCTGATCCCGGCGCTGGAGAGGGGCGATCTCAGGAAAGCCGGCGACGTCATATGGGAGATCGAGTTCCGCGGCTCGAAGCGGGCCGAGGTGGAGCACCACGGGTTCGAGATCTACCGCTACATGGCGGCGCTCCGCGAAGCCGGCCTCGAGTTTGTCGGGATGAGTTCGGTCGGCCCCTCGATCGCGGTCATCACGGACCTCCCGGGGGAGGAGGTGGCCGGGATCCTTGAGAAGGCAGGGCTCCGGGTCGCTATCGCCACGACGGTCGATAACGAGGGGCTGAAGGTTCACCTGGAAGAGCGGGCGTGAGGGTCGGCCTCCTCGCCCTGAAAACCTCATTTTTGGGCCCTGTTGAAATGCTTTCCACAACCTCTGGATAACACTCGGTTGCCGATAGAAATGGGCGATGTGGGTCTCACGCGAAGCCGCGAAGTCGCGAAGGGAGACAGTCAACACCGATCCAGACTTCGCGTTCTTCGCGCCTTCGCGTGAGTCGGGAGATATGGATTATCCGGAGATTATTCGTCCCCCGGGAGAGGGGTTCAACAAAGCCCTTTTTTGAACTCTTACCGGCACGCTCTACTCGTCCTCTGCCAGAAGAGCCTTCACCTCGCCGGTGAGAGCCGGGAGGTATCCCTCGACGACACCCCAGACAACTTCGTCTGATACGCTTGCGTATCCGTGAATCAGGCGGTTTCTGAACGCGATGATCTGGGGTGCATTCGAGATCTTCTTCTGGAGAGCCGGCTCCCGACGGAGGAGCTGGTTCAGGGCTTCGCCGACGATCTCAAACTGCCGTTCCACTGCAGAACGGAGCATGGGGTCAGCATGATACTCCTCGTACGTCCTGCCGCTGGTGAACTGCGCGATATACTTCGCGGCCTCGGCAATATCGTAGAGATACTTCTGTGCCTCACACGACGGCATAGACTTCCCTCGCGGTCTCCTCCACTACCTGGCGAAAGATCGGGTTCCTTACCGCGGACAGTTCAACGAGGTCGACCTCGCGCCCGAAGGCCCGGGCCAGGTCTTCAGCGAGACCGAAGTACGCCCGTGCATGCTCCACCGGGGTCATCGACTCGAACTCGACGACGAAGTCGATGTCGCTCGATGCCGGGTCGAACCGGTCGCTCGCCGCCGAACCGAAGATACCCAGTCGCCTCACGCGGTGGCGTGCCGCGATGCCGGCGAGATCGGGGATCTTCTCGCGAATGATTGCGTGCATCGGAGTCCTCTATGACGGTATTACCACTCCTGAGACATTAGCCCTTTCGGACGAACCGTTCCAGCCCGGTCCCCCGGCTTCGGCATCAGCCCGATAGCGGGCGCCATACTCGTGGCGGGAGTTCGCCGGGGGGCCAATTACTCGTTTATTTCCCGCCGCGCCTCGCACTGAAGAAAACGACACCAACCCCGATAATGAACATAATCGCCCCGGCTGCCGCCCAGAACGGGGATCCGCCCACGATAGGTTCTCAATTCGCGTCATGGGGTGTCGGACTTTTGTGAGCCTCGTTATGAATGGGCGCAGCTGCAGGACGAAAAGGAGTATTGTTATCCGTACTGTCGTATCCCGTCATTGCCGGTATATATATCTGACGATCTGGGACTCTCCCGTAAAAAGCCTTATCTCCAATTTGATCCTAAGAAAAATATGTACAATTCTAAAGTAGGCGCCATACTGGCTCTTCTGTTCGTGGTGTTCATCACTGCAGCAGGATGTACTGCTCCGGGCACCCAGCCCCCTGAAGAAGGAGAACCGGATTATCCAATAGATTCTCTGGTCCTGACAACAGTTGACAGAACTGTTCTTCCCGTCGGCGTCCCTTCGACGTCGCCTGCCCTGCATCCGGATCAGGTCGCGAACTTTTCAGAGTATGGATATGGGGTCTGGGAGTTTGGCGAGGGGCTGGATTATGAGAAGAGACTGGACCTCATGCCGGATGGATACACCCCTGGATCTGATACCAATGCAGAGCAACTTTTGACCTTCTTTGCCATGAGCGATATCCATATCACCGACAAAGAGTCTCCTGCTCAAGTGGTCTATTATGGCTATAAATGGGGTGTAATTTCTGGATACTCTCCGGCCATGCTGTATACTACCCATGTCCTCGACGCAGCGGTCCAGACGGTGAACGCCCTTCACAAAGAGGATCCATTCGACTTCGGCATATTCCTTGGTGACGCAATCAACAGCGGCCAGTACAACGAACTGCAATGGTATATCGATGTGCTTGACGGCAGGATGGTCAACCCCGATTCGGGTGACAGGGACGATCCAATCCCCGGCCCTCTCAACGATTACCAGGACCAGTACAAAGCGGCAGGGCTTGATGAATCGATCAGATGGTATCAGGTTCTCGGCAATCACGATCACTTCTGGATGGGTCTCTTCCCTGTGGATGATCACGTCAACAGTGCCCTGACCGGCAACGCCGTACTCGAATTAGGTAATATCTTCTCCGACCCGCGCCAGTTGAAGAGCCGTGGCTTCTATATGGGAGCAATCGATGGCCGGACACCCTATGGTGACATCATCGGTGCAGGCCCCGTCACCGACTTCCCTGATGGTTCTCCAACAGTCCCGGCCGATCAAAACCGCAGTTTCCTCTCAAGAACTGAGTGGATCGGTGAGTTTTTAGACTCCTCTTCAAGCCCTAAAGGGCATGGATTCAACCAGTCCGATAGAACAACGGGATTTGCCTGTTACTCATTCGAACCGAGATCGGATGTTCCGATAAAGGTCATTGTGCTTGATGATACCCAGAGGGACGATGATCCCGGTGAAGGCAGCTCCGGGTTTGGTTCTATCGATCAGGAACGCTACGACTGGCTGGTACAGGAACTCGAGAGTGGTCAGGCTGAAGGAAAGCTCATGATCATCGCAGCACACATCCCGATAGTCATCCAGGAGGATGAAGCCGGTCTGAGTTCGTTAATGAAATGGAGTCAGTACGCCGCGGTATCTGATGTTGATCTGATAGCCAAACTTCAGACCTATCCAAATCTCATGGCATGGATCTCGGGGCATCGTCACCAAAATACCGTGATCCCTATCAAATCTCCGGATGTCGACCGCCCTGAACTCGGTTTCTGGCAGGTTGAAACCGCATCACTGCGGGAGTTCCCCCAGCAGTTCCGGATCTTCGAGGTCGTCTATAACGGCGACAATACCGTCTCAATCTTTACGACCAATGTTGATCCGGCGGTCAGAGACGGATCGCCCGCTGCCCAATCGCGGTCGTATGCTATCGCAGCCCAACAGATATTCCAATCTCCCGTAGAGATGAAACCGAGCGGTGCATATAACGCAGAACTTGTTCTCCAGTTGACCCCGGAGATGCAGGAGATACTTCAGAAGACCAGAAGAGATCTCTAGGCAGGCGATCACACTTTTACCGGGCCCGGTCTACCGGTGAGCCCTGACCTGCCACCCTTTTTCTCATACCGATCGAGCTGATTCCTCTTCCTGGATTCGAGATCTCTCACAGCCGGGGCCTTCCCCCGCTCAGATACTGTTCTTCCGGTAATCGTACTCCCCGCTCGCGATCCGCGCCATGGCGATCTCCCCGATGGCGGCGAGCCGGCTCCCGGCGAAATACCCTGATCCAACGCTCGCCCCCCCGATCGCCGAGAGAAGGTACACCTTCCCCCGTGCGACGCCGAAGAACCGGGCGACCGGCCCCTCGGTAATCCTGACCATCTGCACCCTGTCGTAGTTCATCACGACGGTCTCGCGGTCGACGGCGCCGTTCACGAACGTGAAGAGGTCGCCGTCCGTGCCGAACTCCGTGATCCGGTAGGAGACGGATGTCGCATACCATATCACGAGGACGGCGGCTGCCGTCGCGAGCGGCAGCGCGAACGGGAGGACCGTTTCGGCGATCCCCGGGAGGGGAGCCGTCGCGTGGTAGACGGCGATCGACGGGTAGATCATCGCGAGAGCGAGCGCGAAGGACGCTACAGCGGCCCGGACCCGGAGCACGCCCTTCGCCCCCGACGGCTGCTTCTCCCGGACTCCTTCGTACACGAACTCCGGCACAATTTCTGCGAGGAGCCTCTGCTGCGTCGCATCGTCTTTCAAGAGGCAGAGGACGGGGCGGAGGCTCTCCCCGCTCCCGGACGCGAGCCCCACCACCTCCACCTCGATGCACGACCGGCCAAGGAGCCGGGCGGCGAGCGTCCGCTTTACCCGGACGGCGTTGATCCTCGATGCGGCAAACGACGTCTTGTACGTCCGGATAAGGCCGTGCTCCAGGTATATCGTGTCGCCCCGGCGGTAGACCCGGTAGTTGTAGTAATGGGATATCAGCGAGACCGACGGCGCCACCTGGACGACGACGAACATCAGCAGGGAGACCAGTGCTCCCCCGCCCACCCCTGCGGAGGTATATAACTGGAAGACGGAGTAGGCCAGGAACGCAAACCCCGATACCGTCTGGTAGGTCGAGACGCTGAAGAGGCCGTGGACGATCACGTCCGCCGGGGAGAACGTGACCGGCGGTTCGGCCGGCTCGTCTTCCAAAACGTTCTCGCTGCCGTAGAGCCGCTCTGCCATCCCCGCCCGTATCTCCTCCGCCAGATCCTCGCGAAATGTCAGGACGGCCTCCGGCACCGTGGCGCCGCTGCCCGAGTTGATGTTGATCTGCAGCCTCGCCGTCCGAAAGACCCTGTTCAGGACGCCGCGGTTGATGTTGACCGACGCCATCTTCGCGTAGGGGAGCGTCTTCTTCGTCTTGAAGAGAGTGTTCCTCTCCACCACCACGTCTGTTGCGTTGAACCGGACGGTCGTCCGGCTCCACTGCCGGTAGTTGAAGAGCACCAGCCCGACGAAGATGGCCGCGAGCAGGGTCGGTAGAACGCCCCTGCCAAGTTGCATGACGAGGATGCCCAGCACCACGATCCCCGAGAGCGACCGCTCCACGACGATGCTCGGGTGGCACCGGATCGGCTCGCCACGACGGGCGGGCGCGCCTGTATCGTCGGTCATGCGCCTGCAGGCCCCGGCATCCTCTCCCGGAGCATCCTCCCGATCAGGTCGTTGAGCCGGTCGGCCACCGTCTCCGCCTCGTCGACCTCCAGGTACCGGATGCTCGCCTCGCCTCCTGCCGTGGTTATGGTGACGTCGGCGAGGCCGAGGAGGTTGTTGATCGGGCCACGCGCGATCTCCACCTGGTGCACCCGCTCGATCGGTACCAGGGTATGGCGGATGAAGAGGATCCCGCAGAGCACGTCCACCCGGTCTTCGGTGATCCGGTAGCGGTAGCGGGCATAGAAGACCGGCGGGGCCACCGCTATGTAGACCAGGGTGATCGCGAGGACCAGCACGAGACCGTACCCGACGGCATCGTAGTAGGGGCCCAGGAATCCCTCTGCGTAGGTCTTCACGGCGAAATAGGCCGCGAGCAGGAGAAGATACCACATGGCGTAGTCGATGTACATCGAGAGCATGCACTTCCGGTTCAGCCGCCGATACCCGTCCGTGCTCGCCGCGGGAGAGGACATGGTTATTCGTTGCCGTTCTGGTTACGTTAACTTATTCTTCGGGACGGCTTCGGTCTCCGTGGGCAATTTTTGCCGGAAAAAGGTCTCGACCGACTGAGAAACCGTTCATGACTGTAACTCTTCGGTCATGAGAACCTCGCCGACGGCGGCCCACTTGCGTGCCGGGTCGTCTTCATCGGTGTCGGGTGAACCGCAGTAGCACCCACACCTGGAACGCGACCACCAGCACACCCACGCTCACGGAGAGGGCCAGAGCCCCGCGCGTGCCGCCCGATGGTGTCGAAGGTTCGGCGCCGCTGCAGATCGATCTTTGTAGGTCGTACACTCTTAAAAAGTGATATTTTACCAGAGCAAAGAGGGCGTGCGCCGTGCAATTAAGTTATGTTTATATAAACATGCACACGATTTTCATTGTATGAAACCAGTTGTCGTATTACTAGCGCTGTTAGTTGGCTTTCTGTTGGTCTGTGGGTGCACTCTCAATAGCGATACCGTTAGTACCCCTGAAACCCCCCAGCCGACGGTGCAACAGCCCACTGCAGTTTCAGGACCATCATCGGCAAATGCGCCGAAATACCGGGCAGGGGATATCATCGATGATGCTCCAACAGACGACGGCCCGTGCTGGCTGGTTCTCTCATATGATCCAGAAATAGACATGTATGAGACGGCTGTTATTTTTAAGCACGACGACGGTTCATGGGGATATCTGCTGGACGAAGATACCGATTGGGATGAACGAGAGTTCATCGACACGGCGTACCCTGTGTATATCGCTTACGTCGAGCTGTCTGATGTAACAATCGGGTCCTCCTGATCTGGAGGCGGATGAGTAAGAAATAGATGTTATTTTAAGCACGAATCATTTTTTCTGCCGCCTGCCAATGTGCTGGGTCCAGAAAGACGGTCGAGAGCCGTCCTGCCCCTCTCCTGGTTCGCGCGGCCTGTATCAACCCCGCGTCCGTCCACCCACGGAGGTTGAACGTCGTCAGACCGTGATATCCCGCAACTGGCGGATGGGCTGCTATAGTTCGGGAAGTAGTCAGACGACCGGAGGGCGCCGGTGGCCTGTAGCAGATCGGTGGTGGTGCCACGCTCCGGGTCTTCTCGTGCAAGGTCTGGACGCCCCGGTAGATCAGGTGATACCTGTTCTTCATCCGGTCCGGGGAGCCCCCGTCCTGAGACTGCGCCTCGGCGATGTATGTGAGGAGGAGATCTCCTTTCTGCCAGGTTGGTTGCTCTCTCTGCGATGTTACCGGAGATATGATTCTTGAGAGCAACATGGTTGCACGAAAATAGGGTTGAGAATATAGGGTTGTAATGACCGATCAGAAGTCGGTCATGATCCGGAACTGGTCGATCTCTTCGGTGCTCAGTTCCTGGAGGAACTCTTCGGCCGCGTGCTGGATGTTCTTGCTCGCGGTGATCGCCCGGCCGACGACCAGGATGTCCGCGCCCGCCTTGAGCGCATCCTTCACGACGGGCTGACGGATGCCGCCCGCCGTCGCGACCAGCAGCCGCTCGCCGCCGGCCTTCTTGATCGCCGGGATGTCGCCCCAGGCATACGCAGTATCCTCGACGTCGATGCCCCGGTGGAGTTCCACGACGTCCGGCTTGACCTTCAGGTTCTGGATGACGGCGGCGGGGTCCTCGACGTTGAGCATATCGACGACCGTGTAGATCCCGGTCTTGCGGGTATCCTCGATCGCCTTCTCGATCGTCGAGAGGGGCGCAAGGCCGGAGATGACGACGGCGTCGGCGCCGGCGTCGGCGGTCATCCGGGCCTCGAGGTTGCCGGTGTCGAGGGTTTTGAGGTCCGCAACGATGAACGCGTTCGGCCGGATCTCCCGGATCTCGGAGATGATCGAGAGCCCGAACTTCTTGATCAGGGGCGTGCCCGCCTCGATGATCAGGTGGTCGTTCTGCGGCAGCGACTCAAGGACCTTCCTCATGTGGTTCTTGTCGACGAGGTCCATAGCGACCTGGAGGTAGGGCGGATCCCAGAGCCGCTGGACCTTGAATCCCATGACCGCGTGGGCAGCCCGGTCTTTCTCGTGCAGGAGGGTCTCGACGTCGGGGAACCGGTCGAGTGCCCGGCGGAGCGCGAGTTTCACCGCGCCGTAGTTGAACCGGTAGATCTTGTTGTAGTCCTCTGCAGCGGCGTCGAGGTAGACACTCGCCATGATGACGGTGTCCTCGATGTCGACCCCCTCGAAGACGCCTTCCTCGACCGAGTCCGCGACGGCCTTCGCCACCGCTGCCTGGACGGGCCCGAACATCTGGTTCACCTGGAAGCCCTTCTTCATGGTGACCTTCGGGATGATCAGCGTCGAGGGTTTCGTCGGCAGGTTTGGCCTGATGACCGCGAGGAGCGGTGTGTGGCCCTTCGAGAGCTGCGACATGGAGTTCGCAAACGCCTGTCCTACCGCTCCCTCTTTGTTTCCTATTAACAGATCGATGTGCGCAAGTTCTGCGCCGTCTCCAACCAATGCTTCGCCGATGAGATACATTCCAATGCCCTCAGATAGTGCTAAAATATTGGTGAGGCAGGTATTAAAGACCTCCCGGTGGGACCGATCCCGGGTGACGCGAAACGCCCGAATTAGAAGGCCGGGCGAACCGATCGGTTCGCGTGCTGAGTGTCGCGGCGGCGGGGTTCGCCCGGCAGCGGGTCCCCGCCCCGCCCGGCATGGGGCGCGAGCGCTCTCCGGTGCAGGGAAAGATATATTGCCCGGTCGCGGGGCAATCACGCCCTATGTCGGACATCTTCGTCCTCCAGACGCCGCTCCTCGAACTCATCCTCCGGGCGACGGTGATCTACTTCTTCCTCCTGCTCGTCATGCGGGCCATCGGCAGGCACGAGTTCGGGCAGCTGACGCCCTTCGACCTGATCCTCCTGCTCATCATATCCGAGAGCATATCGGGGGCGCTCACCGCGGGCGACCCCTCGCTCCTTGCGGGGCTCGTCAGCGCCTCGACGCTCCTTATCCTGAGCGTTCTCATCTCCATCGGCCAGTACAAGAGCAAGCGGATCCGCCAGATCGTCTCCCCGGAGGCCCTGAAGGTGATCGAAGACGGTAAGATCATCGAGAAGAGTCTCCGCCGGGAACTGATGACCCACGACGACCTCATCGAGCGGCTCCGGGCACGGGGTATCGGCGGGGTCGAGGAGGTGCGGGTCGCCTACATCGAGAGCGACGGCGACATATCGGCGCTCACCTACCCCGAGACCGACCGCTACCGGAGAGCGGCGTCCGCCGCGGAGGAGAAGAAGACCGAGTGACCGGCCAAAAGATACCTCGCGGTATCAACAAAAGATCATAAGAATGTGGGGTCGGTGAGATTTGAACTCACGATCGACGGGTCTCTCCGACATGCATCAGTGCTCCAACGGGTCATCATCTCTTCAGGAGACCCATTGTTCATCACGTGCAAAGACCGCTGGAGCCCGTCGCCATTCCGGGCTTGGCCACGACCCCTCTGTCCTCTACATCATTGACGGCAAGCAGTATAAGGATTACGCTCGGAGTGAACCATTAATCATATAACCGTCGCAGAACTCATTTATATAGAATGGTTGAGGGCAGTTACGCGTGTGGGAACTCGCAGATACCCCTGCTCGGCATCACCGTCGGTGAGATGCTGAACCGAATCGCAGCGGCGCATCCGGATAGCGATGCGCTCGTCTCCGTCCACCAGAACATCCACTGGACGTATGCCGAGTTTCTTGAGCGTGTCGACACCCTGGCGCGTGCCCTGATGGCGCTCGACGTCGAGCGCGGTGACCGGGTCGCGATATGGGCGCTGAACTACGCGGAATGGGTGCTCACCCAGTTCGCGACCGCAAAGATCGGCGCCATCATGGTGAACATCAACCCGGCTTACCGGACCTACGAGTTCGAGTACGCCATGAAGCAGTCGGAAGTCCAGACGCTCCTCATCCAGGGGCGGTTCAAGACCTCCGACTACGTCGGGATGTTCTATGAGTCCTGCCCGGAGGCGTTCGAGGCGAAACCCGGCCGGATCAACAGCGACAAGTTCCCGTTCTTGAAGAACGTCGTCTTCCTCGGCGACATCCCCTACAACGGGATGTACACCTGGGACGACCTGATGGCGAAGGCCGATCTCATCAGCCCCGGCGAACTCCGGGAGCGGGAGGAGTCGCTCGACTTCGATGACGCGGTCAACATCCAGTACACGAGCGGGACGACCGGGTTCCCGAAGGGCGTCGTCCTGACCCATCATAACGTCTTGAACAACGGGTTCATCATCGGCGAGGGGATGAAGTTCACCCACGAGGACCGGCTCTGTATCCCGGTGCCGTTCTACCACTGCTTCGGGATGGTCCTCTCGAACATGGCCGCGGCCACCCACGGGGCCGCGATGGTGCTCCCGGCGCCCATCTTCAACGCCGAGTCCGTCCTCCAGACCGTCCAGGACGAGAAGTGCACGGCGCTGCACGGGGTGCCGACGATGTTCATCGCCGAGCTCGCCCACCCGGACTTCGCGAAGTACCGGCTCGACACCCTCCGCACCGGGATCATGGCCGGGTCGCCCTGCCCGACCGAGGTGATGCGGGAGGTCAATAAGAAGATGAACATGTCCGAGATCGTGATCGTCTACGGGCAGACGGAGACCTCGCCCGGCGTCACGATGACCACGACCGACGACCCCCTGGAGCGGCGGGTCTCGACGGTGGGGAAACCCTTCCCCCACACCGAGATCAAGATCATCGACCCGCACACGAAGAAGATCGTCCCCCGCGGGGAGACCGGCGAGATCTGCGCCCGGGGTTACTGCGTGATGCGGTGCTACTACAACAACCCGAACGCCACCCGGGCGACGATCGACGAGAGCCACTGGAACCACACCGGCGACCTCGGGACGATGGACGAGGAGGATTATGTCAAGATCGTCGGCCGCCTGAAGGATATGGTGATCCGCGGCGGGGAGAACATCTATCCCCGCGAGATCGAGGAGTTCCTCCATACTCACGAGAAGATCGCCGACGCCTACGTGATCGGTGTCCCGGACCGGAAGTACGGCGAGGAACTGATGGCCTGGATCAAGACCGACAAGGGTGCGGCCCTCACGGAGGACGAGGTGAAGGAGTACTGCCGCGGGAGGATCGCGCACTTCAAGATCCCGCGCTACGTCAAGTTCGTCGACGACTTCCCGATGACGGTCTCGGGCAAGATCATGAAGTTCCAGATGCGCGACGCGGCGATCGCGGAGCTCGGTCTCGAGGACGACTCGAATATCGAGACCGCGTAACCCTTTTTCCGGCTAACTCTGCCCGGCGTATCCGCAGGCATGTTCATAGCCTTATTTTTATAGTGGTGCCGTCATCTCATCGCCCATGAAACAGGGGTTCGTGTATCTCATATGCATCCTCGTGGTAGCGCTGCCGATCGGCGCGAGCGGGGCACCTGTCGGGGAGACTGGTGCGGATGCCCCGGTGCAGGTGACGACGGACCAGAACGACCAGATCGCCGCCGCCATCGACAGTGATCGGATGGTATGGGTCGACGGGCGGCACGGTGGCGCCGATATCTACCTCTACGACGTCGCTGGCGGGATGGAGACCCGGATCACCAACGGGACGGCAGTCCCGTTCTGGCCGGATGTCTCCGGGGACCGTATTGTCTGGCAGGATAACCGGTCCGGGGCGGCGGAGGTCCGGCTCTTCGAGATCGCCGCCGGCACCGAGACCCGTATCGCCGCCGGGATGGTCCCGGCCATCGACGGCGATATGGTCGTCTGGTTCGACGAGCAGACCGGCATCTCCGCCATGAACCTGACGACCGGCGCGACCGTCCAGGTCTCCGGGCCGGTGCAGGGGGACCCACTGGTCGTCTCGCCCGACGTCTCGGGTGAGACGATCGTCTGGGCGGACGGGAGCAGCGGGAACTACACCGTCTTTGTCGGCCAGGGGGGTGGCGAACCCGTGCCGCTTGCGAACGGCAGCGCCCGGCAGGGCTTCCCGGCGGTCTCCGGTAACCGGGTCGTCTGGTCGGAGATCCGAAACGGTTCGTCGTCGCTCGTCGTTCGCGACCTTGTTACGGGCGAGGAGGAACGGATATCCGGGGGATCGCCGGGGATGCCCGTCTACCCCGACATATCGGGGGACCGGGTCGTCTGGCAGGACGCTACGGGCCTGGATACCGATGACATCTACCTGTTCGACCTCGCCGCCGGGGAGACCGTGCAGGTCACCGACGACGACGCGTGGCAGTTCCTGCCGCGGGTATCGGGCAACCGGCTCGCCTGGACAGACAACCGGTCGGGGAACATGGACGTCTACTTCCTCACGCTCGATGATGCGAACGTGACGGTGGACCTGCTGGACCTGCCGTCCGGGTAAAAAAAGGTCAGGAGGATTCTTCTGCCCGCCCTACGAGCGACCGTGCCGCGGCGGCGGCCTCGCGGACGATCTCCTCTTCGCCCGGCACCTCCCGCTCGTGCATCAGGACTCTCCCCTGGCAGAGGACGGTCATGACCGCGCCGCCGTTACAGGCGTAGACGGCGTTCGAGTCGGCGTGGAAGAGCGGGGTGTTGCAGACCGCGCGGGCGTCGAGGAGGACGATGTCGGCCGGTGCGCCGACGGTCAGGGTTCCCGGGCCGGTGCCGAGCGCCCGGGCGCCTGCTGCGGTCGCCATCTCGACCGCTTCCCCTGCGGGGAGGAGGGTCGGCGAGTTCCAGGCGAACTTCTGCAGCAGCGCGGCGAACTTCATCTCCTCGAACATGTCCAGGTTGTTGTTCGAGGAGCAGCCGTCCGTCCCGAGGGAGACGTTCGCCCCGGCTGCCTTCAGCCAGTGGTAGGGCATCGCCCGGTTGACGGCGAGTTTCATGTTGCTTGCCGGGTTGTGGGAGGCGGTGACGCCGCGCTGGCCCAGGAGCCGGCACTCGGCCTCGTCGAGCCAGCAGCAGTGCGCGGCGACGGTCTTCTGGGTGAGGCAGCCGCAGTCGTCGAGGTGGTATGCCGGGCGTTTGCCGGACTGCGCGACGCAGTCGACGACCTCCTTCTCGGTCTCGGAGAGGTGGACGTGGATGCCGATATCCTGCTCTCTCGCGTATTCGGCGCACCAGCGGAGGCCTTCGGGGGAGACGGTGTAGACGGAGTGTGGGCCGACGGCGGCCCTGATCCGCGGGTTTCCCCGTGCCTTTATCCCGGCGACCAGGGTCTCGGTCGCCCTGATCTCGGCCTCCCGCTTCTCCTCCATCCCGAGGTCTATGAATCCGTAGGCAAGCGTCGCCCGGATGCCCATCTCGTCGACCGCATCCGCGGCCCGGTCCATGAAGAAGTACATGTCGTTGAACGCGACCGTCCCGCTCTTGATCATCTCGAGACACGCGAGTCTCGTCCCGGCGTAGACGTCGTCGCCGGTCAGGTGCGCTTCAAGCGGCCAGATCTTCTGCGAGAGCCAGTCCTGCAGGATCATGTCGTCCGCGTAGCCGCGTAAGAGGCTCATCGCGGCGTGGGCGTGGGTGTTCACGAGGCCGGGGACAGCAAGCCGGTCGGAGCCGTCGATGACGATATCGGCATCGATTGTCTTCTTCGCGTCCGCTCCAATCGCGGCGATCGTTCCGGTCTCGTCGACCGCGATATCGACGGTCGCTCCGTCAATGGTGACCCCGGCGATCAGGAGCGATCGGCGGGCGTTAATAATCTCGTTCATGCAAGTCGCTCCACAATCTTTTCGAGGATGAGCTCGGTCCTCCGGCAGTTCGCCCGGGAGGTCGTGAGGATGTGTTCGTAGGTCAGGGTCTCTTCTCCGAGGCCGTTCGCGTAGTTGTCCACGGTGCAGACGGCGGCAAACCGCATCCCGAGTTCGAGGGCGAGCGTCGCTTCGCTCGCGACCGTCATCCCGACGATGTCGGCGACCTTCGCGAGTGCTTTGACCTCGGCGACCGTCTCGATCCGCGGCCCGCGGGTCTGGGCGTATACCCCGCCCACCCGGGCGTCCGGCACGAGTCCGGCGAGGGTGCTGACCAGGCCCGCGTCCAGTTCCGGCCGGACGTGGCCGATCGAGCACTCGTGGATGGACGGGATGTCGGTGACGCTCAGGTAGTCGGTCGGGATGACGATCGAGCCCGGCGGGATCTCCTGTTTCAGGGAGCCGGCGGAGCCGAACGCGACGATATCCTCCACCCCGAGGACGGCGAGCGCGGCGAGGCACGCGGTGTAGTTGATCCGGTGCGGGGGGAGGTTGTGCTGGTGGCGCAGGAGGAGCGCGAACTCTCCGGTATGCACTTCCACCGGCCCGTAGGGGGTGGGGACGGTCGTTTTCTCGAGTTCGGGCAGGTCGGCGAAGAGGAGGCTTGTGCCCCCGATGATCCCGAGCACCTAGACCTCCTCCCCGGTAAACGCTTCTCCGTACGACATTCTCGTTAGAGTGTAGACGCCCCCACGGTAAAGATTCACCGTTCGGGCGGAGCAGGATCGGTTCAATACACATTTACGCCATCGCGACGACCGGAATAGGCATGGGCAGGTTTCTGGTGGTCGGCGAGGACGCCATCAAGAACGGTGAGTGTACGGACGTCTACTTCCGGCGGGTCGCGGAGGTGATGGAGCAGGACGGCATCAACCCGCGCGTCACGATGGAGGTGACGGCGGCGGCGCTCCCCGACCCGTGGGGGGTCTTCTGCGGGCTTGACGACGTCCTGCGGCTGCTCGAAGGCCTCAGGGTGGACGTGGACGCGATGCCGGAGGGCTCGGTCTTCTCCGCAGTTGAGCCGGTCCTCCGGATATCGGGGCGCTACCGGGACTTCGCGGTCTACGAGACGGCCATCCTCGGGTTCCTCTGCCACGCTTCAGGGGTGGCGACGGCGGCCGCCCATATGAAACTCGCCGCGGGCGGCCGGCCGGTCTTCTCGTTCGGCTCCCGGCGCCAGCACCCGGCGATCGCGGCGATGATCGAGCGGGCGGCCTGGATCGGCGGGGTGGACGGGGCGAGCAACACCTGTGCGCCGGTGGGCGTCCCGCTCTCGGGGACGATGCCGCACGCGTTCGTGATGTGTTACCCGCGTGAGGAGGATGCCTGGCGCGCGTTCGACCGCGGGGCGGGGCCGGAAGTGCCGCGGATTATGCTCGCCGACACCTTCTCCGATGAGGCGGACGAGGCGGTCAGGGCGGCGGCATGCGGGGCGACGGCGGTGCGGCTCGACACGCCGCGGTCGCGCCGGGGGGATATGCGGGCGATCATCGAGGAGGTGCGCTGGGAGCTCGACGTCCACTGCTACCCGGACGTGAAGATCTTCCTCTCGGGCGGGTTGTCGCGCGACGAGGTCGCGGCCTACCGTGATGTCGCCGACGCCTTCGGGGTCGGGGGGGCGATCGCGAACGCGCCGGTGATCGACTTCTCGATGGATATCGTGGAGATCGAGGGAAGGCCCTACGCGAAGCGCGGGAAGCGAAGCGGCGCAAAGCAGGTCTATGAGACGGCCGGAGGGCGGGTCACGCTGCCTACCGGGGCTCCCGCGCCGGAGGGCGGGGTGGGTCTCCTCGTCCCCTGCATCAGGGACGGCGCCGTTCTTGCGCGCTCAGAGATGGAGGATGCGCGGGAACGGGTGCTCTCGCGGCTTTTGGCCCTTACTCGCGGCGGATAGGGGAGCGGCCTGCCCCAATCCTTATTATGTGATCAGGATCAACATTGTAGGGTAACAGGGGCCGATAGATCAGGGGTAGATCGCTTCCTTGGCATGGAAGAGGCCGCGGGTTCAATTCCCGCTCGGTCCATGTTTGCTGTTTTGAGAGTATTGTTTTTGTGAGATGCATCTCGCCGTACCATTTCCCTCAACTGTTCCAGCTCTTGCTCAACGATCGCCTCCACTCCCGGGGCCGCCTGCCGTCGCGGTCTATTCTCATTCTTCCTGTGCCGCTCACGTATATACCGGCATAGAGATGGTGCCGCTCCCCGTGGGGCAGGCCGGTCAGATAGATAACGAATTTGTTATATAATAGATTTGTTATATACCTGATTCATTAGGTGTCACACATGCTGCCCGTAGGAAGCCCCGCAACAGGCGACGATTTCGTCGACCGCGAGCGCGAGACCGCGTTCATCCTGAGCACCATCACAAACGACCACGTCATGCTCGTCGCCCCCCGGCGGTTCGGCAAGACCTCGATCATGCGAAAGATCGAGAGAGACCTCGCGAACAAGCACCAGTCGTGCGTCTTCCTTGAGGTCGAGAATGTCAACTCACCCGGGGAGTTCATCACCGATCTCGTCACGGCGCTCGTCGAGTGCGAGGAAGCGAGTGTCAAGGCCCGGATCTCCTCGGCGCTCGGCAGGGCGTTTGCCCTGGTGCAGGAGAATATCGACGAGATCGAGACTCCGGCCTTCAGGGCAAAGCTCCGGGGCCGGCTACGAGCGGAGTTCTCGGACGACTGGCACGAGAAGGCAAAGAAGGTGGACGAGATCTTTGCAGGGCTCACCGGACCGGTCTGCATCATCCTCGACGAGTTTCCGGTTGCCATACAGAACATGGAGGAGGGCGAGGCGAGGAAGTTCCTGCTGTGGTTCCGGCGGCTGCGGCAGGTCTCGCCCAACGTGAGGTTCATCGTCGGGGGCTCGGTCAGCATCGACCACGTCGTCTACCCTATCGGGGGGACCCCGGTCATCAACGACTTCCGGAGGGTCACCATCGGCGGGTTCAGCGAAGATGTCGCGCTCTCCGTCGTCGAACGCATCTTCCGGGAGGAAGGGTGGGAGTATTCTCCGGAGATCGGGCGAGCGGTTCTCGACTGTGTGGGCGAGCCCTACATCCCCTACTTCCTCATGATCGTCCTCTCCGGCCTGAAGGAAGAGGTAGATATCTCCGGAGAGGTGCCCTCCCCGGCGCTGGTCGAGAGGGTCTACAACAGGAGGATCCTCGGCAGCGAGGGTCGCCACTACTTTGAGCACTACTCGCGCCGTCTCCAGACGACCTACTCCGGGCAGGAGGCGAAGGCTGCCCGCGCCATCTTGAGCAGGGTGAGTCTCGCGGAGTCCCTGCCCGTGGGTATTGCCTACGAGATCTTTTTGCAGAGCACCGCATCAGAGAGCGAGGATGCGTTTTTAGCGCTGCTGGCACAGCTGAACCACGACTTCTACGTCACTTCGGAGACTCCCGGCGAGTTGCGGTTCTACTCGAAGATGCTCAGGGACTGGTGGAGGATCTATTATGCCGGCACCTGGTAGGTGTTACCGCTACTTCCCTGCGGCTCTTGAGGGGGAGATGCTCCGGCACCTCCTCGTCGGCCGGCAGGAACTCCTGGATAACCTCTTCGACGAAATAGACCGGGCGTCCGGCTCCGGAACGCCGCGGTTCTTCCTCCTGGTCGGGGACCGGGGCGCCGGGAAGTCCCACCTGATGAGCCTGCTCTGCCACAGGATACGCGACGAACTCTCCGGCCGGGTGATCCCGGTACCCCTTGCAGGAGAGGGGTTCTCGATCTTCAGGGCGTCCGACTTCTTTCTCCGGGTGCTCGCGGGGATGGGGGTCGAGACCTCCGACGTGGCTGTGCTCGGCGAGGATTCACTGGTTCGCGAGGCCGCGGTCGAGAGGATCGCCGCATCGGCCGGGGAGAGGCAGGTCGTGGTCTTCGTTGAGAACATCCACGAGGTCTTTTCGCAGATGGGGAGGCCCGAGGTCCGGGCGCTGCGGTCGGTCTTCCAGCGGACGGATAATCTCTCGGTCATTGCGTCGGCACCGTCGCTCTTCCCCGGGGTCCTCGACCATGAGGAACCGTTCTACAACTTCTTCCGGGTCTTCCACCTCCGGGAACTCGACTGCGCCGGCTCGAAGGATCTCATGCGGAGGGTCGCGGAGGTCGACGGCAACACCGCCTTCATCGAGAACTTCGGGGACTACGAGCCCGGCATCGAGGCCCTCTGGCACCTCGTCGGCGGCAACCCGGGGTTGGTGGTCCGGCTGTACGAGATCCTCTCGCTGTGCGGGGCCGACAAGGTGGCGGAGGCCTTCTTCAGGCTGGCGGACGAGCAGACGCCCTACTACCGGGAGGTGTTCCGGAGGCTTCCGGGGCAGCGGCGGCTCATCCTCGATACGATCCTCGCCGCAGAGACCCCGCTCACCCCGACAGACGTCGCAGAGCGCGCCCGGCTGAACCTCGCGACGGTGAACGCTCAGGTCCGGAGGCTGGAGGCCGACGGCTACGTCGTCTCCCGCCCGATGAAGAAGAGGACGACCTACGAGGCCCGGGATCGGCTTTTTGCGCTGTGGCGGGCGATGCGGGAGCCGGCCGGCCGTGCCCGGGTATTTGCCCTCATCGGGTTCCAGGAGGCCTGGTATGGGCAGCCGGCTCCCGTCGATACACGATACCGGGGGGCGCCGGGCGTCATGGAAGGCGAAGCCCTGCCGGACCGGACCGCGGCCGGGAGGCGGGAGGATGCACTGGCGGCATTAAAGGAGGCTGAAGGAGAGGCCGACGACCCGGGCCGGTTCGTGCACCTCGCGCTCGATCTGGCGGGGGAGGAGTTGCTGGCCGGGAACCGGACAAACGGCCTCTCGCTGATCCGGGCGGCGTATGGGCACGCGGGCCGCCTGGACCCGGCAACGGCACGGGGGATGACGGCAGGGTTCCTGAAGCGGCTCGTAAGGAAGGGGGAGGTCTCCGCGGTCGGGAGCGCCGTTCGCGAGATCATCGCGTCCGGGGGTGCCGGCTATGCGGGGTTCCTGAAGCCGGTCGCGGATGCCGTGGCGATCGTCGAGGCGAAGGACACGAGGCTGTATTATACGAGGCTGCAGCCGGAGGAGCGGGCGGTCGTTGCCGGGATTGTCCGGGCGATCACGGGGTCGGAGGAGTTGGGGATGGGGGGTTAGGTTTGTTTTGGGGCGGGTTTTTCAGTTCCCGCCCGGTTTATCTTTTTTTGGCAAAATTATTCCTTGAGGGAGTGATAAATCTTTGAATATTCCAGCTCACACCGGCAGACAATATTCAAAATATAGTTGCTCAATCAAACACAAGACCCGGCATTTGCTGTAATCCCACCGATTCTCGTAAGCCACTTTCACAGCGCGCCGGGAGTATATATGAGGCATGAACACCATTCGTCTCCATGCAGAACCTGCTTGAAATCATATTCGATGATCTTCGAGAGGCTGTTGTTCTATTTCTTTTTGTTATTGTGTTTGCAGCCGTATTCAGCGCATTCAGTGGTGTTACAGACAATTATATCGGCAACGAACAGACCAAAGAGAATATTGAGAGTATACAGGCTATCTCAATCAATGGAGTATATCTTTTCATTGCAGTAAGCGGGATAGCGACGGTCCTGGCACTTATAGGGTGGATCACCGGATTTTTTGAGAGTATCCTGAATATGATGCAGTTTAGCCGATGACAGAGGGAGGGAACAGATCCTACCCCCTCCCTAACAACGCCTTCAGTTCGCTCAGGTTATCCAGGATCTCCTTCTCCAGAGCCTCAATCTTCTCGATGATAACTTCCGGAGGCTCGTACTCAACTTCCTCGTATTCGATCTCCTTGTAGCGGGATATCGAGAGGTCGTAGTTGTTCGCCTGGATCTCCTCGACCGGCACATAGAAGCACTTCGCCTTCCGGTCGGTCGGGTTTGTGTCTCTCCGCTTCCCGAACTGCTCGATGATATCCGGGATATCGCCCTTACCGTCGATGAATGTCCGCTTGTCGTCGAGCGAGTAACCGTCCGCCTCCATGTCGTAGAACCAGACCTTGCCGGTCTTTCCGCCCTTCACGAAGATCAGCACGGCGGTCGAGACCCCCGCATAGGGCTTGAAGATCCCGGAGGGCATGGAGACGATACCCTCCAGTTGATTCTCCTCAAGGAGCATCCGGCGGAGCTCCTTATGCGCTCTGGAGCTCCCAAAGAGCACGCCGTCAGGTACGATAACGCCGCACTTCCCGCCTATCGTCAGGAGTTGTATCATCCGCTCGACTAAGAGCAGTTCGGTCTTCGTCGTGTTAAGCGAGAGGCTGTCGTTGATGTCACTCTTGTCGATGCTCCCCTTGAAGGGGGGATTGGCGAGCACGACGGTATAGCGCTCTTCTTCAGTGTAGCGCTTGGAGAGGGTATCTTTGAGTTCGATGTGAGGCGCTTTGATGCCGTGCAGCATCAGGTTCATGAGCGATATCCGGGTCATCGTGGAGTCGAAGTCGAATCCGTAGAATGTATCGCTCCAGAGCTTCTCCCAATGCTTCTGATCGGTGATATTGTCGCCGATGAGGTTATGGTATTCTCCCTCGTCGTCGACCTCCAGAAGGTCGGGACTCGTGTACTTCCGGATGATATGCTCATACGAGTTGATGAGGAAGCCAGCCGTACCGCACGCCGGATCGCAGATCCGGTCGGTGATGTCAGGATCGACCAGTTCAACGATCATCCGGATGATATGACGCGGGGTGCGGAACTGCCCGTTCTTCCCGGCGGTGGAGAGCTGCGAGAGAAGGTATTCGTAGATATCGCCCTGAGTGTCGCGGTTCTGCGCCGTGATATTCATCTCGTCGATGAGAGCGACCGCTTCCTGGAGGAGCGAGGGCTTCGGGATCATAAAGACGGCGTCGCGCATCTGGCGGGCGAAGAGCGTCTTCTCACCGTTATGAAGGGACTTGATGAAGGGGAAGACCTTATCGCGGACGTGCTCCAGCATCTGCTCGGCAGGATAATGCTTCCAGCTCGACCACCGGCACTCCTCATGCCCCTCGAAGACCGACGTATACAGCACTCCCCGCGCTCGCGCCCGGTTCTGCTCGACGACATCCATATCCTCCAGCCGCTTCATGAAGATGAGGTAGGACATCTGCTCGATGGACTGGAGCGGGTTTGACATGCCACCACTCCAGAACCGATCCCAGAGGGTGTCGATCTTTGATTTCAGGTCGGATGCGAGTCTCATGCGATCAGCTCTCCGGTGAAGGCCTTGTTCATTAAAGAATCGTATAGATAATTTACATCAGACCGTTGATTTTGCTGTAAAAGCTGACACTTCTCAATAGTTTTTACAATTTCAACAAATCTCTTCTGAATCTTAAGTGGAGGAACAAACAACCTTATCTTTCTGAATTCCGATTGCCGAATTCCTTTCACGGTCGAACCCGTAGATAGCCTGTTTAATTGTCTCTTAATAAATTCAGATCGTAATTCATGAGCCAAAAAAGTATTATCGATCATTTCAGACTTCCCCCTTAATGTTAATACACGTTGGGCAAGTGCAATTTTGTCATCGGTCTGTATTTGAGCAACTTCACCTAACGGTCCCTCTGTTGTAAAAATTACATCTCCTTTTTGGGGTAAGCCTCTACTCATCCACTCATCGTATGAGGACGGGCTGATAAATTCTTCAGGGGGTGAGATTTTGCCATTTTTAATTAATTTTGCAGTAATTAGTGGGATGCCTTTTTCTTCCTTGTGTGGCGTTTTACCGCGATAATCAATGATTTTTGCAAGACACTGCTCTATGCTCAAAATATCCCACCCCATCTGATTCGTCATCAGGTCACCAAATAACTCCAGAAAAACGCTCTGTAAAAACTTTTGCGTCAGCGCATCCGCCTCTGCCCGCAGGCGCTGCGTTGCCTCTGCTTTCTCAAGAATGGCGACGATTTTGTGCTGGATGTCGAGGGGAGGGATGGGCATTATTGTATTGTCAAAGTCCGATTTGACAATGTGCTTCATTGTCGAACCGTGGGTATAGCGCTTCATGCCTTCAATTACTGTCCGTAAAGCGTAAGTGAAGAAGTTTTTAGTGACTATTTCTTCATTTGGGATTGCTTTAAAGATATGCTGATTCAGTACGGCCTCTCCTCCATTCCAAAGGAAAACACCAAGTGAAGCGGACCACGAAACAAGGATGTCACCATTATCAATGAGATATTTTGAGTCGACATCTCCGTTATAGTAGTTGAAATCCTTTGAAGTGTCGGTTAAGTTTTGTATTCTGACGATAGGCTTGCCAATATCGCCCCATTCTGAGGGTTTGAATGCTTTGCCATTTATATATACACCAATATCACCAAGTTTCCTCCATTCCCACCCTTCAGGCAGCTTCTTTTCAATCAAAGATACTCACACCTCCACCGCAAACAACTCCCGCTCCAGCCCCTGACAGATGCCGATAAACGCCTTCAGATCGCCCTCGTCAAACATCGGCATCGGTGCAGTACTCCCAAAATTCGTGAACGGAGCAAGGAAGAGATCGTCCATTTCTATACGCTTCTTACGCATAAAAACGGTCTGAATCGTCCGGATGAAGTGGAGCTGGTCGGCATTGTAGTGCTTATTGCTCTCGATCATGTAGGTCCGAAACGCCTCTTCGATCTTCTTCTTCGGATCAGGCGCTTCATAGAGACCGAAGAGCGACCGGATAAACGTCACGAGCGAGCCATACGGGTGACGCGGCGAGGTCTGCAACATCTCTTCGGTGACATTCACCCCGGCCTCCGCCAGAGTCTCTTCGAGATCGTGAAGGTCGGCTTCGGTGATCGGGTCATCCCGGAGAATCTTCTGGATAACCGGGTTATGGTCTGCCAGCTCTGTGACGCGCTTCTCGACCTTCTCCCGGAATGCCACCACATACTCGGGCGCTTCCTCATTAAACATCCAGAGCGTGCGCTGCTCGATGATATCCCCCATGTCGATGACGATCGGCTCATGCGCCTCCTTCGACATGTACTTCATGAGCGGGGCGATCTCCTCCACCAGCCCGATCGCATCCTCAAATGACAGACCCTTCCAGAAGGCATGCGTGAGCACCTCGTCCAGCCGCTCCTCTTTTTCCTTCACAATATTGAGCGTGCGGGGAAGATGGTCGACCATCTCCCCGATCTCCGGGGCCAACCGCTCGATCTCCTTCTCATTGCCCTCCAGCACCGCGAGCGCGAGCCGCTCCGCCTTGACGGTAAAGGACGCCTCTTTGAGGTTCACGCCGGTCTGGAAGCGCATGAGGGGCATGATCGTGCTCTTCAGGTACTCCAGAGGGTCAAGCCCGACATTATCCCAGAGTTTCGGGGAGAGCGCTTTGGCAATCTCCCGCTCGTGCTCCCGGACGGTTACAGAGTCCATCGGAAGCGAGCGGATATCCTCTTCCAGCCTCTGCCGGACGCCCGCCGCCCGCTCTCCGTCGCCCTGCTCCAGGAGCCGCTCCAGCTGCTTCAAGCGGAGGAAGAAGATCCGGCTCGTGATGGCTTCGGTCGGCTCGTTCTTCACTCCATCTGGATTCATACCCCAGTACTCGAAGTTATTCCAGAAGTCGAAGACCTTGAAATACTCCTTATGCCCGTCCGGCAACCATTCCCGGTGTTTGCACGCAGCATCCGACCGTGTGCCGCGCCCCAGCATCTGCCAGAACTTGATCTTTGAGAAGACGGGTTTGGCGAAGACGAGGTTGCAGACCTCCGGCACATCGATGCCGGTATCGAGCATATCCACCGAGATCGCCACGCGGGGGAAGGACTCGTGTTCGAAGTCGTGGATGAGGGCCTCGGCGCGGGGGTCGTCCGAGACGATGATCCGCGCCAGCCGTCCTTTATATTCGGGATACAGGTCGTCGAACGCCTCATGCAGCCTTCGAGCGTGCTTCTTTGAGATGGCGAAGAAGATCGACTTTGCCGGAAGTGTCCCGGCCTGATCCATCTGGCATCCCTCCATGAACTCCCGCACGATCGCCTCAGACGTACCTTTGACGGCGACCTTCTTCTCCAGCTCTGTGCCCTCGAAGTTGATCTCATCCGGGTCGATGCCCTGCTCGATCAGCCGGTTGCGCTCACTCTCCGTCAGGTCGGAAGGGTGGAGGCCTTCGATCTGGAAGTGCGTCTGCGCTCCGATGATGCTTTTGCGGAAGTCGACCAGGACGCCGTCCTTCACCGCTTCGTCATACGAGTAAAGCGCGGTCGGTATATTGTCGTTACAGTGGAAGAACCGGAAGGTGTCCCGGTCGACCAGCTCGGCGGGTGTTGCCGTCAGCCCGATCTGCATCGCGTCCAGGTAGGTGAAGACGTCCCGCCACTTGTTGTAGATGCTCCGGTGCGCCTCATCAGAGATGATCAGGTCGAACTCGCCGGGGGAGATGCGGTACTGCCCACGCTCATCCTTCTGGGTGTATATCTCCTGAAATGTCTGAATGGTGGAGACGTACAGCCGTTTTTCTTTATTGTAGACACCATGCAGGATCTTGTCCTTGGCCTCATGGGGGAAGAACTCCAGGAAGCCCTTATTCCATGCCTGATCGCGGAGCGCCTTGCGGTCGGCGAGGAAGAGCACTTTCTGTGCACGGTTCTCCTTGAGGAGGGCGTCGATGATCGCCATCGCCACGCGGGTCTTGCCGGTCCCGGTCGCCATGACGATCAGCCCTTTACGATGGCCTTTACGGATATGCTCAAGCACGCGCTTGACGTTCTCGATGCTCTTTGAACGGTCGACAATGCGGGTATTGATCTCGATCGATCGGGCAGGATCGATCTTCTGGATCTGGAAACGGAGTCGCTCCAGATCTTTCTGCGCGTAGAAGCCCTTCAGCAGCCTGAGCGGATAGCGCTCCCGGTCCCAGAACCAGATTTCGTAGCCGTTGGAGAGGAAGATGAAGACGTCTCTCCCCGTCTGTCGCTTGATATCGTCGGCGTACTGCTCCGCCTGCTTCTGTCCGATGAGCGGGTCTTTTGAGGTGCGTTTGGCCTCGACGATCGCGAGCGGAGCGCCCAGGCTGTCAAGCAGGAGGTAGTCGACGTACTTGCTCTCCAGATCGTTCTTGAGCGTCTCGGAGACGGTCTTATAGGAGTGTGCGAGAAAGTCTGACTGTTTGGTATCAACTTCAGGAATGACAGATGCGCGGTTGGCGACGTCCCAGCCCTGCTCGGCAAGGTAGACGTCTATCTTCTCTTTCCGCGTCTGAAATTCGTTTAAGTCCATACAAGTTCTCCACGCTGAGGAGAATAGGAGAATAACAAGCCCTATTCATTAGTTATTAAAAACAGCTGTGTAAATAAGGGTTGTGGAATCTTCATGATCGATCGTGACCGCAATTGACCTTTGCTGAAGGAGAATTATGGCAAAGGAGGAAAATCGGCGATCAAATCGAATTCTAGAGGAAATGCAATGCATTAAATGTGGACTCGATCACCTGCAAAAAAGCCGCATCACGCAGGAGAAAAGCGCACTATATATAAACTCGACTGAGCCAAAGACATATTAATCATGTATCCAGGGTTTACACGACAAACACCGCACTTCTCTTGCATCTTGACTGCTAACACGCAGTTATTCCGGGATAAACGCAATCTACGGGGATCTTTTGGAGGCCTTCGCGGATGACCATTCAAAAGTACTCAGTAAACCAGTACTCAGTTCAGGCACTCTTGACCTGGGTGCAGACGGGTGCAATAGCCATCCCGGAGATCCAGCGACCGTTTGTCTGGTCAGCCACACAGGTACGTGACCTCATCGATTCGCTCTACACGGGCTATCCGGTAGGATACCTGATAGCGTGGAGGAATCCTCATGTCCGTCTCAAGGATGGAAGCATATCTGAAGGAAAGCGGATTCTGATCGACGGACAGCAACGGGTTACAGCGCTTATGTCGGCACTTCTGGGTATGAGCGTGATCAACAAAGATTACAGAAAAGTGAACATCACCATCGCCTTCAATCCCATCGAGCAGAGATTTGAGGTGACTAACCCGGCCATCCGGAAAGATAAGCAATGGCTTCCGAATATTACGGATGTACTCTCACCTGATGTGAAGATGCTTCGACTTGTCAAAGAGTATTGCGAGCAGAATGAAGGTACAGATCAAGACGAGATCTACGAAAGTATTGAGCTGTTACGTGGGATCGTTAACAATCATATCGGGCTCATAGAATTAGATTCAGATCTGGATATCGAGACGGTAACGGAGATTTTTATCCGTATTAATTCGAAAGGGACTGTCTTAAGCCAGGCAGATTTCGTCATGTCGAAGATTGCGGCTAATGATATCTACGGCGGCAACCTTCTTCGGAAGTGCATCGATTATTTCTGTCACCTGGCAATTGCACCTGAATTTTATGAGCAGATCAAGGAGTCGGATACGGAGTTTGCAAATACAGACTACTTCTCAAAAATGAGCTGGCTACGCAAGGAAAATGATGATCTGTATGACCCCTCCTATACCGATATGCTCCGTGTGGCCTTCATGTCGGAATTCCAGCGGGCGAAACTGGGAGATCTGGTTGCACTCCTCTCGGGGAGAAATTTCGAGACACGCGAGTATGAGGAGACGATCGCGGAGCAGTCATTCCGGACGCTTGATAAAGGCATCATGCGGTTCATGAACGAGACGGACTTCAAGCGCTTTTTGATGATCATACGGTCGGCAGGATTCATCGAAAGCTCGATGATACGGTCTCGAAGTGCCTTAAATTTTGCATACACCCTCTACCTGACAATGCGCAGCCAGAATGAGTGTGCCAATGATATTGAATCGTGTGTGCGGCGGTGGTTTGTCATATCCTTACTGACTGGACGCTATTCGGGCTCTGCGGAGAGCACGATGAACTTCGATATCAAGCAGATCAATGAGTGTGGAGCAAAGGCCTATCTCCGTGACCTTGAGGAGGCAGAACTCTCCGATGCTTTCTGGGATGCAGGCTTACCTCAGGCAATGAATACATCCGTCGCAACCAGTCCGTACTTCTATGCGTATCTTGCCGCCCAGGTGCATGCCAACGATAAGGGATTCCTCTCGAAGGATATCACTGTCCATGACCTGATAACTCATCGCGGTGACATACATCATCTCTTCCCCCGGAGTTACCTCAAAAAACACGATTTGACGAAGGGCAAATACAACCAGATCGCGAACTATGTGATGATGCAGAGTGAGATTAACATCGCCGTCGGAGATCAGGCTCCAAAAGACTACTTTACTCAGATACTGGAGCAGTGTGAGGCTGGACAAGCAGCATATGGCGGGATTACCAGCCTGAATGAGATGAAGGCGAATTTTGCCGCACACTGTATCCCGGAAGGGATAGAAACGATGGATGTCAACGATTACGAGGATTTCCTATACGCACGTAGACGCCTCATAGCAGACAAGATCCGGCATTACTACCAGAAGATCTAAAGTGGCTTAACTTTAATCTCTTTTTAGGTTTAATACAAAAAAGTATCATTTTTACCTCACTCTTCGCTCGATCATAGCCCTGGAGAGTACTCTCGCGATTACGCTGAAGAAAAATCGAGAGTGAGGGTCATTCTCTGGGGCGTGAGCGCCGGAAGATCAGGCCTGGGCTTCGACGGTGAGGGTATATTCCAGGAGTCCTTCTTCAGTGGGAATCTCCTCACCCTTCTCCTGGAGATCCTCAAGATAGACCTCGATAGCCTCCCGTGCCATCGCTATCGCCTCATCGACGGTCTCCCCGAAGGTGACGCAGCCGGGCAGGGCCGGCACGATAACCGTATACCCGCCTTCCGGCTCCCTCCGGAGGAGAATACGATAACTAGCAGGTCTCATCGTATCGGAGTCCTCTGTAAGAGTACAGTACCTGATGACGTATAAGAAGCACCGTCCGAACCCTTTATCACCTCCCGCTCCAACATCTACTCAAAGTTGAAAGTCGCCTATGCCTGACGATCTCATAGCAATCGTGGAAGAATCCGAGGACGTGAACAGCGCTCTCATCTCCCGGGTGCGCCTGGAGATACTCTGGGCGCTCTCCGAACTCGGCGAGGACGGGGCCACCGCACGGCAGCTCAAGGCCGGGCTGAACCTGAGCGACGGCGTGCTCTACGCAAACCTCAAGAAACTTGTCGAGATGGGGTACCTCCGCTCCGAGAAGGTGACGATCGAGGGGAAGGAGCTCGAACTCTACGCCATCACCCCGGAAGGACTCGCCGAGTGGCGGCGCGTCCGGGGCTGGCTCTGCAAACTCCTGGGCTGCGAGGGTGATACCTGTGAACGATAGAAGCAAAGTCATTGCCTGCTTCCGGGAAGCGGGGTTCCGGATGAATACGGATCTGTTCGAGCACCGGCTCATCGCCCAGAAGTTCGTCTACCTGCTGAGGCTGAAGGGTGTCGAGTTCGTGTATCCGTTCCGCCTCTACGTCCGGGGGCCGTACTCGCCGAACCTTGCACGGGAATACTACCAGCACGCCGATGAGTTTTCCCGGTGCGAAACGGAGAGCACGCTCTCTCCCGCCGAGGCGGATGCCGTTGCCGGGCTCACCGGCCTCTTCGATAAAAGCCCGTCCCTGCTTGAGATCGGAGCGACCTACGGGTACCTGGCCTACGAGATGCGCCAGCCGCCGGAGCAGGCATACCGGATGGTCCGGAGGATGAAGTCCTTCTACTCAAACGAGCAGATCGTCAAGGGCGTCAACCGGGCAAAGCAGTACCTCTTCGTCCCCACCGACGAAGAGAAAGCGGCGCTCGACGCCGAGCTAGGGGAGTGGCAGCGGGCCGGTATCCGGTCGATGAGGCATTAGGATGGGCCGGAGCAGGGGCGATATCTGGTTCGTCGATCTCACCGACGCACGGGGGCACGAGCAGAGCGGGCTCCGGCCCGCCGTGGTGCTCGCCGTCTCTTACGGGGGGATGACAATCGTGGTTCCGCTCACGACGACTCCGGCGGCTTTTTCGTTCCCGCACACCTACGGCATCGAGATGAGTTCACAGAACGGGCTCTCCTCCAACAGTGCGGCGCTGGTCTTCCAGATCGTTGCCCTCTCAGAAGACCGTTTCGTCAAAAAGATCGGGCGATGTTCGGTCGAAGATATGGAAGCGATAAGCGTTCTGTTGAAGGATCTGTTATTGCTGGAATAACCGGCGGACGATCTCGCTCCGGGAACGTTGAACAGTGTTCTTAAAGAGGCAGGGCTGAAAGGATTGAATAATGTATCGATTTCTTGTCATCGTCGAGCAGACCGACGGCAACTACTCGGCATACTCCCCGGACATTCCGGGGTGCGTGGCCACCGGAGCGACCCGCGAGGAAGTGGAAGAGCGGATGCACGAAGCGATTGAGTTCCACATCGAGGGGCTCTGGGAGGATGGGCTCCCGGTTCCGCCGTCACGGTCTTCAGCAATTTACGTAGCGGTCGGTAGAGGGTGAGCCCCCTCAAGCACCGGTTCCTTCTTCTCCTGGAGATGCTCAATGGAGAGCTCGATAGCCTCCCGTGCCATCGCGTCCCGGGAAGCCTGATGTGTCGAGAATATACCCTGCAAGATAACGGACATTTATCGGACATTTATCGGACATTATCGGACATCTTCTGTTTTGGTGTGTGTCCGATATCTGACGTGTTCACCGCACCCCCTCCCCCTTATTCCACTTCCGCACCAGCCTCGCATAACACCCTCGCACCTAACAGTGCTCGAACTCCTTCCCCGGAGGGGAAGTCGTTCCTCGCAGATCTTCGCCTGCGCCTCCCGCGAGCGGTAGACCGCCTTCCCCGTCCCGCAGACGTCGCACCGGCCGAGTTCGACTCTCACCCGGGCAAACGCCCCCGGGTCAAGCACTCCGGAGAGCGGCCGGATATTGTTTGCACAACAGGACGAATCCGCTCAACCCGAACAACACAGCCACAAAGTCCGGCAAAGGCAAAAAGTGAGCATCTGGAGAAACGGTGCTCAAAGGGGACAGTCGATCCTGCACCTGCCGGCGCTGTGGGCCGTTCCTGCCTGCCGGCGGAACGTAAAGACATCGTATCGGCTGGCACCCGGCACAGCACCCGGGTGATCATATGGCACATTGTGGCAAGTGTGCACAATTATAAGTAGCATGCAGACCCAGATTCAGGTATGTCTTCGAGTGAAGCCGGCAATCAGATCAAGCGTATTCCCGTGAAAGAGCCCACCTGGAGGGACCTGCACAACCTCAAGGAGGCCGGGCAGAGCTACGATGAACTGCTTGCCGGGATGATCCGGCGCGAACAGGATTACCGCGACTGGCGGATGATCGCCGAGATCGATGAGACCGGCGAGTTCGTGGCCTTCGACCCGGACGAGATCCTGCAGGACGACTGACGCGCCGGGGAGCAGGAGAGCGTGTTTACCATTGTCATCGAGCGAAGGGCACGGGAGTTCGTAAAAAGGCTCCCTCCAAAAACCCGGCGCATCATCGTCGAAGAGATCCTGGAACTCAAGGAAGACCCGTTTCCGGGAGGAAATAAGGAAAAACTCGAGTATCCCCACCCTCCTGCAGTCTATCGCCTGCATATCGGCAGATCTTTCACGGTATTTTATATCATCGAGCGTGAGGCGAGCGTCGTCAAGATCGAGAAGATCATGACGATCGAGAAGGCCCATAAAGAGTACTCCCGCAGGTGAGGAGAGCGACCCATGGAGATGCATAAGGAGATTCTTGCCACATTCCCCGGCCTCTCGGTTGCAGAGGGTGATGTCGGGTGGCTGTCGGTTCAGGAGAAGAGCCCGCCCCTGAAAGCCCTGAAAGACGAGATCGTCCGCCCGGTAAGAGAACAGTATACGCTGGAGAGGATCAAGGATGAACCCCTGTTCAGGGCGTACAGGGACTTCTTCTGGAAGGTGGGCGTCGATCCGACCAGGACGCGGCCCGCCTCGGAGGCGCTGGTCCGAAGGATCCTGGCCGGCAGGATGCTCCCGGCGATCAACACCGCGGTGGATGCCTATAACCTGGCCTCGGTCCGCACAGGAATACCCATCGCCGCGTTCGATGCCGATACCCTGGGCGGAGACCTCTCGATGAGGTTTGCAGAAGAGGGTGAAGCGTTCCTCGGCATCGGGATGGCCGCACCCGTCATGCTCCATACAAACCAGATTATCCTGACCGATGAAGACGCGATCGTCGCCGTCTACCCCTACCGCGACTCCGATACGACAAAGATCACCCTCGCCACAACGACGGTGCATATCGTCGCATGCGGCGTGCCGGGGGTTGAGAGAGAGAAGGTGTGTTCGGCATACGAACTGGCCGCGGCATTCCTGCGGGAATACGGTTCCGCCACCCGGTGAATCTTCGACCGGATCGGAGGCCATCGTCTACTACCCGGCAGCCGGGGTGGTCCAGGGGAAGCGGCCGGAGGTCGATCTGTGGAAGACAAACCAGAGTAGCGGGGCGGTGCTCACCACACCCGGCCGCACTGCGGGCAGCGATCGCGGTGAACGGAGAGGATGGATCCGCACTGCGGGCATCTCCAGCGGGCTTCCTCCTGCTCGACGAACGCCGCGATTCCCCGCTCCCGGATCTCGCGGAGGTTCTCCGGCATGCTCATCCGGTACTTTGTCGTGTAGCGCTTGTCCAGGCGTCTCAGCCGCGGGCAGGGATATCCGGCGCAGTCGTAGCAGTAGTCTCCCGTGCGGTCTTCGCAGGTCCTGATGCTACATCCGGCACAGGACCGGGGCAGGCTGCCGGCATCCTCCGTCCGGCAACCGGGACATCGGTTCTTCTCCCGGAGATAGCCGATGCAGAGCCCGCAGTTCATTCCGCAGGGGGCGATCAGGTCGGGGGAGAGGCGGGTCATCAGTTCGCGTATGATCGCGGTAGGGCACGAACATTCTCTTTCGGGTCCGCCGCAGGACGCTCAGGGTCAGCGAGACCATATCACCCGGCGCACCAGCATTTTGATCCCGGGAACAAGGCATAGCGGACCAACAGTTGCCGAAACCTACATCTGGTTCTCCGGGTATTGACGGCCATGAAAATCATACTGACGAGCGTGTTCGTGGACGATCAGGACCGGGCTCTCGAGTTCTACACCAGGACGCTCGGCTTCGTGAAGAAGAGCGACGTCTCTGCCGAAGACTACCGGTGGCTCACCGTCGTCTCCCCCGACGATCTGGACGGAACCGAACTCCTGCTCGAACCAGACGACAATCCGGTGGCCCGGGCATACAAGAGGGGAATATTCGAGCAGAATATCCCCGCCGCGTCTTTCGGCGTTGAGGACACCCGTGCAGAGTATGAACGGCTCAAAGCACGGGGCGTGAAGTTCACGCTGGAGCCGACCGAAGTCGCTGCCGGGGTGACCATAGCGGTCCTCGACGACACCTGCGGCAACCTCATCCAGATCCAGACGCTGCAAGGATAAGGCATCGCGTCCGCGAACCGGAGATCTCCGTGTCGTAGAGAGACGGTACGGACGGCTCTGGCATCCGGGTACGGCGTTATGCCGTGGTCCCCGCAGGGTGCCTTTTTTGCCGGCCGACCCTCACCGGGTCATCAGCGCGAGGATCCCCCGCAGGATCTCGATCGGCTCGGGCGGGTTGCCCGGGATCTTCAGGTCGACGGGGAGGACGGCATCGACCCCGCCGAGGACCGCGTAGGTCCCCCGGTAGATCCCGCCGTCGCAGGCATCGTCGCCGACCGCGACGACGTACTTCGGGGCGGGCATCGCCTCGTAGGTCTTCCTCACCGCGACCTCCATGTTCCGCGTCACGGCGCCCGTTACAAGGAGGAGATCCGCGTGGCGGGGTGATGCGACGAACGAGACGCCGAACCGCTCCACGTCGTAGTGCGGCGACGAGAGCAGGTTTATCTCGATCTCGGTCGCGTTGTCGCTCCCGGAATCGAGTTCGCGGATGGCGAGACTCCGTCTCATCCGGAGATCGACGGCCGTCTTCAGCTCCCTCCCGACCGCCTCGAACTCCGGATCAGAGAGGGAGATCTCCTCGGTCGGCCTTCTGGATATGATATTCTTCAGTATCGGTAACATCCTCATCACCTCAGAGATCCGTCCCCGCGTAGGAGAGGTCGAGACTCTTGTTGATCACCGGGAAGTCCGCCACGATGTTGCCCATCACCGCGTGCTGGATCGCCTGCCAGTTGCAGAAGGATGCGGTCCTGACCGAGTAGCGGTCGATCACGCCCTCCCTCACCCGGACAAGGTGGACGTTCTGCCCGCGGGCGGACTCGACCATCGCCCGGGCATACCCGTCCGGCACGTCGCCCAGATCCGCCGTCACCGGGCCGTCCGGCAGGCGTTCGAGGCACGATCGGATCATAGCGAGCGAGTCTATCACCTCGGACGCCCGGAGGCTGAACCGGGCGAGAACATCCCCGCCCGTGAGCATCCGCATCGGTATGGGGAGATCGACGTAGGCGCCGTAGGGGTGGTCGCGGCGGACGTCGCGGACAGAGCCCGATGCCCGGGCGGCCGGACCGGTGAGGTGGAGCGGGCGGACGAGCCGCGGCTCGATGACCCCCGTTGTCGCAAACCGGTCGATGGCCGTCGGCGAGGCGAGGACGACCCGCAGCGACTCCCGGAACCGCTCCCCTGCGCCGGGCAGGAAGTAGGAGAGTGCCCGGAGCGGGTCGTCCGAGGGGTCCGCGCCCACCCCGCCGATTCTGACGGCGCCCCGCATGAACCGCGATCCCGTCAGGTCGCGGTTGAGGCGGAAGATCTCTTCGCGGAGCACCGTGAACCGGCTCGCCCCCACGGGGTAGGCGACGTCCACGAGCATCCCGGCCATGCTCCCGAGATGGGCATGGATCCGTTCGAGTTCGGCGTAGATCGTCCTGAGATACTCCGCACGCTCCGGGACGGCGACGCCCGCGATCCGCTCGATTGCAAGCGCGAACCCGAGGGCGTTCGCGACGCTCTCGTCGCCGCTGACCGCTTCCGCGACGGCGACGCACTCCTCCGGCCTCTTCCCCTCGGCGAGTTTCTCGATCCCCCGGTGCTTGTAGAACATCCGCACCTCGAGGTTCACGACGGTCTCCCCGACCACGCTGAACCGGAAGTGGCCCGGCTCGATGATCCCCGCGTGCACCGGCCCGACCGGGATCTGGTAGACGCCCTTCCCCTCGACCGGCATGAATTGGTAATCTTCCGGCGGAACAGTGGTCAACGGCGGGAACGGCTCGTTCTTGACCGACTTCTTCAGCGGGTGGAACCCCTCCGGGTAGCACTCGTGGAGGACGAGCCTTCGTTGGTCGAACGCGTCCGGGAAATCGATCCCGAAGAGGTCGCGGATCTTTCGCTCGTACCACGACGCCGACGAGAAGATACCGTCGACAGACGGGGCCGATCCACCGTCAGGCGTGCACCAGAGCGTGAGGGTTCCCGGGATACCCGCCTTCTCCATGCCGTAGAGGAGGCTTGCCTCTCCCTCCCGGTCGAACCCCTCGACGCAGGTGAGATCGACGAGTTCGAAGCCCCGTTCTGCGGCAGAGCGGCAGGATGTGACGATATCGCCGACCGCGACCCGGACCCTGACCTCTCCCGGCCGGACTTCCACGGCGCCGGGGGCGAGTTCCCCGGCCTCGGCGAGCATTGCTCCTTCTGTCACGTCAGACACCTCCGAACCCGAGTTCGGCGACGATCGCCGTTATCACCGCGACCTCCGTTGCCGGGAACCAGAGGCCCTGGACCGCGATGATGACGATGAGCAGAACGAACGAGAGGCGCATCCCGAACGGAGCGGCGTACCTGCTCGGTCTCGGGGCGCTCGCGGTCGATCTGGCCGAGAACTCGCGGATAAGGAACCGCGCCATCCCCGCGACCGCGACCAGGATCAACAAGAGCGTCGCCGCGAGGAGCCAGGGGGAGACCGTCGCCACCTGGACGAGCAGGAAGAACTTGGTGAAGAAGATGGGGAACGGCGGCACCCCGGCGATGGCAAGGGTGCCGAGGATCACGCCCCAGGCCGCCGACGGCTGCAGGTCGAAGACATCGACGATCCGGTCGTCCGCCCCCGGGTCGCGGCTCCGGTACTGCCGGTGCAGGACGCCTGCCGAGAGGAAGAGCGACGCCTTCGTGAGCGAGTGCGCGAGCATGTGGACGATCACCCAGAAGATCGCGAGGGGCGATGCGACGCCGATCCCGATGAGGAGGAGACCCATGTTCTCGATGCTCGAGAACGCGATCAGTTTCTTGAGGTTCGTCTGGTAGAGCATGGCAAACGCCGCTATGCCGACCGAGAGGAGACCCGCCGCGATGAGGAGGAGGGAGACCTTCTCCGCGAACGGCGTCTGGTGGACGAGAGCGAAAGCCCTGATGATCCCGTAGACCCCGACGTTCAAGAGAGCGCCCGAGAGGATGGCGCTCACGGCCGACGGCGCCTTGGAGTGTGCCTCAGGCAGCCACGTATGGAACGGGAAGATCCCCGATTTCGCGGCGAACCCGATGAAGAGGAAGACGAACGCGGCAACGAGCAGGGTCGGCGGCAGGGAGGAGGCGTGCTCCATCAGCGTCGTCCAGGCAAGCGTCCCTTCGCCGAGGGCGCTGCGTGCCGCCTCGAAGAGGAATATGACGCCGGCAAACGCAAAGAGCATCGCGGCGGAGGCGATGAAGATGTACTTCAGTGCGGCGTCGATGTTCTCCCGTGCCGCCAGTATCGCCACGAGGAGGGCGGAGAAGACCGTCGTCAGTTCGGCGAGGATCCAGAAGACCCCGAGGTTGTTCGCAAAGAACGCCAGGGTGATGAGGACCTGGAGGAGCGCAAGGCCGCTGTAGAAGAGCCTGAGGTTGTTCGGGTTGAGTTCACCCGTCTCCATCAGCCGCTCGGTGTATCCCCCCGCGTAGAGGCTTGCGAAGAGGAAGATTATGCCGGAGACGGCGGCGAGGAACACCCCGAGATGGTCGGCAAAGAAGATCCCGGTCCCCGGACCGAGTTCGGCCGCGGGCAGGGGCACGGTCATGGCGATGACGCCCGTTACCGCGAGGGCCGCGGCGCTCTCGGCGGTGGCGAGGATGTGCAGGACGCGGCGGGACGGGATCAGCATGAACCCGACGATCGCGGCGAGCGCTATGGCGAGGTAGGCGAGGAGGATCATGGAGCATCCTCCTGCGCCTTCCAGAGCGAGTTCCAGAGCGAATACTGCCGTATCTTCTCTTCGTATGCTTCAATGGTCGAATCGATCCCGACCGTGAGGATTGTTGTCAGGAGTACCAGGATGATGAGGTCGATCATGATCATGACGTCCATGATGAACGGGAGTTCGGTGACGCAGATGCCGAAGATGAGGACGCCGTTCTCCATCGAGAGGTAGCCGAGCACCTTGGTGATCGCCTTTGTCCTCGAGAAGAGGACGAGCATCCCCATCAGCATCAGCGATATGCCGATGACCGCGCCGAAGAAGAATATCGGTTCGGCATCCGCGTGAACCGGTGAGAGGATGTTTCCAAGCGAGAGGTAGACGCCGACGATCAGCGCGATAGAGACCATTATCGAGCTCGTAGGCGCCAGGTAACGGAACCCGAGGTCGCGGCGGATGCTGATCCGCTCCTGGATCTCCCCGATGAAGTAGGGGATGACGAGCACCTTGCTCGCGACCGTGAGGGCGGCTATCCAGAGGAGAACCGTGTGGCCTTCAGCGAAGAAGATGGCCACCGCGAGTGCTGCGAGCAGGAGCGACTGCAGCCGGTAGGTGTGGAGCAGGAAGGGGAGCGACCGGGCCGAGAGCAGGAAGACGGCCGTGATGACGATCGCGACGAAGATGAACCGGACGATGCCGTCGATGAAAGGGGCTTCGATCATGCAAACACCTCGATGAAGACCGTGAGTACCGAGAAGAAGTAGGCGATGATGAAGAGGTTCGGGAGGGCGAAGAACCGCATCTTCGCCATCGACGACTCGAAGAGGCCGACGATCACCGAGACGAGCGATCCTTTCACCACGAAGAGCGCCAGGGCAAAGAGGATGCCCGGCACCGAGAGTTCGGTCACGAGCCCGAAGGGCATCAGCACCGAGACCAGGATGGCGATGAGGAGCGTCTGCTTGATGGCGCCGGCGTACTCCATCATCGCCAGGTTTCTTCCCGACTGTTCGAGGACCATGCCTTCGTGCACCATCGTCAGTTCGAGATGGGTCTCGGGGTTGTCAACCGGGATCCGGCCGGTCTCGACGATCAGGATGATGAAGAGCGAGATGCCGATGAGGATCATCGTCGCGGACGCCGGGAAGAGCATTCCCGCGGAGTCGCGCGCGATCTCTAAAAAGTTCAGCGACCGGGCCACGACGGCGAGCGCCGCCATGACGACGATGGAGGTCGGTTCGATGACGGCTGCAAGGCTCATGTCCCGTGAGGAACTCATTCCCCCGAAGGTGCTCCCGGCATCGAGGCCCGAGAGCGCCGTGAAGAACCGGGCCAGTCCGAGCAGGTAGAGGAAGAGGATGACGTTTCCGAACCCGGCCACCGGTTCGGGGATGTAGGCCAGGGGCACGAAGAGCGCCGCGACGACGGCCATGCTCAGGCAGACGTAGGGGGTGGCCCGCATCACCCACGAGGAGACCGGAGAGTAGATCGTCTCCTTCCTCGCGAGTTTGGCGAGGTTGTAGTAGGTCTGCAGGAGGCGCGGTCCGCGCCGCCCCTGTGCCCGGGCCTTCACTATCTTGATCAGGCTCATGAAGAGCGGCGAGACCAGGAGGACGAACCCGATGTTCAAGACTGCAAAGACGACGAAGGAGACGCTCATATGAACCACCCCAGCCCGAGCACCAGGACGACGATGATGATGAAGGTGTAGAGCATGTAGGTGTCCAGGGTTCCTGCGTGGAACCTCCGGACCTGTGAGGAGACGACGAGGGCTCCACGGGCGATCGGGAGGTAGAGGTACTCCTCGAAGAACTTGATGAGCGAGATCTCGATCCGGGCTCCCGCCACGATCGCCCGGTCGGGGTCGAGCCATGTCTTCTCGATCTTCTTCTCTTTCCGGTATATCGAGGAGAATATGGTGACCACGGGTTCTGCATACCCTGTCTCGGTATACTCCATCCGGCTGTTCTGGGAGAGGATGCCGCACCCCCAGGTCTCCGCGATCCGGGTGTTTGGGGCGTTCCTCGTCGCCAGGAGGAAGGTAACGGCGAGTGTGGCTGCCATCAGCGTGCCGACGACGAGCATGTCGGGCAGGGGGAGGTCGTAGCCGAGGGCGGAGAAGATCTGGAACGAGCCGACACCCGCGACGACGCAGAGACCGGCCAGGATCGCGGGGCCGAGGAGCATCGGCCTGCACGGTTCCTCTGCCTCCGCGGCGCTGGCCGACCGGGGATGTGCGAGGAAGGCGATCCCGAAGACCTTGACGAAACAGGCCGCCGTCAGGGCTCCCGTCAGGGAGAGGAGCGAGAGGGTGGAGATGAGGAGGACCTTCGTGAGCGGGTCGACGGCCTGGAGGCCGAAGAAGAACGACTCAAAGAGCATCAGTTCGCTGACGAACCCGTTCAGCGGCGGGAACGCGGCGATGGCGACGGCCCCGGTGCAGAAGAGGCCTGCGGTGAGCGGCATCCGGTGGACGAGCCCGCCCATCTCCTCTACGTTCCGGGTGTGGGTGGCGGCGACGACCGATCCTGCCGTCATGAAGAGGAGGCTCTTGAAGAGGGCGTGGTTGAAGGAGTGGAAGAGGGCTGCAAGGAGGCTGAGCGTCGCGAGCGCCGGCATCCCGAGGTCGGTGAAGATCACGGCAAGACCGATCCCGCTGAAGATGATCCCGATGTTTTCGATGCTGTGGTTGGCGAGGAGACATTTGATGTCGGTCTCTTTATAGGCGTAGATGATCCCGAGGATTGCGCTCGCGGTGCCGAAAAGGAGGATGACGGCGCCTATGACGAAATCGAGCGTGAATATGTCGAGGACTGAGCGCACAAGGCCGTAGACGGCAACCTTCAACATCACGCCCGACATCAGGGCGGAGATGTTCGAGGGGCTGGCCGGGTGGGCGTACGGAAGCCACTTGTGGAACGGGACGATGCCCGCCTTGACCGAGAACCCGATAAAGAGGCAGAGGAACGCCGCGATGGCCGCGGGGGAGGCGACCGGCGCGGCCGGGACGAGGGCGAACGTGCCTGTCTCGCCGTAGAGAAGGATGAACCCGATGAAGAGGAAGACCGTGGAGAGCTGGGACATCACCGCGTAGAAGAGGCCCGCCCGCCCGACGCCTTCGTCTTCAACGTCGTACAGGACGAGGAAGAGCGACGCAATCGCCATCATCTCCCAGAAGACGAGGAACTGAACCGTGGTTCCGGCCAGGATCACCATCCCCATCGAGAGGATGAAGAGGTTCATCTGGGAGACGAGGAGGTTCCTGCGGGTCGGACGGTTGCAGTGCTCCACGTACCCGAAGGAGTATACCGCATCGGCGATCCCGACGACGCCCAGGATGAGGAGGAAGAGGGCCGAGAGCCGGTCGAGCACGACGGTGAAGTCGATCCCGGGGAGCATCTGCCAGAGCGTCGCGGAGACGGTCGTGGCGTGGAAGAGCACCGGGAGGGCGGCCGCTGTGAGTAAGGCCGACCCGAGAAGGGTCGCGGTGAGCGAGGCGGTGCGAACCGGCGCGTCCTCCCGCCGGATGAGGAGGGGGAGGATCGTGCCGAGGAGGAGCAGGGAGAAGCCGGCAGCCAGGAGGGAGAGGATCACTCTGATCGCATCCGCTGACCGTCTCCGGCCTGTGCGACTGCCTCTCGCCGCATGGGCGTGACCCCGAGTTCTCCCATCTCCCCGGTATGGAAGATGAACCGCTCACGGATCGCCGTCGGGAGTTCCCGCCCGGCGATGGGGGAGAAGCCGAAGGACGCGTAGAAGGCGATGAGCCCGGTGGGGCAATGCAGGTACAGGGGATCCCGGTCGCCGCATTCGCGGACGAGAAGATCCATCAACTGCCGGTCGATTCCCCGACCACGGTATTCCGGAAGGACGGAGAGCCGGTCGACCTCGCAGCCGTCGGGGTGTCTCCGGCACCGGACGGCGCCGAGGAGGCATCCGCCGCTCAGCGCTCCGAAGATCCTGTCGCTAGCCGGATGCACTCTCCGGTCGCGGTGGTGGCTCCACACCTCTTCTTCGACGTGCGGGAATTCGTGGGGGAAGAGTTCGCGAACCACGAGGGGGGCTTCGGCCCCGGAGGGCGGCTGCACTGCAGGCGGCCTGAGAAGGCTTCTCCTCAGGATTCCGGTGGTTCGGGAGTCTTTGGCAGCGATGCTCTGGAGTGTGAGGAGGGATCTGTCCTCATCGTAAGTACGGTTGGTATGCTCTGTGATTTCTGGTATCATGGGTATGGTTGACCTCGCAAAGGCTTTGCTGTGGAGATCCGTAGAGGCTCACGGCCTGCAAGCCGGGTAGCACGGTGCCGGGTCGAGGACCTGCGGAGCGCCGGTGGGCGGATGCGTGCTGGAAATGCCTTCCAATTTCAATTCGACAACAGTAGGGGTGCGATCTGGGTTACATCTCAGGTTTATCACCGGCGTTCGTCTTCGCTTAGTTATGCTCCCTGGTGCTATTTATAGTTATTTCCCGAACGGCGCATTATTCTCGCTCCGTTCCGGATTTGCGTAATTTTCACGCCGTTTATCGACGGATCCCCGTCTCTCTCGGGTGAAATGATTAAACGGCCGGCGCGGTTCGCCGGACCGGGCGCCCGGAGTGTGGCAGGCACCCTCCACCAATATCCTGATGAGGCATTCACGCGCATACTCTCCAGGAAGTGCCGGGATGGACTGTGCGAAGTTCTTCGGGGATGAGGGCATCGACGCCTTTGCCCGGGTCGGGCTTGAGGATCTCCCTGATGCGGAGAGGGTATCAGTGCTGCAGTTCTTCCCGGCCGCCCAATTTGTGATCGTCTTCGGAAAAGAGGTTCCTACCCCGGTGTACCGGATGCCGCCGGGAGAGAAGACCCGGGAGATGCTCCGGATCGCCGGGAGCCTGGACGGCACCGCCCGGCGGCTCGCCGGGCTCCTGGGTGCGGTGGATATCCCGGCTCGCCCCGTCCCGCTCTACCTGCCCGTGCGGGTCGTCGACGGGAGGGTGCAGGGCGTCGTTCGCTTGAAACAGGTCGCGGCGGCCGCGGGGCTCGGGGAGATCGGCATGAACACCCTCCTCCTCAATCGCCGTTTCGGCCCGCGGCTGCTGCTCTCCGGCGTCGTGACCGGCCCCGGTGCCCCGGAGTTCGAACGAGAAGACGGGGCCGGCGGCGAGGTTGCGCCGCTCTGCACCGGGTGCGGGGCCTGTCGCCGTGCATGCCCGGAAGGGGCGATCGGCCCGGACGGTCTCGATGCGTTCCGGTGCCGGACGGTGCGTGCATGGGTTTTGCCCCCGGTCGTCCCGGCCGTGAAATGGCTGCTCCGGCGGCGGTTCCTGATCGGGAGTCTGGCCCCGCTTGCGCCGTTCGTCGCCAGGACGGCAACGATCCGGTGCAGCCTCTGCGTCACCGGGTGCCCGGCGCTTCCCGGGGAAGAGGAGGAATGAGGCACGGATCCGGTTAAGTCGCTTCCGTGTCCAGTATGAGCATGAGCATCTTCGATTCAGTCTACCGGGGCACGCCGCCCTGGGACCTCGGCCGGCCGCAGAAGGCGTTCGTCGCCCTCGCCCGGGCCGGGGAGGTTACCGGCTCCGTCCTGGACGTGGGGTGCGGAACCGGGGAGCACGTCCTCTTCTTTGCCGGGGAAGGCCACGAGGCGCTCGGGGTCGATACCGTCGCCCTTGCGATCCGGAAGGCTGAAGAGAAGGCCGCGGCGCGGGGGCTCCCGGCGCCGTTCCTCGTCTGGAACGCGCTGGACCTCGCCGGTCTCGACCGGACGTTCGACACCGTCATCGACTCCGGCTTCTTCCATGTCCTCTCCGACGAAGACCGGCCGGTCTTCATAAAGAGCCTCGCTGCCGTTCTTGCGCCCGGCGGGAAATATCTCATGCTCTGTTTCAGCGACCAGAACCCCGGCGACTACCCGCTCCCGAGGCGGATCAGAGAGCGGGAGATACGGGAGACCTTCCGCGACGGGTGGCAGATCAATTACATCAGGCCGGCGATCTTCGAGAACGCCATCCAGCCCGAAGGGCACCATGCCTGGCTCGCGTCGATATCGAGAGCCGGGCGAGGGTGACGGCGAAATCCTCCGTAACGCCACAGATCGCCGGGGAGATTTACGAGCGTTTAAGTATCCTCTTCTGCAATAAAATGCAGAAAGAGGAGTATCTGGAATGGACGTCAAGAATATCCTGATCGTCGCGATTGTTGCGGTGATCGTCGTTGCCGCAGGGGTCATGATAGCATTTGCCCCCGGCGAGACCGAACCGACCCCCGCCCCCGACACGACCGTGCCGGGGCAGAAGGTGCTCACGCTGGACGAGGCGAAAGCCTTCGCGGCGGAGATTGCAGGGCAGATCGACGGCGATGCGCTTGCCGCGCTCAAGCCCGGAGACGAGAACACGTCGGCGTACATCGCCATCCACGACCGGCTCAATGCGTTCCGGTCAGAAAACCCCGATATTGTCTATATCTCTACGATGCGCAAGGTGGAAAACGGCACCGAGTACATCGTTGATGCAGACTACGGCAGCTCTGGTGCATACGCGATCGGCGGCGGGTACCGCGCTGTGAAACCCGGAAACCCGTATCCCACCGGCTTTGAGGAACCTTTTGCTGATGTTTTCTCCATCGTCTACGGGTATGCCCCGGTGAGGAACGCCGCCGGCGCCAGCGTCGGGCTGGTCTGCCTCGTGCCGGACGGCCCGATCGGGCAGGAGCAGCTCGAAGCCCTTGCGGTGGAGATTGCAGGGCAGATCGACGGCGACGCGTTTGCCGCGCTCAAGCCCGGCGACGAGAAGACCCCGGCATTCACCGCCATCCGCGACCAGCTCGCGGCCTTCCGGACCGCGAACCCTGAGATCTTCTACATCTACACGATGCGCAAGACCGAGAACGCCACCGAGTACGTCGTGGATGCAGATTACGGCAGCGATGACAGCGCCCTCGTGCTGGGCGACGGCTACGACCTGACGGACCTCGACGCTGTCCTCCTTGCTGGCTTTGAGGAGCCCACAGCCGAGATCTACAGCTTCGTCTGCGGGTATGCGCCCGTGAAGAACGCCGCCGGCGCCAGCGTCGGGATGACAGCCATCGAGGCATGGATCCCGGTCACCGGGGAGCGGCTGAAAGCCCTCGCGGTGGAGGTTGCCAGCGAGATCGACGGCGACGCTATGGCGGCGCTCAAGCCCGGCGATGAGAAGACCCCGGCGTTCACCGCCATCCGCGATGAACTCAACGCCTTCCGCGATGCCAACCCCGGGGTTATCTACGTCTACACCATGCGCAAGACCGAGAACGCCACCGAGTATGTCGTTGACGCAGACTACGGCAACGGCTACGCGCCCGAGATAGGCTATGTCTACGTGCCCATGGAAGAGGACGTCGCGTTCCTCGCCGGGTTTGAGGGACCCACAGCTGAGCCCGGGTTCTACTTCGACGAATGGGGCAACGAGACCACCACCCTTCTCTCCGGGTATGCCCCGGTCAGGGACGCGTCCGGCGCCGTCGTCGGGCTCGTCGGCGTCGATGTGGGGTTCGTTCACAGTTCGTAGAAGAAGCGAACTGCCGGGATGAACGCACCCCCCGTCCCGGCCGCACAACCTTTTTTTTGCTCGCCCGTTCCGGAAAGGATAACTCTTCCGGCGGCAAGGACGTATCATGGACCGCACAACTTCCAGGGCGGACCGGTGCGACATGGGGTCGCCGGCGCCGAAAAGGGACAGGATGGCCCTCCTCGCGGAGATCGCCGCGTTCGTCCGCGAACACGCTGACATCCTCGCCCGGTACCACCTTCATACCATGGACGACCTCAACCGCATCGAGCAGGAGTGCTGGAGGCTGCACGACGAGGCGTGCAACAGGGGCGCCTGCGGGACTGCCGGCGAACTCGTGGAACTGGAGTACCTCATCGGCCGGGCGAAGGAGATGAGGGCGCGGATGGGAGAGGGGGAGCGGTCCCCGACTTGATCGGGGGAACGGCGGCAGAGGCCGGCAGGCTGGATCTCCTCTTCAACAACGCCGGCGTCGGGGGAACCATCCCGTTCGAGATGGCCACTCTCGACGACTGGAAGGCGATCATCAATACCAACATCTGGAGCGTCGTCTACGGCGTCCATGCCGCCGTCCCGATCATGCTCAAACAGGGATCGGGGCATGTCGTGAACACCAGATCGATAGCGGGCATCGTCCCTCCCCCGTTCCAGGCGCTCTACTCCCTGACGAAGTACGGCGTCACCGGCCTCACCGAGTGCCTGAGATATGAGTATGCGGATAAAGGGCTCTATTTCTCGACGATCTGCCCGGCGAACATAGCGACCCCGATCTTCAACAAGGGCATCGACGGGCAGGCCCGCGGCGAACTGCGGATCCCCGACGACGCGTATCCGGCCGTAAAGCGGCGGCGCTCATCCTTGATAGGGTCGCAGAGCACAAAGGGATCATCGTCGTGCCCGAGGAGCCCTACACCGATCTCTGGAAGGGGTATGTCCTCGGCACCCCGGAGGTGGAAGAGCGGCTATCGCAGATGGCACGCGAGCGGCGGGAAGCCTTCGAGAAGGGCGGGACATACTTCTGATATTCTCTTTTTGCCCCGGATTCGGGTACTTTTAAGTGCTGCCGCTCGATCCATCACCCTTGAGGTGGGATCATCGATCAGAATATCCCCGGAGCGATCGCTCCGGAACGAGTGGGCCTTGAGGCGGTCGCCGCCGGATTCACCATGCCTGTCGCGCTCACGTCTCCCGATGACGGGACCGGGCGGCTCTTCGTTGCGGACCTTCCGGGCGTCATCCGGATCATCGACGCCGATGAGCCGTTCCTCGATATCGCCGACCGGGTCGTCGACCTCCGCACCGGCTACGACGAGCGGGGGCTGCTCGGTCTTGCGTTTCACCCACAGTTCGTGGAGAACGGCAGGTTCTTCGTCTACTACAGCGCCCTGCTCCGGGCCGGTGCGCCGGAGGGCTGGGACCACACCAGCCGGGTATCGGAGTTCACCGTCTCCACCCCCGACCGGGCGGATCCCGATTCCGAGCGGGTGGTCCTGGAGATCGAAGAGCCGCAGTCGAACCACAACGGCGGCTCGATCGCCTTCGGACCCGATGGCTACCTCTACATCCCGCTCGGCGACGGCGGCGGCGCCCGCGACGTCGGGAGAGGCCACCCGCCGGGAGGAAACGGGCAGGATATCACCACGCTGCTCGGGAAGATCCTCCGGATCGACGTCGACGGCCCCGAACCCTACGGGGTTCCAGAGGACAACCCCTTCGTCGGGAGAGTGGGCCGGGACGAGATCTACGCCTATGGCCTGCGCAACCCGTGGAGGATGACGTTCGACGCCGGAGGGGAGCACCGGCTCTTCGCCGCCGACGCCGGGCAGGACCTCTGGGAGTCGGTGAAGGTCATTGTTCCAGGCGGCAACCACGGCTGGAACCTCCGGGAAGGCAATCACGCCTTCGACCCCGAAAATCCCCGCGAGTCGCCGCAGGAGGTGCCCCGAACCGGCCGGCGGGGCGAGCCCCTGGTCGATGCGATCATCGAGTACCCGAACGCCGGCCAGCCCGGCGGCATCGGACAGGTCGTCATCGGCGGCTACGTCTACCGGGGGAGCGCGCTCCCGGGACTCGTCGGCCGCTACATCTTCGGCGAGTGGAACCGGGCAGGGGCCGACGGCGACGGGATCATCTTCGCCGCGACGGAGAACCCCCGAGGGCTCTGGGAGTTCACCGAGGTCGAGGTGACCGGGAGCGGGACGGTGGGGGCATACCTCCTCGCGTTCGGGGAGGACGCGGAGCATGAACTCTACGCCCTGACCTCGAAGAGCCGGGGGCCGACCGGGAAGACGGGCAGCGTCCACCGGATCGTTCCGCCCTGATCATGGCAAGCACCACCGGGGAATACGCGAGCCCGGGAGTGGCGGCCAGGACAGATGCGGTATCTTACGGTGAAGAGGTGAAGATATTCGACAGGGTCTTTTCACCGTCGGTGCCTTAGCGGGATTCCGCAGGAGCGCCCCGGGCGGCAGGTGAGAGTTGCCGGCCCCGAGATCGCCACCACAGCGACCGTGACCGCCACCCCCGCGACGGCGATACCGAGGAGGACGAGAACGATCGGGAGGTCAACCATGCCGGGTCTTCAGGCGCCGGTCTCTCCCCTTGAGAGTTCCTTCAGGAGGTCGGCGAGTTTGTCGAAGGACTCGTTCCACCCGGCCTCGGCCATCTCGCGGTTCTCGCCCGCCGGGATGCCGGGCTCCTGTATGGTCAGCGTTGTCCTGCCTTCGACCTCGTTGAACGTCACCGTCGAGACCAGTTCCAGCGGCCAGTCCCCGGTCATCCCGTAATCCGATGCCGGGACGACGTTGCCGTCTGCGTCCGCAAACGAGTCGGTGGCGACGATCCGTTCCATCGGAACGATCTCGCGGAATTCCCCGGTGCTCCAGAAGTCCTGGCCCTCGGGCGACCGCATGCCGTACAGGTACCTCCCCCCTACGCGGAGATCGATCTTGATGACCGGCGCGGTGAAGCCCTTCGGCCCCCACCAGCGTTTGAGATACTCAGGCTCTGTCCATGCCTTCCAGACGAGTTCGCGCGGAGCGTCAAAGACGCGCTCGACGAGGATTTCCGACCGGATCTGTTCTGCTTTTTCCATGGTATCTTCACCTCGGAAGGCCCCTATGACGGTCCGGCGGTAATTAACCCATCGGCGAATACCCCCGGCGAGGTTGCCGCAGGTTCACTCCCGCCCTGCACTTATCGCGCCGGCGCAGCCTGTTTCAGCGACTGCAGGAGTCCGGAAAGGCGCTCCATGGGTTCGAGCATCTCTTCCTCCATCCCCGACTGGAGCATCCCGTCGCGGGTGAAAACAACGACGAGGATGGCAAAACCGGGATACTCTCCGGGTGCGGGCGGAGGCTCCCATCCGGGGCCGTGCTCTCCCTCTTACCAGAACCATGCCAGCAGGAAGATCGCCACCAGGAGGAGGCCGTCCTGGAGCGCGACCGAGAGGAGCATGATCTCGGTGCCCCGCCTCGGCCCGAAGATCGCGATGTAGAACGACCCGAGCCATCGAAGGTAGGTGACGACGCTGGTGAGCAGGTTCGCCACGAGGAGCGTGATGACGATCTCCTTCCCCGTCATATCGCCCGCGGCGAGGAGTGCGGACGCAACGCTTGCCGCGGCGATGTACGATCCAAACTTCGCGGCGATGATCGCGAGCCCCTCGGGCGGGATGGGAAAGAGGCGGCTCGCGCCCTCCAGGTACGCCGCGACGGCGTCGAAGACGCCCGCCTCGACCAGGAACGCCACGATGACGAGCGTCGGGATCATGATCCCGAGGATGCGGCGGAGGGTTCTCGCGGCCGGTCCGAGCGAGGCCCGCAGTCCCTCTCTCAGGGAGAGGGTCGGCCCGGAAGACTTCTCCGGCGGCCTGGACGCGGGCGGCGGAGGGAGGAGCATCCTCCCGGCCGCCATGACGATCCCGGTCTTGAGGAACCCGATCCCCATCAGGATCGCGAAGTAGACCAGGCCGAAGACCCCGAGCAGCGGCACGTAGACCGGGATGAGGTAGCGCCAGTGCATCACGACGGACGGGAAAGAGTTGATGAGCGCTGCGACGACGAGTTCATTCCTCCCGATCATCCCTTTGTGGTGGTAGTCGACGAGCATCGCGTCGGCCGCCTGCGGCGAGACGAACGCCAGGAGGAAACTCGCCCCGCACTCGCGGGGGAGGTGGGAGAACGTCGTGACCGGGTAGGCGACGCTCGCTATCCTGTCGGTGATCTTGAGGGCGATCAGGACTTCGGCGATCAGGACGCCGGCGACGACGATCGGCACCGTCCGAACCAGGAGTTCGAACGAGAGGCCCAGTGCCGCTGAAACGATCTCCGCCGTGCCGTCCATGGTTCAGCCCGCTCCGAAACAACATCCGGTACGCCGTCCGCCCATATCACCGTTCTGGATGGCCGCGACCGGAACCCGCCGCCTCTGCGGCAGCCGGTGGTGCATCGGGGCTCCTGGATTGGCGGAATCCCGCAACGATGCGGTCTTTCGCCGGTTGAGAGGGCAGAAAATCGTATGATTTAAATACAATAGATCGAGAAGGTGTTTAGGTACTCGATGATTGGCAACCATGTAGAGTCCTGTTGCACGCCAGTGCAGACCTGTCCGGACGTGCGGTGCACGTTTGCGCAGAACGCATTCTTCTTTAGTTAGGGAACCGGCCCTTTTGCTGAGTTCCCGTGTAATGTAACGGTCTTTTCCGTTACCGTCAGGTGGTCTCTCATGTTCGGCATTCCTGATCCCGCGATCTGGGTTGGATATCTGCTTGCGCTCGGCTTCACGCTCGCATGCTTAGTGTATGGTCTTTTGAACTGGAATAAAGGCGCAGAAGGAGAGCAGGATGGCAGTTGATACAGGCATCTTCGTCGCGATAACGCTGGTCTACCTCGTCGCCACCATCGCCCTCGGCTACCTCGGTTACCGGCAGACGAAAGGGGACGACGACTACATGGTCGCCGGCAGGAAGGTCAACCCCGTCGTCCTTGCCCTCTCCTACGGCGCGACCTTCATCAGCACCTCCGCCATCGTCGGGTTCGGCGGGGTTGCGGCGCAGCTCGGCATGGGGATGATCTGGCTGACCGTCCTCAACATCGGGCTCGGCATCTTCATCGCGTTCGTCGTCTTCGGGAAGAAGACGCGCAGCATCGGGAGCAGACTTCAGGCCGTCACCTTCCCCGACCTGATGGGGAAGTGCTACGGGTCGCCGTTCATGCGGTATGCCGCAGGACTCGTCATCATCGTCAGCATGCCGCTCTACACGGCGGCGATCCTGATCGGCGGCGCCCAGTTCATCACGAGCACGCTCCAGATCCCCTATACCACCGCGCTCATCGCGTTCGCTGCGGTCGTCACCCTCTACGTGGTGCTGGGCGGGCTGATCGCCGTCATGTACACGGACGCCCTGCAGGGCGGGATCATGCTCGTCGGGATGACCATCCTCCTCGCGTTCACCTACGTCCAGCTCGGGGGGGTCGTCGAGGCGCACACCGCCCTTGTCGCGATGTCGGACCTCGTCCCGGAGACACTCGCCGCCGGGGGGATGACCGGGTGGGCGTCCATGCCGGCGCTCGGGTCGTCGATCTGGCTCACGCTGGTGACGACGCTCGTCCTCGGGGTCGGGATCGGGGTGCTGGCTCAGCCCCAGCTCGTCGTCCGGTTCATGACCGTCAAAGACGACCGGTCGCTGAACCGGGCGGTCCTGGTCGGGGGGCCGTTCATCCTGATGATGACCGGGGTCGCCTTCACGGTCGGGGCGCTCACGAACGTCTACTTCTACCAGACAGACGGCGTGATCGCCCTTGCTGCGGCTACCGGCGGCAACATTGACACGATCATGCCGAACTTCATCAACGCGTCGATGCCGGAGATCTTCATCGTCATCTTCATGCTGACGCTCCTCGCCGCCGCGATGTCCACGCTCAGTTCCCTCCTCCATGCCATGGGCACGTCGCTCGGGTTCGATATGGTGCGGAGCGCCGGTTCGGGGAGGGCGTCGATGAAGAGGATCCAGGTCGCGACTGTCGTCATGATCGTCGCGAGCGTCATCTTGGCCTTCGTCATGCCCGGCAGCATCATCGCGCGGGCGACGGCGATGTTCATGGGTCTCTGCGCCTCGGCGTTCCTGCCGGCCTACGCTCACGCCGTCTACAGCAGCCGGCCGTCGCTCCTCGCGGCGAAGTTGAGCCTGGTCGCCGGAGCGGCCGCCTGGTTCATATGGACGGCCTTCGTCCACGTCAAGGAGTCGGAGCTGCTCGGACTCTCGAACCTCCTCTTCGGTGTACCGGCGATCCTTCCGATGCCGTGGCAGGCCGTGGACCCGCTCGTCGTCGCTCTCCCCCTCTCGATAGCCGCACTGGCGGTCGGGTTGGTGCTCGACCGCCACGAGGTGGTCGCGGAGGAGTCGGCCGGGGCCGCCTGACGGCGACTCCGCCCTTTTTTAGATCCGGCGATCCCCGGAGACGCAAGCGTTATCCTCCGGCAGAACGGACGATCTGCAGATAGGCAGCAGTTACTACATCGTCGATCTCTTCGCGGAGCGGAGGTATGCCGGGAACCCGCTCGCCGTGGTGCTGGACGCGGGAGACCTCTCCGATGCGGCCATGCAGGCGATTGCCCGGGAGATGCACCTCTCCGAGACCGCGTTCGTCCGCTCAGGCGAGGGAGAAGACCGTGCCTTCGACGTCCGTATCTTCACGCCGGAGCATGAGGTTCCCTTCGCCGGGCACCCGGCGCTCGGCACGGCCCATGTGATCCGGGAGGAACTCCTGAAAAGACCCGTCCCCGAGGTCCGGCTGAACCTCGCGGCAGGGCAGATCCCGGTCTCGTTTGCCCCCGATGATGTCGCCTGGATGCGGCAGAACCCGCCGGTCTTCACCGGGGAGTTCTCTCCGGATACCCTCGCGGGCGTCCTCTCTCTCCCGGAAACCACGATCGATCCCCGCTTCCCGGTCGAGGAGGTCTCTACCGGCCTCCCGTTCATCATCGTCCCGTTAACGAGCCGGGACGTCGTGCGCCGGGCGGCGATCGACCGCGACGCCTACGAGAGTCTCATCCGCACGACGGCGGCAAAAGCCGTCTTCATCTTCTGCCCGGAGCCCTACCGGCCGGAGAACACGTTCAACGCCCGGATGTTTGCCGACAACTTCGGCGTCCCGGAGGACCCGGCGACCGGCAGCGCGAACGGGTGCCTTGCCGGCTACCTCCTCCGGCACGGCTACTTCCCCGGCGACTCGCTCGATATCCGCGTGGAGCAGGGTTGCGAGATAGGCCGCCCGTCCCTGATCCGTTGCAGGGCGGAGCGGCACGGGGATTCCATCGCGGTGCGGGTCGGTGGCAGGGTCATTCCCGTTGCCCGGGGCGAACTCCTCCACTGAGGACGTAACTCCCGTCGATCCGCACCTGGCCTCCCCCGCCGAACATGAGCCCCCCGTCGTCGGGGCGGAGCAGGCGGACGATGTTCGGGTTCTCCCGGTCAGGCCCCTGCTCGATGACGAGCGACCGGCCGGTCCAGAGGTTCTGCCGGACGAGGAAGTTTCCAAGGGCGGCGTTCCCCGAGCCGGTCGCCGGGTCTTCCAGGTACCCGAACGTCGGAGCGAAGACCCGGGTATGCAGGTCGTGCCCTGGAAATTCCGTCTCGCGGGTGTATATCACGACCACGTCGACAAAGTGAGCGAGGGCGAACGTGCGCAGCGTCATGTAGTCGGGAGAGCACCGGATGCAGGCATCGAGCGAGACGAGGGGAACGAGCAGGGTATCGAGACCGGCGTTCACAACGCCGATGGGTATCGCGGGATCGATATCCCGGAAGTCGAGACCGAGGGCGGCGGCGGTCTCTGCAGCACCCGGGCGTGCATCGGAGAACTCCGGCTCGGGGGCCCGGATATACACCATGCCGTCTTCACGGGTCCGGTTCCAGACGGTGACGACGCCCTTGTTCGTCTTGAGGAGCAGGCTCTCCCGGTCCCTGAACCGGTCGTCGCTACGCACCACGTCGTCCATGATCGCGATCGTCGCATGCCCGCAGAACTCGACCTCCCGCTCGCAGGAGAAGTAGCGTATCGCAAGATCGCACTCACCCGGCGTCCCCTCGCGAAGGAAACCGGTCTCCGAGACAAAACCCTTCAGTTCACGGCCGATCCGCTGCATATCCTCGTCGCTGATCTCGTCGTCCGGGAGGAGGGATACGTACCCCGCAGGGTTCCCCGACGATCCTCCCGATGCAAAAGCATCGATCTTCTTGAACCGATAATGCTTCATGAATCCATCCGCACTGCCCGTCGGGAGACCGAAGGCCGGCTCCGTCTGTTCATGAGCACCTGTCCTCCTCTGAAGGGGAAAGAACTTGCTGTCTGTTCGGGCGGGGTAACGACGAGAGGACGAAGGACCGGAGTTAAAAAGAGTAAAAGTTAGTTCTTTCTCCCGCTAACCAGCAGCAGCCCGGCGAGCAGCAGGGCGCAGCCGGCGAGAGCCGGAGCGAGGGGCGCCTTCTGGGTGGGGGGTGCGGAACTCAGGTCCACGTAGAGGTCGACCGTCTCACCCTTGCCGGGGTACTGGTCGATGGCGGCCGTGTAGGGGAGATACCCTTCCTTCGTCACGGTGTAGGTCTTGTACGGCGTTCCGGTCGTGTAGACCTGCACGGTGAGGACGCCCTGGCTGGTGACGCCCTTGACCTCGTTGTCGAACTGGACGGTTGCGCCGTCGACGTTGACGTGGACGGCGTACCAGCCGATGTCGCCGCCGATCGGTGCAGGGGGCTGGACCGGGTTCAAGGTCGCGTAGAGATCGAACGTCTCTCCTTTACCCGGAACCGAGGTTACGTCCCCGTAGTGGGTCGTATAACCGTCCTTCTCGACGCGGAACGTCTGGTAGGGGGTCCCGGTGGTGTAGACCGGGACGTAGAACACGCCGTTCTCGATCGTGCCCTTGTATTCGTCGTCGAAGTAGACGTCGGCTCCATTCACGTTACAGTTGACCGCATACCATCCGTTGTCCCCGCCTATGGGCGGCTGAGCGCTCGCGGGCAGGACGACGAGACAGCAGGCAACAAGGGAGAGAATCAGAAGATTACGTAAAACGCTCTGCATATAAGTCTCCGTTTCCAATGTGTAGATATTCTTCTATAATATATATATTTCTCTATTGTATCGGAAAAATCCTGAGATATACGGGATTTTCAGAAAATTTGCGGCCGCACTATTCGATCGGGCGTCTTCGGAGGGGTAGATCAGACCCTCTGAAGAGAGTACGGCTCTGCGGTTCCCTCCCCCTTCGTCACCGCACCGTGAACGACGGAAATCATCTGTATTCAGCAGAAACGCTTCCGCTGAATGAGAAATATTTTTACCCAATCTGGCACCTTTCCTACGCTATGCGATACCCTGCGCTCACCGCCCTCCTGGTTGTATCCGTCCCGCTCCTCATCGCTGCAACGGAATGCACCGCCACAACGGGCGAGAAGCGGCACCCAGAGCGCACTCTTTGCCGCGTTCTGCCGGTCGCTCGGGATCCCCCGCACCCTCGGCGGCTACCAGATGATCATGGCCAAGACGCCCGGAACCTATTTCGGGTCGGAGTACTACCTCCCCGGCTACGGCTGGGTCCCGAACGACGTGACCGTTGCCGAGGCGGCCGACTGGGTCGCCATCCCCGAAGAGAAGCGAACCGCGTTCAAGGACTACTACGCGGCAAACCTCGACTCCGCACGCCTCGTCATCCAGAAGAACATCGACGCCCCGATGGACCCGGCCCTGCCCGACGACGCTGCCTTCTTCAGGTGTGTCCGGCAGTCCCCGGCGATCGTTTCGGATACGGCGGATTACGACATCGATCTCTATGGTATGGGCGGGTCCGGGATCAGCCTTGAGACCGTGGCGTGATCCCGGTCACTTTTTTTCCGCAAATTACGGGACAGTGTGAAACATTTCCCGCTTGCCGCCATATTTTGTTCAAAATCCTCTGATCGGCAGAAAAAAGACCGGCCGCAATACCGTAATGTATATCTGTAGGCCGCATCGTTCATCAAAATATATATGGCAGTGATTCTGTAATATTAACTTGAAACTCTCTCGTCGATTGCCAGATAGCCGTCGTGTCTAACCATGACTCCGAGAAACCAGCTTGACCTGCGAAAATTCGTGGCGCCCGAGTTTATCTGCGGGCGGGGGGCGCTTGCGCTTGCAGGGCAGTATGCCCGCAACTTCGGGATGAAGCAGGTGCTCCTCGTCACCGACCGGGGCGTCCGGGCCGCCGGTTGGGCGGGGGCCGTCGCGGATAGCCTGGCCGAAGCGGGGGTCTCGTTCACTGTCTTCGACGCCATCTCGCCAAACCCCCGTTCGCGGCAGGTGATGGTTGGTGCGGAGGTATACGTCGCTGAGGAGTGCGACGGCATCGTCACCGTCGGTGGGGGAAGCCCGATGGACTGCGCCAAGGGTATCGGTATAGCCGGCTCCAGCAGGCGGGATATCCTCACGTTCGAGGGCATTGACCGGGTCTCGGTCCCCACGCCGCCGCTCATCTGCATCCCGACGACCGCCGGAAGTTCCGCCGACGTCTCCCAGTTCGCCATCATCACGGACGAGACAAGGAAGCGGAAGGTCGCTATCGTCAGCAAGATGATCGTCCCCGACATCTCACTCCTCGATCCCGAACCCCTGACGACGATGCCGCGAGACCTGACCGTGGATACCGGCATGGACACCCTCAGCCATGCGGTCGAGGCCTACGTCTCGAACGCCAGTTCCCCGATGACCGACGTGCATGCCCTGGAGGCGATACGGCTCCTCACGAGCGCACTGCCTGCCGCTATCGCCGAGCCGGAGAACCTGGACCTGCGGTTCTCGACCCTCCTCGCCAGCCTTCACGCCGGACTTGCGTTCTCGAACGCGAGTCTCGGGGCCGTCCACGCGATGGCGCACTGTCTCGGGGGGGCCTACGACCTTGCGCACGGGCGGTGCAATGCGCTGCTCCTCGAGCACGTAATGGCGGCCAACTACGAGGCGGCATCCGATCGCTATGACCGGATTGGAGCGATCATCGGTGGGGGAGAGACAACCCCGGCGGAGAGGGTGGCGGCGTTTCGGAGAACGCTTGGCATCACGGAGACCCTCGCCACGTCAGGCGTCCGGGAGGACGCGATCCCCGCCCTCGCGGCGGCTGCGTACACCGATCCCTGTATGGTAACGAACCCCCGCAACCTCACCTGCGAGGAGATCGAGCAGATCTATGACGATGCACTCTGACACTCCCGGCGACCGCGATGCGCTCCGGGAGAAGATCATCGGCCTCGGGGAGACCTCCCTGCACAAGAGTTACTACCCGGAGCTGCAGAAACGGCTCGCGGAACTGGAGCGATTCCGGGCGCTAATCGACCAGACCTACGATGCGATATTCCTGATCCGCGCAGATACCGGGATGCTTGCAGACGTCAACGCCTCCGTGAGTGCGTATCTCGGCTACTCGAAGAAGGAACTGCTCAAGAAGTCGTTCATCGATCTGGTCTCGGCGCAGCAGAAGGCCCGGTTTGTCGAGTTTGCCCGGAAGAGGAGGGATCTGGTCTCCGGATCCCGGCAGACCTGCACCACGCCGCTCGTATCGCGGGACGGGACGGAGATCCCGATGGAGATCACCGTCCGGGCGGTCACCTTTACCGGGGAGCAGTACGTCGTCGCTATTGCACGGGAAATCACCGAACGGCTCCTCGCCGAGCGGGAGCTCAGGATCAAGGAGAGCGCTCTCGAATCCTCGACGAACGGCATCCTCATCGCCGATCCCACCGGGGCGGTCATGTACGCCAACCGGAGTTTTGCCGCGATGTTCGGCTGCGGGGAGGCGAGCGCGCTCACGGGGAGGAACCTGGAGGCGTTCTTCGCGGACCCCGCCGTTGGGGGGGAGATCACCGCCTCTCTCCTCGATGATCACGCGATCGTGCGGGAGGCGGTCGGGCTGCGAGAAGGCGGCTCCCCGTTCCACATCCAGGTATCGGGCAGCACCGTCCTGAACGATGCCGGGCAGCCGCTCTGCATCATGCTGATCGTGATGGACATCACCGAGCGCATCCTCGCCGAGCAGTTGAGGCGGGAGACCTACGCACAGCTCGGGAAGAACATCGAGCAGTTTGCCATCCTCGGGGACCATATCAGGAATCCCCTGCAGGTGATCGTCGGTTACGCGGAGATGATCGACGACCCGTTTGCAGAGAAGATCCTCGACGAATCGCGCAGGATTGACGGTTTCATCACCGAGCTCGACCGGGGATGGCTCAGGTCGGCGAACGTCAGGCAGTTCCTGTTGAAGCACGGCGACGGTTCCGGTTCCGACCCCAAGATCAGTTTCCGCTTTTCAGACGCGGAAGAAGAAGATTCTTAGCGGTCGGCGCGGGTTCTGGCGAGCGGGATCGCTGATATTGGAGCGCACCGCCTTTTCACGATAACGAGTCGAGCGGCTGCGCTGCCGGCGGGAATCAGGCATAAAAGGAAGAAACGCCCCGGCCGGGATTCGAACCCGGGTCGAAAGCTCCGGAGGCTTTCAGGATATCCACTACCCTACCGAGACTGCCATATTATATTGTGGTGTAAGGTATAAAAGGCCAGCGGAGGGGGCGGGGTTCAGGCCCTCCGCGATTCGTAGAGATGCCAGATCTTGCAGGCTCCTTCGTGGCTGACCATGCAGGGGCCGACAGGGGTGCGCGGGGTGCAGACCTTCCCGAAGAGTTTGCAGTCGGAGGGCCGGGCGACGCCGCGCAGCACTCTGTCGCAGATACAGGCCGAATGCTTCTCCACGTGCCGGATCTCGATATCGAACTTCTTCTGGGCGTCGTAGCCCTCGAACTCCGGCTTCAGGCGGAGGCCGGAGGCCGGGATCACGGGAAATCCGCGCCATTCGACGTCATACGGCTCGAAGACCTCGTACATCAGCCGCTTTGCCTTGACGTTCCCCTCCCGGGTGACCACGCGCGGGTAGGCGTTATCGACCCGGTGCACCCCCTCGCGGACCTGCTGCACCGCCATCAGGAGGCCGAGGAGGATGTCCTCGGGCTCGAACCCCGCGACGACCTGCGGGGCGGGGAACCGCTCGTACTCCTCGTAGCCCATCACCGCGCAGACGTGCCCGGGAAGGATGAACCCGTCGAGCGCCGCCTCTCCCTGGGCGAGGAGCCACGCCATCGCCGGCGGGACGAGCCGGTGGCACGAGAGGATCGAGAAGTTCTCCGGCGGGCGGGAGAGGATCGTGGCGGCGACGGTCGGCGCGGTCGTCTCGAACCCGACCGAGACGAAGACGACCTCCCGGTCCGGCTCCTTTCGCGCGATCTCGACCGCCTTGTGGACGCCCTGCACCACCCGGATGTCCCCGCCGCTCGACTCGAGCGACCCGTTCGCCCCGGGAACCCGCAGCAGGTCGCCGTAGGTGGCGATGGTGCAGCGCCGGTCCACCAGGTCGAGGGCGGCGTCGATCTCCCCCTGCGGCGTGATGCAGACCGGGCAGCCCGGCCCCATCACGATCTTGAGACCGTCGGGGAGGACGCTCCGGAGCCCGGCGCGGGCGATCGCCGCCTCGTGGGTGCCGCAGATGTGCATCAGCGTGATATCCCGGTCGACGAGCTCGTGCAGTGTCTTGAGTATATCCTTACCAACCGCCATGAAGAATCCTCATACCTATCTTTTGTCGCTCCGGCATATTTATGCCGGTAGCGATACCGGTCTCTCTCAGACCGGCCGGTAGAATACGCCTCTCTCCTCACGCACGGACTCGATCAGCCCGCCGGACTCGAGGACCCTGAGGTGTTTCGTGACCTCGGCCGGTCTGATACCGAGGAGTGCGGCGAGGTCGTCTGGCGTGCAGGGTCGACGCCTGATGGTCGCAAGGATGATCTCGACGGCGTCCTCAACCTCCGGCGGTAGCGCCCGGTCGGTGCAGGTCGCCCCGATCACCTCCCCGCCGAGCATCACCGCGATCCGCTCGAGCCTCCCCGGCGCCGCCGGCCTCACCCGGATGTCGGTGCCGGGCCGGTCAAGGGTGTTCACCTGGACGCGGTGAGGCTTGATCGCCGCGACGGCCTCTTTGAGGAGCCGGATCTCATCGTCGGTATCGTTCACGCCCGGGACGATGAAGACCTCGACCCAGATCTCGCCGGGGTACTCCCGGGCGAAGTCGAGCAGCCCCGCGAGGACCCCCTCTGCGGTGAGGTCCGGGCAGGGGCGGTTGATCCGCATAAAGACCTCTTCGGAGACGGCGTCGAGCGACGGCACCACGAGGTCCGCCCGCATGAGGGCGCTCCTGACCTCCGGGTCTGCGAGGAGCGCGCTCCCCGTCAGGACCGCGACCCGGTAGTGGGGGTAGTGGTCTTTGATGAAGGCGATGATCTCGCCGATCCCGGCATGAAGCGTCGGCTCCCCGGAACCGGCGAACGTGACGTAGTCGAGATCCGGGCCCTTCGAGAGGAAGTCGTCGAGCTCCGCGATGACCCGATCGGTCGGGACGTACTCCCGCCGCTCGCAGGTGAAGGAGGTCGTCCGCCCGCACTCGCAGTAGACGCAGTTGTAGGTGCAGGTCTTCTGCGGCACCAGGTCCACCCCGAGCGAGGCGCCCAGCCGCCGGGAGGGGACCGGGCCGAAGAGATGACGATATGCCATGTTGTCCTCACCAGTATCCAGCGCGAGAGGCTATCAGGCTGCTCATCGCGGCACCCTCAGGCGTCGCCGATCTTGAGCATCCTCTTGCAGAAATTGTCGACCGAGGTGAAGACCGCCGCGTTGACGCCCTTCTCGGTCGGGGGGATGTCGGCGGTGATGAACCGGAGTATGTCGGAGTAGTAGTTCAGCGAGGGATATTTCCTCTGGAACTCGTCGAGACAGAGGGTCGCCTGCCCCCTTCTCCCCCTGAGGAAGGCATACGCGTAGTCGAGGAGGCAGAGGACGTGGCCCGGCATCTTCAGTTGTTCGGCGGATTTGCGGAACGTGTTGAACTCCTCCCCCGGGAGGTAGAGGGTGGTCCGAAGGCTATAGTAGACCGGTTCGAGGTCGTCGGGGAACCTCTGGACCAGGTCGCGGATGAGGCCCAGGGCGTCGGCGAGGTCGCCCTGCTCGAACTTGAGGTGGTAGGCCTCCCGGTAGAAGAGGATCTCGTCGGGGAACCGGATGAGGCCGATCTGGAGCATCTTGACCAGAGCAACGTCGTTCTTCTCCTGTTTGCTCTGCGCGATCCCGATCTCCAGGAACCAGCGGTTCTCGGGGATCCACTCGGTCGCAAGGAAGATCATCACCCAGAACGGCTCGGCAAGCGACCGGTCCTGTTCGAGTTCGCCCCTGACCAGCCGCTGCATTCCCGGCCGCAACTGCCCGAGTTCCTCCATGTACTGGCGCGCGGCCTTCAGGTAGTTCCATCGTTCCGCGGCCGAGTAGCCGGGTTCGGCCGACCCCTCTTTATAGAGCACGTAGTAGCAGTAAGCGTACCAGCACCCGACAGCGGCGTCGTGCTTGCGGTAGGGCTGGAGGAAGTGGGTCGCCGCGAGCGGCATCCCCATCTTCATCAGTTTGACGGCGGCGGCGAGGTGGACGCCCGCTTTGCGCTCTTTTTTGCGCTTCATACCGCAGGCGATCTCGCAGGCGCGGTTGAGGAACTTCAGGTCCCCGGCGCGTTTGCTGGCCTCGAAGACCCGATACACGATTGCGTCGATGAACTCGTCGTAGGCTGCATCAGCGATGGGGACGCCCGCACGGTCGAGGATCGTGACGACGTTCCCGAAGAAGACGGGGAAGTTCTCGTCGATGGCTTCGGCATTGGATTCTATGTAGGAGAAGATCTCGGCCTTTGCTTTTTCAAGCCGGTTCGAGACAACAACCTCGGGGACGAAGCCGTCAGCCATGCTATTCACTTGTGGTGTCGAGTGTATAAACCATGCGGATTCACCCTTTTTGCCGCGATGGGCTGTCCCGTGCCGGGCGCGGCGGCACTACACCGGGAGGTGCCCGTTCCGAACCTATTTATCGTCCCCGCCGGAACATTCTGTATGTTCGGAATCTCCACCTACTGCCTTCACCACGAGCCGCTATCCCACGCGCTCGAGAGGCTCGCTCCTATCACCGACTGCGTGGAGGTGATGGACGACGGGCTGCACTATATTTCCAGTGTGGAACCGCTCGAGAGTTACTCGTACCGTTACTTCATCCACGCACCGTCCCGGGGGGTCAACATTGCAAGCCTTCTCGAGCCGATCCGGCGGGCGAGCGTCGAGGTCCTGGCGCAGACCTTCGCCGTCGCCGCCGAGGTCGGGGCGGATGTGGTCATCCACCCGGGCTACTACGCGTGGGTCCAGGAGCGGGAGGAGGCGGTGGCGCGGTTCCGGCAGTCGCTCTCCGAACTGACCCGGGCGGCCGAGGAACTCTCGGTCACGTTCTTCGTCGAGAACATGGGGAACTGGGAGTACTTCTTCCTGCGCACCTGCGACGACCTGCCGCTCATCGACGGGATCGGGCTCGCGCTCGATGTCGGCCACGCGAACCAGAACGGGTGCCTGGACTGTTTCCTCACCCACCCGGCGGCGCACTTCCACCTGCACGATAACGACGGCACCGGAGATACGCATTCGCCGGTCGGGGACGGGACGATCGACTTTTCGGCCGTGATGAAGGCCGTGCGGAGGAGCGGCGCCACCCCCATCATCGAGGTGGAGACCTTCGACGGGGTGACCGCCAGCATAGCCGCGCTCGCGGCAATCGACGCCGCGGATGAGGGGGAGTCGGGAGATCCCGCCTGATTCTCACCCCGGTTTCAGCCGTAACCTTTTATAGGGTAAAACTCCAACATAAATGGTGCTTCACGCCTCAGTGGCTCAGCCGGTAGAGCGCGTCCTTGGTAAGGACGAGGTCGCGAGTTCGAATCTCGCCTGAGGCTCTTTTCTCGTCAGGTCAAAAACCTGAATGTGCCACCGATTCTGTACGTCGCTTACCCCCGCTTCTTCACGAACGTCCCCTCGTCGAGCTCGCGGAACGCCTCGCGGAGTTCCCCGTCCGTGTTCATCACGACCGGGCCACGCCAGGCCACCGGCTCGCCGATCGGCCGGCCTGCGATGAGCAGGAACCGTGCACCGTCCGGCCCCGCTTCTGCCCGGACCAGGCCCCCGGGGCCGAGCCTGACCACGTGGGCGCTCTCGACGGCAGTCCCGCCTTCACCAAAGGCCGCCGTCCCGGAGAAGACGTAGGCGAACGCCGTCAGTGCCCGGTCTGTCTGGTGGTTGAAGACCGTGCCGGGCTGGAGCGCCACGTCCAGGAACGTCGGGGCGGCCACGATCCCGGTCACCGGCCCTTGAGCCCCGCCGTGCTCCCCCGCGACCACGCGGACCGTCGCGCCGTTCCCGTGCACCACCGGGATCGCGTCCCCGGCAACCTCCTGGTACCGCGGGTCCATCATCTTCTCCGCGGCAGGCAGGTTCACCCAGAGCTGGAACCCGCCCATCCGCCCGCCGACGGGTCTGGGCATCTCCTGGTGGAGGATCCCGGAACCAGCCGTCATCCACTGCACCCCGCCGGCCTCGACGGTGCCGGCGTGGCCCATGCTGTCGCCGTGCTCGATCCTGCCCTCGAGCATGTAGGTCACCGTCTCCATCCCCCGGTGCGGGTGCCAGGGAAAGCCGGCCAGGTAGTCCTCCGGCCGGTTGCCCCGGAAGTCGTCGAGCATCAGGAACGGGTCGAACCGCGGGACCTCAGCGAACCCGAAGGCCCGCCGGAGCCGGACCCCGGCCCCTTCGAGCGTCGGCCGGGCCGCGAGGACCTCGATTGCTTCGCGCATCTCTCCTTCCATAATCCTACCACCCTCCGGTGAAGGGAACGTCCGGGGCTGCCCTACTCCGCATGGCTTTTCACCCATGCAACATAGCGGTCCATCCATTTCTGCAGGTACGGTCTGCTCGCCTCGCCGATCCCCCCTGATTCATCGAAGAGGCCTTCCCGCACCTGGATGAACGCTTCAGGCTGGCCCTGCGTGGGCATGTCCAGGGCTGCGAGGATGTTGCGCAGGTGTTGCTGGGCCATGGCAGTCCCGGCAGAACCGGGAGAGACGCCCAGGATGCCCGCCGGTTTTCCGGTCCAGACGTTCTGGCCGTAAGGACGTGAACCGTGGTCGAGGACGTTCTTGAGGACGCCGGGGATCGAGCGGTTGTACTCCGGGGTCACGATCAGGACACCGTCAGCGGCCTGGATCTCGGCCTTCATTCTTCTCACGGATGCCGCCTGGTCCTCATCGTCATCCTGGTTATACGGTGGCAGGTCGCTGATCTGCACCTGGTGAAACGAGAACTCCGGAGGTGCCAGTTTCGCGATGGCGGTCGCAAGTTTCCGGTTGTATGAGTCCTTCCGGAGACTTCCGACGATGACGGCTATCTGGTATTGGCGCATGATCCGTAATCATCCAGCGTGTGCATAAATCTAACTCCGGTGCTCTCCTGCCCGGATATCGTGAGAGTTAAACCCCGCCCCGCCCAACTGATCACGCACTCATGCCACACGTAGCCGCCGGTGACACCCTCCTCCTGCACTTCACCAGCACCCGCCCCGACGGCGAGGTCTTCGAGGACACCCGCCCGGGCGAACCCGTCAGGGTCACCCTCGGGGCGAACCAGATCAACCCCCTCTTCGAGGAGGCGCTGATGGGGAGAGAGCCGGGTGAGACGGTGACCGTGGTGCTGCCCCCGGAGAAGGCCTACGGGAAGTTTCGTCGGAAACTCGTGGTCACGGTGAAACGGACGAAACTGACCCTCGACCACGAACCGGTTGTCGGCGAATTCGTCCGCGTCGAAGTCATGGGCAAACCCTGCCTGGTGACCGTCCTCGACGTGGACGAGAAACGTATCACCGTCGACGCCAACCACCCGCTCGCCGGAGAGACGATCACCTACGCGATCACGGTCGTAGCGATCCTCCCGCGGGACGGCTGAGCGGCCGCCTCGCCGGCACCCGCCACGCCGGGCCGGCCGTGATCCGATCCGGTGGCATAAACGCCCTTTTCTTCGTTCCCGCCCGGATCTATTCCGGCTGGTATTTATGCCGTCGGAGAAGACCTCATTTCATGACAGCCGGATCGTCCACAAGCGCCGGATCGCCCCGACGGCAGGCGATCATCGGGTTACTGATTCTTCTTGCCGTCGTTCTCGCCCCCATCGCACTCTCCGGTTACCCCTCCCAGGAGACTGAGCCGGTGCATGTCAAGATTCTTGCGGTCAACGACTTCCACGGGCAGCTCCCCGACGGGCAGAAACTCGGCGGCGAGCCGGCCGGGAGCGCGCCGGTGCTTGCGTCATACCTCAAATACGCGATGACGGATGCCGTCGGGGCAGCCACGTTCATAGCACTCCCTGGCGACGTCGTCGGGGCGTCGCCGCCCGAGTCCGGGCTGCTGCTGGACGAGCCCGCCCTGCTCTTCTTCAACGGCCTCGCGGACGGCTCGCCGGGGATGATCGCGACCTTCGGCAACCACGAGTTCGACCGGGGCACGGACGAACTGCTGCGGATGATCCGCGGCGGGAACGGTGCGACGACCCTCGCCCGCCCGGTACACGCCTACCCGGGCGCGGCAGCGGAGTACGTCTCCTCGAACGTGGCCTGGAAGACGAACGGCACCCTCCTTGCCGCTCCCTACACCATCCGCGACGCCGGCGGTGCAAAGGTAGCGTTCATAGGCGCCACGACCGTCGAGGCGCCCTCGATCGTGACGGCGGCGAACATCGAGGAGTTCCGCTTCGGAGACGAGATCTCGTCGATCAACCGTTACATCCCGGAGATCCAGCAGCAGGGGGTGCACGCGATCGTCGTCCTCCTCCACGAAGGCGGCTCGCAGGACCCCTACGACGGTCCGACCCGGGAGGGGGAGAACGTCACCGGCAGGGTCGCCGCGATCGTCGCCGGCCTTGATGGGGACGTGGATGTTGTCCTCTCGGGCCATACCCATGCGTTCACCAACGCCTACCTGGAGAACGCCGGTGGAAACCCGGTGCTGGTGACGCAGGCCTACAGTTACGGCAGGGCATTTACCGACATCGATATCGTCATCGATCCCCTCACCGGTGAGGTCACCCACGCATCGGCGCGGATCGTCTCGGCATACAAAAACGGCACCGCTCCCGACCCGGATGCCCTGGCCCTGCTTGAGGCCTGCGAAGCGGCGGTCGAGCCGTTGACGGGCCGGGTCGTAACGACAACATCCGCAGATCTCACGCGGCTGCAGACCGATGCCGGCGAATCCGCGCTCGGCAACCTCGTCGCCGACGGCCAGCGGGCGGCGATGAATGCCGATATCGCGTTCATCACCACCGGCTCACTCCGGGCCGAGATACCGGAGGGGAACGTCACATGGGGCGACCTGTATGCGGTGCAGCCCTTCTCTTCGACCGTTCTCTCGATGACCATGACGGGAGAACAGGTCCGGGACGCGCTGGAACGGCAGTGGGAGACTCCGTTGCCGCCCCATAACCTCGCCGTATCGGGACTGTCGTACACCTTCGACGAGAGGAAGCCTGCCGGGGATAGGATCGTCGATATCCGGGTGAACGGCACCCTGCTCGACCCGAACGCGAGTTACACGGCGGCAATGGTCGATTTCCTCGCAACCGGCGGCGACAGGTATACCGTGTTTACTGAAGGGACAAATGTGGTCAACGGGCCGTCCGACGTCGACGCGTTGGTCGCGTATATGGAGTCACTCCCAAAGTTGGTGGACGCGAAGGCGGAGACGAGAATTACGAAAGTTGCGTGAAGGAAGGTCGACATCTGCGGCCGGTCCATCTTTTTCTCCAGGGTTAGCCGAATAACGGCATGAGTGACTACCCGGGTCTGGGGCGCGACGCCGCTCTCCCGGCAACAACCTTCATAACCCGGCACGATCGATGGGCGCCACTCTCTGGAGCGGTCATCATGAAGGTACTCGGTATTAACGGGAGTCCCCGGGGCGAAAGAAGCGCTACCTTGGGCCTCATCATCGCGGTCCTCGAAGGTGCGAAGGAGGAAGGAGCAGATATCGATCTCGTGAACCTCATAGACCTCGATATCAAATTTCGGAACGCCTGCAGTGCCTGTTTCCATGAGGGCAGGTGCGCTGAGGAAGACGATTTTCCGGGGTTGTACGAGAAGATCAAGGCTGCCGATGGCCTTGTGCTCGGGTCGCCCGTGTACATCGACCAGGTCACCGGCCAGATGAAACTGCTCATCGACCGTATGGCCGACGGGATCCAGTGTCAGGCCTTCTCGGGGAAGTATGGATGCTCGATCGCCACCTCGGGCGACCACGCCGAGCAGGAGGTCGCTGTGTACCTGAACCACTTCCTCCAGATGCTCGGTGCGACGCCGATCGGCAGCGTGGCGGTCGCGTTCCGGAAGGACCCCGATACCCTGATCCGGTCGGAAGAGAGTGCGCGTGAACTCGGCAAGACGCTCGCTGAAGCGATCCGGACCCGGCGGCAGTACCCGGAGATCGAAGCGTTCCACAAACGGTTCCAGAAGAAGTTCGAAGCGGTCATCACCGGGGAAAAACCCGAATGGCCGGGCGATTACGAGCGCTGGGTCGACCAGGCCTGGGTCTGGTGAACCCAGATCGTTCGTAGAATGCCCGGATAGGCCCCCTACCGGGCGGTCCGGCAACTGCCCCCCTACTCCACGGATACCGGGGGCATCCCGACCACGCCGGTTACCGGGAGAGAGAACGTGATAGCCCGGGCATCGGTCTGGGGTCCCGCCTCGGCGACGATCGCCTCCATGATGCTGCATCTCGATTCCTCCTTCGCGACGATCAGGATCAGGTCCTTCTCGGGCAAGATGGCCACACCAAAGAACTTCTCCATCTCCTTTGCGCCGGTACCCCGTGCGTGGACGACGGTCCCTCCCGTAGCTCCCGCACCCTTGGCTGTCTCCATGATGACATCGGCAAACCCCCGGTTTGCAACAACCACGATCAGATCGTGCTCTCTTCTCTCTTCCATAGGTTCTCCTCCCCTCTCTATCTCCGATATGCCGAGCAGGCCTTTCACTGCCGGAGCCCCGCAGATACTATTGACTGGCAGCGTGAAAGCGATGCCGCGATTGGGCTTATCCGGGCCCACCACCTCGCCAACCTCCCTGAGCAGGACGTCTGATGCATCTGATGACATCGTGCTGAAGAGAAGTGTCTTCTCTGCCTCCCCGAGCCCCAGGAAACCCAGGACCTGGGAGTTTGCCGTACCTCTTCCGTGGGTCAGCAGGTTGAACGTCACACCCTCGTGGGTGAACAGGTCCATGACCCGTTCATCCTGCCCGCGGTCGAATATCGTGACCATCAAGACGAGCGGTGCGCCGGGGGATATCTCGTGCAGCATTCTCATTCCTCTTACAGATCAATAATCTCGAGATTCTCCTTCTCAAAGGTTTCTCTTGCAGCCTGCTTCCTCTCCGCGGCTTTTGCCCTGCGTAGTTTGATCTGGTAGACCAGCCCGATGACCTGTACGGTTATCAGCGGCATCATGGCCACGATACCGATGATCCCGAACGCATCCAGCAGCAAGGGGCCGCCCACGGAATCGGTGGCGCCGAGGGCGAACGGGAGCAGGAATGCCGCCGCCATGGTGCCCGCGGCCACACCGCCGGAGTCGAACGCGATCGCGGTGAAGATCTGGGGCACGAAGAACGTCAGCAGGAGGGCGATGGCGTAGCCCGGCAGGAGGAAGTACCAGATCTCGATACTCGTAAGGATCCGGATCATGGCGAGGACAAGGGCAATCCCGACCCCGATCGAGAGGGCCAGCATCATGACCCGCCGTGAGATGGCGCCGTTCGTGAGATCCTCGATCTGCTTGTTGAGGATATGCACTGCAGGCTCCGCGGCGACGATGAAGAAACCGATGACCAGGCCTAACGGGATCAGGATCCAGTTGTTGGGTAACGACGCGATGGCATGACCGAGGTAGGTCCCGGCGGGCATGAACCCGATGTACACCCCGGTCAGGAAGATCGTGAGCCCCACGAGGATGTAGACGAGCCCCACGCCGATCCGAACCAGCTGGCCCCGGGGCAGTTTCAGGTTTACGACCTGGAACGCTCCGAAGAAGACGATGATGGGCACCAGGATGAGACAGACCTCCAGGAAGAACCCGACCAGCCCCCCGGCATACAGCGCCACCAGTTCCTGGATGCTGTCTGCCGTGGCAGGGGTCTCAAAGGCGTATCCGGTGCCGGTGGGGTCGAAGAAGATTCCCATGATCAGGACCGCCAGGATCGGCCCGATCGAGCAGAGGGCGCATAACCCGAAACTGTCCTCTTCGGTGGTCCTCCCTGCACGGACCGCCGAGACGCCGGCGCCCAGTGCGAGGATGAAGGGCACGGTGATGGGGCCCGTGGTGACGCCGCCCGCATCGAACCCCACCCCCATGTACTCCGGCGCGGTGAACGCGGCGACGATGAAGATCAGGGCATAACTGAGGATGAAGAGGTAGGAGATCCTGACCCGGAAGAGGATCCGCAGCATGGCGAGCACGAGGAAGATGCCCACGCCGAAGGCGACCGTGCTTGCGAGAACGAAGGCCGGCACGGCGGGAACCTGCCGGGTCAGCACCTGCAGGTCGGGCTCCGCCAGCGTCAACGCCAGGCCCAGCAGAAAACTGATCAGGATCATCAGCCAGAGGTTTCGCGACTCGGTCAGCTTCGCGCCTATCAGTTCGCCCATCGGCATCACGGCCACGTCGGCGCCGAGGGTGAAGGCGCTCATGCCCAGGATGAGCAGGACGACTGCCGGGAGAAAGAGCATCAGCGTGCCGAACGGCAGGGGGGCTAGGGTGAAGTGAAGGAGAAGAATAATAACCGTAATCGGCAGAATGGACCGTGCCGATTCTTTCAATTTCTCTACCAGCGCTCTCTGCATGCTCAGTGTCCCTTAATTATTGTTCAATACCGGGTGGATATATGTCTTCGTGACGCATCTCGCCGGGACGGTTGGGCGGCCGTAATCGCCCGGCAACCTCGTCGCCGCCCGGATCTCTTTCAGCGGATAGTTATACCGCCTGAAATGACCTCTTCTCATGGAACCCGGTTCTTCCGGAGACGGCAGGCCGCCCTGGCGGCAGGTGATCGCCGGCTTGCTCGTACTCCTGTTGGCCGTTCTCGTCTACCGTCCTCTCGATGACGCTCACGGGCGAACAGGTCCGGGACGCGCTGGAGCGGCAGTGGGAGACCCCTCTGCCGCCCCACAACCTCGCCGTATCCGGGCTTTCGTATACGTTCGCCGAGAGAGAGCCCGCCGGCGATAGGATCGTCGAGACCCGGGTGAACGGTACCCCGCTCGACCCGAACGGGAGGTACATGGCGGCGATAAGTACACCGTCTTCAGAGAAGGGACACGTATCGTCAATGGCCCGTACGACGTCGATGCCCTGGTCGCGTATATGGAGTCCCTCCCGGAGCCGGTGGATATGGAAGGGAGGATCGCGAAGGTCGCGTGAAGGCCGGGCACTCGCTCCCCTCTTCCGGGGTTGGGCCCGTGTCACAACCAGGACGTCACGTGACCGATATCGACCATGTCTCCCTTCTGGTGGGATTCTCCAGGTTAATTTTGAGTGAGAGTTCTTCGCCCCGGGCATACGCTCTCCTCTCCGTTCTGAACAGCGGGTGATCCCAGTGAGTGAACGGAGATAAGGGAGAGGTATCGAAACCGATCTCGTCGTCGAATATCACCTTGAAGTAAAGGCAGAGGCCATCCATCTGTCCGGGTCGAACCACGTTCTTTGTCGTCTCGATGGAGTTCGGAATCTCGCCCGGATCGTGCATCGTGTTCAGGTCGAAGGAGAGGATCGGTTCCGGGTCGCAGAGGAAGTAGTCTACCGAAGAATGCTCGATCTTGAGTTTTGACGGCCGCGAATGATCGGTATACTCGCTGCAATCTTTCAGACAGTTGAAGTCTATACCGTAGATGTTGTTCTCCCAGAGGTGGGGAACCCTGTACTCCTCTTTCAGGCAGATCGGTTCGAGGAACAACTCGAATCTTCCGGGCAGGATTCTTCCCGTGCTCTTTAATACCCGCTTTTTGAGATCCAGAATGTTCTCTATCATATTTTCGTCGATGAGATTGGAGCCCATCTGTTCGTGAAGGATGACATCCACTTCTTCGTCCGGCTCGAAAGAGCGGCTGTTTTGCGGTAGAAACGTCACATTGGTGATGCCGTTCTCGTCGGCGATCGTTCTCGCGACACGTATGATGAGCTCGGAATGGTCGATGGCGTAAATTTTCTCCGGGTTTTTCTGCGCCGCGAAGTACGAGAGGACGCCGGTTCCCGTTCCGAGATCGACAACGACATCGCCCGGGTTGATATACCGCGCGATAGCATCGTGATAACTCTTCATCCGCACATTGTCTGCAATCATCATCTCATGGCATGAGAAGTCCTCGAACGTTCCCCGGTTCTCGATGTCGTAGAGCAACGTTCGACCGAATTCCCGGGATTGCAGCAGATCCACGGCACGTCTGCGAAGGAGTGCCGTGGTCTGAAGCATGAACGCCAGAGACCTCAGTATCAGGGGCCGCACCACCATGCTGCCCTCATACCTGTTTCAGGTTTATAACCATTTTTGTGGATTCGTTCCCGGGTGCGGATATGACCGTTCCATGATCATGGGCACGCGGACACAGTACTTCACTCGTTTCGGCACCCGAAACTGAGCAATGCGGCCTCGTACAATACGGCAACGAGGGGTTGGCAGCACCTGGACTTCGCGTTCTTCGCGCCTTTGGGTGAGTGGATAGGGGCGGTATCGACAGAACCTCACACGAAGAGCGCGAAGCCGCGAAAGGATGGTTTGATCTCCGGGCGGACTGCTCCAACAGTTTAGCGAAGTACCGGGGCAGCAACCTGCCCAATGTATAAATAACGCTGCTTCCCATGAGCCGCCGGAGGTCATCCCAGATGCCTGAATTTGCACAGCCGTTCTCCGGGAACCGTATGGAGCGCAGACTGGACCGGGGAGAACTGATCAGGACGATCCGGTTCTCGATCGCCGCCGAGTACGAGGCGATCCAGTTCTACAACCAGATCGCCGAATCGACAGACGACCCGCTGGTCCAGAAGGTGATGCGTGATATCGCGGACGAGGAGAAAGAGCATGCGGGAGAGTTCCTGCGGCTTCTCCGTGAGCTTGAGCCCGGCGAAGAGGAGTTCTACCGGCACGGCTACGATGAAGTCGAAGAGATGATCGAGGAACTCAAGAAAGGCGGGAAGTGATCTTCCCGCCCGTCACCTGATCTTGCAGGACTCCTCGTAGGACTTCTTGCAGTCAGGGCAGAGCGTTCTCGCCTTCTCGAGGTCCGGGTAGTTCTCTTCGGTGATCTCGTCGCAGGCCGCCCCGCAGATCTCGCACCAGTATTCCTTCGTCTCTGCTTTCTCTTCGCCTTTCAGATCGCGTTTTGCCATGTTGCTCTCCCTCCGGGTGGTGCTCGCTCTCCCTCATCGTGCATATGCTTTCGGGTCGGCCCACCGCACCGCCCCCGTGAGGCTGCTCCCCATCTCCCAGAACCGTTCCTGCACCCCTGCATCGAGGGCGAGGGACGACGGGCGCTTCCACCGTCTCTCCTCGAAGTAGCCGCCGCTCGTCTCCCCGGCATCCGGGGAGAGGGCGAGGTGCACCTCCACCTCCGCCCCCTTCTCCGGCGGTGCGCCGCCGTCCCTCCCGCCGGTGTAGGCCCGGAGGAGTTTCGTGTCGATCACCCCCGGGTGGAGACTGTTCGCCGTCACCCCCGTCCCATTGAGCGTCCGGGCGAGCCGGGCGGTGAAGGCGACGACCCCTAACTTGGAGACCGCGTAGGCGTCGTAGGCGTCGTAGTCCACAAGACCCGGAAGGTTCCCCCAGTCGACCGACCTCACGCTCCGGTGAGCGATCGACGCGACGTTGACGATCCGTGCCGGAGCGCTCCGCTCGAGGAGCCCCAGGAGTTCGTGGGTGAGCAGGACCTGCGAGAGGAAGTTCACGGCGAACGTCATCTCGATCCCGCCGGGAGCAACCGCCCGCTCCGGCATGAAGACCCCGGCGTTGTTGACGAGGATGTCGAGCCGATCGTATGCCCCGGCGACCTCCTCCGCAAGACCCCTGACCTGCTCCTGCACCGAGAGGTCGGCGATGAAGAGATCGAGCCGGTCGGAGCCGGTGGCCGCCTCCAGTTCCATAAGGACCTTTCTGCCTTTCCCCGGATACCTGCCGTGGAGCAGCACGCGGTGGCCCTGCCGGGAGAGTGCGCGTGCGGTCGCCTCTCCGATACCGTCCGTCGAGCCCGTGACGAGGATGGTTCGCTCCGCCATGGGCGGTCCGGGTGCATGCCTGTTATTTGAACGTGGCGGTGTAGTGGTCCGGTGCGCTCCGCGGCACATTCTCTGTGGTGGTGCGCCTGGAGGGGGTTGATCGCCCGGATGTGGTGCGGGGTGAATCAAAAAGGTGATATACTGCACCACAAACCTGTACTGTATGGTGCGATACTCGGTCACGATGGATGATGACCTCGTGGAAGCGATCGACAGGATGCGCGAATACCGGGGTGTATCCCGGTCGGAATGGCTCAACGACCTCTGCACGAAGTACCTCAACGGTGCGTCTGCAAAAGGCGTGCAGACCGCGGTTCCTGCGGGGGTACAGCCCGCAAACGCCCGGGAGCCGAACATGACCGACTACGATGCCGCCTGCGCCAACTTCAGGATCGATGTCCCCGATCAGTTCAACTTCGGCTACGACGTGATCGACCGGTGGGCCGAGACCGACCGGAACAAACTGGCGATGATCTGGGTCGACCAGAAAGGAAACGAGAAGAAGTACACCTTCCGCGACCTGCGGTACCTCTCGAACGGCGCCGCGAACATCCTCCTCAAGTTCGGCATCAAGAAGGGCGACCGGGTGATGCTGATGCTCCCGCGTGTCCCGGAATGGTGGATCTTCGTCATCGCGCTCACCAAACTCGGTGCGGTCTTCTGCCCCTGCCCGACGATGCTGACCCCGAAAGATATCAAATACCGCATCAAGGCCGGGAAGTTCCGGATGGTCATCACGAACCTGGAGAACGCCGAGAAGATCGACGAGGTCGCCGACTCCTGCTCGCTGCTCGACACCCTCTTCCTGGTGGACGGGGAGCGGAAGGGCTGGGCGAGTTACCTCCATGAACTCGAGTATCCCGCGCCGGTATCGCACCACAAGGTCAGCATGCCGGTCGCGAAGAGGACGAGGGCGACCGACCCGATGATGATCTACTTCACCTCGGGCACCACCGGCGAGGCCAAGATGGTGCTGCACGACCACTCCTACCCGCTCGGGCACATCATCACCGCCTCGCTCTGGCAGGACGTCACGGAGAACGACCTGCACCTGACCTTCTCCGATACCGGGTGGGCGAAGTGCGCCTGGGGCAAGATATTCGGCCAGTGGATCGCCGGGGCCTGCATCTTCGTCTACGACATCCGGGGGAAGTTCGGCGCGACCGAGCTCCTGCCGCTGATCGAGAAGTACGAGGTGACCACGTTCTGTGCGCCGCCGACGGTCTACCGGATGCTGATCCTGGCCGATCTCGACAAGTTCGATTTCCGCGACCTGCGGCACTGCTGCAGCGCCGGGGAGCCGCTCAACCCCGAGGTGATCCGCGTCTGGGAGGACGGCACGGGGGAGGCCATCTACGAGGGATACGGCCAGACGGAGACCGTCTGCTGCATCGCGACATTCCCCTGCATGAAGCATAAGCCCGGTTCCATGGGAAGACCCTCTCCGGGCTGGCATATCGAGCTCCACGACGACGACGGCAAGGTGGTCGGCGCCGGGGAAGAGGGGCGGATCGCCGTCAAACTCAACCCCCGGCCGGTCGGGCTCTTCGTGGAGTACCTGGACAACCCCGAGGCGAACCGGGAGTCGTTCCAGAACGGATACTACTACACCGGCGACAAGGCACGGATGGACGAGGACGGCTACTTCTGGTTCATCGGGAGGAGCGACGACGTCATCAAGTCGTCCGGCTACCGGATCGGGCCGTTCGAGGTCGAGAGCGCCCTCATGGAGCATCCGGCCGTCCAGGAGTCGGCGGTCGTCGGGTCGCCCGACCTCATCCGCGGGATGGTCGTCAAGGCCTTCATCGTCCTGAAGTCCGGCTACCAGCCCTCCGAAGCGCTGGTCAAGGAACTCCAGGCCCACGTCCGGAACACCACCGCCCCGTACAAGTACCCGCGGATGATCGAGTTCGTCCAGGAACTCCCGAAGACGATATCCGGCAAGATCCAGAGGAACGTCCTGCGGGATCAGGAACTGCACATGAACAACAACGGGAACTGAGCGGGGTTTCCTCTATTTTTATGGGCTTGATGGTGCCCAGGCTCGCATCGTATTGACTGTCTCAAGGGAGTTCGGAGACCGCGAGGCATGGCAAGCAGAGCGGCTGAATTGAGGAATATATCGCAACGCAGTGAACCGTGGGGACTGCGCGCCTCCGGTGCTCGAGTTTCGCTCTTCGCTCACGCCTCGAACCCTCTGGGCTTCTCAAACTCCTGTCCAATGGACAGTCGTTCTCCGGAACGTCGCCGGTCCAAGACTATCGTCTTCTCCAGCGACGTCCCATAGGCGATCGCCTATCGCCACGCACCGCCCCCGCCCCTCTGGGGCGGGGGAGGAGGCCGGAGGCCGGGCGGGGTGGGGTTTGTACGTTTACAGGTAGAGGGTAGAGACAGGGGGGGATACTCCCCCCTCCCCGTCAGCCCCTCCCCCAATGGCGATATTCCCTCGGAATCCGTCTCCGGGGCGTACCCAAAGCGCACACATGAGTGTCCCCGGTGTGAGTTCCGTTGATCTATCCGAACCGATACTCAATCACTATCACGTGCGATGCCAGCCTCTGCTGTATCACTCCCTCAAAAAAACGCACCGCCCCAAAGGGCTAAGAAACCGGGAGCCAGGCCCCCCTCGCTCGAAGAATCTTGTTCTTCTCACGCTCCCGGCGCGAAGGCCTTCGGCCGGTCGCGTTCGGGAGGTCTCAGCTCAGCAGATCCGCTCTATAAAGTTCTCAAGGATCTTCAGCCCCACCAGCCCGCTCTTCTCCGGGTGGAACTGGACGCCGTAGGTGAGGGCGTTGTTGACCGCCGAGGAGAAGGGGTGGATGTAGGTGGTGCTCGCGATGGTGTGGTCCGGTGCGGCGGCCGCGTAGTAGGAGTGGACGAAGTAGACGTACTCCTCCTCGTGGAGCCCGTCAAAGAGCGGGGTCGCCGGGTCGACATGGATGGTGTTCCAGCCCATGTGGGGGACCTTCTCCCCGGCGGCCGGCACAAACCGTTTCACGTCGCCCGCAACGAGGCCGAGCCCCCGGTGGACGCCGTGCTCTTCGCTTGAGTCCATCAGCATCTGCATCCCGAGGCAGATCCCGAGGAGCGGTCTCTCGTTCGCGACTGAGAGGACGGTCCCCGCGAGTCCGCCGAGCATCTCCATCCCCTCCCGGAACGCCCCGACGCCGGGGAGGACGATGCCGTCGGCGGCCGCTATCACCTCCGGGTCGGCCGTGATCGTCGGCGCCGCCCCCGCCCGCTCGAGGCCCCGGAAGACGCTGTGCAGGTTGCCGAGACCGTAATCAATTATAACTATCCTCTTCTTCATCGGCATCTCCCCGTTTCCGCCAGAGCCCGCGCTCGATCCAGTCCCCCGGGAGGCCCTGCTTCTCCTGCCACCCGGCGAGTCTCTCTCTCCAGATCTCCAGGAGTTCGGGGTGGGACTCCTCGATGATCGCAAACGTCGCGAGATCGCTTGAGGGGCACATGAAACACCCGATCCGGTCGAGCCCCTTCGTGTAAAGGGTGTTGTAGGGCGCTTTCTCGCGGAAGATGTAGAGCCAGACGTGCATCGCCGTCCACTGCTGGATCGGGGCCGCCGAGAGTTGTTGCGGGACGTTGGCGTTCCGCCAGACCCGCCTGCTCTGCATCCGCTTCACCGACTCGTACTTCCGCTGCCCGATGAACGAGAGGCACTCTCCCCAGTTCTCGCCGATCAGGCGGCCGATCGGGTGGAGTTTGCAGACCTTGCAGCACCAGCGGTGGTCCACGGCCGGCGGACCGTTCTCCTCGAACTCGTTCCAGAACGTCTCCTCGTCGCAGACCCGGAGGACGGGAAGGTCGTAGCGCTCCGCCACCGCATCCACGTTCTCGCAGGTCTCGGGGAACTCGAGCCCCGTGTCCGCGAAGAGGAGCGGCACCGGGCCGAGCGCCTTCAAGACGACGAGCAGGGTCGCGAGGCTGTCCTTGCCGCCGGAGTAGGAGACCGTCGGCCTCTGTGGGTTCTGCTCCGCGACCTCGCGGACGAACCGGACGCTCTTGCCCTCGTACTCCGCGAGAGCCGGTTCGTTTGCTCTCACGGCGTCATCCCAGGCCGCTTCCCCGGGAAGACAGATCGAGGGCACGTTCTTTCGCGTCCTGACGATGACCCCCCGCTCTAGCGTCCCGGCGGTTGCTGCGTCGACCTTTGCTCTCCCGACGCCGATGCACTCGCCGGCCTTCGTCAGGATGAAGACCTCGTCGCCTTCGGCGACGGCGGGGTCGATCGAGACGAGGCCCGGTGCGAGAACGCTTGCCCCGGAGTCACGGATGGACGGGATCGCGCCGTCGTCGATGACCACGTAGCGCTTCGTCGGCCGCAGGTAATTCGCGGCGGCCGGGCGCGGCAGGGGTTCGTAGAGGCCCTCGTCGGGGATGTAGCGGATCGCGCCCACGACCGCCCCGCCGAGGACGATCTCGTCCATGCGGTCGTCGGCGGGGACCTTGTTCAGGAGCGCGATGTGCCCCTCCGGTATCAGCGGTGCTCCGAAATGTTCGCCGAATATGCGATTGATCCGCTCGATGTCGTCGGGGAACGCGGGCCGGGCGTCTCCCGGCGGCGTGACGGCTACCGGACGGGTGGGGGCGCCGCAGGCGCAGACCCCGGAGAGCACGGGGACATGGCATGAGTCGCACCAGCGGAGCAGAATTTTACCGAGGTAGATACGGGGCATTCGCATATCCGTTGGGGTGAGGCGAATAAAAGTCTTGGTGTATTCCACACCGTTCCCGCCGTACTCTCTCCGGCGGCGGTTTTGCCCCGCGAGAGGGCCGCTCCTCCCCGCCGGCGATCCGGCTCGCTGCATCGGCTGCCGGAACCCGGGATCAGTGGGCGCAGTGGAGAGGGGCGATAAACCATTAAATACCACCACTGCATCATAGTATTATCATGGTCAATCATGTAGAATTACGCTCGCCGGCCGTCAACCGGCGCCTCAGCAATTCTACGCTGATACACGGGGAGAACCCGACACGACCGGGTTCTCCCGTCATGATGATCGAGCGTATGTCCCTGTCCGGAACCGCCGGACGGGGGATGCGGGGTGAAGGCGATGCATGAGAGCAGGGGTGCAAAGATGGCGCCGATGCGGGTTGCAGGAAGAACGTTACGAAAGACCGAGGTGCTCGGGCTGTTCATCTTCATACTCATGGCGGGCGTCATGCTTGCGGTCGGCGCATCGCTCTTCTGCTCCTGGCTCGCCGAGCCTGGCTCGGCACCTGTAGGAACGCCGGCCGATACCGGTCCGATACCCGGAAGTCTCGCGATCCCCGGCGTGCCTCTTGTGATAGGCGTCCAGGTGGTGGGGGCGCTCGCTCTCGTCGTACTCTACATGATCTCCAGTGCCGGACGCAGGGCATAGGGCGCTCCGGTGCGCCCTACTCTTCCGTTGTGTCCCGGATACCGGGAAAACCTCCCATATTTTGGTCTGATTCCATTTCTGGTGGTGGACTGTCCACAAAATTTATATCCCGCCCGGCTAACATCAGCATTATCCCACCTCGGGAAGGGGGTGTGTCATTTATGGCAAAGGACAAGAAGCAGGACAAGAAGCAGGATAAGAAGGCGGAGAAGGTTCAGGACAAGGCTAAGAAGAACTGAGCCTCCAACCTTCACACTCTCTTTTTCCAGCCGGATCTCCGGTCTGATATACCCTTTCTCCCCCACGCCGTATTCCCGACGACCGGGCGTCTTTACCGGAATCGCCGCGCTGCCCCCTCGATCAGGACGATGACCGGCACGATCTCGAGCCGTCCTGCCCACATAACCAGGATGAAGAGCCACTTCGCCGCCGGGCTCATGCCGGGGTTCACAAACCCGGTGGTGATCCCGACGTTCGAGGCGGCGGAGACGACCTCGAAGATGATGTCGGCGGAGTCGAACCCCCCCGACTGCAGAGAGTGCAACGGAGAGGCGGGCCTCTCCCTCCGCCTTCGGGATACCAGTGCGATGAAGAGGAAGATGAGCCCGAGGTCGGGAGCGATGACCGCGAACTGACTGGTTGCCGTCGGCAGCATCTTTCTGCCGGGGAGGTCCGGGGAGAGACGATCATTTCGAGGGGCCACCATGCACCCGATGCGGTTCGACGGGATCTCCGGCCGCACTACGGAGATACGCGTATCGGTTATCTAAATTCCGGTCGCGCCTGTGCATCACCCGCCCGGGGTACCGATCACCTTTATCCCATTGGGATTATACTGTTATCAGCATTATTTGTCCCGGCGGGTGACGGCTCGTTCCCGCGCCGTGCTCGTCAACCCCGCGTGAAACGCCGTCCTCCCGAAGAATCCGGTGGGCGATGCACCTGCCGGACGAACGCTGAGATCGGGAGTGTATCCGGATATCGGAACTGTTTGGTGGACTATGGAGAACTCACAAGACGGATCACCGGCTGACCTTCTTGAGATACTGCAGGACGCCGCTCCAGCCCTTGATCGCCGCTCACGGGAGAGGCTGGCGGCGGGCATCGAGACCCTGCTCGATGAAAACCGTGACCTTGCCGCCCGTACCGCTCGCGCAGAACTGGAACGCGATGCGATTCTCGCCGCCGTCGGGAGGCAGGGGATCGTTTATGACGCCGATGGCGAGGTGATCACGGGGGGCCTGGGTGAGGAGGATCGGATAGCCCGGGCGCTCCTCGGGAGGGGGGGCGCAACGCTTCGGGACTCCGGCGGCGAACCGGTCCCCCCCGGAGACCTCCCGGGGTGCCGGGCACTCAGGGGAGAGCGGATCGCGTCCTGCCGGTACGCCGTCCACGACCCGGACAGCGCGGAACTCCACGTAGTCGTATCCGCCTTACCGATCATCACGAATGGAGCCGTCTCCGGCGCCGCTGTAACCTGGCAGGACATCACGGGAGAGGAGCAGACCCGTCGCCGCCTTGCGGAGGCGAACACCCTGCTCGAGGGGCTCTTTGAGAATCTCGGCGACATCGTGGGCATCCAACTCGCTGACCATACCGTCCTGCGCTACAACCGTGCCGGCTACGAGATGCTCGGGATGACGCCGGAAGAGGTGGCGGGACGGAAGTGCTACAACCTGATCGGGAGGGCTGCGCCCTGTCAGGTCTGCGCGACGGAGATTGCGGTCGCGAGCAGGAAGCGGGAGGTCGTCGAGAAGTTCGTGCCCGAACTCGGGCGGTACCTGGAGTGCCGTTCAAGCCCGATCCTCGACGAGAAAGGCGAGGTGGCGTTCATCGTCGAGCAGCTCTACGACATCACCGACCGGAAGCGCACCGATGACGAACTCCGGGAGAGCGAGGCGACCGCCCGCGCCCTCCTCAATGCCCCGCCGGATATGATCGCTCTCGTGGATATGGACGGCCGCTTCATCGACGCCAACGACATGCTGCTCCAGCGGGTTTCACGGAGCCGGGAGGACCTCATCGGCATGGATGTTACTGAGTTGTTCCCCGAAGCTGCGGTCCGAGTATATGGGTCACGCCTGCAGGCGGTCACCGGCTCGGGCAAGTCCATGCAGCGTGAAGATACATGGGAGGGGAGGTGGTACAGCACTGTCCTCTACCCGGTCAGGGATGCGTCGGGTGCCGTCACCCGGGTCGCGGTCGTCGTCCGGGATATCACCGGAAAGAAGCGCGGGGAGGATGCCCTGCGGAAGCGGACACATGACTTGAAAGAGCGGGTAAAAGAACTCTCAGTCCTGTATACGGTCTCCCGCATCGTTGAGCAGTCGGGTGATTCGCTTGATATGATCTTTTCTAAAGTGGCCCGGGCGCTCCCTTCCGGGTGGCAGTTCCCGGAGGATCTCGTCGCCCGGATCACGGTGTACGGCCGCGAGTTCGAGACGGAGGGGTTCCGCGAGACTCCCTGGCGGCAGGCCTCTCCGATCGTCGTCCACGGCGAGAGGGTCGGCATGGTGGATGTCTGCTACCTCCGCGTGAGGCCCGGGGAGGACGAAAGCCCGTTCCTCGCTGAAAAGCAGTCGCTGATCGATACCGTCGCCGGGCGCCTGGGGAGGATGATCGAACGTTTCGAGGCGATGGAGAACCTCCAGGGGAGCGAAGCGAAGTTCCGGGAGATCACGCAGCAGAGTTTCGATATGATCTACACCTGCTACCGTGACGGCGGGATCGCCTACATGTCTCCGGCCGTTATGCGGATCCTCGGCTACATGCCGGACGAACTCATCGGCCACAAGTGCCGCGATTACATCGTCCCCTCGTCGCTCCCCGCGTGGGAGGAGGGACGCAAGAGGGTTGCCCGGGGCGAACCGGTCGAGGGGCTCGAGATTGATTTTTTCCGAAAAGATGGGTCTACGGCAGTTCTTGAGCTGAACGAGTCTCCTATCGTCCGCAATCATCATGTAGTCGGGGCTCACGTGGTCGCGAGGGATATCACCGAGCGCAAACAGAACGAGCAACTTCGACAGCAGGTCTTCGATCAGATCGAACGGAACATCGAGCAGTTCGCGGTCCTCGGGGACCACATCCGCCAGCCGCTCCAGGTGATCCTCGGGACGGCCGAGTTGCTTGATGACAGTGGGATAGCCACCCGAAGGATCCAGGAGCAGGTCGAGCGGATCAACGGCTACATCCTGGAACTCGACCAGGGCTGGATCGAGTCGAGGCAGGTCCGAGAGTTCCTCCGGAGACATGAGTTGACGTAGGGTGGGGAGTTCGAATCCCGACGCGATCCACCTCCAGAAAGTCCGATAGCGACCGTGCGACTTCCGGGATTATAAGGCCGGGATGCAATAGTGATATGATGGAGACGGAGATCCCCTGGGACAGGTCCCGGATGGAGTTCAAGCCGGTCGATATGACGGTATCACACGACGGGGGGATGCGGTTCTCCGCCGCCCTCTCGTCCGGGGAGAGCATTCGGATGGAGGCGCACCGCCACCTGGGCGGGGGCGGGCAGACACCCAATCCCATCGACTACCTCATCGCCTCGCTCGGGGGATGTGTCGGTATCAAGATCCTTCTGGCTCTCTCGGACCACGGGATTGTCCCCGAAGCGATGACCATCGCGATCCATGCGACCCGGAGAGAGACGATGCCGGCGCTCTTCGACCGCGTCCACCTGACGATCACCCTCCGGGCAGATCTCGACGACGACCTGATCGCGGGGATCGTCGATCAGACGATAAAGCGGTTCTGCCCGATCGCCGCGATGTTTGCAGAGGTCGGGGAAGTGACTGCTGAATGTCGGGTTCTTCGGCGGTGAGCCGTGAGGGGAGCATGCCGGGAGGGTGAATGCCTGCCGGCGCAACCCTGTGACCGAAGTTATTCCAAAACGCTGTTGCCGGGAGGGGGTGTCCCCCTCCCGGCCCCTCCCCCAAGTGGCGATATCCAACGGAAAGCCGTTCCACCCCCCTGGCTCAGATGGCGGATACCTGGTAATTAAGGGCTCCGATCAGGGTGTGCCGGAGGTTCGGAGATCTTTTTGGGTTGACCTCTATATTCGACGTTGTTCCATCGTTTAACCGGAAGAAGAATGAGTGGGCTGCAAAGGCGGTGAACGTCCGGCCGATGGACGATACTGCAGCAAGATAGAGCGAACTGAAAACGGTGCAGAAACGAGGTCAGGTGAAGAGAGGCGCGGCCGGCATGAGGCCTGCACAGCACCAGGAATGCGGGGGAAGGGATTCGAACCCTTGAACTCCTTCGAGACTGGACCCTAAATCCAGCGCCTTTGACCGGCTCGGCAACCCCCGCGTGGCATATATGTCGGCACCGGGAGCATTATATTTGTTCCCCGGCGGATGGCGTAACCGGTGTGGAAACCCGCCCGGCCGCCCCTCGCGGCACCCCCGGACCTGCTCCGGGAAACTCTTCCCCGGACTCTGAATCCAACAATGGCGGCGGGACCCAGCCCCGTAACGAAGCGTGGAAAGATATATTGTTTATAAAGAGCCATTACACTACATACAATAGTAACCCGGGGCCATCATACCTGAGACGCGTCTCCGGTGCATTTGGGCAAAATCGTGTCCAAAATGGTAACAACAAAACCTTTATTGGATTGATCGACCGTAGTTTCCTGTAGTTGAACTGAAATGCTGGGCGAGATCCTCCACATCCTGGCAGCGGCGATTGTCAGCTGGATCCTCTTCGTAGCCGTCGATATTCTCTTCAAGTTGCCGGAGACGGGAGGCGTCGCCGGAGCCACCGCCATTGCCCGGGACATCGAGGCCGCCGGCGGCAATCTCGCCGGCGGCACCATGATGGGGAACATCGTCTCCTCCCCAGACGCCTCGGCCGGGACGCTCCTTGCCGCCTGCGGCGTCTACGTCGCCGGCATCCCCGGCGGACTCGCGGCGGCCGTGCTCGTCTATATCGGCAACCGCATCTGCCACGACCCCGGCTATGCCGGGACCACCGGAGCGGTCCTCGCCACGTTCGTCATCTACGGCTTCACCCTGATCGGTTTTTCCGCAACGGACTTCATCGCAGGCATGGTGATCGCCATCCTCACCATCCAGGGACTCTCCCACATCCACGCGAGCCGGCTTCTTGGCCGGCTCTGGAGGATCCGGGAATGATCGCGCTCTACGTCGTCGCCGCGATCGCGCTCTTTGCCGTCGTCAGGGCGACGCTCGAGAAGAACACGGGGAGAAAGCTGCCTTACGTGAACGTCATGAACTTCGCCGTCGCGGGAGCAATCGTCCTGCTGCTCGACCACCCGCTCGCCCTCGTCGCGGCCGCGGCCTACTTCGTCGGCTCGACGCTCGAGGCGAACGCCCTGGCGAGCACCTACGCCGGGGGTGAACGGCGTGGATGACATTCTCGTCCTCCTCTTCGCGGCCGTGGCGCTCATCGGCGCGGTGAGCGTTTACTTCCAGCGGGACCGCTTCGACAAACTGATCGCCCTCGGGATCATCTACGGCGGCATCGTGCCGTTCATCGCCGTCCGCGGCTACCTGGACGTCCTCATCGCCGTCAGCCTGATCGTCCCGATCACCACGATCATCGTGCTGCCGCTCTGCCGGAGGGATACCCGTGACTCCTGAGTTCATCCTCGGGTGCATCATCCTCATCATCGGGGTGATCGCCGCCGGGTTCCCGCGCGAGAAGACCTACCTCGCGCGGCTGATCCACCTCGAGATCCCCGGGTTCGGGCTTCTCCTGATCATGCTCGCCTACGACGAGATGCTCGCCCTGCTGACGTTCATCGGGGTCACGGCGATCTCGACCTTCGTCCTCGTCCGGGTCATCGAGCGCAAGGAGGCAGCAGAATGACGCCGAACCGGTCGATCATCACCCGGATATCCGCGACGATCTCACGGGTCGAGAATCTCACCGCGCTCTACGCGCTCCTCGTGGTCGTCGTCGCCGTCCTCGGCCTCGTCACCCTGCCGTTCATCACCTACCACGAGGACCAGCTCTACCCGAAGACACTCAACCCGGCAAGCTCCCTCGACCCCTACGACCGGGGCGGCGTGCCGTTCGGGACGACCCCGGTGAAGTCGCAGTACCCGGAGAACTCTCCTTACGCCGGCTACGTGACCACCTACCTGACCCCGTTCAGCCAGTGGCTCGCCGACACCACGCACCATATGGGGACGACGATCGTCGCCCACCCCGGCGGCATCATCGACGAGATCCTCTACAACACCCGGGGATTCGATACCGTCATCGAGACGAGCATTCTCTTCGTAGCGTTCGGAATCGCGAGTTATCTCTTCAGGAGGGATGACTGATGGATATCGCCTACCCGGTCGGCCTCCTCGTCGTCGCTGCCGCGATCATCATCGGGTTTACCGCTCTCGTCCGGGAGAAGGACGACCTGCACCGGATCCTCCTCGTCGACCTCGCGGAAGTCCTCGGCCTCGTCCTGATCGCGCTCGTCGCCACCGACCTTGCCGAGGCGCTCATCCTCCCGGGGCTCGTCGTCGGGATATCGGAGCTGCTGGCGGTCTCGGAGGTCTACATCGCGAAGGAAGGGCTCAAGGAGCCGACGGGGCCGGCGTTCCGGCTTGAGGTGATGGACAGCGCCCCGGGCATCCTCGCGCTGATCCTGGTCGCCTACGGCATCATCCTCTCGGGATTCACCGGCGGAGCCATCGCCGCGGTCGGCGTGGTCTTCTACTTCATGTGCCGGGGGCACAGCGAGCAGTTCGAACTGATCGAGACCGTAAGCGGCTACGCGTGGGCGATCTGGATCGCGGCGTTCTTCATCTTCATGTTCCTCCCGCAGTACTGGTTCTTCGGGGTGATGATGGCGGGAGGCGCGATCCTCATCAAGGTGATGGCGAAGATGTCCCTTGTCGGGACGATGCGACGGGGTGGTCCGGATGTTTAATCTCCCGACGCCGTACATCGGCGGGCCGGAACTCTTCGTGCTGGAGTTCGGCGACATCGTCGCCTACTTCAGCCCCTACACGGCGCTTCTCTTCGCCTTCGCCCTCCTCTTCACGGTTCTCGTCATCGTGAGCCGTCCCGAGCGGCAGGTGGACATCGCGTTCGGCGGCGACGCTTACTACACGAAGGTGGTCGACCCGGACCTCCTGCGGTTCCAGCGGTTCATGGCGATCGCATGCGGCCTTGCCACGCTCGGGGCGATGGTGACCGGGGACGTCTTCAACTTCACCCTCTTCGCCTCATTGATAGGGATCACGAACATCGGCATCGTCGCGGCCTACCGGAACCGGCACGTCTTAAACGCCGCATTCCAGTACGGCATCGTCGCGATGCTTGCCACCGTCCCGCTCTTTGGAGGCGCGGCGATCATCCTTTCCAGCACCGGTACGCTGAGCATGTGGGAACTCTTTGGCGGCGCGGTGGCGGTCCCCCTCATCGCGAAGGCGTTCCTGGTTCTCGGCGTCATGGGAGAGGGGATGGCGCCGTTCTACATAGCAAAGGCGGAGATCACGAGAGCGCAGGGAGCGCCGTTCATCCTGATGGTACACGTCAGCTCGCTCCTCCTCTTCCTGCGCGTAATGGAGATCGTCATATCGATGTGATTGGCATGAAGAAACGGACTGCACTGATTGTCGGGCTTGCCGCGGCCGTCATCGCGGCGGCGGCGAGTCTCTCTGCCGCTCTCGGCTACCTCCCGGTTCTGGCCGCCGAGATCGTCGCGGTCGTCGCGTTCCCGGCTTTCGTCATCTTCATCGCACTGTGGTGGAACGCAAAGTCCGGAGAAGAAGATATCCCGTTCATAGGATACTGACATGATCGAATACCTGCTCTTTGCCACCTTCATCGGCCTGCTCTTCCACGGCATCCACCGGAAAGTCATCGCGAGAGTCCAGGGACGCCCCGGACCGCCGATCTGGCAGGAGATCCTGCATACCCTGAAGTTCTCCTTCAAGGAGACCTGGATACCAAAGACGGCCAGCCAGACGCTCTTTGTCGGGATCGTCTTCGTCGCCATCGCCATCTGGAGCGGAGCCCTCTTCCTCCTCCTCTCGGGAGGAAGCATCCTGCTCCTCTTTGCGGTCTACCTCCTCCACAAGATCGTGGAGCACGGGATGGGGCTCTCGACGGGCTCGCCCTACACGAAGTTCGGGGCTATCCGGTCGGTCATATCGGCGGCGTCGGAGCTGCCGCTCCTCGTCACCGTCGTCGCGATCTACTTCTTCACCCACTCGCTCTCGATCGCGGATATCACGGCCTACCAGGAGGTGAACGGCCCGCTCCTCATCGTCGCGTTCCCGGCGGCCGTGGCGATGTATCTCGTGATCCTCTCCAAGATGCACTACGGCCCCTTCTCGATCATCGAGGCGAAGGAGCTCGTGAGCGGGAACATGACCGAGCACTTCGGGGTCTGGCGCGCCGCGCTCGAGGTGGCGTACGCCCTCAAGACCTACGTGCTCCTCTACGCGTTCGTCCTCATCTTCATCGGGGCGCTGCCGCTCGGGCTGACGCTGCTCGCGATGCTCATCGTCCTCGTATCGCTCTCGTTCGTCTGCGCGGTCACCCCCATGCTCTCACCCTACGACACCGTGACGATACAGAGCCTGGTGACGGGCGCGCTCATCATCTACATCGTCATCCTCGGGGTGGTGATGGGATGAGCATGCTCCGGCTCATGATCACCGCGGGAGCGGCCTTCTATGTCGTGGTCTTCCTCGCCCAGGCCGCCCGGAACTGGAGCGTCGTCGACCAGGCGCTGGTGGGGATCGTCCTCCTCGTCGCCGTCACAGCCCTGAACTGGATACACGACGAACTCTCCCTGAAACGCGCCGAGATGGCGCTGCTCTGGGTGATGGTGCTCGGGTTCCTCGTCTACGCGGCGGCACACGCACTGGGGATGATCGCGTGAAGTACCTCTACGAAAAAGACCTCCGGCAGATGAAGTACACCATCCTGACGAGCACGAAGCACGACGAGACCGTCCGTGCGATCGCAGAGCGGCTCGGTATGGGTGAAGCGAAACTCCGGCGGACGATACTTCGGCGGTTCGACATGTCGCTCCTCGAGAACCTGGAGTCCCGGTGGCAGATGGGGCAGGAGCACGCCGACAACGGCGACCCAGTAGCGGCAGAACTCGGTTGCGAACTCTTCACCCGGTTCATACCCCTCGTGGATACGGAAACGATGCAGACGATCTACAGCGACACGACAGCAATGACACAAGAGATACCCTTTGAAGAGGCGCTCGCGAGAGGAAAAGAACGGATCCGGGAGGCGGTCCTCTCATGAGCATCCTCCAGAAGATCAAGAACACCGTCCGCTCCCGGTCGATCCACGTCGCCTACGTCGACGTCGGGTCGTGCAACGGCTGCGACATCGAGGTGCTCGCCTGCCTCGCGCCGCGCTACGACATCGAGCAGTACGGCATCTACGTCCACAACAACCCCCGGGAGGCCGACGTCCTCCTGGTGATCGGCTCCGTCACCCCCCAGTGGGTGGACAAACTCCGTGACATATGGGATAAGATCCCGGAGCCGAAAGTGGCCGTCGCCATCGGGAACTGCCCCATATCTGGGTGCGTCTATAACAGGAGGGGTACCTTGACGAGCCCTCCCGTCGAGAAGTACATACCGATAGCTGCACAGGTTCCGGGCTGCCCGCCCCGCCCGACCGAGATCCTCTCCGCCATACTCTCGGTCGCGCCGCTGATATTCAAGGACTACGAGGAGAAACAGCCATGAAGAAGACCGTCGACGTATCCATCCCGCTCGGCCCGATGCACCCCTGCTGGAAGGAGCCTGTCCGCATCAAGTGCGAGACGGCGGGCGAGCGGGTGATCCGGACCGAGGTCGAGCTCGGTTACATGAAGAAGGGGATCGAGCGGATCATGCGCGGCCGCCCCTGGCAGGAGGTGATGTTCCTTGCCGAACGGGTCTGCGGCATCTGCTCGGTCGTCCACAACATGGTCTTCATCGAGGCGATGGAGGAGATCAGCGATATAGCCGTGCCGCCGCGGGCGGCCTACCTCCGGGTCGTCGCGAACGAGCTCGACCGGGTGTCAAGCCACATCCTCGCGAACTTCTCCTACTGCTACACGATCGAGCACGAGACGCTCGCGATGTACCTCCTCAATACCCGTGAGACCGTGCTCGACAACCTGGAGCGGCTCACGGGTTCCCGGATCAACACCGCCTACATGATCCCCGGCGGCGTCCGGTTCGATCTCCTCCCCGAGGACGCTGCGGCGATGCTTGCCGACCTCGATAAGGTTGAGGAAGAGATGAGGCGGTATGTCCGGATCTTCGAGACCGGCCCGCTGATCGCGCTCAGGAGCAAGGGGATCGGGTACATGAGCCGGGAAGACGCGATCCGGGCCCACACCGTCGGCCCCACCGCCCGGGCGAGCGGGGTCGAGGACTGCGATCTCCGCCTCCGCCACCCGACCTACCGGGAACTCGGGCTTACCCAGATAACCCGGACTGAAGGCGACAACTTCGCCCGGGTGATGGTCCGGTTCCAGGAGGTCTTCCAGAGCATCGACCTGATACGGAAGTGCGTGGAGACCCTTCCCGATGGCCCCATCCGGGGCGGCGGTTTCTGCAAGGCGGGGGAGACCTCGTACAGCGGAGAAGCCCCCCGCGGGGAGCTGACCTACTCCATAACGACCGACGACTACGGCAGGGTGATCGATATCGCCATCCGGACGCCCTCGGTCATGAACATCGAGGCCTGCGCTCACGAGATGATCAAGGACGCCGCGTCGATCGCCGACGTGACGTCGACGTTCATCAGCAGCGACCCCTGCATCGCGTGCAACGAGAGGTGAAGAGATGCGATCGATCGTCTACTACCTGCGAGAGTTCCTCCGGCCGGAATGGATCCGGAAGTTCTTCTTCGCGAAGACCGCGCCGCTCGAGACCCCCTCCTACTTCAAGGACTATCCGTCCCTGACGGGGAACGAGTGCGTGGCATGCCTCTCCTGCATGATGATCTGCCCCGCGCCCGATGCGATCGCGGTTCTCCGCACGAGGGACGGGTGGGAGCCGGAGATCTACCCCGGCCACTGTGTCCGGTGCGGCCTCTGCGTCGAGGCATGCCCCGAGGGCGTCCTCTCGAGCGGCCGGATCCTCGACGTCACGTCCCGCGACGGGACGGCGCTCTGGTCGTGGTACCGCCTGGAGATCGACGACAAGATCTGCATGCGTTGCGGGAACTGCTGTGTCTCCTGCCCGGTCAACCGGGAGATCGACCCGCAGCTTGCCGGGTCCGGGACATCCTCGAGCGACGAGGTGATCATGCGGATCGAGGGCGGCCGGGTGCGGGTCCTCCACGAGGAGAAGTGCACCGGGTGCAAGACCTGCGAACTCAACTGCCCGAACCGCGCGATCCGGGTCGCCCGGATGGTGGAAGGGGTGCAGATAGGGGAGGCGGAGGCATGAGTTTCCTCATGATCACCGGCAGAACGGTGAACCAGGGCGTGACGGTCGAGAACAAGACGTCGCCCGAATACGCGGCCGAGACCTCGACCTGCTTCATGCACGAGTTCGATATGATGGAACTCGGCCTCGACGACGGAGACGCGATCCGGGTGACCGGGGTCTGCGGCGAGGTCGTGATGCGGGTTTCCGCATCGGTCGAGGTGGAGATGGGCGCCGTCTTCGTCCCTTACGGGCCCTACGCAAACCACATCGTCGCCGCCGGCACCCGCTCCACCGGAATGCCGGACTTCAAGTCCCACAGGGTGGAGATCGAGCCGACCGACGAAGTACCCAAAATGGTTCACGAACTGATGGAAGACCTGGGAGGCCTTGCCTATGATAGTTAAGGACGCGGTCTGCCCATTCTGCGGATGCCTCTGCGACGACATCGAGGTGGAAGTCAAGGAGGGCAGGGTGGTCGCCGTGACGAATGCCTGCGAGCTCGGGATGACGAAGTTCATGGGCGAGAAGAGGATGAAGAACCCGATCCTGCGCGTCGGTAACGTCTGGAAGGATATCACCTACGACGAGGCCATCCGCTACGCCGCCGATATGCTTCTATCCGCCGAGCGCCCGCTCCTCTACGGGTGGAGCGGAACCCACGGGGAGGCGCAGTGCGTGGGGGTGCACATGGCCGAACTCATCCATGGCGTCATCGACAACACCTCCTCGGTCTGCCACGGCCCCTCGATCCTCGCCATCCAGGAGGTCGGGCACCCGGGATGCACGCTCGGGGTGGTGAAGAACCGGGCGGATCTCGTCATCTACTGGGGTTCGAACCCGATCGACGCCCATCCCCGCCACCTTTCCCGCTACACCCGTTACGCCGAGGGGTTCTTCCTCGAGAACGCCTTCCGCGACCGGAAGGTGATCGTCATCGACGTCCGGAAGACCGAGACCGCGAATATCGCCGACGAGTTCGTCCAGATCAAACCCGGCGGGGACTATGCGGTCCTCTCGGCGCTCCGGGCGATCGTCCAGGGGAAGATGGACATGATTCCGCGGACGGTCGCGGGCGTCACCCGCGAACAACTCATCCGTGTGGCAAACCTTTGCAAGGCTGCAAAGTTCGGGGCGGTCTACTTCGGGCTCGGGCTCACGATGACGCAGGGTAAGTACAAGAACATCAGGAACGCCATCGAACTCATATCGGAGTTGAACCGGCACACGAAGTTCACCATCTCGGCGATGCGCGGCCACTACAACGTGTATGGGTCCAACGAAGTGAACACCTGGATGACCGGCTATCCCTTCGGGATCGATTTCTCGCGGGGGATCGCCTTCTACAACCCGGGAGAGACGACGGCGGTGGACATCCTCGCCCGAAAGGAGTGCGACGCGGCCCTGATCGTTGGGAGCGATCCGGCCGCCCACTTCCCGCGAAGGTGCCTGGAGCACCTCGCCGAGATCCCGGTCGTCCAGCTCGACCCCTACCCGAACGCCACCACCGCGTTCTGCAACGTCCAGATACCGGTGGCGGTGACCGGGATCGACGCGGAAGGAACGGCCTACCGGATGGACGGGGTGCCGATCCGGACGAGGCGAGTCCTCTCGACCGACTACCTCTCTGATGAAGAGGTTCTCTCGCGGATGTACGCCCTGATGCAGGAGGCTTCTTGACCATGACCGAACTCCTGGTGAAGAACGCCTGCGTGATCGACCCCCTCCGGGGTATCAACGGCGAGGTGATGGACATCGCCATCCTTGATGGGAAGATCGTCGAGGAGGTGAGCGATGCCGCAGAGGTGATCGACGCTCACGGGATGCTCACGATGCCGGGCGGGATCGACTCGCACACCCATATCTGCGGGACGAAGGTGAACTTCGGGCGCTACATGAGCCCGGAGGATATGCGGGCGGGGAGGACGCCCCGCCGGGGGCCGATGCACGCCACGTCCGGCTACAGCGTCCCGACGACCTACGGCAACAGCTACCGCTACAGCGTGATGGGCTACACCACCCTGCTCGAAGGCGCGATGGCGCCGCTCGAAGCACGCCACACCCACGAGGAGTTCTCCTACACGCCGCTGCAGGACACGATGGCAAACACCCTCTTCGACGGGAACTGGGGGATCCTGGAGGCGATCCACGACGGCGATACGAAACGGGTCGCCGCCATCATCGCCTGGACGCTCTCGGCCGTAAAAGGGTTCGGCGTCAAACTCACGAACCCCGGCGGCACCGAGGCCTGGCAGTGGGGCAAGAACGTCACCTGTATCCGCGACCCGGTGCCCTACTTCGAGGTGACGCCGGCTGAGATCATCCGGTCGGTCGTGGAGGCGAACGAACTCCTGCACCTCCCGCACTCGGTGCACCTCCACTGTAATAACCTCGGGACGCCGGGGAACTACACCTGCACGCTTGGTTCGCTCGGCCTCATCCCCGACCTGAACAAGAAGCGGCAGACGCTGTATGCGACCCACGTCCAGTTCCACGCCTACGGCGGGTCGGGGTGGAAGGACTTCTGCTCGAAGAGCGAGCCGATCGCGAACTTCGTCAACATGCGCCCGCAGATCGTCATCGATATGGGGCAGGTGATGTTCGGCCGGACGACGACGATGACCGCCGACGGGCCGATGGAGTTCAACCTCTACCGCCTCCACCACGACAAGTGGAGCAACCACGATGTGGAGCTCGAGACGGGCTCAGGGATCATCCCGGTCATCTATCGGCGCAAGAACCTGGTCAACTCGATCATGTGGGCGATCGGCCTCGAGCTTGCGCTCCTGACAAAGAGCCCCTGGCAATGCCTGCTCACGACGGACAACCCGAACGGTGCGCCGTTCGTCAAATACCCGGAGATCATCGCCCTCCTGATGAGCAAGAGGTACCGCGACGCCGAGTTCGCGACGATTCACCCCGATACCGGGTCACGGGTGCCTCTCCCGGCGATCGAGCGCGAACTCGACTGGCACGAGATCGCGGTGATGACCCGGGCTGGCGGTGCGCGGGCGCTCGGGATCCAGGACTTCGGGAAAGGACACCTCGCCGTGGGCGCCGATGCGGACATCGCCATCTATCCCCTCAGGATCGATGAGGTGGACCCCGCAGCCGAGTACCAGAAGGTGATCGACGGATTCAGCCAGACCGAGTACACGATCAAGCGGGGCCGGGTCGTCGCCCGGCGGGGCGAGTGCCTGGTGCACGGGAGCAACGCCACGTTCTGGGTCAGACCAAAGGTTCCGGAGAACTATGATATGGGGAAGGATCCAGACTTCATCGAGAAGTTCGACCGCTACTACACCGTCCGGATGAGGAACTACCCGGTGCAGGACGAGTACCTGACCCGGAGCCGGTGCATCGAGACGGAGGCGGACCTATGAAGGTCACGCTCGCGATGAAACCCGTGACGAAGGGGTTAATCCCTATCGAGGCGGAGTCGATCGTCCCGAAGAACTTCCTCTCCGGCACCGATCTCTCGGTCTGGCGAGGGAACCGTGAGCTCCGGCTCGATGAGGTCTTCTCGGTCTCGGTGGAGGGGAGCGCCGACCGCTCAGAGGACGTCGAGGTCGTCTTATCGGGCGACACCTGCCGGTTGAAGCGGGTCGGCGAGTACATGGACGCCGGGAGGATAACCGTCCTCGGCGGCATCGGGATGCACTGCGGCAACTTCATGACCGGTGGGACGATCGAGGTTCACGGGAACGCCGACGGCTGGCTCGGCCGGGAGATGGGCGGCGGGACCATCATCTGCCGGGGCGACGCCGCCGACTACTGCGCCTCGGGATACCGCGGCGGCCGGAAGGGGATGAAGGGCGGCACCGTCGAGGTCTTCGGCCGCGCCGGGGATTTCCTCGCGGAGAGCCTCGCGGGCGGCACGGTGGTCGTGCACGGCGATGCCGGGGATATGACCGGGGCGGAGATACACGGGGGTACGCTCGTCGTCCACGGGAACTGCAGCCGTCCGGCCGCGAACATGAAGGGAGGCTCCTGCTACGTCTACGGGACTGCGCAGGGGATGATTCCCACGTTCAGGAAGGTCGGGACGGTGCAGCACGAAGGGCGCACGCTTATCCAGTTTGCCGGTGATCTTGCGAACCGGGGGAAAGGAAACCTTTTCGTGAAGGACTACGAATATCTGGATTGATGGTCAGTCACGAGTGTGGGTTTGAGGCCCCGATCCACTGTAAGCGGTGCGGGAGGGCGCTGGAGAACAAGGAGCGCACGGGTCTTTACTGCCCGCACTGCGGAAGAAAAGTGAGTATGCTCTGCCCGGGCTGCGGGCGTCTCTGGTGATCAGACCCGGTTCTTCACCCATAGGGCATACTGCGCCCGCAGCTGGCGGATGTCCTGTTCCGTGAGGTCTTTTTTCCCGGTCTGGTGCAGGTAGGACTCGAGCTGCTCCACCACCCGTTCTGCATCCAGGAAGTCATCGGCGTCCAGGTAGACCGGTGCACGGCCGACGTTGATCACCTCGCCGCACATCGGGCAGAGTCTCCAGCGCTGGTAACGGTCGACGTAGTTGAAGGTCTTGCAGCCCGGACAGCGGATGACGAGATACATGATTACTGGGAGTTGTGCGGGCGAGCGGATTTATAGTTATCTATCCGGAGTTTTTGCGGTGTCTGGGTGTTTTAGTGGGCGGGGTTTGTGCACTCACGGGGTGGGAGGCAAGAAGTTTTACCTGCATTAATAGCACTCAGTCTCCCCCGATTCCGTCCCGTGCACGGCTTTCCACTGGGAATCGCCACGCACTGCCCCCGGCCCCTGGGCGGGCCGGAGGCCGGGCGGGGTAGGGGTTACAGATGTCTGCGTATAAGGTAGAGACAGGGGAGGGGGGATGCTCCCCCCTCCCCGTCAGCCCCGCCCCAGGGGCGATATCCCCACGGAATCCGTGTCAATACCGCAACCGGGTAGAACTAGCGCCGTGGGTGTGAAATCTGACACCTTTTACGGTATAAGCCCCTCATTCACCCCTCCCGCGGCGCGAGATCCTTCACCGCCGGCCCGTGGAGCACCCTTCCGTCGGCATCGTAGCGGGAGCCGTGGCAGGGGCAGTCCCAGGTCTCCTCGGCGCTGTTCCACGCAGCGACGCACCCGAGGTGGGTGCAGGTGGGGTTGACCGCGTGGACACACCCTTTCTTGTCCCGGAAGACGCCGGCCTTCTTCCCCTCGATCATCAGGACCCTCCCCTCGCCGGGCGCGACGTCCGCGAGGTCCCCGGCCGGCCGGGATATCGCGCCGCCGATGTACTTCTCGGCGACCTCGATGTTGTGCGCGAGGAACCGCCAGGCGGATGCCGCCGGTTTGAACCGGTTGGGGGCGTAGACTTCCGCCCAGGGGTTCTCGCGCCCCCGGATCATCTCGGTGACGATCGCTGCGGCCGCGGTGCCGTTGGTCATCCCCCACTTCCGCAGTCCGGTCGCGATGTAGACGTTCTCGTGGCCGTCGGCGAGTCGGCCGATGTAGGGGACGCCATCGATGGTGATGTAGTCCTGCGCCGACCACCGGTAGTCGACGGACGTTACCGGGTAGACCGACCTGGCGTAGGCCTCGAGGTCGCGGTAGTGCCTCCGCGTGTCCACGCCCTCGCCGGTCCGGTGCTCCATGCCGCCGACTATGACGAGTTCGCCGCCGTCGGCCGTGGGCTGTGACCGCCAGGAGTGGGTGGGATTGCTCGCGTTGATGAAGAGCCCGTCCGGGAACGGCTCGTCGATCCGGACACCGAGCGCGTAGGAGCGCGACGGCTCCATCCGGGCGAAGTAGAACCCGGGCGCATCGTAGAAGGGGTAATGGGTCGCGAGAACCACGCTCTCTGCCGTGACGGTTCCCGACGTCGTCCTGACCGTGCAGCGGCCTCCCCCGTCCTGCACCTCGAGCGCCCGGGTCTTCTCGTAGATCCGGCTCCCGTCGTCGGGGATCAGCGACGCCAGGTGGAGGAGGTACTTTACCGGGTGGAACTGCGCCTGGTTCTCCATGACCACCGCGCCGTAACTCCGGGCCGGCAGCGGAATCTCTTCGACGAACCTGGCCGGTAGCCCGAGACTCCGTGCCGCGTCTGCCTCGGCCGCGACCTTCTTCCGCTCATCTTCCGTCTCCGCGTAGGTATAGGCCGGTTTTCGGACAAAGTCGCAGGCGATGGTGTGCTCCCGGGCGAGCGATGCTATCGCCTCGATCGCCGCCTGGTTCGCTTCGGCGTACTGCTGTGCCAGCCTGCCCCCGAACCGGTCGATGAGTTCGGTGTAGATCAACCGGTGGAGTGCCGTGACCTTCGCCGTCGTATGCCCGGTCACCCCTCCTGCGATCCGGTCACCCTCGATCAGGGCGACCGCGTAGCCCGCCTGCTTGAGCAGGACGGCGGCGGTGATCCCGACGATACCCCCGCCCACGACCGCCACGTCGGTCTCCAGGTTCCCCGGCAGCGGAGGATGCGGCGTCTCCGCCGCGGTAGTCTCCATCCAGTACGACTCCGCCTTTCCCGGCAGGCCATATGCACCCGGCCAATGCTCCATGCCCGCCCCCTTCCGCCGGGAGCATATATAGTCTGGGTATGGGGCCGGGTCGGCAACCTCCCTGGAGTTACCGCCGCACGACCTCTTTCCTCCGCAGGTTCCTCACTGTCGGGCTTTCGATCACCCTCCCGTCGGCGGCGTAGCGGGAACCGTGGCAGGGGCAGTCCCAGGACTTCTCCGCGTTGTTCCACGCGACGGTGCAGCCCATGTGCATGCAGGTCGGGTCCAGCGGGCGGACCCCGCCGCGGTCGTCGCGGAAGACCGCGACTCGCTGCCCTCCCACCTCGACGACCTTCCCCTCCCCGGGCGGTATCGCCGCGACCTCCCGGTCGAAACCGGCCGCGTCGACCTCTATCGCCCTTCCCGCGGCCTCGATCTTCTTTTGCACCCGCTCAGGGAACTCCGGCTGCTCCCGGAACCGGGAGGGGTCGAAGACCTCCGCCCAGGGGTTCTCGCGCCCCCGGATCAGGTCGGTGAGGATCATCCCCGCCGCGGTGCCGGCGGCCATTCCCCATTTGCAAAACCCCGTCGCGACATAGACCCGGTCGTGGCCTTCGGCGATCCGGCCGATGTAGGGGACGCGGTCGAGAGTGATGTAGTCCTGCGCCGACCAGTGGTAGTCGATGGACCGAACCGGGTAGACCGACCGGGCGTAGGCCTCGAGGTCGCGGTAGTGCGCCCGGGTGTCGGTCACCTGCCCGGTGCCGTGCGCCGCGCCGGTGACGATGACGAGGTCGCCGGCCCCGGCGGGCTGTGATCGCCAGGAGTGAACGGGATCGCTCGCGTTGATGAAGAGGCCGTCCGGGAAGGGCTCGTCGATCCGGACGCCGAGTGCATACGACCGCGACGGCTGCATCCGGGCGTAGTATGCACCGGGACGGTCGTAGATGGGGTAGTGGGTCGCGAGAACCGCGTGGCCGGAGTGAAGCGTGCCCCGGTCGGTCTTCACCGCGACGCCGTCCGCCCGCTCTTCGATGCCTACGGCTTTCGTCATCTCAAAGACGTAACTCCCCTCCCCCGGGAGGTGCCCGGTGAGGAGCAGGAGGTAGTTACGCGGGTGGAACTGCGCCTGGCCATCGAGGACCACCGCCCCGTGGCTCTCCCCCGGCAGCCCGACCTCCTCCGTGAAGACCGCAGGAAGCCCGAGGCTCTTTGCCGCATCCGCCTCGGCCATGACGAGTTCGCGGTCCTTCTCCAACTCCGCGTAGGTGTAGGCGGGTTTCCGCTCAAAACTGCACGGGATGTTGTACTCCCGGACGAGGGACGCGACCTGCTCGATCCCGGCCTGGTTTGCGTCGGCATACTGCCGGGCCTTCCTGCTCCCGAACCGGTCGATGAGGTCGGCGTAGATCAGCCGGTGGAGCGCCGTGACCTTCGCCGTTGTATGGCCGGTGGCGCCTGTCACAATCCGGTAGGCGTCGATGAGGGCGACGGTCAGCCCCGCCTTCTTCAGCAGAAACGCCGTGGTGATGCCCGCTATCCCGCCGCCGATCACCGTGACGTCCACGCGCCCGTCCCCGTCGAGCGGCGGAAATCCCGTCTCCGGCGAGGTGGCCATCCAGTACGACTCCGCCCTTCCCGGCAGACTCTCGTCCCGTTCCGGTGCCTCTTCCATGCTTCTTCCTCTCTTCGCTGGTGGGTGCCGCGGCACCTATATATCGTTATGCAGGACCGTCATCTGCCGGGACCCACCGGTATGCATAAGAGCGAACGCTTCGATGCAGGGGCGATCGGGATGAGCGTGATTCACACAATCCGGGACTACGAACAGCATATCGGAAAAGAGGTCGTACGCCGCATCGAGGCGAAGGCACGGCCGCTCCACGACATGCACGTCCTGCACATGAACTCCACCTACTACGGCGGCGGGGTATCCCAGATCCTCTCGTCCCTGACGCTCCTGATGAACAGCCTCGGCATAGAGACCGGGTGGCGCGTCGTCCACGGCCCGCCGGACTACTTCAGCGTGACGAAGAAGTTTCATAACGCCCTCCAGGGGTCAGAGATCAACCTGACCGACCGGAAGATGGAGATCTACGAGGACGTCATCCATGAGAACGCCGTGAGGAACCATGTCGACCATGACATGGTCTTCGTCCACGACCCGCAGCCGCTCCCGCTGATCACCCATTACCGGAAGAAATCCCCCTGGGTGTGGCGCTGCCACCTCGACCTCACCACGCCGAACCGGGAGGTCTGGAACTACCTGGTCCCGTTCATCGAGAAGTACGACGCCGTCGTCCTCTCCTGCGGGGAGTACCGGCAGGACCTCGTGAGACCGCAGGTCTTCTTCACGCCCGGGATCGACCCTTTCTCCATCGTGAACAAGGACCTCTCCGAGAGCGCCATCGACGAGCGTCTCGCGCACTACGACATCCCGACCGACCTCCCCCTGGTGGTGCAGGTCTCCCGGTTCGACCACTGGAAAGACCCCCTGGGCGTCATCCGGGCGTTTGAGAAGGCGCGGAAGAAGGAGGAGTGCACCCTGGTCCTCGTCGGGAACGTCGCAACCGACGATCCTGAGGGCGCCGAGGTCTATCGCTCGCTCCTCGCCCATCGTAACGAGCGGGTCATCGTGCTGAGCGTCCAGGACGGGGCGCTGGTGAACGCCCTCCAGCGGCGGGCGGCGGTCGTCCTGCAGAAGTCCCTCCGGGAGGGGTTCGGGCTGACGGTATCGGAGGCGATGTGGAAGGGCGCGGCGGTTATCGGCGGGAACGTCGGCGGAATCCGTTACCAGATCCTGGACGGAGAGACCGGGTTCCTGGTCTCCTCCGTCGATGAGGCGGCGGAGCGGATCGTCCGGCTCCTCCGCGACCCCGACCTCGCGGAGCGGCTCGGGCGTGCAGCGCGCGAGAGGGTGCGGGAGCGCTTCCTCTTCACCCGCACCGTCGAGCAGTACCTCGACCTGATCGCCGCGTTCGAGCCGGAGTTCCGGCTGAGGGAGGGCGGGGGGTTGTCGTGCGGGTGAGCGGGGGCGTGGTGGGGTTTGGGTCTCCTCTGCCTGCGCTCCTGTTGGTTTCTGTCGATAGGCGCTCGTATCGAGTTGTCTGTTCCTATAACGGCTTTCGCGGGAATATCGCCACGCACTGCCCGCCCCCAGGGGGGGCGGGAGGAGCGCGGAGCGCGGGCGGTGGGGGACTTTTGAGGAGAGCCTCTCCCCACTGGCGATATCCCCACGGTCCACTTTACCGGTCTTTTTTCTCGCTCTGTTCATTCACGTTGCCGCACGATGAAGGCCATCGGCTTTCCCGAACTCTTGTCCCCCATCCTTCACGACCCACACCTCTCGGTGCTCATGCCCCGGCCTCCCCGTCCGCCGCGCCCGGCCGGAACCAGAAATAATCCCCACAATTCGGCAGAGCCCCTTGCGGGAAGATCCGAGCCTTTTTCTGCATACAAAGACGACCACTGATCAGTGAATCCCATGGATATCCAGGTAATCGGTGTTCGAGACCTTCCCCTGATCCAGCGAGGAGACGATCTTCCTGCCCTGATCTGTGAGAGGGTCGCGTTCGAGGACGGGGACATCCTCACCGTCGCCTCGTCCGTCTACTCGAAGGCAAAAGGCTTCACCCGCGAACTCGCCGCTATCGTCCCGGGTGCAGAAGCCATGCGGATCTCGGCAAAGACGAAGGAAGACCCGCGCTTCGTCCAGGCGGTACTGGACTCGTCCAACGATATCCTGCTCGAATACCCGTTCATCCTCTCCGAACTACCGTCCGGCCACATCGGTGTCCGGGCAGGCGTCGACCACAGCAACATCGAAGACGGCCAGCTGATCGTCCTTCCGCCCGACCCCATGGGTGCCGCCGCCGAACTCCGGGACGCTATCCACCGCATCACCGGCAAGGACGTCCGTGTGATCGTCACCGACACCTGCGGGCGGGCGTTCCGCCGCGGACAGACCGGCATCGCCATCGGCTGGGCGGGGATGACGGCCATCGACGACTACCGGGGCGACACCGACCTCTTCGGCCACGTCCTCGAGATCACCGAAGAAGCAGTCGTCGACGAGATCGCGGCCTTCGCGAACTTTGTCATGGGCGAGAGCCACCAAGGCGTGCCTGCGGTGGTCTTGCGGAATTGCCGGACGTGGAACGGGCACGACGACGTCTACTTCACGCCAGAGCAGGACGTCGTCAGAGCCGCTCTGAAGGAGAACAAAAAGGATTAGAAGAGAGCATTGAGGATAAAGATTGCCGCTCCGGTCACGATGGTCAGGACGATAACGATCTTCGGGTCGATATGGATGGCCCGGTGATCGTCGCTGTCATAGTAATTGACCAGGCCGGCAGAGGATACCAGTCTTCCGCCAGATTTCTTCGCCATACTGAAATATTCTCCTTTACGATATATAAAACAGAGGTTCGACCATGCAGGAAGTCTCACCCTACGTCGTCACCGGCCGGGCGCTCCTCGGCGAAGACCTCCGGGAAGAGGATGTCACCATCACCGTCTCGAAGGGGATCGTCACCTCGATAGAGCCTGTCTCCCGGACGCCCGAGAGGTGGATCGTGCCCGCCTTCTTTAACGCCCACACGCATCTCGGCGACACCGTCGCGATGGAGCTCCCCGCCCGGGGCAGCCTCGCTGACCTCGTCAAACCCCCGAACGGGTTGAAGCACCGGGTCCTCGCAAAGACCCCGCGGGCCGAACTCGTCCGGGGGATGCGGTCGAGCATCACCGCGATGATCGCCACCGGGACGACCGGGTTTGCCGACTTCCGCGAAGGAGGTGCCGACGGGGTTGCGGCGCTCCGCGAGGCGGCGGCCGGTCTCGACTGCCGCCCGGTCATCCTCGGCCGCGAAGGCGGCGAGGAGGTGAGCGACGGGGCGGGCATCAGCAGCGTTCACGACGTGGCGAACGCCGAAGAGATCGTCAGGAACGCGCGGGCCGGAGGAAAACTCGTCGCCTTCCACGCCGCCGAGAGGAACCCGAACGATCTCGACGACGCGCTCGCGTTCGAGCCCGACCTGCTTGTTCACTGCACCCATGCGACGGATGCCCAGCTCCGCCGGATCGTCGATATGGGGATCCCCATCGTCGTCTGCCCGCGATCGAACTGGCTGCTGGGGGTCGCGGCGTCGTCTGCTCACCCGCCCGTTGCGCGCATACTTGAACTCGGGGGAACGCTCCACCTCGGGACGGACAACGTGATGTTCGTCCAGCCCGATATGCTCCGGGAGATGGCGTTTGCCGCGACGGTGTACCGCGCGCCCCCCGAAGAGATCCTCCGGGCCGCGATCTCCGGTGCCCGGCTGGCGGGGGTGTCCGGATACCTCGAGGAAGGGCAGAAAGCGAATTTCCTGGTTATAAATCCGTTAGAAAAGAATATCTCCTTCAGTCGGGATGTCCGGGCGACTATTGTAAAACGGCTGGATTCTTCATCTATTTGCCAAACAGTTTTAACCCTGCAATAGAAACCAGATGAAGAGTACCTATTCTGCGTGGTGTGTATGTTCCGTAAGATATTAGTCGCTATAGATGGCTCTGAGCCGGCCGACCGGGCGTTCGAGATGGCTCTTGGTGAGGCCGGCATCTGGAAAGCTGAAGTTCACGTTGTGTACGTGGTCGAATCCGGACTATTTACTTCCCTTCCCATGGACAACACACTCGAGATCATCTACAGTGTCTTGCAGAAAGAGGGCGAAGATATCCTTGGAAAGGCCCGGAAGAAGGCGGATGCAGCAGGCGTTTCGCTGACCACGCATCTCCAGCAGGGGCACGCGGGTTCCCAGATCGTCGCTCTCGCCGAAGAGCTGGGGGCCGATCTCATCGTTCTCGGCTCCTACGGGAAGAGCGGTGTCGACCGGCTCCTGCTCGGGAGCGTGACCGACTACGTGGTGCAAAACAGTCCCATTACGACAACGGTGGTGAGATCATAATCTCTCCCAAGCAGATGCTCGTCCGTGATTTCATGGTGGCCGACGTTGTCTGCGTCGAGATCCCCGGCAACCGGGACGATGTCCTGCGTATCCTGAAACGCACGGGCATCAGCGGTGTTCCCGTCCTCAAAGACGGCGAGCTCGTCGGCATCATCACCCGAAAGGATCTCCTCCGTAAGGCGGAAGAGACCCAGCTCGGGCTCCTGATGACCCCTGACCCGGTCGTCATCCGGCCGGACGCCCCCATCTCGGAGGCGGCCCAGCTGATGGTGCGCCACAACATCAGGAGACTTCCCGTCATGGATGCCGGGAAGATGATCGGGCTGATCAGCGTGGCCGACCTCATCGGTGCCATCGCCCAGTTGCGCATCACCTTCCCTATCCGGGACAACTACATCAGCAAGACCTATGCCCTCTGGGAGGAGACGCCTCTCTCGCTCGTCGGGCGTATCCTCGAGATCTCGGGTTACGATGCCATCCCCGTCCTGGTTGAGGACGGCACGCTCACCGGCATCATATCGGAGCGGGATCTCATCAGGCATTCCCGCATCGAAGACGGCGTCGAGGTCAGCGACTTCTCGAACGGCACTGACGACGACGAGTGGACGTGGGAGAGCATCCGGGACATGCACACCATCAGTTACGGTATCTCGCGGATCCAGCTCCTTCCGATCCCCGTGAAGAACGCGATGGTGAAGAATGTCCTCGCCGTCCCCCTGAACGCGGAGGTCGGCGAATGCGCACTGAAGATGCGGCGGGCCCGGGTCGACCAGCTCCCGGTGGTCAATGGAAACAAGCGGCTTGTCGCCATGCTCTTTGACCGTGAGTTGATCAAGGTGCTGCTGCCTGAGCAGCTGCAGGCCCTGCGAAAGAATTAAGGGGCAATGTTCATATAATATACAGATGTCTATCCATGTCGTGCCTTGAGCCGGTACGGCGATAAATTTATGTTTTATGATATCGCTATACGCTTAACCGCTTCTACGCGTGATAAAGCGTTTTAATGGTTTTAGGGGTGCTTTAATGCTTGATACTTCCCAAGAGATTATGAAAGGTACAACCACGGTCGGGCTGATCTTCGACGGCGGTGTGGTTCTTGCAACCGAGATGCGAGCGACGATGGGCAATATGATCGCGAGCAAGCGTGCGAAGAAGATCTACCGGATCACGCCGAGGATCGGCCTCACGACCGCCGGTGGCGTCGGCGACGCACAGCAGCTCGTGCGGATCCTGCAGGTCGAATGCAACCTCTTCGAGATGCGCCGCGGCAAGACGATGTCTGTCGGTGCTGCGTCGACCATGCTCTCGAACTACCTGAACCAGAACCGCTACTATCCCTACTACGTCCAGCTCCTGATGGGCGGGTTCGATGAGCAGGGGCCGAGCGTCTACTCCGTCGATGCCATGGGCGGGGCGACCCGCGAAGAGGATATCGTCGCAACCGGTTCGGGATCACCGTTCGCCTACGGCGTGCTCGAAGACCAGTACCGCCCTGATATGAAGGAGGACGAGGCGAAGGATCTCGCTGTCCGTGCCGTACGATCGGCGATGCGCCGCGACTCCGCGTCCGGCGAGGAGATCATGGTGGTCGTGATCACAAAGGACAAATACGAAGAACAGATTGAGACCGGGCTGCAAAGACCATCTGCAGCCCGCCCAACACCCTGATATTTTTTTAGGACGATTTTAATGGTTATTGAAGATAAACTCCAGGAGCTTAAGGAGCAGATCGAGAAGATCGTTCCGGCTGGAATAACGATCTCGAACGTCGAGTTCGAGGGACCTGAACTCGTCATCTACACTGACGATCCGAAACAGTTTGCCGACCAGGCAGACCTGATAAAGATACTGGCGCGCGATCTCAGAAAGCGCATCGTCGTGCGCCCGAATATCCTTGAAGACCCCGAGCGGGCCGCCCAGGAGATCCGGGCGGTCGTGCCGGATAACGCGGGGATCACCGACCTCTTCTTCGACCCGGAGACCGGTGAAGTCCTGATCGAGGCGGAGAAGCCCGGCGTCGTCATCGGCAAGAACGGGGTAACCCTCCGCGAGATCACGAAGCAGATCGGCTGGACGCCGAAGGTTGTCCGGACGCCGCCCATCGAGAGCTCGACGGTGAAGCAGATCCGCACCTACCTGCGATCGGTAAAGGACGAACGCAAGACGTTTCTCCGGACGATCGGCCGCCGTATCCACCGGGAGGTCACGAGCAAGGACCAGTGGCTGCGGGTCACGACACTCGGGTGCTGCCGCGAGGTCGGCCGCGCCGCATTCCTGATATCGACGCCGGAGAGCAAGATCCTGGTCGACTGCGGCGAGAAACCCGGCAACATCGCGAACGGGACGCCGTACCTCTACGTCCCCGAGATCTATCCCCTCGACTCGCTCGACGCGGTGGTGCTCACCCACGCGCACCTCGACCACTGCGCCCTCGTCCCCCTCCTCTACAAGTACGGCTACGAAGGCCCGGTCTACTCGACCGCTCCGACGCGGGACCTCTCGACGATGCTCCAGCTCGACTACCTGGACGTTGTTCGGAAGGAGACGGACAAGATCCCCTACACCTCGAACGAGGTGCGGACCTACATGAAGCACTCGATCACGCTCAACTATGGGAGCGTGACCGATATCGCCCCCGACGTCAAACTCACCTTCCATAACGCGGGCCACATCCTCGGCTCGGCCATCGCTCACTTCCACATCGGCGAAGGGCTCTACAACATCGCGTTCACCGGGGACTTCAACTACCAGAAGACACGGCTCTTCTCCCCTGCGGTATCCTCCTTCCCCCGCCTCGAGGCGCTCTTCATGGAGAGCACCTACGGCGGGGCGAACGACAACCAGCCCCAGAGGAAAGACGCCGAGGATAAACTCTACGAGACGGTCTCGGCGACGATCAACCGCGGCGGCAAGGTGATCATCCCTGCGTTCGCCGTCGGCCGGTCGCAGGAGGTCATGCTCGCCCTCGAGGAGGGGATCCGGAGACAGAAGATCCCGCCGGTGAAGATCTACCTCGACGGTATGATCAAGGAGGCGACGGCGATCCACACGACCTACCCGGAGTACCTCAACAGCGATCTCCGCAACCAGATCTTCCGCGAAGGGCTGAACCCCTTCCTCTCCGAGGCCTTCGTCCAGGTGGACTCGCCGGCCATCCGTGAGAAGGTGATAACGGGCGACCCCTGTGTCATCATCACGACGAGTGGTATGTTAAACGGCGGGCCGGTGATGGAGTACCTCAAGACTCTCGGCCCGGACGAACGTAACGCGCTCGTCTTCGTCGGCTACCAGGCGGACGGGACGCTCGGGCGGCGTATCCAGAAGGGCTGGCGCGAGATCCCGCTCGGCTGGCGCGAGACGATCGTGATCAACCTCGAGATCGCGACGAGCGACGGGTTCTCCGGCCACTCCGACAGGAAGCAGTTGATGAACTACGTCGCCCACCTCCAGCCGCGCCCGGAGAAGATCTTCACTATCCACGGCGACGAGAACAAGACCCTCGACCTTGCAAGTTCCATCTACAAGCGGCACCGTATCGAGACGCACTCTCCCATGAACCTCGAAACCTACCGCATGATCTAGGGATGCCGCGAAACTTCCCTATCCTTCTCGGGATATTCGTGGTGATGGCACTCTCGAACGCCGTCGTCCCGGTTCTTCCCGATTTCGCCGAGGGGGCGGCGCTGCAGGGCGTGGTCTACTCTGCATACTTTTTGGGCGCGTTTTTGACGGTACTGCCGGCCGGGATGGCAAGCGACCGGCTCGGCCGTGTGCCGCTCATCCGTGCCGGCCTTCTCCTGACTCTCGCAAGCGGCGTCCTTATCCTGCTCTTTCCTTCAGGCCTGCCGCTCCTTGTCTTCCGGGTGGTCGAGGGGATCGGGGGCGGGCTCTTCCTCTCAGCGGCGCTCGCGTGGGCAAACTCTCATCCGTCGTCCGGACGGGTCAGCGGGTATCTCGTGGCGGCCCAGAACCTCGGCCTGGTCGTGGGGCTCCTTGCCGCGGGTTGGCTCGATGCGGTCTTTGAGAGCCATCTTGCGGGGATCATCCTCTTTACGGTGCTTGCCGTCCCTGCGCTCGGGATGAGCCTCTCGCTCCGGGAGAGCAGGAATGGGGATTTTATGAAGGCCGATCTCCCCGGAATCGTCCGGAACTACTTCTGGCTCTTTGCGGCAACGGCAGTTCTGGTTGGGATGACCGGGGCGATAGCGGCCGTCTACCCCGGGTATACCGGGAGCGACCCCTCGCTCCTTGCCCTGCAACTGGCGACGATCAACATCGCGACCGTCGTCGCCGTCCTCGTCGCGCCTCGATTCACCCTGCGCCCGATCCCGACCCTCCGCGTCTCTGCGGTCCTGATGGCCGGGGCGGTTCTGGCGAGTTACGCTACGCCGTATGCCTTCCCCGTCATCGGCGCCCTTGCCGGTGTCGTCACTGTCGCCGCCCTTGCGTTCCTTGCAGAGACGAGGATCCAGCAGGGCGCGATGACCGGGCTCTTCAACACTGCATCCTACGCCGGGTTCACGTTCCTCTCCGCCCTTGCCGGGCTGGCCGCCGGGGGAGCCGGGTTTCTGGCTGCGTTCCTCCTGCTGGCCGGGATGGCTGTGGCGGTGGCCGTCCCCATCGGCAGGTGCCGGTGCGGATACTCCGGGTGACGGAGCGCATATTACCACTCCCGGTCATAGGATCATCTATGAAGATGCTGATCAACGGCGAGTGGCGCGATTCGGTCTCCGGCAGGATCTTTCCGGTGCATAACCCCGCAACGGGCGACGTGGTCGGTGAAGCGCCGCTCGGCGGCGAGGACGATGTCGTATCCGCCATCGAGGCCGCCAACGAGGCGTTCTCCGACTGGGCCGCGAAGAGCCCGCGGGATCGCGCAAAGATCCTCTTCTTCGCCGCAGGGGAGGTCCGCCGCAGGAACACCGATCTTGCGGCGCTCCTGACCGCCGAACAGGGCAAACCCATCCGCGAGGCGGTCGACGAGATCAATGGGTTCGCAAACATCCTCGAGTACTACCACGGTCTCTCGGCGGTGCCGCGAGGCGAGTTCGCGAACCTCAAGGGCTACGGCAGCGCCACCGTCCGGCGGCGGCCGCTCGGCATCTGCGGCGCGATCATCCCCTGGAACATGCCGGCGATCATCATGGGCTGGAAGATTGGGGCGGCTCTCGCGGCGGGGAACACGATGGTCTTGAAACCCGCCCGGACCGCGCCGCTGACCTGCTTGAGGCTCGCCGAGATCCTCGGGGAGGCGGGCCTCCCGCCGGGTGTCCTGAACGTCGTCACCGGCCCGGGGGAGACGGTCGGCCGGGAGATCGCGAGGAACCCGTCCATCCGGAAGGTCTCGTTCACCGGCGAGGTCGGGACCGGGAGGCAGGTCGCTCTCGACGCCGCCCCTGCGATGAAGCGGCTGACGCTGGAACTCGGGGGGAGTGATCCGATGATCGTCTGTGACGACGCCGATATCGGGAAGGCGGTCGAGGGGGTCATCAGAGGACGGTTCTACAACTGCGGGCAGGTCTGCACGGCGGTGAAGAGGCTCTACGTCTTCGATTCGATCGCGGACGAGTTCGTCCGGCGGCTGACGGCGAGGGTCGAGGGGATCGTGGTCGGGAACGGCATGGACCGCGGTATCGGGATGGGCCCGCTGAACAACCGGGCGGGCCTCGAGCGGGTCGCCGGTATCGTCGATCTCGCCCGGGAGCGTGACGAGGGGGAGATCGTCGCCGGGGGGCGGACGCCGAAGGGGGAGGAGTACGAACGCGGCCTCTTCTTCCTGCCGACGCTCATCACCGGTGTCCCGCATGACTCCGTCCTCTTCTCCGAGGAGGTCTTCGGTCCTGTGCTGCCGATCGCCGCCGTCTCCAGTCTCGACGAAGCGCTTGAACTCGCGAACAACTCCCGTTACGGGCTCGGGGCGTCGGTATGGACCCACGATGCGGGCGTGATCGCCCGGGCGACGGAGGAACTCGAGGCGGGGATCGTCTGGGTCAACCAGCACCTGAGGATTCCGCCGGAGGTGCCGTTCGGGGGGACGAAGGCGAGCGGTATCGGCAGGGAGAACGGCAGCCGGGCGCTCGATGAGTATTCGGAGGAGAAGGCCGTCCTGGTGCGGTTGTAGAACCCCGGGCGCCGGGAGATTCCGTTATCGTCCGGACGGTTGAGATCAGGGTGCTGGTGTGCCGGGAAAAACTTGTTTGGGATGTTTGTTTGACCATCGGAATTCTTATTGGGGATATGGTAAAATTTATATAATTCGTCACATATTCTCTCCCTCTCCCAAGGGGGGATAGTAGTATGAGACGATGGATAACGCTATGTGCATGCATTCTTGCTCTTCTTGCGATGCCGTTCGCCGTAACGGCGGCGGTGATCGGGGACGAGAATGCAACGGCGACGCCCATGGGCGAGGCCGGGCCGATGGACAACCAGACCGCGAACATGTCGATTGCCGCCTATATCAGCGAGGACGAGAACCTGACACGGCTGGCCGAAGCAATCTCCGCGGCCGGGTTCTATGATACCCTGAACGGCGCAGGGCCGTACACGATCTTTGCCCCGAGCAACGAGGCGTTCAACGCTCTCGGGAACGAGACCGTGAACCAGCTCATGAACGAGTCCGACAACCTGACGATGGTTCTCCAGTATCATGTCGTCGACGGAGAGTACACCGCAGAGGAGATCTCCATCATGGCCGCGAACCAGACCGGAGATCAGAACCAGACTGCCGGAAACGAGTCTGAAGGTGGGGTGCTCGATATCTTCAGCGGGCTCCTCGGCATGGGTAGTGAGAGCGAGAACATGAGCACGCTCACGACGCTCGCCGGTGAGGACCTGAACGTCACCGTCGTCGACGGCGAGGTCATGGTCGAGGATGCCGTCGTCACCGTGGCGGACATCAACGCGACAAACGGCGTGATCCACATCATCGACCAGGTGCTGGTGCCTCCGGGCGCGAACCTGACGGTGACCGAAGACGAGACCGTGACCCCGATGGGCGAGACGACTCCGGCGACGGCCGAGAACGGGACCGGCCTGGTTGGCGTCGTGCAGTGATGCAGGGCGGCAGGCGGCACCGGCCTGCCCCCGGACCCGCCCGGACCGGCCATCGGGCTTCGTCCGGGCTGCAACACCTCTTCATTTTTATCGCTCAAGACTGCCGGGTTGTTTCTCCCGGCCGGCATACCGGCCGGACGCTGGAGCGCTTCGAGCACGAATCGAAGACTTTTGCGTGAATTGTTTCCTTCTTCTTTCGGCGATGGAGCGATGTCGTCATGTGACGGGAGGGGAAAGGCATTCGCCCCGGTTTAAGGCGTGATTTTTTAAGAATGGCGGCCGAATTGTATTATAGCAACATTTTTATATTACCCTGCTTATTCCCTCTGTTCGTAAGGGGGGATATGTATGAGACGACCTGTATTGTTCAGTTTGTGTATTGTCCTTCTCCTGTCGCTCTCCGCTGCAAGTGTAGCGGTCACGATTGGAATGGGCCCTGTCGAACTGGATCCTGATGTGACTGTGAACATTACACCGGTAAATAGCACCGAAACATACGAGGTGCCGCAGACGACAGTGCTTGGAGCACTTGACGATGCCTCGAACCGTGGAGACTTTGAGTATCAGGTTGCTGAAGACCTGCCTCTGGAAGAGGGAAATCTCAGTATTCTATCGATCGCGGGTATCGAGAATGAGATTTTGAACGAGACGCCGAACAACTGGACCTACTGGGTGAACGACGAGCAGGGCACGACCGGTCCTGCGGTGACGAACGTGACCGACGGGGACAACCTGACCTTCTCCTATGGGCCTCCGGAACACACCATAGAGGATGCCGCATATACGATGATACTCAACGTGACCGTTCTTGAGGCGGTTGTAACACCCGAGCCGACACCGACGGTGAACGTTACTCCGACACCGACGGTGAACGTCACTCCGACTCCGACGGTGAACGTCACTCCGACTCCGACGGTGAACGTCACTCCGACTCCGACGGTGAACGTTACTCCGACTCCGACAGTGAACGTTACTCCGACTCCGACAGTGAACGTTACTCCGACTCCGACAGTGAACGTCACTCCGACACCGACGGTGAACGTTACTCCGACACCGACCGTTGAAGCGAACGTCACCATTGTCGAGCCCTTGGATGGCGCGACCCTCCCGGCCGGGAACGTGACGGTTGAAGTGAACCTGACGGACTTCGCGCTGGTGGAGCCGACCGGGCAGGAGAACGCTCCAGGCGAGGGGCACCTGCACTACTACCTTGACGCCGTGGTGCCGACGAATGAGAGCGAACCCGCGGTTCCGGAGTTCGGTGGTTATGTCATCTCCACGAACCTCTCCCACACATGGGAGAATGTGACGGAGGGTGAGCACAACCTCTCGGTCCAGGTGGTCAACAACGACCACACGCCGCTCATCCCGCTCGCCTTCGAGACGGTGAACGTTACCGTCGGCGGTGAAAACGTTACTCCGACTCCGACAGTGAACGTTACTCCGACTCCGACAGTGAACGTTACTCCGACTCCGACAGTGAACGTTACTCCGACGCCGACGGTGAACGTTACTCCGACGCCGACGGTGAACGTCACGCCGACGCCGACGATGAACGTTACTCCGACTCCGACAGTGAATGTTACCCCGACGCCGACGGTGAACGTTACTCCGACGCCGACGGTGAACGTCACGCCGACGCCGACGATGAACGTTACTC
>JAEWLJ010000027.1 GCA_023393455.1 Methanobacteriota archaeon | reverse complement strand
GACCCGCGCTGCGCCCCCCACCCCCGCCACCCCCCGGGGGGTCCCCCGGGGGCGGGGGGGATTGACGACGGGGAGGAGCGCGGGCGTCCGGACTGTTTTATCGTTCACCCTGAGTTTGCCGACCCGTCCCGCAATATCTTTGTGTATGACCTCAAACGTAATTGTCATTCGAGTTAAACCGCCTTTTCTTCAAATATCTGCCCCTCAAACGACTGCACGGCAACGTCGCCGCGCTTCCAGCACCCGGGCGGAAGCCCGGCCTTGACGCAGGTCTGGTCGAGGAACTCCCTGCTGCTCCAGCCGTACTCGGTCGGGACCTGCGGGAGGAGGAGACCTCCCCTCCCGAGGCCGCTGACGATCAGGCCGTGCTTCCCGACCTCAACGCAGGCGGGGCGCTCCTCCGGCAGGCAGTCGAGCGCCCGGGGGAGCGTGAGCACCGTCACCTCGAGATCGAGGTCGGCGAGTTCCGGCCGCGATACCGGCGGGAACCGGGGATCCTCAAGAGCAGCCGAGACGGCCGCCTCGACGATCGCGTCCCCGAGCGGCTTTACCGGGTACGGGAGGCCGATGCATCCACGGAGACGTCCCTGCCGCTTGATCGTGACGAAGACGCCGCGTTTCTCCCTGAAGACCTCGGGGAGATCGGGCAGCACCATCTGTTCACCGTCGACGGCCTTCTCGATGGCTTTGCGTGCCAGTCGAACTGCCGTTCTGCCTTCTTCCGGGGTCAGCATTTCCATCAAAATGGGTTGTATGATATTGTATACTTTTAGTCTTTCCCGGGGGAAGAGGAAGCGAGAGCACCGGCCGGGCTGGTGATGGAGCAGGGCGCGTTGCCCTCGGGCCGCACCAGAACGGTCAGGGACTCGCCCACGGGGATGGGGCGGTCGAGGTGGAGGTGGATCATGCACTCTTCCCCGGCACCAAGGAGGTTGTCGCCCCGGTCCGTTGCCGCCGACCACGTTCCCGGTTGCAGGGGGATGTCCCCGGACGGGGCGAGGATCTCGAGGTAGGTCCCTGCCATGACCGTCACGGTGGTCCGGGCAAGGTCGACCGGCTCGCCTTCTCCGGTATGGGCGACGCGGACGGCGACGGTATCGACGAAGGTGCCGGAGTGCCCCGGAACCGACGAGGAGCCGGTGACCTCCCCGGCCTGCTCTAGATACGGCTCGTCTGCGGCGCAGACGGGGTATATGCCCGAATCGGACGGGGAACTCCCCGTCACACCGTTCGTCCCGAGCGAGACGAGCGAGAAGAGTGTGGTGACGGCAATGAGCGCCGTAACGATCGCCGCAAGCTCCAGGTATGTATGAGCGTCGCTTCCCCCCATGATAACGCCAATGGTAAGACCCCGAAACCAGTATATATGTCTATCTGCTGTCGCGGTATGCGCGGCGGAATGGGAAACCCTGGCAGAACGGCCGCATTTCCGGCGGCTACGGATGGACCCAGGCGGAGCACCCGCACGGGTATATACTTTCGCGACGGATATTACATGGGAGAGGGAGAGTGCGGCCGACGGTGGCACATGCTTGTGCCGCTGAGGAAAGTCCTCCCACCGGCCAGACACGCAGCCGCATGCAAGTGCGGGTGGCGAGAGTCACGGCAATGACACAGAAACGACACGGCCCGCCGTCAGTGATGAAACGATCGAGCCCCCATCCGGGGGCGAGCGGCGCGGGTCTCCGCGCAACTCGTTGAACGTAGCGGCGGGAAACGATGAAACGGTGAATCCCTGCGGGTGCAAGCCAGAATAGGGCATATGGATCGTCTGGTATCCGCCCAGGTATGGCGCGTAGCTGAATGCCGCACAGAACAGAAGGAGGCTTACTCCTCCCACTCTTCACAATCGCGAGCTCTTTTCGGATCTCTCGGAGATAGCCTCAGCCGCCTCGCGGTTTCAGGTCGATCTCCGCAAACGTCACGACGTGCGAGTCGACGATCTCGTCCCGGTCGTTCATGGACATATGGACGAAGATCTCGGCGGGCGTGTTCTCCATGGATACGACATCGCCGTGCTCCGCCCTGACTACGAATCCAAGGGATTCCAGTTCGCTCCGAGCGGCGTCCCGGGTGTGGATGGTCGAGAGGATATCTCTGACCTTTGTAAGGACGGCCTGCTGTTCTTCCTCAGTTACGGCCATACTCACTCATGCGCCCGGGGGTATATTAACCTCTCCAGCGCCCGCAGGCAAACGTATAAGTAAAAAAATTACCTATAGTAATAAGATGGAGATACCCACCCCCACCGAACTGCGCGAAAAGCGGCTCCAGATGGGCTTAAAACAGGCCGATGTTGCCCGCATGGCAGGAATTAGCCAGTCGATGGTCGCGCGGATCGAGGCGGGGAGCGTCGACCCGAGGGTGAGCACCCTTGGCAGGATCGTGGAGGTCCTGCGGGCAGCCGAGAACTCGGCAGTCACGGCGGCCGACGTGATGCACATCCCCGTGCTCTCCGTTGCCCCGGACGACCCCGTCGGCCGCGCCGTCGAGATTATGGGCAAGAACGGTATCTCCCAGCTGCCAGTGCTCGAGAACGCCGTGCCCGTCGGGTGCATATCCGAGTCGGCGATCATGAACGCCATGGAGGAAGGAGGGCTCCACCAGACGAACCGGAAGGTGGTGCAGGACTATATGGAGCCCGGGTTCCCGACAGTTCCGCCAACGGCGTCCATCGATACGGTCGTCCACCTCCTGCACCACAGCCACGCGGTCATCGTGATCGAGAAGGGGAAGGTGCAGGGTGTGATCACCAAGCACGACCTGATATCGTTAATAACCTGATTTTAGAGCAGCGAGACCAGGTCCCGGAGAACCGCCTCGGGATCTTCGGCCTTGACCACGCTTGAGGCGAGGAGAACGCCGCACGTCCCAAGGTCGATGGCGATCTTCACGCACTCGCCCGACTGGATGCCCGCCCCCGTCAGGACTTTTACATCCGGGTTCACCGCCCGGACTGCGTTGACCGACCGCTCGATGACCCCCGGGTCGGCCTTCGAGACCGAGACCCCGCTCCCGATCAGTTCCGGGGGCTCGATCGCCACGTAGTCGGGCTTGAGGGTTGCGGCGGCGGCGCTCGTCGCGTCGTTGTTCGTGCAGACGACCGATTCAAGGTTGAGTCTCCGGGCGGCCTGGATACAGGCGTCGATATCGGCCAGGGTGAGGCGGCGCTCGGAGTGGTTGATCAGGGTGCCCCGTGCGCCTGCCGCCCTGACTGCTTCCGGGAGGATATGGCCGGTATGGGCGCCGGGGGAGATTGCGTCGATATGCTGAGCGTAGACAGGGATCGCGTAGTGGTGGCTCATCGGGTGGAGTTCGGTGAAGACCGGCGCGATGCCGATGACGGCTCCGCTCTCCCTCGCCACGGTCTCGGCCGCGGCGGCTATCCGGTGAGCGTTGCGGCCCATACCTTCCTGATAGGTCTTGAGATTGACCAGAACGAACGGGGAATCCATATTCATCACGTCTGACTGATAGATTGCTCCTCCTGATATTAACTCTGATGCCGAGGGCGGGCGACGCCCCTCACTCCTCGATCCCCCTGACGAAATGCCCGCCAGTGATGCCCCCGAGCGCCCGCCGTTTCACCTCGTCCTTGAGCGCGGGGAGGGCGCGGACGTCTCTGTGGGCCACGGCCTCGATCGCCGTCCGGTAGAGCCGGGCCATCTCCGCTGCGTAGCGCGGCCCCCGGCCCCGTGCGTCGATGGCGACGGCATCGATGCCCATCGCGGCGATCAGGGGCAGGTGGTCGACGAGAGAGGTCTCGACGGCGTTCGCGATGTAAGTCCGCCCCTCGCCGTCGCACCGGAGCGGGAAGACGCGGTTTCGCTCGTCCCGGAGGCCTATGAACCCTTCCCCGGCGACCGCCGCCGCGAGCCGGTCCTCGGTCACCATCGCCTCGACGTTGCCCTGCACGAGCACCTCGAGGAGGAGAGTATCCCCGGCCGCCGCCGCGAGCCCGGCAAGGTCGTCGGCCGGGAGTTCGGGGGAGGCCGTGCACCGCAGAAAGAGTGGCGCGAGTTCCGCGGCGGTGCGGTGGTTCCAGAGGTTCAGCCCGGCGGCGCCGTAGAGGTCCATCCGGGGCTCGGCCCGCCGCACCGCGTCCGCGGCGCCCATCCCGCTCACCATCACCCCGCGGACGCCTGCGTCGTAGAGCGACGGGAGGAGGGGGGTCGCCGCGTCGAGGAAGGTGCGCCGGGTGATCGACGGCCATTTCCAGACGAGGTCCGCGCCCGCTTCCCGGCAGACGGTAGCGGCATCCTCGATGATGCCAGGGGCGGACACCTCCAGATAGACAGTGCGGGCGCCGGACAGGGCGGCGGCTTTCGCCTCTTCGAGGCTGCTCGCGTAGACCGAGACCGACGGGTGCCGGGGCTCCCGGCGAGAGCCTGCCGACCGCTCCAGCCCGGTGATCGCCGCATCAAGACGCTCCCGTGCCGCACGAACCGCCTCCTCCCCGGGGCGCCGTGCGGCGAGGACGGCCTCCTCGACCCTCTCCAGGAATGCCCGCCGGACCCGGTTCAACTCACCCAGCGGGGCAAAGAGCCCGCCCGGGTAGTGGAGCGTCAGGTTCCGTATCGCAAACGGCGTCCCGCCGGTCTTTGTCAGCTGCTCCGCTATCTGCTCCCCGGTAAGCGGCCGGCTCCGTGCCGGCTCCATTGAGAGGTCGGAGCGGTAACGCACCGGGAGCGGTTCGTTCCCCTGCAGATCGACGACCGCCTCAAGACAGGGCGTCCTCTCCTCCCAGACGACCGTCACGTCGAGCGGCAGCGGTTGCAGGGGCTTTTCCACGATCCGCTTCGCTCGCTCCTCGAGATCCGCGCTCTTCGTCAGGAAAACCCGGGCGCCGATATCGACGGGTGCGGGAACGGAAAGCCGCACCGTGCCGGAGCGGACGGCGGGGTTGCCGCGGACGACCGCCCCCACATCGTGTTCGGGGTCGCCGATGCGGAAGGCCAGCCCGTCGCCGGAACGGGGCACGAGGTCGCCCGTGAGGCGTACGGTCGCCTCCTGCCTCCGCGGGTCGTAGCCGACGACCGTGCCGAGCAGGATACCCCGGTTCCCGGGCCGGTCGCGGGCCATGATATCGCGGGCGCCGAGGATGTAGCCCTCCGTGAACTCCCGGTTGAACGCAAGCGCAAGGTCGCGCATATCATCCCGCGAAGGCGACCAGTCTTCCCCGGCGGCGATCGCGTCGAGAGCACGTCGGTAGATGGCCGTCACCGTGGCGACGTACTCCACCGAACGCATCCTCCCCTCGATCTTGAGCGACGCCACCGGTGCACGTGCAAGAACGTCGAGGCGCGGGTATAACGAGAGGTCCCGGGTCGAGAGGAGGTAACGGTCATCTCCGGGCACGGGGCGGGGGTCTTTCGGCCGCCCGTACTCGTCCGTTTCGGCGGTCACGAGGCGGTAGGGCTTCCGGCAGGGCTGGGCGCACATCCCGCGGTTCCCGCTCCGCCCCCCGATGACCGAGGAGAGGAGGCACTGGCCGGAGTAGCAGTAACAGAGCGCTCCGTGGGCGAAGACCTCGATGCCTACCCCCTGCGCCTCTGCATCGGCTGCGATATCTTCGATCTCAGCGAGGGTGAGCTCCCGGGCGAGCACCACGCGGGAGATCCCCTCCCGTGCCGCCCGCGCCACGCCTTCCCGGTTGTGGATCGCCATCTGGGTCGAGGCGTGGAGGGTGAGGTCCGGGACGACCTCCCGGGCAAGCGACGCCACTCCGGCATCCTGCACCAGGACGGCATCGACCCCGATCTCGTAGAGCCAGACGAGGTAGCGGGCGACGTCGGGGAGTTCGGCCTCGCGGACGAGGACGTTTACGGTGACGTAGACCCTGACTCCCCGGAGGTGCGCGTAATCGACAGCGGAGCGGAGTTCCTCGTCGGAGAAGTTCGCCGCGTAGTGCCTGGCTCCGAACCGTCGCCCGGCGAGGTAGACGGCATCGGCGCCGGCGGCAACCGCTGCAGCCAGGGCTTCCGGCGACCCGGCCGGCGCAAGCAGTTCCGGCAACCCGGACGTATGATGATCGTGCGGCATCTGCTTCGTACCGTTCGCGCTGGCGGCCTATATACCCACCCGGGGCAGAGCGGGTATCCTTTTTTGGCAGGAGAGCGACCTGGTGAGGGGCATATTATGGATTGTACAGGGATCATCGGCTACGGACACATGGGCAGCATGCTGGTGGACGGGTTCCTCTCGTCCGGTCTGCTCGGTATCGACGAGGTCGTGGTTACATCGAGGAGCAGGGAGAGCCGGGATGCATGCGCCGCGGCATGGCCGGGCATCAGCATCGCAGGAGCGAACACCGAACTTGCCCGGCGGTGCCGGACGATCATCCTCGCTGTTCGGCCGCAGGATGTGATGAACGTCCTCCGCGAGATCGTCCCCGTGCTGAACGGCGACGAGCATATCGTCTCGCTCGCCGCGGGCATCAGCCTCGCGGAGCTTGAGGGGCTCTTCCCGGGTCCGGTCACCCGGGTCATCCCCACGATCACCTCCACGGTCGGGCAGGGGACGACGCTCGTATGCCATGGGCGGCGGACAGGCATGCAGGACGCTTCCCGGGTGGAGGGGCTTTTCTCGTCCATCGGGAACGTGATGCTCGTCGGGGAGGAGGAACTCCCGGCGGCCACCATACTCTCGAGTTGCGGGCCGGGGCTGCTCGCCGCAATCATCGAGGAACTGGCGAGCGCGACGGCCCGTGCGAGCGGTCTTCAGGTGGACCGGGCGCTCGCGCTCGCAACGGAGACGACCACAGCTACGGGAGCCTACCTTCGAAAGACCGGTGAAGCGCCCGGCGACCTGGTCGGGCGGGTCGCAACCGGCGGCGGCGTCACGGAGGCCGGGGTGAAGAGGCTCCGGGAGCGGCTACCGGGGGTCTTCGATGAAGTGGTCGCCGCCATGCTGGAGCGTTACGGTGCGGTGGGGAAGTGACGCCGGGCCGGGACTGGCTCGATCCGCAGGCGATCGCAGACAGACATTTAAGTGATAGGGCGGGAATACATCCGGTGGATATGAAGATCGTCGTCTCTGTGGAGGAGGCCGCCGCTATCGGCGAGGTGGCGGAGTACAACCCGACGTTCATTGAGATACGGCTCGACCGGATGGAAGGGGATCTGCTGGACCAGGTCCGTGCTATCCGTGAGAAGACCGTCATCCCGCTGATCGCCACGCTCAGGAGCAGGGACGAGGGTGGCCGGTTTGTCGGCGATGCAGATCTCTGGGCCCGGATCGTCGGGCCGATAGCCCGCTACGTCGATATCGTGGACGTGGAAGCGCGCTACCGCGACCACGCGCCATTCATCAAGAGCCAGGGTGTCCAGATCCTTGCGTCGCTCCACACGAACGAGATGCCCACATCACCGGAACTCGGGCGAATCGAGGAGATGCTCCGGTCATACGGCGACATCCCGAAGATCGTCGTGCGCCCGAGAACCCGGGACGACCTCTTCGACCTGATCGCCTTCACCCACCGCGCCCAGAAACCCGTCTGCACGAGCATCATGGGCGCGGAGTTCCGTTACGCCCGCGCAATCCTGCCGCTATTCGGGTCGGAGTTCGTCTACTGCCATGCCGGCACCCCGACGGCCGAGGGGCAGTACCATATACGGGAGATGCGGCAACTCGCGGATCTGTTGAAGTGAGAGGGGCTTGGGGCTCGGCACGGGCTCTGTTGAGGCTTTGGAGACTGGATGATTCTTAGCGTCAGGGTGTGCTGCGCTTCTGCGTGTTGGGGTTCGGACCGACTACGCACCTGTGGTGCCCGAACTCTGTTCCTACTGGAACTCACACCTTCAGCAAGTTGATAGTCCAAGACTTTCGGTCTTCTCCAGCGATGTCCCATGGGGGACATCGTCTATCGCCACGAACTGCCTCCGCCCCGCAGGAAGGAGGAGGAGGCCGGAGGCCGGGTGAGGTGGGGGCTACAGGAATCCCTAAAATGTAGAGACAGGGGAGGGGGGATGCTCCCCCCTCCCCGTCAGCCCCTCCCCCAATGGCGATACTTATTAGGAAGCCGTGGATGAGTGCGCAGGATACGAAGTAGTTAGACCCCCCATTTGTCTGGTGGATGGGAGCGTCGGGTAGTATACAGGTTTACGCGGCCGAAAGGTGCCTGAATTTAAGAGGACTGCAGGTCGCGGAGCCTGAATTCTACTCCCCTTATATCCCAAACCCCCGATACTTCGCCTGTTCGAGCATCGCATCCATGACAACCATCGCGAGCATGCACTCCGCGACCGGGACGATCCGCGGCGCGATGCAGGGATCGTGCCGCCCTTCGACCGTAATCTCCCGCTCCGTCCCGGCGATATCGACGGTCTGCTGCGGCTTACGTATCGAGGGCGTCGGCTTGACGGCGAGCCGGACGAAGATATCCTGCCCGGTGCTGATCCCGCCGAGGACGCCGCCCGCACGGTTGCTCGAAAACCCGGCTTTGGTGATCGGATCGTTCATCTCGCTCCCGAAGAGCCGAGCGGCGCCGAATCCCTCGCCGATCTCGACGCCCTTCACCGCACCGATCCCCATCATCGCCCCGGCGATAGCGGCGTCGAGTTTCCCGAATACCGGGTCTCCGAGCCCCGCCGGGCACCCCGACGCCGTCACCTCGACGATCCCGCCGACGGAGTCGCCCGCGTCCCGGGCGGCCCGGATCTCCGCCTCGATTGCTGCTGGCGTCGTCGCACCATGCACCTCGACGACCCTCCCCCTGATCGCGATGCCGTGGGGGGCGAGGCAGCGCACCGCCACCGCTCCGGCCGCGACCCGGGCAAGGGTCTCCCGGCCCGAACTCCTCCCGCCGCCGCGGTGGTCGCGGAGCCCGTACTTCGCCTGCCAGGTGTAGTCCGCATGCCCCGGCCGGAAGACGTCCCGGAGCACGTCGTAATCCTCCGACCGGACGTCCCGGTTCCTGACGAGAAGCGCGATCGGAGCGCCGGTCGTCCACCCCTCAAAGACCCCTGAGAGGATCTCCACCCGGTCGGCCTCCTGCCTCCCGGACTCAAGGGGGCTCTTCCCCGGCCGCCTCCGGTCGAGGTAGGGCTGGATATCCGCCTCCGCGAGGGGGATACCGGGCGGGCAGCCGTCGATGACCGCGCCCACCGCCGACCCGTGGCTCTCGCCGAACGTCGTGCACCTGAAGTTTCTTCCGAACGTGTTCATGCAAGCATCTCCCGCACCAGTTCAGGCGTGATGCGAATCCCGGTGATCAGCCGGAACTGCTCCGCCGCCTGGTGGACGAACATCTCCGTGCCGGGTATCGTCTCGCACCCGGCATCCCTCGCCGCCCTGATGAGAGGCGTCTCCGGCGGGGTGTAGACGAGGTCGAATACGGTCGTCTTCCGCTCGAGATCGCACGGGGCAAGCAGGCTCCGGGTGTCGGGCTCCATCCCGACCGGGGTTGCGTGTACCACTACATCGGCGTCGCTTCCCTTGAACCCTTCGAGGCCGCCCCAGCGGCAGCCGAACCGCTCTGCAAGCACCCGCGCCGCATCCGCCTTCCGGGCAAGCACCGTGACCTCCATATCGAGCATTCTGAGCGCGTAGACCGCCGCGGCCGCCGCACCCCCGGCGCCGAGGACAACCGCCCGGGCCCCCCGCCGGTGGGCGAGCGGCGAGCGGACGCCCAGCCAGTCGGTGTTATGGCCGTACATCCTCCCGCCGCACCGAACGATGGTGTTCACAGCCCCGATCGCTGCGGCGTGTTTGTCGATCTCGTCGAGGTAGGGGATCACATCGGCCTTGAACGGGATGGTGACGGATAAGCCCTTCAGGGGGAGGAGAGAGGCGAGGCGGATGATGACGCCCGCATCCGGCCACTCGAAGCGGGTGTAGTGGTAGTTCATCCCGAAGTGTTCAAAGAGCCGGTTGTAGAGGAGAGGGCTCTTGCTATGGGCGCAGGGGTTCCCGGCGATGCCGCATACCATGAGACCCTGGTCCCGGTCGACCATCTCCCGGACGGTCTCAAGCCCGAACTTCGAGAGAAGGCTGTCCCGCTCGCGCCGTTCATCGGGGGAGGGGACGCTCTTTCCACGGATCTGTCCTAGAATGATCTCGGCAGCCTCGTCCGGCGTGCAGGCGCCGGTATCGATGCAGGCGTCGGCCGCACCGAGGTAGGCCTCTTTTCGTCGGGCAAGGAGCGTGTGCATCTCCTCTTCCGGGGGGAGAGCGGTCAGCCCCGGCCGGTCGCTCCCGGCGATCCGCTCGTGGATGACCCCGGGCGGGGCGGTGAGGAGGAAGTTCCTCCCGTGCCGCCGGAGGTCGGCGACGTTTGCCGGGTCGCAGACCACCCCGCCGCCGGTGCCGATCACGCCCTCCGCATCCCGGAGCGACGCGACGACCTCCCGCTCGAGGGCGCGGAAGTGCGCCTCCCCGTGCGCCTGAAAGATCTCCGGGATCGGCATCCCGGCCCGCTGCTCGATAAGCGCATCGGTGTCGTAGAACGGCAGTCCGAGGCGAGCTGCAAGGATCCGCCCGATCGAGGTCTTCCCGGTCCCCCGGAAACCGACGAGGACGACCTTCACAGCAGCCCCTCCCCGTAGAGCGCTTCCCAGAACCCGGGAAAGGACTTCTCCACGCATTCGGGGTCATGGATCGCCATCCCTCCGACCGCGAGCCCGAGGACGGCAAACGCCATCGCCGTCCGGTGGTCGTCGTGCGGGTCGACGGCCACACCGTGGAGGGGCGCGGGCGTGATCGTGAGAGAGTCCTTCGTCACCTCGACCCCCGCACCCATCCGCCGGAGGGTATCCGCCGTCACCCCGACGCGGTCGCTCTCCTTGTACTGCAGGTGCCCTGTCCCCGTGATCGTCGTCGACGACCCTGCCGTTGCCGCCACCGCCGCGAGCGTCTGGACGGTGTCGGGGGACGAGGACATATCGATCTCGATCCCGCGGAGGCCTCCCGTCCGCTCCACCGTCACCGCGTCGGCCCCGGCGGTCACCCGGCACCCCATCGCCTCGAGGGCGTCGAGGAACCGGCGGTCGCCCTGGACGGAATCCGGGGAGAGGCCCGTGACCGCGACCCTCCCGCCGCAGACGGCCGCGACCGCGAAGAGGTAGGACGCCGAGGAGTAGTCGCCCTCGACCGGGTAGTCCCTCCCCCGGTAGGCTCTCCCGCTCTCGACCCGGAACCAGTCGTATCCCCGCCGTTCTATGCGGGCACCGAACCCGAGCATCACGTCCGCGGTCACGTCGAGATACGACCGTGAGGCCGGGGCCGCCGGGAGCGTGAGTTCCACGTCCTCGTCCGCGTAAGGCGCCGCCATCAGGATGGATGAGATGAACTGGCTGCTGATGCTCCCGTCGATCTCCGTCCTCCCGCCCCTGAGTCTGCCGGAGATCCGGATAGGAGGATAGCCGGGCTTGCCGACAAACGTGACGTCGCCGCCGAGTCTGCGGAGGGCCCCGGCAAGGGGGCCGACCGGCCGCTCGAGCATCCGGGAGGTTCCTGTCAGCACCACCGGGTGCCGGGCGAGGAGCGCCGCCGAGGTGAGGAGCCGCAGCGTCGTCCCGGAGTTCCCGCAGTCGATCGTCACCTCTCCCGGTGCGGGGAAGGTGCCGCCGCAGCCGGCGACAGCGATCTCCCCCGGCAGCCACTCGAGCGGCACCCCGAGACTCTCGAGCCCCCGGGCGGTCAGTTCCGTATCGGCCGCCCGGAGCGGCCTCGTTATCCGCGTTCTCCCCGAGGCGAGCGCTCCCGCGATCAGCGCCCGGTGGGTGTAACTCTTGGAGGGCGGCGCTTCGAACCTCGCGTCGACCGGGCCGATCCGGGAGATCCTGGCGATCATAGCCCCGGAACCTCCATACGAGCATAACACCCGAGTTCCCTGACGGTGGTCATGCTCTTGAGTTCCTCCTTTGCCTCCCGCCATCCTTCGGCAGTCTCCATATCGATGAAGAAGAGGTACCTCCCCATGCCCCGGCGGGACGGCCGCGACTCGATCCGGGTCAGGTTGATCCCGCGCCGGGCGAAAACCGCGAGGATATCGGCAAGGAGCCCGACCCGGTCGAGTTCGGGATCGACGATGAGGCTGCACTTCGTGGTTCCCGCGCTCTCGCGGGGGTGAGCGGATATCTCAATGAACCGGGTGGTGTTACCCTCGCTGTTCTGGACGTCCCGCTCGGCAATCGAAAGGCCGTAAACCATCGCCGCCGTCTCCGAGACGACTGCTCCGGCACGCTCGTCCTTCTGCATCGCCATCGCGCTTGCCGCGTTGCTGCTCGTGTGCACGACCTCCACCCCAAGGCTGTCGAGGAGGACGGAGCACTGCTCGTGCGTCTGTGGGTGCGCGTAGATGACCGAGAGGCGTCCGGGGTCTCCCCGGGCCGCAAGGTGGTGCCGGACGGGCATATAGGCTTCAGCGGTGATCGAGACCTCGAACTCCAGGAGCCCCTGGAGCGTCTCCCCCACGCCACCGGCCTCCGAGTTCTCTATCGGCACGAGCCCCTTCGCTCCGCCGGCCGCCACGCGTTTGATGATGCTGCGGATGGTCGGCAGGAGTTCGATGTCGTCCCCGTAGAGCCTGACCGCGAGTTCGTGGCTGAACGTCCCTGCCGGCCCGAGTGTTGCGACGGTCATCGGCTCACCACATGGTTGATGAGGTCGTCCGTCTCTTCCGTCGCCGCCGCGAGATACGAGGCGTAGTGCCCGGCATTCTCGGCAAAGAACGCCCTGAACCGTTCGTCGTCCCCCGACTCGATGATCTCGCGGAGCGTCCGGACGCCCTCCTCGAACAGCCCGAGCACCTCCGGCACGGCCGGGTTCATCTGGAGGATGTCACCGTAGAGCCCCGCATCCTGGGCGAGGAGCCGCCCGACGAGGCCCATCTCGATCCGGTAGACGGGGCTCGTGAACGTGAGCGTCTCCCTGACGTCGGTGCCGGTCCGGCGGATGGCTTCCGCCTTTGCGAGCGTCCCGAAGTGGGTGAGCCCCTGGATCACCGCCATCATCCGGTCGTGGTCTTCCGGCGTCGAGAGGGTGATCGCTGCCCCCTGGTCGCGGAAGACGGAGAGGAGCCCTTCAAGGGTCTCCGGGCTGCACCGGGCCGGGGTCGCGACGATCGTCTGGCCCTGGAGCGACGCGGCGCCCGGCCCGAACATCGGGTGGAGCCCGATCACCTCCGCGCGGGAGGCGAGCATCGCCCGGACGGGCTCGGCCTTGAGGGAGGTGAGGTCGCAGAAGACCTGCTCCTCTGAGAGGAGCGGCGCAACCTCGCGGATCACCCCGACGGTGGCGCGGATAGGAACCGAGACCATGACGAGATCCGCCATCTCCGCGACGTCCCGGTTGGAGAGCGACGTCTTGGTCCCGGAGACGATCGTCTCCCATCCGGCGGTCTCGAAGACCCCGGCAAAGAACCGGCCCATCTGCCCCGTGCCGCCGATGATGCCTGCAAGCATTCCCGTCACTTCTCCAGGATCGTCTCTTTGACGGCGATGCCGAAGTGCCGCCCGCCCTCCGCGACGCTGCCGATCACCCTGTCCCCTACCGCGAGGGCGGCGACCGATACGGCCGTCCCGTCCTCCCGGACGAGCCGGATCGTCTCGGCGTTCTGGAGAACCAGGCTCACCGTCGCGTCGCCTGCTCTTGCCTCGACGAGGAGGAGGGGACGGCGCTCGATCTTCACCCTGCCGACGACCGCGTCATGGGTCGTGCCGGTATGCTCCGCGACGAGCACCCTGTCGCCCACCGCGAGGTCAGCGAGGTACGCGGTCTTCCCGTCGGGGAGGAGGATGTAGGCGTGCACCGCCCCGGCGTTCACCCGGAACGGGCGCGGCGCCACGTAGGGGTTCTCCAGCGTCTCGGGGTGCACCATCAGGAATGCCGAGGAGGTGTTGCCGACGAGCATCCCTTCCCCGTCGGCGAGGATCGAGCAGGTGTCGACGCAGACCCTATCCCCCATCCCGACGGGGACGATCCGGGTCACATCGAATGTGACGAGGGAAACGGGCGCGCCGGCGCCGGCGACCGTCTTCGCGACCCGCCGGATCTCCGCCGGGTCATCGGTCGAGAGGAGGACACCCGCTGCCCCGCACTCAAGGGCGGTCAGGGCAACCGCCGCCTCATCGGCGCTTTTGACTGCGGCGATGATCCGGTCGGACTGCGCGACGAGGTTCTCGAGCGGGATGACCGTCCAGTCCCGCGTCCGGACGATGACGTAGCCCGTCCGGGAGAGCCGGAGCGCCTCCTCCTCGGACTCTTTGTCGACGATCTCGATCTCGAAGACGTCTTTTCCCGGGACGAGATCGCCGTTCTCTGCGATTGCGGTCACCCGCCCGAGTTCCCGCACCCGCTCTGCGTCGTCCACGACCAGGGCGTCGGCACCGCTCTCGAGCGCGGTCGTCGCGAGATCCTTCCTCCACGGCCTGACATCGACCCAGAACTGCTTCATCGCCCGGTCTCCAGGGCCTCGGCCGGGCTTTTGCCCTCGTGCACCACCCGGGAGATCGCGGCGATGAACCGGCCGGGATTGTCGCGCTGGAAGGCGTTTCGTCCCATGCAGACGCCTGCCGCGCCCGCACCGACGGCGTCCCGGATGGTCGTGAGCGTCTCAAGGTCCCCGCTCTTCTCGCCGCCGGCGATCATCACCGGCACCGAGCAGGCGGCGGTGATCCGCCGGAATGTCTCCGGGTTGCCCGTGTAGTTCGTCTTGATCAGGTCGGCCCCGAGTTCTTCCGCCACCCGAACGCAGTGCCCGACCGACTGCGGCGACGTGGGATCGATCCCCTTGCCGCGGGGGTAGATCATGATCAGGAGCGGTATCCCCCAGCGGTTGCAGTCCCGCACCACCCCGCCCGCCGACTCGAGCATCCGCGACTCGTTTGGCGCGCCGAGGTTGATATGGATCGAGACCGCGTCGGCGCCGAGCGCGACCGCCTCCTCCACGGTGCAGACGATCACCTTGTCGTTCGGGTCGGGGTTCATCGATGTACTCGCGGAGAGATGCACGATAAGCCCGATATCCTTTCCGTGCTTCCGGTGCCCGCCCTTCACCATCCCCTTGTGGAGGACGATGGCGTTTGCCCCGCCCTCGCTCACCGCGTTGACGGTCTCCGTCATGTTGCAGAGCCCTTCGATCTGGCCCATCGTGAACCCGTGATCCATGGGGATGATCACGGCGCGGCCGGTGTTCCTGTCCATTATCCGCTCAAGGCGGATCTCTTTTCCAATCATGTCATCACGTCCTCAAGATCTCCATCGCTTCCTCTGCCGACCGCTCTTCATGAATGATCAGTGCGGCGGCACGGATAAGGCGATTGGGCGCCGGGTGCTGGAAGGCGTTCCTTCCGATCGATATCCCGGCGGCACCCCCCTCCATCGCGCCCTCGATCAGGTCGAGGATCGCCCGCTCATCGGTCTTCGAGCCGCCCGCGACCACGACCGGCACCGGGCATCCTCTCGTCACCTCCCGGAACGAGTCGGGGTCGCCGGTGTAGACGGTCTTGACGATATCGGCACCGAACTCCGCCGCCACCCGTGCAGAGAGTTTGACGCACTCGAGGTCGTGCTCGTCCGCGACCTTCCTGCCCCGCGGGTACATCATCGCAAGGAGCGGCATCCCCCACTCCATGCAGGCGACCGCGACCCTGCCAAGGTCTTCAAGCATCCGCGCCTCGGACTCGGCGCCGACGTTGATATGCACCGATACGCCGTCGGCGCCCATCTTCAGGGCGTTCGTGACGGTATTCACGAGCACCTTGTCGTTCGGGTCGGGCCCGATGCTGGTGCTCGCCGAGAGGTGCATGATGAGGCCGACATCCTGCCCATGCCCCCTATGCCCATGCAGTGCAAGCCCCACATGGCCGATCACCGCGTTCGCTCCGCCCTCGGCGACCAGGTCGATGGTCTTCCCCATATCGACGAGTCCCGGGATGGGGCCGAGCGTCACCCCGTGGTCGAGCGGCACGATGATCGTCCTGCCGGTGTTCCGATCCATGATACGTTCCAGACGAATCTCTTTTCCTCTCATAACCATAGTCCTCCCCGGATTTTGATGATGCAGTCTTTCCGGGAGTGATTAAAACTGGATAAACCAGGCAAAATAACGATAGAACGCTGCCGCTCCGCTGTTACGGATGCCGGCTGTCAAAAACTCGCAGATCGCTTCTGCGTACGTGATGACGACTCCGTTAACCGAGATAAAAGCGGTCACCGGCGAAAAAACATCCACCACGCATTGGCAGTACCGTTACCGTGTTTTTGTATAAATATATACCGGATTTGCACGCAGGAGGAGGATCCAGAACCGGAGATGGCCCGGCGAAAAAAGATATGGCGGTCTGTCTTATTTCCGGCTCTTCTTGAACGATATGACGTCGCCGACGGTCATGGTCACCCGGCCGGGTCCGCCCGTGGAGGCGCTGTCTTCGGCCGAGTCGATCAGCCTGATATTGAGCGCCTTCTCGAGTTTCTTGCGGACGTTGTCTTCGGGGATGAGGTCGCCCTTCTCGATCTTCTTGACCAGGATCTCACGCTCCTTGATCGCATGTGCAAGATCGAGCGAGGACCACTCCTTCTCCTCCCGGGCCGCCCGGATACGGTCGGCGTAATCTTCGGCGAGTTCTCCTTCCATCAGGTCAAAGACGTCCCGGCCCCTCCTCCGGGGGGCCTGTGGGGCGGCACTTCCCGGCTTCGCCTGCGGGGCACCTCTTCGGCGCGATTGCTGGACTTCTGTACCGTGTTTTGCACATCGCGTGCAGACGCAGAGCTCTGCACCCTCGATCCGTATTGTTTTCGACGGTCCTGTGATAGGAACGCCGCATAGTTCACACTGCATAAGTCTCGCAAACAATTTTATATTCATTTTAACCTATATAATTAATCGAGGAGACCCATGGGAGATATCGCTCGGCAGGCGCCAGAGAAAGATACCGGTGAAGACATCTACCAGTATCTCCTGGAACGGATTACGAACCTCGAAAACCGAAATCTGGAGCTACGCGAGCAGTTCCGCCAGATGGAGTCCGAGAAACGATACGTTGAAACCCAGAAGATCCGCTACGAACGGGAACTCCGGAAACTCAAGAGTGAGATCGAGCAGCTCAGAAGCCCTCCTCTCGTGATCGGAACAGTTACCGACGTTATTGATAACAGCCGGGTGATCGTGAGAAGCAGTGCAGGGCCGCGATTCCTGGTCCGTACGTCCCAGCTTATCGACCCCGAACTCCTCAAACCGGGTGTGCGCTGTACGCTCAACCAGCAGTCCCTCGCCATCGTGGACGTGCTCCCCACGAGCTACGACGCGCAGATCTACGGCATGGAACTGGTGGAGTCCCCCGAGGAGAACTACGAGAACATCGGCGGCCTTGAAGCGCAGATCGAGGAGATCCGGGAAGCCGTCGAGCTCCCCCTGACGAAACCGCAGCTCTTCGAGAAGGTCGGCATCTCCCCGCCGAAGGGCGTCCTCCTCTACGGCCCGCCCGGCACGGGGAAGACCCTCCTCGCACGAGCGGTGGCCCACCAGACGAACGCGCATTTCCTCCGCGTGGTCGGCTCGGAACTGGTGCAGAAGTACATCGGGGAGGGCGCCCGCCTGGTCCGGGAACTCTTCGACCTCGCAAAGCAGAAGGCGCCGTCGATCATCTTCATCGACGAGATCGATGCTATCGGCGCGCACCGGAACGACTCGACCACCTCCGGCGACCGCGAGGTCCAGCGGACGCTGATGCAGCTCCTCGCCGAGATGGACGGCTTTGACAACCGGGGCGACGTCAAGATCGTCGCGGCGACCAACCGGATCGATATCCTCGACCGCGCCCTCCTCCGCCCGGGCCGGTTCGACCGGATGATCGAGATCCCGCTCCCCGACCACCAGGGGAGGCTTGCGATCCTGAAGATCCACACCCAGCACATGAACATCGGCGAGGACGTCAACCTCTCGGAGGTCTCCCGGCTCACCGAGGGCAAGAACGGCGCCGACCTCCGGGCGATATGCATGGAGGCGGGGATGTTCGCCATCAGGATGGAGCGCGATACGGTCAACAGCGAAGACTTCATGAAGGCGATCGACAAACTCTCGGTGGACTTCGACCGCCACCACTTCCACACCACCTTCGGCGAGATGTTCGCCTGAAGGAGATCCTTTTTTTCGGATGACACCTCCGGGTTCGTCCTCACGACCGATCTACAGCGTCCGGGTAGCGCCTGCGTAAGAACTCAAGGAAGAGTGCATTGAACGCTTCGGGGTTGTCCTGGTTGGAGCAGTGGCCCGCTTCCGGGATCCAGTGAAACTCACACTTCGGCTCCAGTCTCGCCCAAACCGGGGCGATCTTTTTAATATTGCCGAGGTTATCGCTCTCTCCGCATACAAGGAGCAGCGGTTTGTCGATCCTGTAGTCCTTCTCAAAATGCAGACAGGCTGTCAATTCGAGAAATACCCTCTTGAAGGTTTTGGGGCCGATCGTCTGAAACGTATCCAGCAGATACCTCCGGACCTCCGGTTTGAGTGCGCTTGCATGCGCACTCTGTCTCGTCAGGGCGTCTCCCGGGTAGAGAGCAATCAGGAGCGGAGTCATCCAGATGACGAGTTGCTCCAGGGCGGTCAGCTTCATCGTATTGCAGGTACAGTCGATCAGGATCAGGTTCTCGACCCTTTCCTGATGGTAAAATGCCACCTCCTGAGCCAGATTTCCTCCCATGGACTGACCTATGAAGGTCGCCTTCTCGATCCCTTCCCCCTCCATGATCGCCAGGAGGTCGTCCACCACCAGTCCGATGCTGAACGCATCGCCGATCGGCCTGGACTGACCGTGCCCTCGTGCGTCCCAGAGCATCACGCCGTAGGAGTCGTCAAGAACCCGGACCTGCTCGTCGAACATCCTGTGGTCGGCACCGGCACCGTGCAGGAAGATGAGCCATGGACCAGGGTGATCGGACGTGATCCGGTAACGAATGGGAGATCCGTCCTTTTCGAGAGTTTTCTCCTCGAATAGAAGCGAGCGCCCCACGGTCATCTCTCCTCGTGCATGGGGCGCTCGGAGGCTATACCTCCTCCGGGAACAGTTCTGTCCAGCGCCTCTGCCGTGAACGCATCCCTCAATTCCGGAAGATGCGTCGGGGCCAGATCGCTCGCGAGGAGGCCGAATATCACGCGGTCAAAATACCCGCCCCTGGCATGCCAGTACCGCCTCTGGACGCCCTCCTGGACAAAGCCGCACTTCTCCATCACCCGCCGCGATGCCGTGTTATCGGTGACGGTGTCGCCGTTCAGCCGGTACCCGTCGAGGACGGTGAACGCGAAGTAGACCAGGAAGGTGCAGGCCAGGGTGCCGTAGCCTCTTCTCCAGAATGTATCGTCGAGCTGGTAGCCGATCAGGTACGATCCCGGGCTGAAGGCGACCGGCAGGAGCGCGCACTGCCCGACGAACTCCCCGGTATGCTTCAGTCGTATCGTGAAGACGTGATCATCCGGCGTCCTCCCCTCTGCGAGCGCCTCCTGTATCTCCACGATCAGGGGGAGGAAGTAAGCCCGGGTCTCCTCTTTTGTGTTCGGCCCGAAGAAGAGCCACCTGCAGACCGACTCTTTTGCGAGCATCCGGGATATCTCGGGTAGGTCGTGCTCGGTGCAGTAGGAGAACCTCAGGTCTGCGCCGATCCAGCTCAACTGCATGTAACTGTCTTCGAACTCCCCGCATATAAGGGCACGATACCTGGGCACCGATATTCATGAAGGCCGAATATCAACCGGGATTTCACGCGCCGGGCAGCATCACGATCACGCCTTCGGAGCATACGCGGGAGCAGAGGCGGGCATATGACCCTTGCTGCCTGGCGCGGTTGCCGACGGCAATCAATCTTTGCCACCCTACTTTTCCGGGTACTCCTCTTCGGTGCACCAGACCTCGAGCACCGTATCCTCAGGCTCCGCCCGGTCGGCATACGCCTCCGGCGTCGTGCCCTCGTCCATCCATATGGTATCGATCATGTGGTCGCCGGAGATCCGGTAGAGGCAGCGGTATGCCCATGGCTCCGCAGGCATCACGTCCCGCTCATAGATCTGCTGGGCAAGCCCGGACGAGCAGAATCTTCCCTCCCTGGGCTCGAAGAGAACCTCCTCGACGTAGCGCTGGATGTACCACCGGAGCTCGGAGGCAAGGGCAAGAGCGCTCCCGAGCGACGCCGTTTTGATGCGTATGCCATATTCCAGCCGGTCGGGCTGGTAAAAACGAAGAACGCCTCTGCTGGTCTCGGACTTGAGCAGGGTGGCGTAGAGGTCAACACCCTCCGACTGAATAAGGAGGACGTTCATTGCATTATTGTAGGCGCGCGAGGTCGATAAGGTTTCCTTCGAGACCTGCCCGGGGCTTCGTCGGTGGGAGTATACCCTGAGAGAAATTAAGTCGATGTCATCCCAAAAAGATCTCCGAACCCCCGGCATGCCCTGATCGGAGCCCTTAATTCCCAGGTATCCGCCATCCGAGCCACATCCTGAGCCGGGGGGATGAAACGGCTTCCCATTGGGTATGCGCCCGGGCGGGGGAGGGTCCGGGAGGGGGTGTCCCCCTCTCGGTAACAGCGTTTTGGGACAACTTCATCATAAACTATGGTAAAGCCCGGTACGCTGGACCCTGGGGATATCGCCATGGACTGCCCCCGCCCCTAAGGGGCGGGGGAGGAGGCCGAAGGCCGGGTGGGATACTCCTTATGAGGTAGAGACAGGGGAGGGGAGACCCCCCCGCGAGCCGCCTCCCCAATGGCGATACTCCCCCGGAATCCATGTATCATGCCTGCGACTGGCAGAACTTTGGATCTCGATATGCGACCAGGAAATCCTCGAACCCGTTCGGCATCAGGATTTCAGGATGCCCCCTTTCATACTCTGGCGGCAGGTTGCGGACAAAAAAGATTGGTGGAGGAAAAAAACCCTCAGAGGTACATCCGGCTGTCCGGCGCCGCCACCTCGCGCTTCACCTTCTTTATCGCCACGAGGAAGTCTTCGCGCTCGACGGCTTCGGCGTCCCGCCGGATCGCCATCATCCCGGCCTCACGGCAGATCGCCTGCAGTTCGGCGCCGGTGGTGTTCTCGGCGAGTTCCGCAACCTCGGAGAGGTCAACGCTCTCGGCGAGCGTCATCTTCGCGGTGTGGATCTTCAGGATCTCATGGCGCGCTCCGGCATCCGGCAGCTGGACCTGGATGATCCGGTCGAACCGGCCGGGGCGCAGAAGCGCCGGGTCGAGCATGTCGATCCGGTTCGTCGCCGCCATGATCCGGACGTTGCCGCGGTTCCCGAACCCGTCCATCTCCGCCAGGAGCTGCATCAGCGTCCGCTGGACCTCGGCGCTTCCGGAGGTCCCGTCGTTTGTGCGCATGCTCCCGATCGCATCGATCTCGTCGATGAAGACGATCGCCGGGGCGCGCTCCCGGGCGAGGATGAAGAGTTCGCGCACGAGCTGCGCGCCTTCCCCGATGTACTTGTGGACGAGTTCGCTCCCGGACATCCTGATGAACCGGGCCTTCGACTGACGGGCAACCGCCTTCGCGATCAGGGTCTTCCCCGTGCCGGGCGGCCCGTAGAGGAGGATGCCTTTCGGGGGCTCCACGCCCACCCGTTCGTAGATCTCGGGCTTCGTGAGCGGGTACTCGACCGCTTCCCGGACCTCCTCGATCTCCTCTTTCAGGCCGCCGACCTGCTCGAACGTCACGTTCGGCTGCTCGTCGAGTTCCATGACCCTGACCCGCGCGTCGAAGGTGTTGCCGATCGTCTTGACGATGGAGAGGGTGTTGTTCACCGCGACCTTCATTCCGGGTTTGAGGATGCGGTGGAGCTTCTCGTTGACCGTGGTCACGTATTCCTGGTTGTTGCCTTGCTGCCGGAGATACACTTCGCCGTTCTCAAGTACATCGACCACAGCGGCAACAAACAGTGGCACCCGCTTCAGCTGGGCGTTCTCTTTTCGAAGCTGCAGGAGCTCCTTCTCCAGCAACTCATTCTTGAGTTTGTAGTCCAGGATCTGCGCCTTCAGGTCCTGGATCTGGAGAGTAAGCATGTCGTGCTCACTGCCGGGAGTGCTGCCAATGGTTTCGTCCATGTCACTCATATAGTTGGTTCTCCAATCACATTATAATGTGGTTGGTATGATCGTGCAGGGCAGAAGCATATCGCGGGGTATCGGAACCGGAGAACTCCTCGTCTCGTCCGAACCCATATCGTTCCTCTCGGGCGTCGACCCCGAGACCGGTATCGTCGTCGAGCACGGTCACCCGCTCGAGGGCCAATCCGTCGCCGGGCGGGTGCTGGCCTTCCCGTACGGGAAGGGCTCGACGGTCGGATCCTACGTGATCTATGCGCTGAAGCAGAACGGGCTCGCTCCTGCGGCGATCATCAACGCCGAGGCCGAACCGATCATCGCGGTCGGAGCGATCATCGCGGAGATCCCCATGGTCGACCGCCTCCCGCCGGAGTTCTCCCGCCTCTCGCCCGGCACCACGGTGACGGTGAACGGGGATGCGGGCGAGGTCTCCTACGACGAAGTTTCGTGAGGCGCCATGGAGACGCACTACGATGTTCTGGGTCTCTCTCCCGACGCCACGCCCGACGAGATCCGGGCTGCCTACCGGAGGCTTGCCAAAGAGTATCACCCGGACATAAACCACGACCCGGACGCGGGCGAGCGGTTCATCGCAATCCAGCAGGCCTACGAGACGCTGATAGACCCCGATGCCCGGGCGCGCTACGACCTCACTCTTCGTGGCGGCATACCCGGGCCGCATGAGCCGTTCCAGCGGTACCGCCCTGATGAGCAGACCGTCTGGACGCAAGGGTTCTCGTGGAGCGGGCAGACACCGACTTCCTGGACAGGCAGGCTCGGCATCGCGCTTATCCTCTTTCTCGGGGGAGTCCTGATCGCCTTCATCCTCGTCCTGTCGCTCCTCGTCCGTGTCGTCTCAGGAAGCAGACGACGGCACGACTCCTAAAAACCATTTTTAGCGGGCTATCCCCTCCGGGAGAAGATCGGCATCGCATACAGCGATGAGCGGATTATCCAGAGAGACCCCGTCGAACCACGGGAAACCTTATCAGGTAAAACCGCCTTCGTCCGGGTAACGAGCCTGAGGTGAACGTGATGCCGATGGAGAAAGTGAAGCGATACCGCTGCAAGTACTGCAACTACATCTACTCCCCCCTCCGGGGCGAACCCCACCGCGGCACTCCGGCGGGTACCGCGTTTGAAGACCTGCCTGAGGACTACGTATGCCCGGTCTGCGGTGCGACCGGAAAGGGGCAGATTGGGAAGTGGGGATTCGAACCCTGGGAGCCGACCAGGTATACCTGTAAGATCTGCGGTTACGTCTACGACAACAAGCGCGGCGAACCTCTCCGCGGCATTCCGGCGGGTACCGCGTTCGAGGATCTGCCGGAAGATTACGTATGCCCGGTCTGCGGAATGGACCCGCAGATCACGAAGTTCCACGGCCCCGTCGGCAAAGCGCAGTTCGAACCAATCCTGGACGTCTGACGGGGGAGTGGGGGCCCGCCCGCCTCTCTCCCGGAACCGAACCGTGCCGGCGGTATCCCCTGAACTGCAGGAAATACGGTACCCCGGCACGATACCGGGTTTTTGCGGCAGCACTCTTTTATGAATCCCGGACACCCATTATACCCTGAGTCAGTCCGTTCACCCACAACCGGCCCCTTCAAATACCGGGCGGCGCACCAACGTGAGAAGAGACCGGCTGCCTCCGTCACGGCCAGCCCCCACAGGGAATACGGCGTTGAACAATCGCGTATCAAACGAGCAGCGGCAGATGATCTTGGATGGATTTCTTCAGTAATATTCTGGGACAGGGGAAGAATGCAAACCCCTCGATACAGCAGGGAACCTCTCAGTTCGAGGCCGGAAACTACAACGAGGCGGTGAAGAGTTTCGAGAAGGCGCTCAAGATAGAGCCTGAAAACACCTTCGCCCAGTTGTATATGGGGCAGGCGCTCGCCGGTCTCGGCAGGGACAGCGAAGCCGCCGGGTGGCTGAGGAAAGCCCTCGAAGCGGATCCCGGCGACCTCGTGATGCTCCGGATGCTGGGGCATCTCCTCGCCAGAACCGGCGATTACGAGGAGGCGGCCGGGTGTTTCGCGCGGATCGTCGAGGCGAATCCCGCGGACGCGAACGCCTCGTACTGGCAGGGGGAGATGCTTGAACGGCTCGGGCGGTATGCCGACGCGGCATCGGCCTACACGCGGGCACTGGCGGGAGACCCGGAGAACATCGTCCTGCGGGAGAGATGCGGGAGGATGTTCGAGCGGGCCGGCGACTACCGGGAAGCGGCGACATGCCTTGAGAAGGTCATCAGGGCGAAACCCGGCAGTACCGATATGCTCGCCCGCATCGGGGTGGCATACCTCGACCAGGGCGATTACTCGAAAGCCGCCGGCATCTTCGACCGGGTGCTCGATAAGGAACCGGAGAACATCGACGCGCTCTACGGCAAGGCCCGGGCGCTCGAACAACTCGGCCAATACCAGGAGGCAGCCGGCTGCTATGCCGGGATCGTTGCCGTCGAGCCCGGGAACACCCCGGCCTGGTACCACCGCGGCTCGATGCTTCTCCGCGCAGGAAAGCACGCCGATGCCCTGGAATGCTTCGAGAAGGTCGCTCTCGCCGACCCGGACCACCTTCCGGTGCGCTACTCCATGGGGATGGTCTACGACACCCTCGGCCGCTACGACCGGGCGGTGAAGAGTTTCGACCATATCCTGAAGCACGACCAGGGTCAGGTCCAGGTCTGGTACTCCCGCGGCATGGCGCTCTTCCGTCTCGGCCAGTATGCCGAGGCGATCCGGTCGTTCGACCGCGTGCTCGATGGCAGGGCAACGACCGGGATGAAGTGGATCGGGAACGAGAGCGACCTTGCGCTCTTCGAGCGGGACGGAACAGGAGCGCCCCGGAAGCAGAAACCGCTGAAGTTCGATACGCTCAACGAACTCGTCTATACCTGCCGGGGAACCGCGCTCCTCCACCTCGGGCGGTATGCTGAGGCGCAGAAGGACTTCGAGCGTCTCCTTGAGGCCGATCCCAAAAACATCTCCGCCCTGCAGCGGAGCGGCACCGCGCTCCTCCACCTCGGCAGGTATGAGGAGGCCGCCCGCTACCTGAATGCGGTTCTCGAGGAAGAACCGCACAACACCGTCGCCGGGTCGATGAAAGCGGACGCGCTCGTGAAACTCGGCAGGTACGACGATGCGCTGGCAGGCCTCGATTCGGTGCAGGGAGCCGGGGACAAACCCCATCTCCTCTACAGGAAGGGTGAGATCCTCCTCACCCTCGCCCGCTATACGGAGGCGGCGGAGACGTTCAAAGCCCTCCTCGATCTCAATCCCACCGATGTGGCAGGAGGAATCGGCAGGGGAGAGGCGCTCATGCACCTCGGGCGCTACGAGGAGGCGCTCGCCTGCTATGACGGGGCGCTCTCGGTCTACCCGGGCGACCGTGCCGCTCTGCTCGGCCGGAGCACGGCGCTCGAACGCCTCGGGCGCTACGAAGAAGCGCTCGGGTCCATTGACCGGCTGAAGGGTCCCTATGAGGCCGGGACGCTGCTCCGGAAGGCGCGGATCCTCGAGGCTCTCGGCCGCTATGACGCAGCCGCCGGATGTTACGAAGACCTCCTTGCAGCCGACCCGAAAGCCGGGGGATACCCGGTAAACCTCGGGTTTGTTCTCACCGTGCTCGGGCGGTACGAGGAGGCCGCCGGACGGTTCGAGGAGGCCACGCTTGCCGACCCGGAGAACTTCTTTGCCTGGTTCAACCGGGGCAGGGCTCTTGAGAGGATGGGACAGTATGCGGATGCAGCGGATTGCTACGCAAAAGTCGCCGAAGGCCGGCCGAAGGATACCGGCGCCTGCTTTGCGCTCGCCGGTACACTCGCACGGCTCGGCAGGCACCAGAAGGCGATCGAGTGCTGCGACCGGGTGCTCGCCGCCGACGCCTCGAATGCCACGGTTACAAGGCTCCGGGCTGATATGCTCGAAGCTGTCGGCAGGCACGAGGAGGCGGCGGAAGCATACGAGCGTTACCTGAAGAACTCTCCTGACGACCGCGACGCCAGGATGGCGTTCGGTATGGCGCTCGAACGGGGCGGGAAGTTCGGCGACGCGATCAAACAGTACGCACTGGTGCTCGAAGGCGACGAACGCGACACCGAAGCATGGTACACCCTCGAGAGCGCCCTCGTGCACATGGGGCGCTACGAGGAGGCACTCCAGTGTTCCGACAGCATCGTCGAGGCGAGCCCGGAGAACCGGGCTGCCTGGCAGCGGCGCGGCGAGATATTCATGTGGCTCGGCCGCTACGCCGACGCGGTGGGGTGCTTCGAGAAGGCGATCAAGGCCGATCCGGCCGACGTTCTCACCCTGCGAAGGCTCGGGGAGGCCCACGAGAAGGCCGGCAGGTACGAGGATGCCCTTGCCGCCTACACGCGGGTTCTCGACCGGGAACCGACCAGCATCGAGACCCTCCACGCTCGCTCGTCGGCCCTCATCCACCTCGGGCGCTACGAGGAGGCGGTCCGTTCGATCGACAAGATCATCGTCCTCCAGGACAGAAATCCCGCCGCGCTCTTCATGCGGGGGGCGGTGCTCGAGAAGGTGGGCAGGTACGACGACGCCCTCGCGAGCTACGAGAAAGCGCTCTCGATCGACCCGAAGAACGCAGCAGTCTGGAGCGCGGTCGGGGTGCTCAGGGATGCGCTGGGACGACACGAAGATGCCGTAAAAGCGTTCGACAAGGCTATCGGACTGGGCGGGGGAGATCTGCATGCCTGGCTCGCGAAGGGGCTCGCTCTCGGCCACCTCGGCAAACCCGACCGGGCGGCCGAGTGCTTCGATCGCGTCATCGATACCGAACCCCGTCACGCCCGGGCATGGTACCTGAAAGGGAGAGCACTTGATAAGCAGGGCAGGTTTGCCGATGCGGTGGAGTGTTTCAAGACGGCGCTCGATAACGGGGGCAAAGAATGAAGGTGAGGCAGATCTACGCCGTCCTGTTGCTGATAACCTGTGTCCTCTGTTCGGGCTGCATTGCAGGCGGCGACGAAGCGGCCCGGGTGAAACCCGGCGATACCGTGAAGGTCCACTACACCGGCACCTTCGAGAACGGGACGGTCTTTGACAGTTCCGCCGGGGGCGAACCGCTCCGGTTCACCGTCGGTGCCGGTGCGATGATCCGGGGGTTCGATGAGGGTGTTGTCGGGATGCAGGTCGGAGAGGAGAAGACCCTCCATGTTCCTGTCGACCGGGCCTACGGGCCGTACCGCGAAGACCTCGTCTTCGCCCTCGACCCTGCCGGGATTGACGGCGTGGAGAGCCTGAAAGTCGGCGATCAGGTCCGGCTGTCCCTGCAGGGCGGGCAGGCGCTTCCCGCAAGGGTCGTCGCCATATCGGCAGATGCGGTCACCGTCGATGCGAACCACCGCCTTGCCGGCATCGACCTCACGTTCACCGTCAGCCTCATCGAGATCGTGTAAGGGTCACTCAACATTTTTTGGAACTCTCTCTGGAGCGTCGTCCCAGGAACAAACTTCACTCTGCAGATCGGCCTCGACCACAGTTGCAGAGAACTCAGAAACCACTTTTTTCCACCACTTTTCTCCGGCCACACCGGCACGGATTTCAAGGAGACTGCGCATCTCCGGTGCTGCTACTCCCCTTCAGAACTGCTGAGTCCTCGTGATATAGCACGGCTTCCGTGGGAGTATCGCCATGGGGGTGGGGCTGACGGGGAGGGGGTATCCCCCCTCCCCTGTCTCCATCCCTAAAGGAAAGAAGCGTGTAACCCCCCACCGCCCGCGCTTCGCGCTCCTCCCGCCCCCCTGGGGGGCGGGCAGTGCGTGGTGATATCCCCATGAAATCCGTGCGAATGCTATGTGAGCACGACTGGCCGAAGGTGCGACGGGCAATCTCCGAAGTTTATGAAGCCGTCAGGTGCGAGTCGTGCAGTCCCCCCGACCCCGTGTCCGGAATGCAACCAACGGCTTTTCGGAGAGGATTTCTATGAGGCCAAAAATCACTCTTCTATCTCTTTTCCGGCACCCGCGGGGGTCACGAGCACCTTATCGACCCGGTGGCCGTCCATATCAACGACCTCAAACCGGAGATCGTTCCAGGTGAACCAATCTCCAGTGTTCGGCGTCCGCTCAAGATACATCATCACGAACCCGCCGAGCGTCTGGTAATACCCGCGCCCCTCTCCGGGCAGTGTCTCTGCTCCAAAAAGGTCATGGAACTCGTCGATCGGGAGCAGACCGTCGAGCAGCCACGACCCATCTTCGCGGAGAACCGCCGCGCCCTCCGGGGGGTACTCTGCCGACGGGATATCCCCGACGATAGATTCCATGATGTCGTGGATGGTGACCAGCCCCTGGACACTCCCGTACTCATCGGTGACAAGGGCGATTCGTGCCCTGGAGGTCTTGAATTTCTCGAGGACCGTGAGAGCAAGGACGCTCTCAGGCACGAAGAGAGCAGGTTTGATCGCCTTTGCGAGGTCAGGAGGCTCGCCCGAGATCGTCCGTGCCCAGAGGTCGCGGACGGAGGCGATGCCGAGCAGGTTGTCCAGGTGCTCGCGGTAGACCGGGAAGTAGAGATGCCCGGACTCCTCCATGATCTGCCAGTTCTCTTCGGGAGGGTCCTCCACGTCCAGGGCCACGATATCTGGCCGCGGGGTCATCAGCACGCTGACCCGCCGGTCGGCGAGGCGGAAGACGCTCTCCACCATATCCTGTTCCGCCTCCTGGAAGATGCCGGCCCGGGTGGCCTGACCGAGCAGAACCCTGACGTCTTCCTCGGTGACCTCCGGGCCGGAGGGCGTACGCACCCGGAGCACCGTAAGGACCGCCTCGGTCGATATACTCAGCACCCTGACGATGGGGGTGACGGCCAGGGAGAGGAGCTGTATCGGGCGCGAGACCGCCGATGCGATCTGTTCGGCGTTGGTCATGGCCACCCTCTTCGGTACCAGTTCGCCGATCACAAGCGTCAGGTAGGTGATGGCGGCGACGACGGTTACGCCCGCAAGCGGACCGGCGTAAGGGGCAAGCAGGGGAACCCCGGCAAAGATCTCTGCAAGAGGTCCCGCGAGGGTTGCCCCGCCGAAAGCCCCGGAGATGATCCCTATGGTGGTGATGCCGACCTGGATGGTGGAGAGGAACTGTGTCGGGTCATCGGCAAGGTCGAGGGCGGTTGCCGCCCCGACGTCGCCGTCCGCCGCCTTCTTCTCCAGGCGTGATTTTTTAACAGAGACTATTGCGAATTCCGTCATCGCAAAGAAGCCGTTCGCAAGTATCAGCAGGACGATGATCGCGATACCGGTAGCCAGAGGCATTGTAATACCCTCTACCGGCTGGAGTCTTAAACCTGCGGACTTCCCGGCAGAGCGAGGGGCGTTCGTAGGAAATATTTATCGTCGCCGGGGCGGAGTCCCATCCCGTGATACATGATGATAAAACTCGGAGATCAGGCCAGGGATTTCTCGATACCTGACCAGAACGGGAACACTGTCCGGCTGTCGAGTTTTCCGGGAAGACGGGTTATCCTCTCGTTTCATCCGCTGGCATGGACCCGGATCTGTGCCGAACAGATGAAGGCGCTCGAAGCAAACAGGGAGGCATTCGATGCCCTTGGTGCCGTTGCCCTCGGCATCAGCGTGGACTCCATCCCCTGCAAACGGGCGTGGGCGGGGAGCCTCGGTATCAGGGAGACACGGCTCCTTGCGGATTTCTGGCCGCACGGTGAGGTGGCGCAGAGTTACGGAGTCTTCGACGGCGCAAAGGGCTACTCCCGGCGGGCGAACATCGTCGTCGACGAGGCAGGAAGCGTCATATTCGCAGCGGAATACCCGGCGACGACGGTGCCCGATATGCAGGACGTCAGGGGCGCCCTCCAGGCGCACGAGAAGAGCAGGCGGGTAGAGGAGATGCCGCTGCCGTAGCCCGGCGCTACGTCATCCTGCAACCCGAAAAAGACTCCCGATGAGCGTGATGGCAAGGATCACACCGCCCCCGTTCTCGCCCACGATGTAGGGGAACCGCCATATGTTCCCTATACCCACAGCCGAGCCGATGCTGGCGAGGATGAACCCCGGGGTTGACGACCACTGTTCCCGTTCCATGTCACTCACCGGTTGGAGACGGTCTCCTCCAGGCTAAGAAAGCGCTCCGCCATTATATGCATCTGTGCCGGCACCGCGACCACTGCACTTTTGTAGCGGGTGCCCCCATACCGGATGTGGTCGAAAGCTGCATGAGCGTCAGTTCCTTAAGAGATCCCGGCAGGGAGGAGAGGGCGTGAACGGCAGGTACCCGTTCCTCGTCTCGATTCCCCATGGCGGCACCGTCGTTCCGCCCGAACTCCGCGGTCTCATCAACCTCACGCGAAAGGAGATCCTCTTCAATAGCGATCCCCATACCCGCTGCATCTACGGGTTCGACGATAGGGTGGAGGCGCTGGTCGACTTCGATATCTCAAGAGTCTTCGTCGATACCAACCGGGCGCCCTACGACTACCCGCCGCGGGCCCAGGACGGCGTGGTCAAGGTCATCACGCAGGATGGAACCCCGGTCTTCAAGAAAGGGCAGACGCCCGGCAGGGAACTGATAGGGACCCTCCTGCAGAACTACTACCACCCCTTCCACGAACAACTGGCCGGGGTGCTCGATTCCCGGCCGATCGGGGTCGCCTTCGACTGCCACAGCATGCTGCCGAGATCGCCGCCGGTCAGGATGGACGCCGGACGCCCCCGCCCGCTCTTCTGCCTGAGCAACCGGGGCGATAAGAACGGGAGACCGAAGGCGCCGGGCGGTCTTGTGACCTGCCCTCCAGAGTGGCTCCAGGCGCTTGCCCGGTCGTTTCAGGCGGAGTTCGAGATGGAGGGGCAGGTTGCGATGAACGACCCCTTCCGGGGCGGGTTCATATCGGTGGCGCACTATCGGCAACGGCGGGTCCCCTGGGTTCAGGTCGAGATCAACCGCGGCTTTTACGAGGCCGAAGACCGCGAGGCCGACGAGGCAGACCTCGCCGAACTCCGGGAGAGGATCTTCTCGGCCCTCACCGGGTTCTGGGACGAGGTTTCGGGGTAAGAAACTGCCGAATCAGGCCAGATTTTTCCGGCCGAAGATACTATGCCGGCAGAGTACCCATATATATTGATGGATCGCCTGCACCTGATACTCCAGCGCTACTTCGGGCATTCTGCGTTCAACCCCTACCAGGAGGAGATCATCCGCGATCTCCTGGGCGGGCGCGACGTCCTCGCGGTGCTCGCGACCGGAGGCGGGAAGTCGCTCTGCTACCAGGTCCCGGCGCTCATCGGCGAGGGTGTCACGCTGGTGATATCGCCGCTCATCGCGCTGATGAAGGACCAGGTCGACGACCTGCAGGCCCGCGGGATCGGTGCGGAAGCACTCAACTCCTCCTGCTCCTACGCCGCGACGCGGCGAATCCTCTCGGAACTCAACGAGGGCCTGATCCAGATCCTCTACGTCTCGCCGGAGAAGGCGGTCGGCGACGACTTCCTCGACCTGATGGCGTCCCTTCCGGTCACGCTGATCGCGGTCGACGAGGCGCACTGCATATCGATGTGGGGGCACCAGTTCCGCCCGGAGTACCGGTCGCTCGCGGTGCTCAAGGAGCGGTTCCCCGGGGTCCCCATCATCGCCCTGACGGCGACCGCGACCCCGGACGTCCGCGACGACATCGCGCGGCAGCTCAACCTTACGGACCCGTCGGTCTACGTCGGGAGTTTCAACCGCGAGAACCTCCGCTACACCGTCGTCGGAAAGGAAGAAGACGCGTACGAACAGCTCCGCTCTTACCTCCAGGGCCGGAGAGGGGAGGCCGGGATCGTCTACGTCGCGACCCGGGAGGGGGCCGAGACGCTCTCGGCCCGGCTCCGCACCGCCGGTATTGCAGCGCTTTCCTACCATGCCGGGATGACGGCAGGAGCCCGGGCGGAGGCGCAGGACCGGTTCATCGGCGGGAAGGTTCCGGTCGTCTGCGCGACGAGCGCGTTCGGCATGGGCATCGACAAGCCGGATGTGCGGTTCGTCGTCCACTACGATATGCCCAAGACTCTTGAGGCCTACTACCAGGAGAGCGGCCGGGCGGGGAGGGACGGCAACGAGAGCGACTGCATCCTCTACTACAGCGACGACGATGCGCGGCGCCTCAGATCGTTCATCGACCGCGATCTTGCGTCCGAGTTCCAGCGCGAGGTCGCACGCTCGAAACTGCAGAGCATGGTCGACTACTGCACCGCATCGGGGTGCCGGAGGGAGCGGCTCCTCGCCTACTTCGGGGAGCGTTACGAGGCGCCCTGCGGCGGCTGCGACGCCTGCTCTTCGGCCGGAGAGGCTCGTCCCCGCTCCAGGCAGCGGAAGCGCGGAACCGCCCGGTCTGCGCCCGGGTGAGAGAGAGGGAGTAACCTCTCCTCCCGCTCCACGGGGAAACATCTATTTAATCAATAGCGGATGACGTTCGGGTCGATCTCAAGGTATTCTCCTATACCGCCGCATATCCCGGCGATCCACCGGTCGGCCGTTGAACGGGTTAATTTCTTCATGGCAATCCTTGAGTGTTTATGCCGGGTGATCTGGGTCATCGTCACCGTGCTCTCGGGCTTCTTGCCGGGCATCATCATCTACATCCTGCTCTGGATCCTCCTGCCCGAGGAGGGGCAGGCGCGCCCGGTGGGGACATACAGCGAAGCGTAGGAGAGATCCGGGCGCGTTCGGGGGCTGCACCCGGTTTTTTGTCGAGAGGGGGAGCCGGCTGTGCGTCCTCCTCTTACACAGGATTACCTGGTTCTCTATTGGTCGTTCGCCCGTACGCGGCTTTCCACCGGCTATCGCCACGAACTGCCCTCGCCCCCTGGGGGCGGGGGAGGAGGCCGGAGGCCGGGCGGGGTGGGGGTTACACGTCTCATTACGCGATAGAGACAGGGGAGGGGGGTGCGCCCCCTCCCCGTCAGTCCCACCCCCAATGGCGATACTCCCACGGTCCACTGCACCGGACTATCAACCGTCTCACCGGTTCCAGTCATCAGCGGAAGGCGACTGCTTTCTTCACTACCACAGCCCCTCTACAGTCTGTGGCTTCGACGGGTCGGACTCCTACCGTCCCTTCCCTTCCTGCAGCTTCTTGATCATATCCCGCAGAGCAATCGCCCGCTCGAACTCCAGGCGCTCCGCCGCTTCCCGCATATCGGCCTCGAGCTCGATGATCAGGTTCGGGACTTCGGACTTCGGAACGTGCTTGATATCGGTGATATCGATCTCTCTCTCGCGGATCGGTTTTACGATCGTCTGCGGCGTGATGCCGTGCTGTGCGTTGTACGCGAGCTGCATCGCCCGCCGCCGCTCCGTCTCGGCCATCGCCTTCTTGATCGAGTCGGTCATGGTGTCGGCGTAGAGCACCACCTTCGCGTTGACGTTCCGGGCGGCCCGCCCGATCGTCTGGACGAGGCTCCTCGCGTCGCGGAGGAACCCCTCCTTGTCGGCGTCGAGGATCCCGACGAACCCGACCTCGGGGATGTCGAGGCCCTCCCGCAGGAGGTTGATCCCCACGAGGACGTCGTACTTCCCGAGCCGGAGCTGTCGGATGATCTCCGTTCGCTCGAGGGTGTCGATCTCCGAGTGGAGGTAGCGGGTCTTGATCCCCTGGTCGGCGAGATACTCCGAGAGTTCCTCGGCGAGCCGTTTCGTGAGGGTCGTCAGCAGTATACGGTCGCCGCGTTCGATGGTGGCCCGGATCTCGGTCATCACGTCCGGGATCTGCCCCTCGATCGACCGGATCTCGACCGCCGGGTCCACGAGCCCCGTCGGCCGGATGATCTGCTCCGCGACGCTCGAACGCTTCAGCTCGTAGTCGCCGGGGGTCGCCGAGACGAAGATGGCGCTTCTCATGTAGCCCGAGAACTCGTCGAACTTCAGCGGCCGGTTATCGAACGCCGAAGGGAGCCGGAACCCGTATTCCACAAGCGATTTTTTCCGCGAATAGTCACCGTTGTACATCCCCCGGACCTGGGGCAGGGTCTGGTGGCTCTCGTCGATCACCATCAGGAAGTCCTCCGGGAAGTAGTCCAGCAGGCAGTAGGGCTTCTCCCCGGCCTTGCGCCCATCGAAGTGGCGGGAGTAGTTCTCGATCCCCTTGCAGGTCCCTGTCTCGCGGATCATATCGATGTCGTAGAGCGTTCGCTGCCGGAGGCGGTGTGCCTCGAGCATGCCGAGGTTCGGGAGCCACTCCTCGAGTTCCTCCTCTATCGAGACGATTGCCCGCTCCTTCTCCTCATCGGGGGCGACGAAGTGGCGGGCAGGGTAGACGAAGAAGTAGTCCATCGCCTCCAGACGCTCTCCCGAGGTCTTGTCGATCTCGCTGATCCGGTCTACCTCGTCCCCGAAGAGCTCGATACGGATGATGTTGTTGAAGTAGCCGGGAATGATATCGATGGTGTCGCCTTTCACCCGGAACCTGCCCGGCATGAGTTCCATCTCGTTTCGCTCGAACTGGATATCAATAAGTCGCCGTATGATGTCGTCTCGCCGCATCCGTTCGTGGACCTTCACCTCAAACCCCATCCCCTGGAAGTTTGCAGGGTTCCCGAGGCCATAGATGCAGGAGACCGAGGCGACGATGAGAGTGTCGGGGCGGGAGAGGAGCGATGCGGTTGCCGCAAGCCGCATCTGCTCGATCTTGGGATTGATCTGGGCATCCTTCTCGATGTAGAGGTCGCGTTTCGCGATGTAAGACTCGGGCTGATAGTAGTCGTAGTAGGAGACGAAGTATTCCACCCGGTTCTCGGGGAAGAAGGATCTGAACTCGTTGTAGAGCTGGGCGGCAAGCGTTTTGTTGTGGGCGATGACGAGAGTCGGTTTCTGGACCTCCTCGACGACGTTTGCTATCGTGAACGTCTTCCCTGAGCCCGTGACCCCGAGGAGGGTCTGGAACTGCTCGCCGCGGTTGAGTCCGCCGGTGAGTTTCCGGATCGCGTCGGGCTGCGATCCGGTCGGCTTGAACTCCGCCTTCAATTGAAATTCCGTCATGGTGCCACCGTCTTCTTCCTGAGGGTCCTGTGATACGCGATCGCGAACCGGTGCGCCTCGTCGCGGATCTCCTGGAGGAAGAGCGACGCCTTCTCGTGCCGCTCAAGCGGCAGGGGGTGGGAGAAGCCCGGCACGAAGACCTCCTCCTCGCGCTTCGCGATCGCCGCGATAGGGACTTTGACGCCGAGGTCTCTCAGCACGGCGACGGCCGCCGCAAGCTGCCCCTTCCCGCCGTCGATGAGGATCAGGTCGGGGAACTCGCCGCCCTCCTTCTGGAGCCTTGAATAGCGCCGGCGGACAACCTCGGCGATGGCCGCGAAGTCGTCGACGCCCTCGACCGTCCGTATCCGGAACCGCCGATAGTTCCGTTTGTCGGGCTTCCCCCAGAGGAACCGGACCATCGAGCCCACCATCGCCGTCCCGGAGAGATGGGAGATGTCGAAGCACTCGATCGCGACCGGGAGATCGGGGAGGTGCAGCCGGCGTTTGAGTTCGTCGAGTTTGATCCGGTCGCCGAAGAACGCGATCTCCACGTTCTTCCGGACCAGGTCGAGCAGGTTCTTCTTCTCGCCCCGCTGCGGCACGACCACCCGAACTTTCCCGCTCCGGAGGTGCGAGAGGTAGCCGGGAAGCGCGTCGTCAACGGGGACAGGCAGGATCACCTCCTGTGGCGGTTCGTGGTCGGCGTAGTAGCGGGCGAGGAACTCCTCCAGGAACCCCTCCGTCTCGTCGAAGGTGTACTCGCGCTTCCCGGCAAGCGTTCCCCGGTCGACGTTGAAGAGCATCAGAAAGACGGTTCCTTCGCTTACGATATAGTTGACGATATCCTCGTTGTAGGTCTTCTGCCGGTCGACGTGCTGGCGCTCGCGGAGCCCTTCGAGGGCCGTGATCTGGTCGCGGAACTCCATCGCCCGCTCGTACTCCTGCCGCTCTGCCGAGGCTGCCATATCGTCGCGGAGCGTCCGGATGAGCCCGGCGATATCTCCTTTCAGGACGGCTTCCGCTCTTCTCGCCCGCTCCCGGTAATCGTCCTCACCGATATTTCCCGTGCAGGGGGCGCTGCACGAACCGATATGCGCCCGGAGGCACGGACGGCGGGGCAGGCGCCTGCATGACCGGAGCCCGAAGAGCGACTTCAACAGGCGCAGCAGGTCCTCGCGCTCCCGGCCGGAGACGAACGGGCCGTAGTAGCGGCCGTTCCCGTCGGGCTGGCGGGCGGTGTGAACCCGGGGGTAGGGCTCGTCGGTGACGTGGATGTAGGCGTACCGCTTCGCGTCCTTTAAGTCGATGTTGTACTTCGGCTGGTGCTTCTTGATCAGGGTGTTCTCGAGGATGAACGCCTCGACCTCGGTGTCGGTGACGATGAAGTCGATTGAGGCGATCGCGGCGACGAGTTTTTCGGTCTTCCGGTCGAGGTCGTGCCGGGAGAAGTAACTCGATACGCGCCGCTTCAGGTTCTTCGCCTTCCCGACGTAGATGATGGTGCCCTCACTGTCGGAGAAGAGGTAGCACCCGGGCTCGGTTGGAAGACTCTGGGGGTCGATCATGGCTTCTTGAGGGTCTCCTTTAAGAACGCACCCGTGTGACTCCCTTCAACCAGAGCGACCTCCTCGGGGGTTCCCGTCGCGACGATCTCGCCGCCGGCATCCCCGCCCTCGGGGCCGAGATCGATGATGTGGTCGGCGGACTTGATGACGTCCAGGTTGTGCTCGATCACGACCATCGTGTTTCCCCGGGCGACCAGGTCGTCGAGGACGGCGATCAGGTTCTTCACGTCGTGGAAGTGCAGCCCGGTCGTCGGTTCGTCGAGGAGGTAGATCGTCTTCCCCGTAGCCCGCTTTGCAAGTTCGCGGGTCAGTTTGATCCGCTGCGCCTCGCCGCCCGAGAGGGTGGTGGAACTCTGGCCGAGTTTGATGTAACCGAGCCCGACCCTGGAGAGCGTATCGAGTTTGTTCCTGATCGAGGGGACGTTCTCGAAGAGGGCCAGCGCCTCCTCGACGCTCATGTCGAGGACGTCGGCGATGGACTTGCCCCGGTACTTCACCTCGAGGGTCTCGCGGTTGTAGCGCGCCCCCTTGCACTCCTCGCACTCGACGTAGACGTCGGGGAGGAAGTTCATCTCGATCTTGATGAGACCTTCACCCTGGCAGGCCTCGCACCGCCCGCCCTTGACGTTGAACGAGAACCGGCCGGGCTTGTAGCCCCGGACCTTCGCCTCCTTCGTCCCGGCAAAGACCTTCCGGATCTCGTCGAAGACCTTGGTGTAGGTCGCCGGGTTCGAGCGCGGCGTCCGCCCGATGGGGCTCTGGTCGATGACGATCACCTTGTCCAGGTCGTCGTCGAAGACGAGGCTGTCGTGCTTCCCCGGAAGTTCCCGTGAACCGTGGAGTTTCTGCATCAGCGCCCGGTAAAGCGTCTCGTAGATGAGCGTGGACTTCCCCGATCCCGAGACACCGGTGATGACCGTCAGGACGCCGATAGGGATCATTGCATCGATGCCCTTGAGGTTGTTCTCCCGGCAGCCCGAGAGCCTGATGAACCGGTCGCTCCTCCGACGAGAAGCAGGAACCTCGATCCTGAGATCGCCGGAGAGGTAGCGGCCGGTGATCGATGCCGGGTTTGCCGCGATGGCGTCCGGCGGCCCTTCCGCGACGATGTCGCCGCCGTGGAGCCCGGCCCCGGGGCCCATGTCCACGACCCAGTCAGCGCTCCGGATCGTCTCCTCGTCGTGCTCCACCACGACGAGGGTGTTGCCGAGGTCGCGGAGGTGCTGCAGGGTCTCGAGGAGTTTTCGATTGTCCCGCTGATGCAGCCCGATGGAGGGCTCGTCGAGGACATAGAGCACCCCCGTGAGGTTCGACCCGATCTGCGTCGCGAGGCGTATCCTCTGCGCTTCCCCGCCCGAGAGGCTGCCTGCGCTCCGCGAGAGGGTCAGGTAGCCGACGCCGACCTGCTCCAGGAACTCGAGCCGGGCGGCGATCTCCTTCAAGACCTGTTTTGCGATCTCGCGCTGGCTCTCGGTGAGGTCCAGTGTCTGGAAGAACGAGCGTGCTCCCGTGACCGAGAGGTCGGTGACCTCGACGATGGACTTCCCGGCGACCTTCACGGCAAGCACCTTCTCTTTGAGCCTCCTGCCCTCGCACTTTGGGCAGGGGAGGATCCTCATGAACTTCTCGAGTTCATGGCGGCGATACTCCGACTGGGTCTGGTGGTAGAGCCGTTCGGCCTGCGGGGCGAGTCCTTCCCACGCCCCGGAGTGCGACCATGAGTCCCCGTTCCTGGTTCGCATCGAGAGGCGGAGGTGCTCCGGTGAGCCGAACATCAGGGCGTTGTACTGCTGCTCGGTGAGATCCTTGATCGGCGTCAGGACCGAGAACCCGAAGTGTTTCGCGACGGCGCCGAGGTACTGGCTCCGGTAGCCGTCGAGGAAGTTCCGGTAGAGCATGACGGCGCCTTCAGCGATCGACTTGCTCTTGTCCGGAATGATCAGGTCCGGATCGAACTCCATCCTGAACCCGAGCCCGTTGCACTCCTCGCATGCGCCGAACGGGCTGTTGAAGGAGAACATCCGGGGCTGGAGTTCTTCGAATGCAATCCCGCAGACCGGGCAGGCCATGAGCGCCGAGCAGGTCTCTTCGCAGCCGGACTCATCGACGACGATGACGAGTCCTTCGGACTTTGCAAGGGCGTTCTCGATCGCCTCGACGAGTCTTGAGCGCTCGTCGACGGAGAGGCGGTCGATGACCACGTCGATGTCGTGCTTGCGGTAGCGTTCTAGGGTGATCTCCTCGTCCGTCCGGTGGATCTCCCCATTGACCCGGACCCGGGCGTAGCCCTCCCGGTTGAGATCTTTGAAGACCTGCTGGTAGGTTCCCTTCTTCTGCCGGATGACCGGGGCGAGAATGGTGACTGTCCCTGCCATCGTGGAGACGATATGGTCGGCGATCTTCTCCGGCGACTGCGCCTCGATGGGGATATGGTGCTCCGGGCAGAACGGCGTCCCTATCCGGGCGAAGAGGAGCCGCAGGTAGTCGTAGATCTCTGTGACCGTGCCGACGGTGCTCCGGGGGTTCTTGGACGTCGTCTTCTGCTCGATGGAGATGGCGGGTGAGAGCCCGTCGATGCTATCGACGTCAGGTTTCTGCATCAGCCCGAGGAACTGCCGTGCATAAGCAGAGAGCGACTCCACGTAACGCCGCTGCCCCTCGGCATAGATGGTATCGAAAGCAAGCGTGGATTTCCCCGATCCGGATACGCCCGTGAGGACGATGAGCCGGTCGCGCGGGAGTTCAACGGTGATGTTGTTGAGGTTGTGCTCCCGCGCCCCCTTGATGGTGATCTTCTTCATTCTTCTGTCCAGATAGGTTGAACTTCAGAGTTCATAGCCGTTTGCGATCCAAACACTTAAATGCTGGCGGGGGGTCCCGGGGCTGTCCGGGATGAGAGGTAGGGCAGGCCCGCTTCGACCGCGGCGGGGAAGGGACCGGCCCTGCAAGGAAAGTTCTCGTAAAAGGGTGTTGTGAGGCGGTGGTGATTACCACGCCTCGGGGTATGCCATATTCGTGTAGATATCTTCGAGCCGTGCCTTGTGTCCCATCTCCATGTTTGCAAGCTGGACAAAGACCATCTTCTGCTCTGCATCCGCGGAGGCGGCGCCAAGCTGCTTGTACATCTGGGCGGCCTGGAGTTCCTTCTTGATGGCGAGGACCAGACCGTCGAGCGGCTTCATATCGACCGTGAGCGTGGGTTCATCGATGGAGTCGGTGATCTTGTAGTCTTTGGCCGCGACAAAGTTCATCTGCTTTGCATCGCGGAGCAGCAGGGCCTGGAGGTACTCCCGGTGCCCCTTCTCTTCCTCAGCGAGGTCGAGGAAGATCGTCTTCAGGTTTGCATCCTTCGCCCTGTCAGCGACCGACTTGTAGAAGGTGTACGACTCTACTTCACTGTCAATAGCGTTTGTGATGATCTTCTGAAAGTCTGTGGCATCCATAATTTTCATCTCCTGTTTTTGTTGAGAGTTCCGGCCCGGGGACCGGTTGCACGTTTTGTTTGGAATTTTACGAACTATAGTTAGGAATACGAACAGTTATACTTTTCTCTTTAATCCGACTTCTGGCTACACCCCGCTCTCGTGGGCGAAAGGGGCGCCGGAAGAGCCTTCATGGTGCGGTTCTCTAGCAGTTCTGCCGGTGCGCTCCCGGGAGCGATTCTCCTGTTTTACACCCGGGCAATCCTGGCACCAACCCTGGAAGGGGAGAGGTTTTTGCAACTTCCGGTCCAACACTCTATCCACGATGGGGAACATTTTTTCTTGTGGGAGGATCGGATAGTGCGGGGAGGGGGCGCCCCCCGGCGGATCGTCGAGGTCGTGCAGGACCGGCACGGGAACCCGATCGAGATATTCGACCCGCCGTTCTACCGCAGCGAGTTCGAGGACGCCTACCGGTTCATCATCGACGAGTATGTTGTTCTCCCAAGAGAGATCGCCCTCTTCCTCCCCTGCGCCGTGAGGAAACCCTACAGCCAGAGCCCGAGCCACAAACTCTTCCGGCGGATCATCGACGGCGTCCTTGCCCCGGCGGACTACCATATCGTCATCTTCGGCACCTGCGGGACGGTCCCTGCGGAGCTCGAGTGCATGTACCCCTACCGGAATTATCACTACATGCTCGGCAAGACCACTGACGAGCGGATCCGGCGGGACTTCCACCGGATCGAGGTCTACCGGCTGAAGGGCTACCTTGAGAAGACCCGCGAGACCTACCGCCACCGGCTCGCCTACTGCATCGGGCCGTTCCGGAAAGCGATGGTCGAGGCCGCGGAAGCGACCGGGATCGATGTCACTCTGCTCCCCTCCGATCCGATGATCGAACGGCTCTACGATATCGACTGCCCCTTCCCGGAGGGCAGCCTCTCGATGCAGGGCTACATCGACGAGTTCCGCGAGGGGCTTGAGGAACTGGCGAAGGTGGTATACGGCGGGGAGACGAAGACTCTGGAAGGGCGCCCGGAGCGGCGGGGGCCGGCGAGGGCTTGAGAAGACCCGGAAAGGAGCACTTTTTTGGAGGGGCAGGACACCGAAAGTTTCTGATTGCTTGCGAACTTTGAATTGCGCCTGATCGCCCCCCACCCCACCCGGCCTTCGGCCTCCTCCCCCTTCCTGCGGGGCGGGGGCAGTGCGTGGCGATACGCGATGTCCCATAGGGACATCGCTGGAGAAGACCGAAGGTCTTGGACTGGCGACTGGCCGAAGGGCAGGAGCACGAGCACCGCTAGGTGCGCAGTCCCACGTAAACCATCACGCGATCTCGACTGGTAGAGGGTTGCAAGTTGCAACCTGAACTTCAGATCTACGAACCTCAATGCAGTACTGCTCCAGGTTACACAGGCAAAAACAGTGGCTGGAATGAATTGCAGGAGAACCTAATCAGGTTCTTCTCCCGAGTTGTCCCCGGGCAGTGGACCGTGGTGGATATCACCACGGGGGGAGGGATCGGGGAGGGGGTCTCCCCCTCCCCGTCGGATAAGGCACGGGATGAGTCCCATGGAATGACGGGGGACTTCTTGCCAAACCCCCTCACTTCGGCTTATGATACCCCCACTTCTCCAGCGCCTCCCGGAGTGCCGTGGCCTTCTTCGCCTTCTCGTCGAGTGTCTCGCCGTCCTTCCAGGCCTCGATCGCCTGCATGGTGGCCTCCGCGCCCGCCCGGGTTCCCTTCGGGTGGCCGTGGATACCGCCGCTCACCAGGAGGACGAGTTCGGTGCCGTAGATATCGAGCACCTCCGGCACGAGGCCGGGGTGGAGCCCGCCTGAGGAGACGGGGAAGGCGCTCTTGATGCTGCCCCAGTCCTGGTCGAGGGCCATATGATCGACGGCGTTCGTATGCTTCTCCCGGAGCACGTCCGCAAGCACCGTTGCTTCCGCCCGGGTACCGACCAGTTTCCCTACAGCAGTCCCGGTGTGGATCTGCGAGACGCCGACAAGGCGCATTATCTTCGCCAGGAACTGCATCGTGATCCCGTGCCGCTCGTCCCGGTCAAACGACGCGTGCATCGCCCGGTGGGCGTGGATGGCAAGCCCGAGGTCGGAGCAGTAGTCCCGGAGGGTCGCGACGGCGGCGGTCCCGACGACGACGACGTCGATCATGGCGTAGTTCCAGCCGTAGTCGGCGAGCATCTTCGCCCGCTGCTTCATGACCTCCGTCTCGGCCGTGATGTTGATGAACGCGGACTTCACGTCGCCGGTCTCCTTTTCGGCCTTATCCCGCATCTTCGCCATCGCCCGGACGCGGTCCTCGAACCGGTTGAACGAGAGAGAGGTCAGGTTCTCGTCGTCCTTGACGAAGTCGAACCCGCCCATCCAGGTCTCGTAGCTGACCTCAGCGTGCTCCTCCGCGGTGAAGCCCACCTTCGGCTTCGGGACTGCGCCCGTGAGCGGCCGGCCCCGGACGTTCATCATATCCCGGATCCCTTCCATGCCGAAGTGCGGTCCTTTGAAGTGGCGGAGGTATTCGGCAGGGAGCGAGGCGTCGATCAGCCGGAGACGGTCGAGTGCCTTCATCCCGAAGATGTTCCCCGCGATCCCGCTCAGGAGCTGAGCTGCGTTCCCCTCCTCCCAGAGAGCGAGCGGGTATGCGATCTTCACGTAGTTTCCCTCGATCTCGAATGCCTTCGCCTGGAGGTCACGCATCCGGGGCGGCAGGGTGAAGAGCGTCGTCCAGGTTCCGGTCGAACTCTCCGACGCGATCCTCCCGACCGCCTCCTCTCTGCTGATCCCCTTCGCAGGCTCGAAGTAGTAGAGGGCTACGAGTTCGTCCGCACCGGGGGTGTGGTTCAGGTCAACAAACTCTTCGTACCAGTCAATCGCCATCAAATCACCTCTTGAAGAAAGGGTTCCCGGATAGAAAAACCTTCCATCTGGAACTCGACATAGAGGGGCGCGATCACCTTCCCCTGCAGGCGCCGGGTTTATCTCCCGGGGGGTCGAGAGGGATGACAGAAGGAGTCTTATGAAACGATCTGACGACGATGCGCGCCTGCTCTTCGATTACAACGCGGGAGAGCCGCCCGTGATCGAGACTGCCGGTACCGGCGCCTCGGTCAGCGACCTGACCTACCAGTCCGCCCCGGGTCGGAGGGTCCGGGCCTACCAGGTGACCCCGGCAGAAACTGGCCGGTCACAGCGCACTGCTGCGATTCTCTTCCTCCACCCTGGACCCGGTTCCCGCGCCACGTTCCTCGCCGAGGCCGTGGCCCTCGCCGGGATGGGTGCGGCCTCCCTGCTCGTCGAGGCCCCCTGGGCAGAGAGCACGGCGGCGGCCTGGGGCCGGGCGGTCACGGACCCCGAGGAGGCGGCGGCGGAGCATATCCAGACGGTGATCGACCTTCGCCGGGGACTCGACCTCCTCGTCGCGCGGCCGGACGTCGACCCGGACCGGATCGGGTTCGTGGGCCACAGTTTCGGGGCGCTCATCGGAGGGCTACTCGCCGGCGTCGATCGGCGCCTTCGAGCCGCCGTCCTGATGGCGGGGACCGGGAGGTTTGTCGACGTCGCCGCCGCGAACCTGCCCGATCTCTCCGGCGAACGGCTCGCGCACTACCGCCGAACGCTCGCGGATCTCGACCCCGCCGTCTGGGTCGGCCGGGCCGCACCCACTCCGCTCCTCTTCCAGTCCGCTCTTCACGACAAGGTCTTCACGGAGGAGCAGTCCCGGGAGTTCTTCGAGCGGGCGAGCGACCCGAAGTCGCAGAAGTGGTACTATGCGGGCCATTCCCTGAACGAAACGGCCCGCCGCGACCGCATCGCGTGGCTGGCCGGGCAGCTCTCACTCGGGCAGTGAGCGCCGGAACGCGAGCCGGGGAGAAGACCCGGGGTTGGTCCGGGAGACTGCGGTGGGAATGGTTCCGCACCGGCATACAGGACCCGGACCGGGGAATGATATTTTCTTACGGCAATTGCGGTGGGATCGTTGAACCGGGCGGTTCAACGCCTCCGGCAAGTTCCCTGATGCGTTCGAGCGCAAGCAGCGCGTCCTCGCGTTTCCGGTCGACGGCATGCTCCCCGGCAAATGCGAGAAAACGAGCGAGGTCGTCCGGGTCCGCCTTCCCTTCCGCCGCCTCGACGACCGCGTCATAGGTCCGGTCGGGGAAGTAGAGCCCCCGGGCGGCCTCGAGGAGCGCCCCGGCCGCGTCGGCGCTGATCGTCCCGGACGCAAGCGCCTCCTGCAGGGTCGCCCGGATGTTCACGAGCGGCTCGGAGAGCGGCACGAACGTCTCGGGGTCGAAGAGGAGCGCCACCTCGTCGTCGGCGACGAGCCTCCCCTCACGGTAGGCCCGGTAGATCTCACCGACGCCCTCCATCCCGAGGCTGTCGAGCTCCGCAGCCCGGAGCGCTCCCATGCTCGAAGCACCGACGACCCGCACCCCGGCCCGGAGGGCGGCGAGGACCTCCCGGTGGGCTACGGCGCAGTCCTGGAAGAAGACACCGTCGATGAGCCCGATGATCCGGGCCCCGGCGCGTGCGGCCTCGAGGAGGTCGCCCCGTTTTGCCGGCGGGCGGTACTCGGCGTCGAGGATCTCCCGGGCGGTCGCATGGTCACAGCTGGGACCGAGGAAGACGACGACTTCGTGCGTCACGGCACCTCCTCCCCATCCGGTCCTGGTCCATCGCGTACATCTCGAGCCCCGGCACGATCACCCGGACGACCGGGATGCCGATCTCCGGCCGGGTGAGGTTGACCACGACCACCCGGGAGAGCCCGGCCGCACCGAGCCGGTCGACGACGTGGTGGATATCGGTGAGGAAGTCGTCGCTGTCAAACGACGGCATCTCCGGGAACCGGACGGTTTCGCTCTCCGCGAACCAGTGCCGGTTCAGCCGCTTCGTCCGCTCGTAGCCGATCCTCTTCCTGACATCCGCCGTATCGGTATCCTCTCTCGCGCCGTGGATCTGGGTCAGCCGGCTCTGGGCGACCTCTGTTAACGCCCGGAGAACCGCGATGGAGGCCGAGGTGTGCGACCCCATCCCGATCGTGAGAAGCGTCGGGTCCCTGAGGACCACATCGTCGGCGACCGCGGCCACCGTGGGGATCCCGATGTCGCTCGTGATATCCTTGAGCGTCACCTCGACGCCGGCGGCCGCGAACTTCCCGAGCAGGTCGGCGGCGAGCCCGTCCTCGATCCCCTCGATCCGGGGGCCGGTGTTTCTGGTCACCTCCACGAGCGACCAGGCGTCGCGCTCGACCACCTCCATCAGGGCGTGGAAGGTCGCCTCCTCGAGGGTGTTTCCGGAAGCAAGTCCGTTGGTGTTGGTCCGGAAGAGACGTCCATAGGTCACCGGGAGGGGGTGGTAGACCGCGTGGGCGGGAACGAGTACCTCCTCCTCCCGGACGATATCATACCCCTCGACCCAGGGGACGGCTATATCGGCCGGGACCCGTTCGGGGAGGATCAGGTCGGCGGGGTCGATGGCGGCTCTCCCGGTCGAGACCTCGCTGTACCGCCCGACGACCGTCTCCCGGCCGTCCATCTCGCCCGAGTAGCGCTCGATCCCCTCCATCACGGCGGAGACCTCCGCCTCGATCGGGGTGGCGCCTTTCCCGTTGTAGACTGATATCGCCCCTGCCCCGGCGGTCGGCCGGATGCTCGAGAAGACCGGTATCCCGATCCGGTCGAGGTTCGTGATATCGGCGACGCGGGTGATCCCCGCCGCCGGAAGCCGTGCCCGGGCACGGGCAAGAGTCTCCTCAGGCGGGACCGTCCGCTGGGTCTCCTTCGCGTAGGCCTTCCGGCACGACTGCAGCCGGATCACGCGTCGCCCCCGTGCGACTCGCCCGGCACCCAGCGCTCGCCCCGCTCTCCGATCTCCTTCTTCCAGATCGGCACGCTCTCCTTGATCCGTTCAAGGATGTACTCGCAGGCGTCGAACGCCTCTTTCCTGTGTCCGGCACCGACGACGATGAGGAGGATGTTCTCCCCGACCTGGAGCCTCCCTATCCGGTGGATGATCTCGACGGTCGCTATGGGATAGTTTGCAAACGCCTCATCCCGGATCGCCTCCATCTCCCTCACCGCGACCTCCTCGTAGGCCTCGAGTTCCATCACGTCGATTCCGCCGTCGTCACGGACAACGCCGAGGAAGGTGACGAGAGCCCCCATATCGGGCCTCCTCACCCGGTCGATCACGGCATTCACATCAAAATCGTCTCGTGTTACGCTGATCATTTCAGTCCCTCCGTCACCCGCCCGCCACCGGAGGGAAGAGTGCGACCTCGTCCCCATCGGCGAGGGTGAGCGTCCCGGCCTCCGCACGCCGCACGCGCCTGCCGTTGTGCATCAGTATCACGTATCCCCGGAGTTCGCCGCTCTCCTCAAAGAGTGCTTCTCCTGCCTGCTCCGAAGTTTCCCTGACCGCCGCAAGGAGCCCGCTCATCGTCGCCCCCTCGGGGACCTCCAGTGTGAGGTCCCCCCCGATGGCCTCCCGCAACCGGGCAAACGCCCTGACCCGAACCTGCATCTCTTCATCTCCTCGAGCACCGGCCGCTTCCGCATGCGGTGCACTCTTCCTGCCGCTCGACCGGCAGGGTCGTCATGGTAGCGGCTCGCCCGTCCCAGATGAGCAGCCTGTTCGTGAGAAGGTCGCCGGTGCCGGTGATATACTTGATCGCCTCGTTCGCCTGGACAAGCCCGATGATCCCGGGCGTTGTGCCGACCACGGGGGCGGTGCCCTCCTCGGGCGGGGCGATTGGGATGATGCACTCCAGGCAGGCCGTCCGGCCAGGGATGATCGTCGTCACCTGCCCGTCAAAGCCCCTGACCGCCCCATGGATGAGCGGCACGTCGGCGTCGAGCGCCGCCCGGTTGAGGGTGTAGCGCACCCGGTAATTATCGGTGGCATCGACGATGAGGTCTGCCCCGCCCACGAGCATGGCGGCGCTCCCGTCGTCGACGGCGGCATACGTCGCAACGACCGTGATCTCCGGGTTCTGCGCCCGGAGTTTCTCGGCCGCCGACTCGACCTTCGCCCGCCCGATGTCATGATCGCCATGGAGCACCTGGCGGTTCAGGTTGGTCCTGTCCACGACGTCGCCGTCGACCAGCCTGACCTCCCCGATACCGGCGGCGGCAAGATAGAGAGCAACCGGGCACCCGAGCCCGCCGGCCCCGACGACGACGACCCTGGCACTTGCGAGCCGTTCCTGCGCCTCAACGCCAAAGAGCGCGATCTGCCGCCGATAGCGTTCCAGTTCCCGATCCGTGAGCATCTTCGTCACTCATCCTCGCAGTGGAGAGGCAAACGTTCGCTTCCGCAGTTGATTACGCAATTCATGTGGTATCCCCGGCAATTTGAACGTTGTGATTCCGTGAAATCACCTCGCGGCCCGGGATCTCTCCCGCCGGTCGCGTTGGAAACCCGGTATCCACCGCGAGCCACCCCCATCCCGGGAAACGTATATATCGTTGGGGAGGGATAGTCCGCACGACCCTGCAGGCGAACCGGAGCAGGGAGTGAGAGCATGACGATAGGGCTTATCGACGATGGGAACTCCTGGGACACATTCATAGACGAAAGTGCCGCCGGCCGCCTCTTCCACAAGTGGGACTTCATGAAGATAACAGAGAAGCATACCGGCTTTCGATTTCTCCCCTACGGGGTCTTCAAGGGCAACGAGCTGATCGCCGTCATGCCGCTCTTCCAGAAACAGTCACACGGGATCAACATCCTCCTCTCCCCGCCACCGCTCCAGTCGGTGATACCGTATCTCGGGTTCGTTATGGGCAGACGTTACGACACCGCCAAGCAGAGCAAGAAAGAATCGCTGCTCAAACAGGTCGGTGACGACCTGGAGAACGAGTTTGCGGCCCTGGCCCCGAACTACCTCTCCATAACCCAGGTACCGGGTTTCATCGATGTCCGGCGGTTTCTCAGGGACGGGTACCAGACCCGGCTTCATTTCACCTACCTGATCGCCCTCGATCCGCCGCTCGACGAGATCTGGAACAGTTTCTCCTCCAACCTCCGGACCAAACTGCGAAAGGTCGAGAAGAACGGCTACCGCATCGAGAAGAGCACCGACATATCGATCTTCTACTCCACGGTCGCGGAGCGCTTCAGCGACCCCGAGATGAGCATCCCGATGATCAGCCGCACCTACTTCGAGGAACTCTTCCGGACATATCCCGACGAACTCGGGCTCTACTACCTCTACGATAACGAAGACGCCGTAACGGGCGTGCAGGCAACCCAGGAGTACAAGGCCTTCACCCTCTGGATGGGAGCACCGAAGATGACCGCGATGCCCGGCAACGAGTTCCTGCAGTGGCTGCTTCTCCAGCAGGCAAAGGAGGCGGGATACTGCCACATGGAGAACGTCGGGGCAAACAACGAGAACTTAAACCTCTTCAAGTCCAAGTTCAACCCCTCCCTCACCCTCTTTTTAGAGGTGAGCCAGGAGGATCTCCTCGGCAGGGTTGCCCGATGGGCCTACAGCACCATTGCAAGCAAGGGTCCGATGAAGCGCAAAGTCCTCTCCTATATCGAATGACGGGCCGGTGGCTCCTCACCCTCCGGCCCCTTCCTCCCGACCCTCGAACCGGATCAGCGCCGGCGACGGGGACCTCCCGACGAGATTCAGGGCGCCCGATATCCGGTCGATGATCGTGAGGGCGCTCCCGGTCCTCTCCCGGTACTCCTGCACAAGGTAGGCGGTATGGTAGCGGTAGGTCCGGTCGTGGGTGACGAAGAGGAGGTCTTCTGTGAGGTTCGCAAGGAGGGTCTCCCAGATGAGCTCATCGCCGATGGTATCGGCACCCGGGCTCTTTGGGGGGCTGCCGAGCAGCTTGCGGCGATGAGCACGTGTGATGAGGTCCTCTGTCCGGCGAAAGACCCGGACGGGAGGGGTGCCGGAGAGAGTGGTGAACACCCGGGCAACCGGGTCGGCGGAGGGTTCCACGATCATCCTCTGGAGATCATCGTAGAGGGTCCCTGCCGCGCGGTTATACTCCTCCCCGGCACGCTGCAGAAGAGCAGCGTTCGGGTTTCTCCGGATGATGCCTGGTAGGCGAACCTCGTCCCTCTCCCGCCTCCGTACGTCGTCCGCGATCCGGTCGAGAAGACGCGATCGGTTACGGAGGAACTCATCGATGATGATATCGGGAAAAACAAGATACTCGGCCAGCGCACCGAGATCCAGAGCGATCTCTTCCGGATCTCCGTCGGCCTCATAGAGTTCGAGGAAGAGATTCGTATCGATACATATGGCAGTCATGCTATCGCCGGAGATGCCGCGTGGGTGAGATAATGGTTTCCGGGGACGGCCCCCGGTTTGCGTGACCGGGGGGCCGGAGGGGGTAGTCCTACCGCCGCCCGTACTTCTTGAACATATACCAGAGCCCCGCGACGACCCCGGCCATCACCAGGAGGCCGAGGATCGCGACGTAGGACTGCTCCTCCACCACGATCCGGTACTCGTCCTCTCCTTCGGCCTGGTCGCTCTTCACCTGGGCGACGACCTTGTACTCGCCGGCGACGATATCGGCCGGCGGGATCACCGTCACCTGCACCGTCGCCCGCTCGCCGGGCTCAAGGCTTGCAACCGTTGCCGGGTCGACGGTCGCCCGCCACCCTTGCGGTGCGCTCATGTTGACCCCGATGTTCGTCAGCGCTCCCCCGACGCCGGCATTGGAGATGGTCATGTCGAACGTGAGGGTCTCGCCGCGGTTGATATCGTGGCGGTAACTCTTCGCGTAAGTCCGCATGGTGTAGGACCCCCGCAGCCGGAGCGTCAGGTTCTCCTCATACTGCCGGGCAGCGGAGTCGATCACCGCCGTGAAGTTATACTCCCCGACACCCACCGAGTAGGGCGGGATGAAGTCAAGGTAGAGGGTCTTCTCCTCGCCGGAGGGGATGTAGATCTCCGAGACCTCCTCGGCGGCGGTGCTGCTCTCCTTGAACCGGGCATACCACTGCTCGGGGAGGCCGAGGACGGAGAGGACGTAGGTATCGTCGTTCCTGCCGGCGTTCTTCAGGATCATCTCGTACTGCGGGTTCGAGCCGATCGCCGCCATCCGGGAGGGTGATTTCACCCGGATCTCGGCGAAGAAGTTCTCCTTATCGAGCGGCACGATGCCGAGGTCGGCCGTCCTCCCGATCCGGACCTCGACACCTTTCTTCTCCCACGACCGGTACCCAGGTTTGGCGACCTTTACGGTGTAGGTGCCCATCGGGGCGCCGATGGAGACCTTGCCCTCGGCTGTCGTGAGCATCCCCTCGACCCGGGTATTGCCGTCGTAGACGGAGACGTCGGCACCTTTCACGACATTTCCTTCTTTATCGACCACGGTGGCCTCGAGGGTCCCGGTCTCGCCGATGTGGGTCTTCGTGACCCGGGTGTAGACCCAGATCGTCCCCTCGCCGATGCCCACCCGGATGGGGTACTCCCCCACCGCAGCATGGCCGGCCGTCTCGACCACCAGGCGAACGTTCCTGGTCTCGCCGGCCGGGATCAGCATCCGGTAGACCTCGCGGTCGTCGGCCTCGAACCGGATCTTCCAGTTGTCGGTGCCGCGGTAGGTCCAGTAGTTGAGGAGGCAGGTTCCCGTAGCTCCCTGGTTCGTGACCGCGAGGTCGAAGACGGCGGTGTCGCCGGCTTCAATCATCTCGCCCGGGAAGTCGCACCGGATATCCGTGGACATCGTCCCCCCCTGTGCGGCCGACGCCACGGTGACGAGCGACGCCGCGATGAGGAGGGTGAGGAGGATGAATATTCTTCTTGTGGTCATCGTCTCACCTGATATCCATCCGCATGAACTTCACGTAGGTCGCGCCGAAGAAGACCGACGGGAAGACGATCAGCGCCGCGATGTTCATCCAGACCCGGCCGAGGGCTCCGGCAAGGCCGGGCGTCTCCTCGGGTGCTGCATCGTAAGGCGACGCGATCATCGTGGAAAGCCGTGGATTCGTCACCGCTATCGCGACGGTATAGTAGTTCATCTGCGGCGAGAGGAGGTTTGATATGTCGCTGATGAATCTCTGTTTCTCGATGTAGGTCTGCATCTCCGCTTCGTACTCTCTCCACGCGGGGTCTTCAGCCCCGCCGTATACCACGCTCTGCGAGGAGGTGCTGATGGTATACCCTCCGCTGCTCGCGATCCCCACGACTTCTTTTCCCATGGGGCTCATCTCGGGCGGCTCGGGCGGGTCGCCAGCGAAGGCGTTTGCGGCCATCGCCCCGAACATCGGAAGGAGCGAGGAGACCGCAAAGAAGATCACCAGGGTGTAGATCAGCGCGTTCCCGCTCTCTTTTGCAGCCGTCGACATCGTGAGCGCGACGGCGAAGTACGCGAGCAGGAACCCGAGCGAGACCGCCCCGAAGATCAGGATGCCGGCAAACTCCTCCAGTGTCGGGACGATCGAGAAGATGAGGAGTAGCCCGAGCGCGATGGCGAGTGCAAGCGCCATGGCGAACCCGAGCGCGCCGACGCCCCCGAGAGCCTTGCCGTTGATGATCTCGTCGCGGTAGACCGGGTGCGAGAGGAGCGACTTGAGCGACCGGGTCTCCTTCTCCTTCGAGACCAGGTCAAACCCGATCGCGATGGCAAGGATGCCGCCGAGCAACGTCATGTAACTCATCATCGATATGAAGACGTACATGATCGAGGGTTTCTGGGGCATCCAGCTCGTATACGGGTCGTCGAACTCCTCCATGCGCTGGAGTTGCTCGGTATACGCCTCCAGGCTATCGTTGTAGTTCTCGATGCCGTCGTAGATGCTGATCGTCGAGATCACGAGAAGCAGGCCGAGGATGATGATGAACCGCCTGCTGGTGATGTGGTCGGAGAACTCCTTCCGTGCTACATTGAGCAATCGATCGAGCGCCATGATTTACCTCCGGTAGACCGCCATGAAGACGTCCTCGATATCCGGCTCCTCGATCCGCATCTCCCGCACGTGAAGCCCCTCTGAAAAGAGGGTCGTGGCAAGCCGGTCGCGGATATCAGTCTTCGCCCGGACGACCGCCCGTGTCCCGTTCCTCTCGATGGCGATGATATCGGGGTCTTCGAGCGCCGGCAGGTGCTCCCGGGTCTCGACGACGATCCGGACGGTGTCGCCGTCCGGGGATGCGAGCGTCCGGGCGACCTCTTCGAGCGTCCCCTGCGCCACAAGTTTTCCTTTCGCAAGCAGCCCGACGGTCCGGCAGACCTCTCTGACCTCTGAGAGGATATGGGAGGAGACGAAGACCGTCTTTCCTTCGCCGGCGAGATGCTCGACGAGTTCGCGGTACTCACGGACGCCCTCGGGATCGAGGTTTGCCGTCGGTTCGTCGAGGAAGAGTACTTTGGGGTCGTTGATCAGCGCCTGGGCAAGCCCGAGCCGCTGCTTCATCCCGCGGGAGTACTCCCCGGCCTTCTGGGTGACCCCGTCGAGGTGGACGAGTTCGAGCAGTTCCGCGATCCGCTCCTTTCTTGCTTTCGCGTCCATCCCGTAGAACCGAGCGAAGTAGTCCAGGTTCTGCTCGCCGGTCATGTTTCCATAGAACCCGACGTCTTCGGGGAGGTAGCCGATGATCTCCTTCACTTTCAGCGGGTCTTTTGCGACCTCGATCCCGTCGACCAGACACTGTCCGCCGGTGGGCTCGATCATGCCGGTGAGCATCAGGATCGTCGTGCTCTTCCCCGCTCCGTTCGGGCCGAGGAAGCCGAATATCTCACCCTCCCCGACCACGAGGTCCAGGCCGTCGACGGCCGTCTTTCCGTTGTATACTTTCGTGAGATTCTCTGTCCTTATCATTTCACACCCCGCCCGGGCTGGTTTGATGACGTTCTACTGCAGACTACGACATCCTCTTATTAACGTTTTCTGTGACAATCGTCTACACTTCGGGGAGGGATGGCGATTTCAGCCTCTATGGTTTTACGATTACTCCGGCAAAGTCCTGAGATGCACCGTGAATCGGGCGCTGGACTACGTATCGCCCCTCGCGCGGATCCGTCGTAAGTCCTGCAACGACGCCCCCCGAGGACACGGGTCATGCTAGATCCTCGATTTGGCGTTCGGCGACAGAGTATAGGGAGGATTGGGAGATAAGGCGATGGTAAACTACGAAAAAAATCGAACCTACCAAAGGCAGGTATTCGGGCACCGGCAGGGCCAGGAACTTCGATAACGGATATCCACAGCCTCTCGACCGCCCTTCTTCTTCAAGACCCTCGGAGCCGGGCCGCAATGCAAAAACCTTTTCTCTCCCTGGCCTGAAGGTTCTCCTGATAGGCATGAGAAGGTTATTCGGTGCGGCCGTGGTGCTCCTCTTCCTGGTGCTCGCGGCCGGATGCATGTCGTCCCAGCCTCCGGCGGGCTACGTGACGATCCGGAGCGTCGATATCAGCATCCCGGACGGCCAGCCGCCGTCGAATGTCACCCGGGTCACGGCGGTTCCCTACCTCGACGCGGTCTACGCGGATGTAGACGGCGTCGACCTGCAGGTCATTGCAAAAGAGGCCGGGACGGATATCGTCGTCGAGGAGACGGTTCGCTCCATCGGCACCCTGGCGTCGGGGAGGACGGCGAAGGAGGAGATCACGCTCACGCTCGAGAACGGCCGGGGTTACGATGTCTGGGTGACGATATGGCAGGACGGGCGCATGCGAGAGTCTGGTTCGGTGAACGTCTTCCTTCCGGACAGGACGGTCGCTACGCAACAACTGGCCTACTCGCTCCTCACAGTCTCCGCGATCGACGTCATGACTCCGGATCTCGGCGCCGACCCGATCACGCTCGACATCATCACCGGGATCGCAAACAGCGGCGGTTCTTCCGGGGACCTCGTGATGGAGATACGGGCAGTCAACCTCCAGACCGGGATCACCGCCGTCCGCGAGTCCCGGCCGCTCGGGACGATCCCCGGTGACCTGGGCGTCGAAAAAAGGGTGAGCATCACGGTGCCGAACGGTTACGATTACGAGATCCGCCTCCGGCTCGTCGAGGACGGCGCGGCCTTTGCGACCAGCACCGGCCGGATCACCCTGGCACCGCCGCCGCAGGTGATCCTCGCCGACGGTGCGGTCTTCAGCCCCGCGAAGAGCACATCGCCGGTCGCTCTCTCGACACCGGCTCCCACCCCTGGAAAGCCGTCCTCCGCGCAGGTCGGGCAGTTCAGGGTGCAGAGCAGCGGTGCGCCGACACCGACGTACTCACCCGGGTTTACCGTCGGGCTCGCCGCCGCCGGGCTCATCGGCGCCGGGTTTTTGAGACGGAGGAAATAGGCGTGGTGCCTGAGGGTCTCACGGCGTGGAAGGCCTACCTCTACGCCGTCTCGTTCATCGCACTCATCGTCGCGATCCTGGGTGGCGTGAGCCTCCTTGCTATCGCAGTCGAGGTCTTCGTCTACCCGGCCCCCCAGCCCTACCCGGTGCCGCACTACTACCCCGAACTTCCCGGGAGCGTGGCGCAGGTCGTGGTGGGGCTCATTGTCTGGGGGTATCACTGGATGCTGCTCAAAAAAGAGCACTGAAAGGGATTTACCGTTGCCGGAGGGATCTCGCGGCAACCAGCAGTCCCGCAATCGCCCCCGCCGCACCGAATCCGGGGAGCGGGGTGGGCGATGTCTCCGCCGGGAGGGAGGAGGCATAGGGTGCCGGCTGCACCCGGGTGTAGACGTGAACCGTCCCTCCCGGCGGCGGCAGGGGCGGGAACTGGTGCCGCGACATCGTCCCTCTCTCCTTATCTCTGAAGACGAACTCTTCCGGAGGCGGGAGCGTGGTGTTCACCGCGACCCGGAGGGTGCCCCCCTCGACGACGCCCGCAAACGCGTTGTCGATGTAGACATCCTCCCCGTCAGCGCCGTAGATCAGGTACCAGCCGGTCTCGTTCACCTCCGCGCCCGGGACGGGCCGTTCGACCTGACAGAACTGCGGGAAGAGGTCGATCGTCTCCCCGGCGGCCGGGGCCCGTTCGATGAACCCGGTATACATCAGGCGCTCTCCATCACGGATGGTATACTCCCGTGCAGGCGGGGCCGCCGGGTCCACCGCCACGACAAGTTCGGTATCGGCGATCGTTCCCTTATACTCGCCATCGAAGGAGACCTCCGCACCGTCGCCGTTGAACCAGTGAACGACGTACTGCCCGGTATCATCCTCCCCGACCGCTGCCGCTGGGAGAGCCGTGGCAAGGAGGAGGACGCACGCGAGGCAGATTGTTCGCGTCGCACCTCCGGCTGAATGGTACATAAAAGAAGAGAGGGGAGAGCACCATATATCGTTTCTGTGCCGTCCGTCTACCGATCGGGTGCCCCCTGCCGTCACGCACTCTGCGCCACGCCGTAGACGGTTCCGTTCCACTCGCAGAGGGCATACTTTGCGAGGATCTGCCGCATCTCATCCGTCGTTATGCGAATCGAACTGCAAATCCCGTGCTTTTTCCCGAACGGGCTATACGATGAACGGGGATCGAGCCAGAGAAGTGCGTCGAAGAGGGGGCCTTTCGAGACCAGGACACGCTTCTCATCGAGGATCAGCGCGCCGAGCGCCGGGTGATCCCGGAAGTCCGCATCGGCGAGGTGCGTCACGGAAGCGGCGTCCACAGGCGCTTCCCGGGGAAACGCAGCAAGGTGCGTCTCGTCGATCAGGTTGTTCCAGTGAAGGAACCCGAGGCCGATGACGCACAGGATGATGAGGACGACAAGTGCCCCAAAGAACGGACCCCTTCCCCATTCCAGATCTTCCGTCGTTTTACCCGGTTGTCCGTTTCCTTCCATCCTTCACCACCATCCGAGCAGCCCTCAGGGAGCGCGGCTGCCGTTTTCAGTGGAAGAGACTGGGCCGCCGGGCTATATGAGGATTGCGCGGCCGGGGGAAGAACCGGGACTCCTATTCCCTCTCGCCCTCGAACCGGTACGCCCCGTTCGGCACGGTGATCTCGAACCGGGCACCCGTCCCGGATCTGCCGGTCTCCCGGATCGTCATCCCGGTGATCCCGAGGATCCCCGCGACCAGGAAGAGCCCGTGGCCGTACCGCCGCTTATAGGCCTCGCGGAAGATCGCCTCCTTCTCGCCGTCCGGGATGCCGGTGCCGTCGTCCTCGCAGAGGATCAGCAGGTCCTGCCCGGCCCTCGCGCACGAGAACCGGATCTCCGTCACGCTTCCGCCGTGGCGGACGGCGTTGTCGATGAGGTTGTAGAAGACCTTCTTCACCATCGGGTCCGCGTAGATCTCAAGGGCCGGGAAGTCGGCGCGAAGATCGACCCCTGCCGGGAGGCCGAGGTCCGAGACGCTCTCCGCGATAAGGTCCTGCGGCCTCTGCCAGACCGGCGCCGCGACCCCCATGTCCTGGTAGTCCCGGCTGAACTCGATCTGCTTCTGGATCTCGTCGACAGCGGAACGGACGCGCCCCAGACTGGCCTGAACGACGGGATCCACGCTGTCTTCCCCGGCAAACTCGATGTAGGCGCGTGCGACGGTGATCTGGTTGAGGATGTCGTGGCGGGTGATCCCGGCGAGGAGGTTTAATTTCGCGTTCGCCCGGCCAAGCGCCTCCTCGGCGTGCTGCTGCTCGGTGATATCCTCCCCGGAGCTCAGGATCCTGCAGACGGCACCGTTCTCGTCACGAAGCACGGTGTTGTGCCACGCGATGATCCGTTCGCCGCCGTCTGTAGCGACGACCGGCATCTTCACGCGCTCATTCCCCCCGATCTCACCCTCTCTCAACTCCGCGAAGAGCGCACGGAAACGCTCCCGCTCCGTCGGCGGGATGAACCGCTCGGCCCAGACCTCGCCCACAGCCGCATCCGCCGGGCAGCCGAGAACCTCGGACGCCCGGCGATTGATGAGGGCGACCCGCCCGTCTCCATCGAGGACGACAAAGAGGGCTCCGGCGATATCCAGATACTGCGCGAGCCGGTCTTTCTCCCGCCTGAGCCGCTCTTCACTCGATTTCAGGCCGGTAAAGACCAGCGCATAAGGCTGCCGGATCCCCGTCTCGACGAACGCGACGTAGATGAGCCCGAACGAGAGCACCATCAGGAGGTGGCCGATCATGTTTGAGGGGCCGTAGACGCTGATATAAAGCGTAAAAGCAAGTTCCGAGGCGATCATCACGAGGACGGCCGCGAGCAGGTGGGCCGCCACCCGGGGCGAGAAGGCGGCCCGCACCCGGTAGACGGCGACCGCCCCGAGGGCGAGCAGCGCCGCTATGATGTACTCGCTCCAGACTTTGAACGCCGTCAGCCCCGACCCCTCGATGTAGCAGTCGGGAAAGACCGGGACGGCGAAGATCGAGAGGAAGAGGAGCACGGTAACCGCCGAAAACGCGCCGAATACCCGCCGGGAACCGGGGGTTCTCCGGAGCAGGAGAGGCGCGGCAAGCAGCGTCCCGGCGAGGAGGTAACGCGAGGCGATCCAGAGTTGCATCGGAAGGTTTGCGTCGTAGCCGACGAAGATCCCCATGCCGTCATACGCGAGGGTGTGGACCAGTTCGATCCCGGCCACGAAGAGCAGCCCGGTGCCGGCGACCAGCAGGTAGCCGTTCTCCCGCATCATCCGGGCGTTCCACGCCACGATGAAGACGGCGATCGCAATCGCGATGGCGACGAATTCGGCGATCGTGTGGAAGAGAAGGTAACTGTACAGGCTTGTCGCCGCGAGGGCGGCCAGAAGCACCGTAAGGACGATGAACGATCGCCAGATGCCGGATTCCGCGGCCCCCTGTTCTATGCGGCCCCACTGGCTCTCTGCTCCGCTCCGGGTTGTACACGCCGAAGAATCTGTCTGCATAGAGTTGGTCTGCATAGTTTCCGGCTCCGGGGCGGGAAACGCCGGGTTGGCTCCCGGGCGTCCCGCCCAACTATTATCTAGCCCATAATATATTTAGTTAGGTATGAATGTATCGGGTAAAAAATGCACCATTCCGGGGACAATTCAGATAAAATAGGGATTATATTCAGACAACCAGGAGGATGGCTCCCACGGTGATCGAGATTCCGGAGAGATCGCTACACCAGTTCATTCCTTCGCAGGAACTCCCTGATATCGCGGGACTCGACCCAGCCCTCGTCGAGCTGCCTGACGATCGCGTTGATCCGCTCAACCTGCTCCCGGAGCTTTGCCGACATCGCCTCTTCGTCGGCCAGATCGGCCATGCCGAGGATCACCTGCAGGGGCAGCCGGATATGGTCCGCGAGAACTGCAAACTGCTCGATGTTCTGCTCGATCTGGTAGAACGCCTGCAGCCGCATATCCTCGTAGCGCGCCCGGTCCGAGACGTCCCTGCCGACGATCTGTACGCCCACGCGAGGCCGTCTTCCACGATCGGAGACTCGTTCAGTTCGAGGAACGCCACCGACCCGTCTTTGCGGCGGAACTCGACCTCGACCCCCTCGACCGGTTCGCCGCGGGAGATCTTCTCTCGCCCCTCCTCCCAGACAGGGAGGGACGAGGGGACGACATAGTCGTGACACCTGTTCAGGGTGGCGGAACCCGCGGGGCAGAAGGGCGGCCGTCTCCCGGAAGGCCTCGCCGGCATCGGCGCTGCCTTCGATCGCGCGGGCGACCGCGGAGAGGGTGCAGAACTCCCTCGCCTGCCAGCACGGTTCGTCCCGGACGGTGACGTCGAGGTCGACCCCCGCCCAGAGGACGATCCTGCCCGCGGCGTCCCTGACCGGGATGCCCCTGCTCGCGATGGTGCGGTATCCGCCGTCGGCATCCCGGATCCGGTAGTTGCACCTCCATGGAAGACCGGCGTCGTTGCAACGTTCCCACCGGGCGAGCACCGTCCCGGCGTCCTCCGGGTGGAGGTTGCCCGCCCACGCGGGATCAGAGCGCTCTTCGAGTGTCGTTTCGTTGAGGGGAGGCGCCACGCCGTCGGGCCCGCTGATCCAGATCCTGCAGGAGATTGCCTCGTCGGCAGGCAGGCCATGGTTGTCCGGAGCGGTCGCGGTGAAATCTGGTGACGGCATGTTTCAACACTGAAGGGAAGTCAGGCAGGGTGACGGAGATTGACGGCAGGCCGTCACCCAGGCATGCTATGCTGGGGGCGGTCGTTCCGATCAGTTGGGTCGAACTCGTCATAATGGTTCTGCTCGGTGAAAGGGCGACCCCCTATTCGAGCAATCGCGCCGGCGGCAGATCCGGATATGCGCCCGGACACCCTTTAAGTGAGAAGCGGTTAAGGTTGTACGATCATGACGGAGACCTGCGCCCGAACGACTCCGGCCGGAGGCGGGCCGTGACGGAGCATGAGGAAGGTCCGTCCTGTCCCCGCTGCCGGGTTGGGGCCTCCCGGGATCAGAGACCGGTCGTCGGCCGCCGGGAGATTGCGGTCTTCGGGGTCTCGGGCATCCTCCTCCTCACGGGGGTGATCGTCGGGTACCTCACCCCATACCCCTTTGCCGGCACGGCCCTGCTGCTCGCCGCCGCAGTCATATCCGGTTACGAAGTCCTGAAAGCCGGGTTTCTTGCTCTCATCCGGCTCCGGTTCAGCATCGCCGTGCTGATATCCATCGCGGCGGTGGGGGCGTTCCTGACCGGCAACCCCGCCGAGGGGGCGACCGTTCTCTACCTCTACGCCGTCGCCGAACTCCTGGAGGAGTACGCGGCCGGACGGGCTGAGCGCTCGATAACCTCGCTCCTCGACCTCACGCCGCAGACCGCCCGGGTCAGGCAGGACGATGGGGAGGTGACCGTCCCGGTCGATGACGTCGGCGTCGGGGATATCGCGATCGTAAGACCGGGCGACACCATCCCGCTCGACGGTATCGTCGTTGCCGGCGCTTCATCGGTCGACCAGGCGGCGATAACCGGGGAGAGCGTCCCGGTGGCAAAGGAGATCGGGGACGGAGTCTACGCCGGGACGCGAAACATTGAGGGCTACCTCGAAGTCCGGGTGACGAAGCCGGAGAGCGAGAGCACGATAGCCCGGGTCGCCGCCCTGGTCGCGGAGGCCCAATCCCGCAAAAGCCCCACCGAGGCCTTCATCGAGCAGTTCTCTCGCTACTACACCCCGGCGGTCATCCTCCTCGCCGCTCTCCTCGTCGTGGTCCCGCCGCTCGCCTTCGGTGTCCCGTTCCTCGAAGCGTTCTACCGGGCGCTGGTCCTCCTCGTCATCGCCTGCCCCTGCGCACTCGCGATCTCCACCCCGGTCTCGATGGTCTCGGGTATCACGACCGCGGCGCACAACGGCGTCCTGATCAAAGGCAGGGACTCACTCGAGGCCGTGGGGCTTGCGCGGGTGGTCGTCTTCGACAAGACCGGGACGCTCACGACCGGGAAGCTCGAGGTGGAAGATGTCAGCGCCTTTGGGGTGCCGGAGACGGAGGTGCTCGCCGTCGCCGCGTCGCTCGAGTCAGGCTCCGGCCACCCGATCGCGGAGGCGGTCCGGCGGCGGGCGGATGAGGAAGGCATCCCGCTCCGGGAGGTGGAGGAGTTCACCGCGCTGACGGGGAGAGGCATCCGGGGGAAGATCGGCGGCGAGACCTACCTCCTCGGGAACGAGGCACTCTTTGCCGAACCCGGGGGCAACGCATGGCGGGCGGCGTATGACCGGCTGGAAGGCGAGGGGAAGACGGTCATCCTCTCCGGCACGGCCTCAGGGGTGATCGGGCTCGTCGCCCTCTCGGACGTGGTAAAGAAGGATGCAAAAGAGACTGTTGCCGCTCTCCGGGCGCGGGGCATCAGGACGGTGATGCTCACCGGGGACAACGAGCGCGTCGGAGAGGCGGTGGCCCGCCATATCGGGATCGACGAGTGCCATGCCGGGCTCCTGCCGGAGGACAAGGTGGCTATGGTCGAGCGGCTGATGGACCGCTACGGGCTCGTGGTGATGGTCGGCGACGGCGTGAACGACGCGCCGGCGCTTGCACGGGCGAGCGTCGGGGTCGCGATGGGGGCGATCGGCTCAGACGTCGCGATCGAGGCGGCCGAGATCGTCGTGATGGAGGACGACATCTCGAGGGTCGCCTACCTCGTCGCCCTCTCTGAGAAGACGGTCGCGGTCATCCGGCAGAACATCACGGCGGCACTCGTTGTGAAACTCGGCATCGCCGCCCTTGCGGTCTTCGGCCTCGTCTCCCTCTGGATGGCGGTGGCGTTCGGGGACATGGGGCTCACGCTTGCGGCGATCGCAAACGCCCTCCGGATAGGCCGGTCGGGTGCCGGATGATAAAAAAGGAGCGAAGACCTTATTCCCAGAGGCCGGTCTTCTCCGGCGTCCACGCCGGGTCGATGAACGAGAGGATCGTCGTCGTCGAATCCAGGGCGTTCCGGGTCTCTTTCACCGTGTCCGGCGGGATGTAAGCAGCGCTCCCGGCAGGAACCCGGATCGCGCTTCCACCGGGTATAACGACCTCGATCTCCCCCTCGATGACGTAGAGGAGATCGGACGAGCCGCGGATTCCGTCGTACCCGAGATGCCCGCCCGGGAGGAGTTCCACGTAGGCGGCGCTGAAGTCGATCGGGATCGCCGTCTCGTTCATCAACACCGGGTTTACGAGGGTGTAGACCGCCGCGCCGGACTCGAGATCCCACTCGATCCCTTCGTGGGGATCGGCGACAACGATCGGCCTTCCGTCCGTCGTCAGGTTGAGCGCTTCAAGCTCGTCCCCCGAGATCTCGATCTCAGGCGTGTAGGCCGGCTGGCTCACGGTGATGTAGTGGAGATCGACGTCCCCGGCCGAGGCTATCGATTGCAGCACATCTGCCGGCAGGAGCACGGTCTCTCCCTCGCGGGCAGTTACCGTCTCGTTGTCGCAGCGGATCTCCGCCGTACCGCTGAGCACGTAGATGAGTTCCGCCGTCCCGATCAGGCGGTGCGGAGGCGTCGCGTTGCCAGGTGCGATGGCAACGAAGCCCATGCTGTAGTTCGCCTGAATCTGCGGCGTCTCCGCACCGATGATCCCGGCGTAAGTTGCCTGACCGTCGAATATGGGTATCGGGTCAACCGGGGCGATCAGGCTGAGACCCGCCCCTGCCGGAGACTCGTCTGCGGCAAGGCAGCCGGCGGAGAGGAGGATACAGACAAAGAGAAGAGGAGTAGTTCGGTACATGGGAAAATGTCTGCGACGGGAGGAATAAATCCGATCGTCGACAGCGGCATGCACGGGAGCGCTCAGGCGGAGAAAACGTCCCCGCATCCGGCTTTCCGGAGAGTGAACCGGAACGCCGCGCCTTCTTCCGGGTGTCCCTCGACCCGGTCGTCGACCCAGACCCTGCCGCCGTATCGTGAGGCAAGCATCCGGCAGATCGAGAGGCCGAGGCCCTGGCTCCCCCGCCTGCCGCCCTCCCGCTCGAACCGGAAGAAGATCGACTCCTTCGCATCGTCCGGAACCCCGGGGCCGGTGTCGGCAACGGTGACGACAACGGTCTCATCGTCCGGAGCATCGACCGCCACCGTGACCTCGACACCCGGCCCGCCGTGCTTTGCGGCGTTGCCGATGAGGTTCGTGAAGATCTCGGGAAGGAGATCGTCGGCCAGGACTTCCACGGGTTGCCCGGAATACCGGATGCAGAGACCGGAAAAGTGGGCGATCTCTCCCTGGATCACGTCGTTGAGGTCTTGCCGCGTAAGGCCGTCCCGTTCCTCCTGGATCTTTCGGAGGGTGGCGACGTTTGTGGTGATCTCGATGCTCTTCCTGATCCCGTCCTTCAGTTTCCGGGCGTATCGGGCCGGATCTCCCTCGAGCTCGTCGATGAGGAGGTCGGCGTAGATGTTTGCGACGTTGTCCGCATTCCGGATATCGTGCGTAAGGATGTCGAGGTAGAGGTTCGCCTCCCGGTTCGCCACCTCAAGCCTCCGGTAGAGCATCCCCCGCACGATGCCGGCCCCGATCTCGCGACCGACGGCTTCGAGAAGCGCACGCTCGTCGCGAGAGAAGAATCCACGCTCCCGGGTCCCGATGAGGAGCGCCCCGACGACGTCGGACTCGACGACGAGCGGGATGCAGGCGAGTGCGGCAAACCCGAACTCCCGGAGAAGACGGGATCCCGGGGAGTTCAGGCCCCGATCCAGTTCAAGGTAGCACGGAAGGCCGGTGGCGATGGTATCGGCAAACGACCTTCCGAAAACGATCTCTGCCAGATCCGTGCACGTATCCGGCATGTTTCGCCGGCACTGAAGAGCGGCCTCTCCCTGTCCGGACTCGATACGGTAGATTGCGCCGCTATCGTAGCCGAGGAGATCGAGTGTCTGGTCAAGCGCCGTCTCCAGCAGTTCTCCCGGCAGATGGGTCGAAGCGGATGTGCCGATGATCCGGTTAAGCAGAAGGAGATGCCGGTTCCTCGCCTGCAGTTGCTCCTCCGCCTGTTTCCGGTGGCTGATGTCCCGCATGACGACCTGAACCGCAGGTCGGCCCTCAAAGATCGTCCGAGCTCCCCTCCCCTCGATGGGAACCGTCGTTCCGTCGAGTCTGACGACCAACAACTCGACAAGCGGCGTCTCCACGCCCTGGAGATCCCGCACGGTGATGGCCTCGATGATGTCGCGGGCATCCGGGTGGACGATATCGAGGATAGCCATCCCGATCACCTCTTCCGGGCGTGAAGCCCCGAGCAGCTTCAGGCCGGCGGGGTTGACGAATATGATCCTCCCGTCACGGTGGATCAGGGTCGCCTCGGCAGAGAGTTCAACGAGAGACCGGTACTTCTCCTCGCTCTCGCGGAGTTTTGCTTCCATCTGCTTCAAGGGGGTGATGTCCTGGACAGTGGCAAGGAACCCCCGGCAGGTGCCGCCGGCGTCGATGATGGGAGTGGTTGCTATCAGCGCATGGATACGTCCGCCGCCTTTTTGAACCAGTTCGAACTCGAAGACCTCGCGCATGCTCCGGCCAAGAGTCTGCAGGTGTTCCCTCACGTCTCCGGCATCGTTCTCATCGACGAACGCGTAGACCGGCGCTCCGATGACCCCGGGGATCGAATAACCGATGATATCGGCCATCCTCTGGTTTGCGAAGACCACGATGCCCTCCCTGTCGATCAGCGCGATCCCCTCGTTGAGGTTCTCGACGAGGAACCGGTATCTGTCCTTGCTCTCCCGCAGTATCGCCTCTATCCGCCTCCGCTTTGCGGAATCCATGCCGCTTCCAGGACCTTCGACACGGGAGGCCCGGGTTTCGGGGACCGGGACGGCCCCGGGGCCGGAGGTGTCGGGAGAAAAACGAACGAGCCGGCTGCCGCGAAACCGACCTTCATGAACCGCGCGGCATGAGCAGCGGAACCATCCTTCGCCACCCCCGGGCAACCGCATCGCGCACGGGAAGTCGGCAGCAGAAGCGCGGCCGAAGAGAAATGCGGTGATCTCGGTTCTGCCCGACCCTCCGCAGATACGGGGTATCAGGGTCCAGCGGACGAAATGATTCGCGTCGGTTCCGACGGGCACGTCGTGAGTGATGCCGAGCAGATGCCGCAGATGACTGCTGATGCAGGCCACCCGGTTGTCGGGGCCGACAATAAGCAGCCCCTCGTCGAACGCATCCAGGATGCCGGAGAGTTCGAGGATATCGCCATGTGCGGGTGTGCAGTCATGCATCGGCCGGGATCACCTTCCCTTACTCTCGGAGGAGTTTCATCCCCATAGGCAGATAAAATGTTCCCGCACACACCTAACGAATTCGGCCAGAATTCAAAAGAATCTTGGCGATCCTATCGGTCTTGCGGGCAGGTTCATCCGAGCACAGGCATAATGCTGTTTCCCTGAAGTTATAAACCTGTTCATTTTCACCGGACGATATCCGTCACCCAAAGGGAGGCAGAGATGTGCCCCGACACTCCCGGGCTGTGCGCGGCCGATATATATACATCCCCAGCAAGAACGGCATCACCACCATGAACCGGTACGCACACGGATCGGGCATGCACGATGGGGCAGCAGAAGAGCAGCGGACGGGGAGGGCGTGAAGTGGGCCACGATCACGGTGAGGGCGGACGGCGGAACGAGACGCATCTAGAAGAGGCCACCCAAAAGAAGCCGCCGGAGACCCACCGGCCCGGCCATGGCTCGCACCACCACGCCCTCGAGGACTTCCGGCGGCGATTCGTCGTCTCGACCATTCTTACCGTCCCGATCCTTCTCCTCTCGGAGCAGGTCCAGGAACTTCTCGGGATCGTCATCCGGTTCCCGGGCTCGGACTACCTGCTCCTCGCTCTTGCGACCGTGGTATACTTTTACGGTGGCCGGCCGTTTCTCACCGGCATCGTGCGCGAACTCCGGGTGCGGATGCCCGGCATGATGACGCTCATCGCCGTCGCGATCACCGTCGCCTATGTCTACAGTTCGGCGGTCGTCCTGGGCCTCGTCAGTGGGGAGGGGTTCTTCTGGGAACTCGCCACCCTGATCGACATCATGCTTCTCGGGCACTGGGTGGAGATGCGCTCGGTCCTCGGAGCGTCGCGGGCGCTCGAGGAACTCGTCCGGATCATGCCCTCGGAGGCGCACCGTCTCCGGGACGCCGGCACGGAGGACGTGCCCGTCGACCGGCTCGAACCGGGCGACCGGGTTCTCGTCCGGCCCGGGGAGAAGGTGCCGGTCGACGGCACGGTTGTCGAGGGGGCGACGAGCGTCAACGAGGCGATGCTCACCGGCGAGTCGCGCCCGGTAGAGAAACATCCCGGCGACGAGGTGATCGGCGGCGCGATCAACGGCGAGGGTTCGCTCGTCGTTGAGGTCAGGAGGACCGGGGCGGAGACCTACCTCGCGCAGGTGATCGACCTCGTGCGGAAGGCTCAGGAGAGCCGGTCCCGGACGCAGGACCTCGCAGACCGCGCGGCGTTCCTCCTGGTGGCGATCGCGCTCTTCGTCGGTGCGGTGACGTTTGCGGCCTGGTTCGTCCTCGGGGCGGGGGCCGGATTTGCGGTGGAGCGGGCCGCGACCGTGATGGTCATCGCCTGCCCCCACGCGCTCGGCCTCGCCGTCCCGCTCGTGATTGCGGTCTCGACGGCGCTTGCCGCCAAGTTGGGGTTCCTGATCCGGGACCGGAGCGCGTTCGAGCGGGCAAAGGACCTCACTGCGGTCGTCTTCGATAAGACCGGAACCCTGACGGAGGGGCGGTTCGGGGTCACGGACGTCCTCGCCTTCGGCGGCGCGGCGGAGGAGGACGTGGTCGGGACGACAGCATCGGTGGAGGCGCACTCCGAGCACCCGATCGCCCGGGGCATCGTCCGGAGCGCGGAGGAACGGGGACTCGCTCTGCTCCCGGTAGATGGGTTCCGGGCTATCCCGGGAGTCGGCGTCGAGGGGACGGTCGGGGGCCGGACCGTCCGGGTGGTCGGGCCGGGTTACCTGGCGGAGCGGGGAATACCGGCCGGGGACGAACGGGCCGAGAGCCTTCAGCAGCAGGGCAAGACCGTCGTCTTCCTCCTCGATGACGACCGGCTCATAGGAGCGCTCGCGCTCGCCGACATCATCCGGCCGGAGTCGGAGGAGGCGGTCCGCCGGCTCAAGGAGATGGGTGTCCGGTGCATGATGCTGACCGGGGACAACCGCGACGTCGCCGCATGGGTGGCGGGGGAACTGGGTCTCGACGAGTTCTTTGCCGGGGTCCTCCCCCACGAGAAGGCGGAGAAGATCCGGGAGGTGCAGCAGCGCTACCGGGTGGCGATGGTGGGCGACGGGATCAACGACGCCCCCGCACTGGTCGAGGCCGATCTGGGGATCGCCATCGGAGCCGGGACCGACGTGGCCGTGGAGAGCGCAGATATCGTGCTCGTGAGGAGCGATCCGCGGGACGCGGCGGCGATCATCGACCTTTCAAAGAAGACCTACCGGAAGATGGTCGAAAACCTCCTCTGGGCGACCGGCTACAACGTCGTCGCCATCCCGCTCGCCGCCGGGGTTCTGATAGGCGCCGGGATCCTTCTCACCCCGGCGGCAGGAGCGGTGCTGATGAGCGCAAGCACGGTGATCGTCGCGATCAATGCCCGGCTGCTCCGGGTATAGACGATCGTCCACCACCGCCCGGCTAATCGATTGAACCGGGAAGCTCAATGCGGTCAAATAGGGGGGCAGGGCCAGTATCTACCGGAGGTAGACACTCATGAAACAAGATACCACGATCCGAATCTTCTCCCTCTTCATCGCCCTCATTGTGGCAGTTCCTGCCGTGCAGGCCGCCCTTGTCGTCGATGCAGGGGGCGACCGCACCGCGCTCGCCGGGGAGCCGGTCACCATTCTCGCGACCTGCAACGGCACCGATGTCTTCGATGCGACGAACCTCTCCGCTTTCATCGACTGGAGCACGGAAACGACCGGGGCGGAGGTTGTGCAGGACAACGAGCAGAACGGCACTGTCCGGGCAACCCATACTTACCTCGCCGCCGGCACCTACGCAGTCACCGTAAAGGTCGTAAATAACGCCACTGGCGCCGTCGCCTGCGATACCCTGAACGTGACCGTCGCCCCGCAGACGGCGGAGGTGAAGATCGTCCCGAAGACCCTGAATCAGAAGAGCAACGGCGTCATGACCGTCTTTATCAGCATCGCGGACTGGCTCGGGTTTGCCGGAGCCGACAGCGCGAACACGACGGTATCAGACCCCACTGAGTTCAGGATAGGGAACGCAACGCCGGAGCGGGTCAACTTCTGTATGAAAGATGGCGGCACGCTCATCCTGAAGTACCGGCACCAGGATCTCGACCTCACCGCCGGTGACGGCAACCTGACGGTGACCGGCAGCGTCGTGACAGAGAACGGAAACGTCTCGGTCGCCGGCACCGGGGCTGTCTCCGTGATCAAACCCGGCAACGGGAAGGAGGCGAAGTTCGGCAGCGGTGACAGGCATGCCCCCGCCGTGAGGGTGAAGGAGAAGGCGAAGTACCAGAAAGAGTTCCGCGAAGAGCAGCAGAAGTCCAGCGGAAAAGCAAAGGGGCGGGCACCGTAACGGCGCACCGGGGGGTGAAAACGCTCCGTTTCCTCCTGTTTTATACGGCCTCTGCCGGGTGCTGTTCCGGGAGAGGGAGACCGGTCACCGGACAGGCGGAGCCGGCGTCTCTCAGATATCATGGGAGCCTGAGAAAAGTTTAAACGGGTTGATCCGGTATCAGTCCCTCATGGCAGGCATTTGTCTGACAAAGGGGAGCGTGACCGTCGGGATTGTCTTCATCCTCTGCCTGACGATCCTGGTATCGGGTTGCACGTCACAGACCGTTGCTGGTGAATCGGTGGCATCGCCGACAACTTCGGGCACATCCCCGCCGCCGGTCTCTCCCCCTGCAACGGCACCGGCAGAGGCACCGATCCCTACGAGATCGACCTCCACTATGACCCCGGTTCCAACCACACTCCCAATCCAGACACATACTTCTGCTACAACAACTTCGACCACAACTCCGTCGACGACGGCTCATGAGACTATGGCACCCACTTCGACCCCGACCAAGACCCCGGCTCCCACGACCCTTCCCACTACGCAACCCACCACAGAATCAATAATCGATCCCACGGCCACCCCCACTCCGGAATGGACAGAGGGATACTACCGGCAGTTATTTCCATACCGTGCTTTTCATTACATCAAGGTGGATAGAACCCGGGGAACGGCTCGCATTATCGTGGAATGCGAGTTCAGCGCTGAACCCGGGGAGTATGACAGCGCCGCCTATTGGTGTGGAATCGAGGGGAAAGCATTCTATTATGGCTATAATGGGGAGCGCGGCCGAAAAGTGAACACCCAATACTGGACGACAATGGACGGGAAGAAAATCATAGAGAATGAAACGTTTGATATCGAGCAACTGCTGTTTACCTTCCTTTGCGAAGATAGAATGGCATACACCCTTCTGGACGCAGGGCCACCGGATGAACCCTTCCCAGAGCCTCCTTACTGGCAGAGCAAACTGCGGGTTCAGTATTGGCCATCGGCTCAGCCCAAATACCCTCCCGGACCACTCCATTATCTGCTAAAGTGGCAACCAATGGAGGCTGAACAACCAACCCCACCTCCGTTCCCAGACGACAACTGGACACCCGGCCCGGGATGGTATAACCCTTATCTCCCGGCTCCGACCTCCCCGGACTGGACGCCGGAACCGACCCCAACACCGGAAGGGACTCCCACACCCGAACCGACCCCACGGATCACACCGACTCCTGCACCGACACCGGGTCCGACGCTCCCGGAGTATATCCCACCGGAACCGTACCAGACCACTAACCCTGCACACCTCCCGCGACCGACGGATGGATCAACGGTTATCCCGGTATCGCCTTTTGTGCCGACACCGACGCCGGACCCGACGCCGGAACCCATCCCGACGCTCCCGAGATATACCCCGCCGGCACCGGACCCGATCCCGGAGAACGAGACGAAACCCGCTTAACCCTTTTTCGATACGTTTCCACCCGGAAGTCCTGTCATGCAACCGGGCAGGTAGCCCCGGGCCATCCGGAACCCGCACCTCGGATCAATCCACTTATTGGTTTTGACGTCGACCGATATGCACATGGGGCGATACGCCAGCGGCGACGTTCTCCTGGCCGTCGTGCGGATCGGGGGAGGGGGCGAGCGGAAGGTGCGGCCGGTTGTGGTTGTCTCTCCCGGAGAGAGCGGGAGCCTCTTCATCTGCCCGGTATCGAGCAGCCCGTCCACAGACGGGATCTCGATCCCCCTCTCGCTCGACGACTTTGCCCGGGGCGGGCTCGACCTCTTCACCGAGAGTTACGCTCTCGCCGCCCACGCCGACACCATCCGGACAGCCGATGTCGTCGGGAAGAAAGGCTCGCTCCTCCCGGAGACGCTCGTCGCCGTCCGGGAGGCCCTGGATCACCCTCCCGAGACGGGACACCGCCGGCGGCGGTGACCCTCAGAGTTCGTAGCGCTTTAAGAACTCCCGGATCTTCCGCGATTCCATCCATTCCCGGTCGAGTTCGCGGATCTGCACGTTGATCCGCCGGACCTGCTCCCGGAGTTTCTCCGCGACCGCTTCCTCGTCGAGGAGATCCGCGGCACCCATGATCACCTGGAGCGGGTGGCGGACGTGGTCGCCCAGGACGGCGAACTGAGCGATATTTCGCTCAGTCATATCAAACGCCTGCTCACGGAGCCGCTCGTGCAGGATCCGCTCGGAGATGTCCCGGCCGATCACCTGGAACCCCACGATCGTCTTCTTCTCGACGATCGGCGACTCGTTCAGTTCCAGTATGGCGGTCTCCCCGTTCTTTCGCCGGACCTCGATCTGGAGCCTCTCGACCTGTTCGCCCCGGAGAACTCTCCGTCGCCCCTCTTTCCAGGCCAGAAGGCTTGTCGGGAGGATGTAGTCCTCCCAATCGGTTCCCACCATCTCTTCGGGAGAGTACCCGAGTATCCGCTCCATCGCCGGCGAGATGTAGTTCAGTCCGCCGTCCCGGTACGACGTGACGATGAGGTCGAAACTCCGCTGGGCAATCCCCCTGAACTTCTCCTCGCTCTCCTCGAGCGCCGCTTCCACCTGCAACCGCTCGATGATCCGGCCGATCCGTTTCGTGATAGAGTCGAGCAGCATCTGCTCTTCCGGCAGGAACGGCCCCTCACTGCCCTGTGGAACCTCCGCGAGGTACCGCACCTCGACCTCACCAACCTCTTCGCCGTGGACGGCGATCAGGCTCTTCTGTATCCAGGGGGAGTCCACCGGATCGCCCCGGTAGTAATCCCGTCCGTCGACGGTGATCCGCACCCCGGTACTCTCCGGGTACTGCCACCCCATGGGGAGGGTATCGGCAACCGCCTGCAGGAGTTTCTCGAGCGTCATCCCGGGCGTCTCGACGAGGTGCGCGACGGTGTAGAGGCACCGGAGTTCATCCATCCGCGTCTTCAGTTCGTACGTCTTCTCCCGGAGTTTCTCCTCTACCCGGTTCTGTTCGGTTATGTCGAAGGCTGTCCCGGCAACGCCGACGATCGTCCCGTCCGCATCACGAAACGGCTTGAGCGTCAGGTCGCGGACACGCCGCTTGCCTGCGATGGTGAACGCCACCGCAGTCCGTATGGTCTCCCCCGTCTCAAGAACCCGGCGTTTGAGCGCGGTAAGATGATCGGCGCTCTCGGGAAAAGCATCCTCTTCGCGCATGCCGATGATGGACGCGTCCGTGGGCCCCAACTGCTGGTTGTACGACCAGATGTACCGCAGGTCTTCATCCTGCACGAAGACGACCACCGGGGATCCTTCGAGCGCGGCCCTGAAGTGATACACATCCAGATCCGCAGTGGCGTCCCGGATCTTGATGAGCCGCTGCCCGGTCGCGGCGAAAGTCTGTCTGCTCGATATCGAGATCCAGCGCCGGGTATCGTCGGGGGTCCGGGCGCGACAGAGAAGAGGAGGCAGGTCCGCGCCGTTCTCAAGGACGCGGCGGAGCAACCGCACGGAGTCGTCGTCCTCGATTATCGGCAGGAAATAGGTTTCGAGGAGAGAACCGAGCTCCATCCCGATGGCATCTTCCTGCCGGATACCGAGGGTCCGTGCAAGGGCCAGGTTGTACCACCTGACCTTCCGGTCGTCGCCTACCACAAGAAGTCCATCTTCGAGAGCGTTGAGCACCGCATGATGAAAGGGTGCCCGGTCCAGGTGCGAGTCCGTCATAACTCACCGGCATCGAGATGCAGTCGCTGTAGTGGTTGTGCTCCGGTGACTTTAAAATAATTACGATCCTGTTATCGGGTGAAATCCGGGCTCTTTCGAACTCCTGGACGGTTCAGCGAGATCCCCGGGTTGCCGGGGAAGCAGGCGGGAGGCCGGGAGGTCATCCCGAAAAAGATCTTGAACGTTCCTTACACCCCGGTCAGAACACCCACCTCTGAGGTTTCTACCCTTTGTCCTCTATCCCGGGCAAGGAGGGTGAAACGGCTTCCCGTCGGGTATCGCCACTCGGGGGAGGGATCGGGAGGGGGTGTCCCCCTCCCGGCAAAGAGATTTTGGGACAACCTCAAGGTATAAATATCGTCGGCAGGCCATAGCCGGAGTTCATGATGACAGGTGCCGAGTCCATCGAGATCTTCTCCGTGATCCGGGAGCGCCGGAGCGTCAGGAACTATACCGACCGGGACGTTCCGGACGAGGGCCTGAGGGCGATCATCGCTGCGGGCATCCAGGCCCCGACCGCCCTCGGGCTTCAGCCCTGGCGATTCGTGATCGTCAAAGACCGTGCTCTGATGCAGCAGGTGTCCGATTACTGCAAACCGATCCTCATCGAGAGGATCGGAGAGGAGGGCGGAGCGGGGACAGAAGAGTTTCTCGCGGCGCTCAAGAACCCCGGGTTCAACATCTTCTACAACGCCCCGGTGCTGGTCCTGGTTCTCGGCGCCCGGGAGGCCGTATCGAGCTTCCTCGACTGCGCGCTCTGCGCGGAGAACATGATGCTTGCCGCCTGGGCGCTCGGGATCGGCAGCTGCTGGATCGGTTCGGCGGCGCTCGTCCAGGAGAGCCCCGACCTCCTTGCGGCGCTGAAGGTTCCACACGACCACCAGATCGTGGCCCCGCTGATCTTCGGTTATCCTGGACCCCTCTCACCAAAACCGACGCGCCGGGAGCCCCGGATAGACCGGGTCCCCTGACCGTACCCCCTTCACCCGGAGGCAGTGCACGCGACCGCTTCCGCGGGAACGATCGGGAGCGTGATCCGCCGCTGGTTCCGGACTATCGCGAGGGTAGCGGGTTCCGCGATAGGCCAGACGGCGAGGAACCGGTGCAAATCGTCGACGCAGACCACAGGAGTATCGTTGATCGCGACGATCAGGTCGCCCGGCCTGAGCCCGGCCCGCCCGGCGGGGCTCGTCCGGTTCAGCGAGACGACCTCGACCGCCTGGTTCGCGGAGAGGCCGAGCGCCGCGACGAGGTGCTGCGGGAGCGGTTGCGACTGGCCGGCGATACCGAGGTAACCGCGCCGCACCCTGCCGTCGGCGACCAGCTGCGGGAGAACCCACGAGGCGGTGTTCGAGGGGATCGAGAAGCAGATGCTCTGAGCCATCGGGATGATGGCCGTGTTGATCCCGATGACCCGGCCGCGGGAGTCCACCAGCGGGCCGCCGGAGTTGCCGGGGTTCAGGGGAGCGGTGTGCTGGATGATGTTCTCGATCAGTCGACCGTCCCGGCTCCGAAACGCCCTCCCGAGAGCGCTCAGGACCCCTGTCGAGACGGTCGAGTCGAAACCGAGCGGGTTGCCGATGGCGATCGCGAGCTGGCCGACTGCGAGCTTCCCGGAATCGCCGAACGACGCGTAGGCGAGATCCCCGGCATCAGCGCGGAGCACGGCGAGGTCGGTCGCGGGGTCGGCCCCGACCAGGCGGGCAGGAAGAGCGGTTCCGTCCGCCGTCCTGACCTCGATCCTCCCTGCCCCCTGCACCACATGGTTGTTGGTCAGGATGTAGCCCTCCGGCGACACAGCCACGCCCGAGCCTGCTCCCACCTGCTCGCCGCGCCACCCGGGAGAGTTCTTCCCCACGGCCACGCTCACGACCGCGGGGCCCACGGACTCGACGACCCGGACGACGGCGCGGGAATAGGCGTCGAGGAGGTCACCATCGGACTCCCCCGAGTCGGGGACTACTGCGTGTCCTTCCTGACCGAAGTTCCAGGAAGAATCCCCGGTTTGCCGGGAGAGACTGCGTTCGATTTTATTCATTATAATATATAATTCGCAACCAATAGCAATGTACTTTCCGCACAGATCAATGGACGCTATTCTGGATCGCCCTCAGCCCGAGCGCACAACGACCTCCCTGCCGTAAAGGCCAAATAGCCCCGGTATCTATTGCCCCCCATGCCCGGAACGACTGAAATAGAAGTGGAGGGTGCGAGAGTCGACGTGCGCCCTACGGATATCAGGCGAATACCAGAGGCCGGCGAGGCCTACGACACCGTGGAGATCGCGACCGACCGGGGGACGACCGTCTGCCGCTACTACGAAGCGCAGGGGACCAGGGTCGGCGTCGTCATGGTCGGCGGAACCGGAGGCGGGTTCGACACCCCGGCACGGGGACTCTACCCGCGGCTGGCACAGGATCTCCCGAACCACCGGATCAGTGCGCTCCGGGTGCAGTACCGGCACCCGACCGACCTCGTGGAATCGGTCTTCGACACTGTCCTCGGGCTGCGCTACCTCGAAAGCCGGGGTGTCACGGCCGCCGGGGTCGTCGGGCACTCGCTCGGGGGAGCGGTGGCGATCCAGGCGGCGGCGAACGTCCCGGCGGTCAGGGTCGTCGTCGCCGTCGCGACCCAGTCTGCCGGGACCGAACCGGTCGCCGCCCTCGCCGGCCGTGCCGCGATCCTCCTGGTGCACGGGGACCGAGACCCGGTTCTCTCCCATACCTCCGCGGAGGAGGTCTACCGGCGCGCCGGCGAACCCAAACGGCTGATCGTCTACGAAGGGGCGGGGCACACCCTCGACGAGACAGCCGAAAGCCTCTACGTCGAGGTGAAGGCGTGGCTCCTCAAGCACCTCCCGGGGACGCTGGTCTGACCGGGCGCTCCGCCAACATCCCTTCCTGTGAAGCAGGGCCGGCAGAGATCCGTGTGAAGATGGTTACCTCTGCCGGATCCTCTTCAGTTCGGATCGGATCTCGTCCATGCTGGTGTAATTTCGTTCGGCAAACAGGTTCACCGTCTCAAGGACACCCTGCGACGCTCCGCTATCCTGCGCCCGGGTGATAAGATCGCTCTTTGATGCAGGGAAGTTAATCCGGGACATGATCATCTCGATCACCCGCGGGTCGATCTCCTGCAGGGGTCCGGCAACTTTTGACATCCCGCTCGTGGCGGACTCTTTCTTCATCTCTCTTCTCACCACCTGATCGCTCTTCACCAGGAGTTACCGTGGCAGGGTACGGTACTATAAACACCTATCGTCATCGTAGCACCGGCGCGAGAGGTGCCTCGACCGATCAATCGGCACGGCTCTTTGAGTTATTCTCGATAGACCATGCGTGATGAGGCCATAACCCGGGTATTCCAGGACAACCTGCAGCAGAATAAACAGGATCTTCCCATCGAGTAAGTTTCCTGGAGAGACTATCGGCTGAACAGGCTCTTCGGCAGGGCCAAATCAAAAGGTTAATTTTACTCACCTAACTAAACTTTCCCTTATGAAAAAGCATGGGATTCTTATACTGCTCATCGGTATCGTTACGGTGCTGGCAGTCGCAGGTGCAGGATGCACCGGCACGACCGAACCGGACTATGTCGTCGGCATCGACGATGCCTACCCTCCCTACAGTTACGTCGATAAGGACGGCAACGCCCAGGGATTCGACGTCGACTCCATGAAGTGGATCGCCGAGAAGAAGGGCGTCACGGTGGCGTTCATGCCGGTGGAGTGGAGCGGCATCATCCCCGCGCTCCAGGCAGGGAAGATCGACATGGTCTATGCAGGGATGTCGATCACCCCTGTGCGGCAGGAAGCGGTCAACTTCAGCAACCCCTACTGGACCGTCAACCAGGACGTCGTGACGCGCGAGGACGCGAACGTGACGCTTGAGGACGTCCTTGCCGGCAAGGTGATTCTCGGAGCACAGCAGGGCTGCACCGCCGCCCACTGGATCGAGGATAACCTGGTCAAGAACGGGACGATGCCCGCCGAGAACCTGAAGACCTACGCCAACACGCAGCTTGCCGTCAGCGATCTCGAGGCAGGCAGGGTCGACGCGGTCATGTATGACGACGTCTCCATCCAGGACATCATCAAGGGCAAGCCGGTCAAGACCATCGGTTCCGTCGAGACCATGGAACAGTTCGGCGTCGCCATCAGAAAGGAGGACACCGAACTCCTTGAGTTCATGAACGAAGCGATCGCGGAACTCCAGGCCGATCCCTATTGGGAAGAACTCAAAGAGAAGCACAACTTGAAGTAACCGGGGACGATTCGTCCCCCCATTTTCACGACGCTTAACTTTTCCGGAGGCACCTCTCCTGTACCCGCGCAGACCCGCCGTCATAGAGACCGGATCCACCCTGAGACAGTACCGGACACCCGTTCTTTATGCGCTGGCGACGGCGATCCTGATCGGCGGGAGCGCCCCGTTCACGAAACTTCTCCTCGCCGAGATCGGGCCGCTCGCGCTCGCCGCGCTGGTCTCGCTCGGGAGCGGTTCCGGCGCCCTGCTCTTCTCCCTCGCCGGAACGGCGACGGGCACCCGGCGGAGCCACAGGGAAGCACCGCCCGGGAGGAGCGAGATCCCCTGGCTCATAGGCGTAACGCTCTTTGGAGGGCTTCTCGCACCGGTCACCCTGGTATACAGCCTCACGGGAACACCGGCGGCGACGGCGGCCCTCCTCCTGAACTTCGAGGCCGTTGCAACGACACTGATCGCCGCGGTGATCGTTGGTGAGTGGGTGGGCCGCCGCGTATGGGCCGCGCTCGGGTGCATCACCGCGTCGTGCCTCATCCTCACCTGGAACCCGGCAGCCGGACTCGGCCTCTCCCTCCCGGCGCTCGGCATCCTCCTCACCTGCCTCTTCTGGGCGGTCGACAACAACTTAGGGCAGCGGCTCTCGGCAAAGGACCCGCTCCTTGTCATATCCATCAAGGGGCTTGGGGCCGGCACCGTCACGCTCCTCATCGCGCTCGCCGCCGGGGAACACCTCCCGGGCCTGACAGTTACCGCCGCCGCCATGGCGGTCGGGTTCCTCTGCTACGGGGGGCTGACGAGTATCCTCTTCCTCCTCGCCCTCCGGGGTATCGGCGCAGCCCGGGCAGGCTCGCTCCTCGCCGTCTCCCCGTTCTTCGGCGTCCTCTTCTCGCTCCTGCTCTTCGTCGAACTACCGGCGGGCACCTTCTACATCGCGCTGCCCGTCATGGCCGTCGGAGCCTGGCTGATGATCTCCGAGGAGCACTCCCATCCCCACCGGCACCCGGGCGTCGTCCACGAGCACCGCCACCGCCACGACGACCTGCACCACGATCACGACCACGAGGCCAGCGACCCGCCGCTCCCGGCGGCCGGGGAACACTCCCACGTGCACGCCCATGCCGAACTCGCCCACGAGCACCCGCACCAGCCCGACATCCACCACCGGCACCTGCACCGGCGGTAGGGTCCGGTGCCGCCTACCCCCCGTAGAAGATGCTTGCCATCTTGTAGAGGTCCATATTCACCGTCTTGAGGTTCGCCACCGCCTCTTCGAGCGGAACCGCGACGATATCGTCCCCTCTGAGCGCGACCATCTTCCCGAAGTCCTTATCCCTGATGAGATCCGCCGCGGCCACCCCGAACCGGGTCGCGAGCACCCGGTCGCGCGCCGTCGGCGAACCACCGCGCTGGACGTGCCCGAGCACCGTCACCCGCACCTCCATATCGAGCCGTTTTTCGAGTTCGTCGCGCAGGTAGTTCCCGATGCCGCCGAGCGTCACGTGGCCGAACTCGTCCGTCCGTGCCGACTGGGTCATCGCCTCCGCCATCCCCTTCGGCTGGGCGCCCTCGGCGACCACGACGATGCTGAACTTCTTTCCCCGCTCGTAGCGTGCCCGGAGATGGTGGGTGACCACGTCGAGGTCGAACGGGATCTCCGGGATGAGGATCTCGTCGGCCCCGCCTGCGATCCCGGCCACGGTCGCGATCCAGCCAGCATGCCGCCCCATCACCTCCACTACCATGATCCGGTGATGCGACTCCGCTGTCGTGTGGAGGCGATCGATCGCCTCCGTGACGGTGGCGACGGCGGTGTCGAACCCGAACGTGTAGTCGGTCGCGCCGACGTCGTTGTCGATGGTCTTCGGCACCCCCACCACCGGGATACCCAACTGCGAGAGTTTGCACGCGACACCGAGGGTATCCTCGCCGCCGATCGCGACGATCGCATCGATCCCGAACTTCCTGAGGTTGTCGCGCAGACGCTGGACGTCGGCCTCGTTCTTGAAGGGATTCGTCCGCGATGTCCCGAGGATCGTCCCACCCTTCGGGAGGATACCCGTCACCGAGTAATCGGTGAGCGGCTCGACGTTCCCGGCCACGAGGCCGTGCCATCCGTCCCGGATCCCGATCGTGTCGAACCCGTGCTTCGCCCCCGTCCGCACGACCGCCCGGATCACCGCGTTCAGGCCCGGGCAGTCTCCTCCCCCGGTGAGGACGCCGACCGTCGTCATCCTAACACCTGCCTCCCATGCAGATCTTGTTTGCTTCCGCAACGCTCGCATCATCGAGGGTGATCGCCGATATCGCGTTGCAGAACGCGACAGCCTCCTCGAGCGACCGCTGGTGGATGTTCCTGCCGGTCGCGTTCCCGACCGTGCCGCCGATGTGGATCTGGTCGTGGAGCTGCTGCAGGAACGCCTGCATATCGGCGTGCGACCCGCCCGCACAGACGACACCGGTCCGGCCTGCGGCCGCCACCGCCTCGCGGAGCAGCTCAGCATCACTCGAACCGCCCGCTTTCGGCGAATTCACCTTCGCAAAGTCGCTCCCGAGGGTCGCCGCGACACCCGCCGCGCCCGCGACCAGGTGCGGGTCGCGCTCGTCCTTGACCGCCTTGCCGCGGGGATACATCCAGAGTACGGTGATGAGGCCGTTTGCGTGCGCATGGTTGATGATCTGGGCCGCCTGGTAGAGCATCATCGACTCGTACTCGCTCCCGAGGTAGACCGTGTAGCCGACGCCGAGGATCGAGAGCCCCGTCCGGTCGCGGAGATCGACAGCCTGCCGGACGAGATGGAGTTCCGAACTGAGCGGATCGCGCTGGGCGGTCTTGACCAGGTGGGTCTTCGAGTTGAGCTTGACGAGATACGGAACATCCCGGTAATCCGCGCCGTAACGGGCGATCATCCCGAGTTGCGTCGCAAATACCCCGATCCTCGCCCGACTCGCGATCCGGAAGAGGTGTTCGGGGTCGGCATCCTCGGGATGGATGCCTTCGCCGGCGAAGTCATCGTTGAGGTGCTCGATCTTCTGGTCCCCGGCAAAGAGCATCAGTCTCCCGGTGTCGTGCGTGATCGTCCGGTAGTTCTCCCGGTACCTCTCCTGCTCTTCAGAGGGCACATCGAGAGGGATCCTGACATCGTGTGCAGGTGGCATACCCCTTCTTCCCCCTCCCCCAGATACTTAAGTGTTGCTGGAACCCCCCGGAGCGCAGCGTGAAGGGCGTTTGGAGCGGATACGGCAGAACCCACCTCCGGAGACAAAAACCTCCCGCCAGAACGAGCGGCCGTCCCGCTCAATTGAGGCGGATTTGGGAACGTTTATTTTGCTCTCCGTCAGATTCATGCGTAGAGTACCCGGCACCGTTCTCCCGGCCGGAGAGACTGCAGTGATTCAGGGATAGCCAAATGGACATTCTACCAATTCTCATCGACTGGTTACCGTATCTCCTTTCAGGCGTCGCCTCTACCCTCGGCCTTGTCATCGTTGCCCTCGGCCTCGGGGTCCTTCTCGGGCTCCCTATGGCGCTCGGCCAGGTCTACGGGGCGTGGCCGGTTCGGGGGGCCGTCGGGATCTACGTCTGGTTCTTCAGGGGTCTTCCCATCCTCGTCCTGCTCTTCCTCTTCTGGTTCGGCATATTCCCGGCGATCGGGCTCGGCCATCTCTCGGCGTTCGTCGTCGGGGCGATCGTGCTGGGCCTCCGGGGGGCGGCATACCAGTCGCAGATCTTCCGGGGGGCCATCCAGTCGGTCAGCGAAGGACAGATGATTGCGGCGCGGTCGCTCGGGATGAGCAGGTTCACCGCCATCCAATCGGTCATCCTTCCCCAGGCGATGCGTATAGCGCTCCCGGGCTGGTCGAACGAGTACCCCAATATCCTGACCGATTCGGCGGTCTGTTACGCTATCGGGGTCGTGGAACTGCTCACCATCACCTCAAGGATCGTCACGCAGACCCACATCACGATACCGATCTATCTCGCGGCGGCGGGGATCTTCATCGTCTTGAACTACGGGGGGCTCAAGATCCTGCACAGGCTTGAGGCGAGGATAGCAATCCCCGGATTCGGAACCGGAGCGACGTAGAGCATGAACGACAACGACATTGTACTGAGAGTCGAGGAGATACACAAGTCCTTCGGGGAGACCGAGGTGCTGCGCGGGGTATCGTTCGACGTCCGCCGCGGCGAGACGAAGGTCTTCATCGGCCCCTCGGGAACCGGGAAGAGCACGCTTCTGCGGTGTATCAACCAGCTGACCACACCCGACCGCGGAAGGGTCTGGCTCGACGGGGAGGAGGTCACGAACTCCGGAGCCCGGATCAACCACTTCCGGCAGAAGATCGGGATGGTCTTCCAGAACTTCTTCCTCTTCGACCACCTTACCGCGCTGAAGAACGTCGAACTGGCGCTCCTGAAGGTCAGGGGCATGGGGAAAGCAGAAGCGCGCGAAAAGGCGCTCACCGAACTCCGGCAGGTCGGGATGGAGGAGTGGGCCGATCACTACCCGGCGGAACTCTCGGGCGGCCAGGCCCAGCGGGTCTCCATCGCACGGGCGCTTGCCATGGACCCGGACGTCATCCTCTTCGACGAACCGACCTCTGCGCTCGACCCCGAGTTGACGAGGGAGGTGCTCGAGGTGATGAAGAAACTGGCCCGCAACGGGATGACGATGCTCGTCGTCACCCACGAGATGGGGTTTGCCTGCTCGGTTGCAAACGAGGTTCTCTTCATGGAGAACGGCGTGGTTGCCGAGCAGGGGTCACCGGACCTGCTCCTGAACGACCCACGGTTCACCCGGATGAAGGACTTCATCGGCCGGATAGATTCCCGGATGGATGACTGAGGCGCGGCATGGATCAGGCGGTATTCCTCTTCGAGATTCTCCTCCCGGCGCTGATGCAGGGGCTGGTGGTAACCCTGCAGCTGATCGCGTGCTCCGCCCCGTTCGGCCTCGCGCTCGGGATCGCCGTCGCGGTGGGAAGGCAGTACGGCCACCCCGCCATATCCTGGCTCTGCAAGACATATGTCTTTTTTATCAAGGGTACGCCGCTCCTCCTCCTTCTCTTCATCCTCTACTTCGGTCTCCCGTCGATCGGGATCACGTTCTCCGCGTTCGGGGCGTCCGTGCTCGGGTTCATCCTCTGCAACGGTGCGTATAACGCCGAATACATCCGCGGCGCCCTCATATCGATCAAGGACGGCCAGATGGTCGCGGCGAGATCGCTCGGGATGACCCGATGGGAGGCGATCAAAAGCGTCATCCTGCCGCAGGCGCTCCGCCGGGCGATACCGGGGCTCTCGAACGAGTTCATCTACCTGATCAAGTACTCGTCGCTCGCCTACATGCTCACGGTGATCGAACTCGCCGGGGCAGGGAAACAGATGGCGACGAAGTACTTCCTCTACACGGAGTCATTTGCGGCCGTCGGCGTCGTCTACCTCGTGCTGGTCTCGATCACGACCATCGCCGTCAACATCCTTGAGAAACGGGTGGCGATTCCCGGGACGGCCCGGGCAACCCCCTCGGCACAGATGTAACTTTTTTCCGGGACGGTTCCGGGCATTCCGGTACGATAAAGGTAGTGGGCATATCCGGAAACACCCGTTGTCCCTCAACCCTCCCTATGAGCCGGCTGCACAACCGCGCCGGCAACCCCTCCGGCGGTCCCGAAGAGGGTGAAGAAGTATACCAGGGCGATCGCGACCATCCCCTCGAACATCTCGGCGAACCCGAAATCGTGCAACGCGGTCCAGAGCAATGGGATGAAGAAGAGGAGGCCTGCCCCGAAGAGTGCCGCGACAAAACCGGCCTCGATACCATCTTTTGGCCTGCCCCCGGCGGAGTATCCCGCGATGAATCCGCCGACGAGCGGAGCGGCCACGACCAGCAGACCGGATACGAAGACCAAGCCGGTGATGATGGCCAGCAGACCGGGTGCGAGGGCCAGACCGACGATGACGACCGTGCCGACGGCGATCCCGTGCCGCCCGCCAGCCCCGGCGGCGCCATCTCTCCGAAGAGCGCTACGCACTGCTCTTCCCGCTGCCCCGCCGATGGTGTTGTAGGGGAGGAGGAGCCCCGTGAAGATCAGGGCATAGAACGCAAAGGTTGACAGGATCGAAGGGTCTCCCTCCGCCAGGCTCGTGAACGTCGCCGCGATCAGCGCCACGAGCACCCCGCAGACGGCGCCGGCAACGGCCCCGTCTCTGATTGTTCCCGGGGTGAGAAGCCCGGCGACGAGCCCTCCGCAAAAGAGGAACGCCACCGTCATCACCGGGTCCGGGAGGAGTCCCGACCGGTCGAGAAGAAAGATGCCACCGCCTGCCAGCGCTCCCGGAATCACCCCGGAAAAGCGGCCAGCGCCGAATGAGACCATAGGAGACTCTCATCGCGTCACACGATAGGCATTCCGATCTGCCCCGGCTGCCGGAGCAGAGGTATTATACAGCAGAACGGTATGGGACTGCAACGGAGACCCGGCAAAAGACCGGGGTGCATTCCTTGAGGGGACCCATGCCATGAGCATCGCAGACTGCTGCCGGCGAACCGCCGCCTTCACCCTGGATATCATGCGCCGGCCGGCGACGGCGAGGAGCGACCTTCGGTTCTCCGACCTCACCTTCTTCCTCCGGTTCGCCCGGCCGATCCGGAACGTGGGCGTTCTGGCCCTCGCAGCGACCGCTCTCGTCTCGGCGGCGAAGACCGTGCTCCCGCTCAGCATCAAGTTCTTCATCGACAACATACTGCTCGGCGGGACGGAGGCCCCGGACACCCTCATCGCAGGGGCCGGCGGGCTCCTCTCGTCGCTCGACACTCTTATCGTCGCTCTCCTGGTGCTCGGGCTCTTCACCGGCGGCATGGATCTAGTGCGGAACTACTGGACCGCCCGGTTCCGGGAAGGCTACGCCTTCAACCTCCAGACCGCCCTCGTCGAGCACGTCCTCAATTTCCCGCTTTCCTACTTCAAGTCGCAGCAGACCGGCTACATCATGTCCCGCCTCTCCGACGACGTCCAGATCCTGCAGTACACCGTCTCCCAGTATCTCCCCCTGATCGTCGCAAACGGCCTCTACGTCGCCTTCACCCTCGCTATACTCTCCATCCTGAGCCTGAGGCTCACCCTCGTCATCGCCGCCTTCATCCCGCTCTACCTCCTCGTCAACGCCGTCTTCATCCGGCGGATCCGCACCGCCACCCACCGGGAGCGCGAACGGCAGGCCTACGTCTCCCGCGACATCCAGGAGGTGATCTCCGGCATCGAGACGGTGAAGACCCACGCCGCGGAGGAGCGGGAGGTGCACCGGGTCTCCGGGACGCTTGCCGGGATGGTCGATGCCCGGGTCAGAACCACGATGCTCTCGGCGTTCTCGGAGTACTTCAGGATCGGTACCATGTCGCTCATGCTGATCGCCGTCCTCTGGGTCGGCGGGACCGAGGTGCTCGCCGGCGCCATGACCGTCGGGGACTTCGTCGCGTTCGCGGTCTACGTCGTGACGTTCGCCCCCGCCGTCAACACCTTCTTCGCCTTCCCCGTCGTCATGCAGCCCGCGCTCACCTCCGCCGCCCGCCTGCGCGACCTCTTCGCGATACACGGAGAGTCGGCCGGCGGCGGGATCGTGCCCGACGTGGTGCAGGGCCGGATCGAGTTCTCCAGCGTCCGGTTCGGGTACACGGAGTCGGAACCGGTCCTTTGCGGCGCAACCTTCGTCGCCCGTCCCGGCGAGGTGGTCGCCGTCGTCGGGCGGACCGGTGCCGGAAAGACGACGCTCGTAAACCTGATCCTCCGGGCGTTCGCACCGCAGGAAGGCACGATCACCCTCGACGGCCGCGATCTTGCGTCGCTCGATCCAAGGTGGCTGCGGCGGCAGGTATCGCTCGTCTCGCAGGATCTCTTCCTCTTCCACACCACCATAGAGGAAAACATCCGCTACGGCAAGCCCGAGGCAACCTTCGAAGAAGTCGTCAAAGCCGCACGGAAAGCGCAGATCCACGACGAAATAATGGAGTTTTCAGGGGGTTACCGGACGATCGTCGGGGAGCGCGGGACGCAGCTCTCCGTCGGCCAGCGGCAGCGGGTCGCCATCGCGAGAGCCTTCCTGAAGGATGCGCCCATCCTCATCCTCGACGAACCCACGTCCGCGCTCGACATACAGACCGAGGAGCAGATCCGCCGGACGCTCCGGCTCCTGGTCCGGAACCGGACGACCATCCTCATCACCCACCGTCCGTCGCTCCTGACGCTCGCCGACCGCGTCCTCGCGGTCGAAGGCGGACGGTTGCGGGAAGAGCAGGGGACGAACCTCCCGGCGGGAGAAGAGGGCGGCCGCATGCACCTTCCCGGCCAGTCCGCGACCACGTGATGGGGGCCGTGATTATAGGATATGGCGACATACCCCTGTGGCATGGAGCATAAGGCAGGATGCCTGATCTGCGGCCGGGATCTCGTGTATAGTGAGGAAGCCCGCGACCTTCCCTGCGCCGTCTGCGGGGAGGTCATGAACACTGCGGCCGCCTGCGAAGCCGGGCACTTCGTCTGCGACCGGTGCCACGGCCTCGAAGCGCTCGACCTCATCGAGCAGTTCTGCATCGCAACGACGCTCGAGGATCCGCTTGCCATCGCCTGCATCCTGATGCGCTACCCGGCGGTGAGGATGCACGGGCCGGAACACCACTTTCTCGTGCCCGCATCCCTCATCGCCGCCTACTGCAACCACCAGGGGGAACCGGAAAGAAAAGGGGAACTGCTCAGGCAGGCGCGCACGAGGGCCGGCGTGGTTCCGGGAGGGGCCTGCGGAACCCACGGCACCTGCGGGGCAGCAGTCGGCACCGGTATCTTCGTGAGCCTGATCACCGGGTCGACACCCTTGAAGAAGCAGGAGTGGTCGCTTGCTAACCTGGTGACTGCAGAGAGCCTGATGGCGATAGCCCGGCACGGCGGCCCCCGATGCTGCAAACGCGACTCGTGGCTTGCCATCCGCACCGCAATCACATTCCTCCGCGAACGGTTCGGGGTGAACCTCCCGGCAGAAGAAGCAGTGCGGTGCGAGTTCAGCAAGATCAACCGCGAATGCCTGCAGGGGGAGTGCCCCTTCCACGCCGGCTACTCGACCGGGTGACCCGCGGCCCGGAGAACGGCGACGATAATGAGATAGCCGGCAACGGTTCCGATAAGCGTCGCTATGACGGCAACGAGGCCGCTGCCCCAGTGCATGCGGCTCCACCACCCCGCCGCGCTGCCGATGAGAAACGATACAAAGATGATGAGGATCTCCTCTCTGTCCAGCGTTGCCATAATCCGGAATGTTATCGGCTTTCCCCGGCCATATCGTTTGCCCCGCCCCGAGCAGCAGGAATATAACCACCGGCATCGTCTCCATGAAAAGTGTTCATCGCCTGCCATCTCCTTCTCGGCCTGATCCTGGGCCTCGCACTCGCCGGACGCGTGGGCGACCGGCGGCTCATCGGCTTCTGTGCTCTCGGGGCCGTCCTCCCCGACCTGATCGACAAGCCGGTCGGCCACATTCTTCTTGCAGGCACGCTCAATTCCGGGCGGATATTCGGGCACGGACTGCTCTTTTTAACGCTCTTCGCGGTTGCAGGTATCGCGCTTCATCGGAGACGGGAATCCTTTGTGCTCCTCACCGTCGCGGCGGGAGCACTTTCCCACCAGGTCATCGATGCTATGTGGGCGATGCCCGTCACCTGGTACTTCCCGCTCCTCGGCCCGTACGAACCTTACGAGTTCACCGGCTACTTCGGCGGCGCCATCCTTGCCGAGGTCTCGTCCCTCTCCGAATGGATATTCCTCGCGGCATCGGCCGGGATCGTTCTCGCCGCCTGCCGGGGCTCCGGCATCTCCAAACTCGCCGAGGCACTCATCGGCATCTCCGTCCCGCTTCTCGGAATCCTTGCCCTCGTCTCACTCCTCGCCTGGGCGGCCGGGAGTCCGGAGAGCATCCTGATGGCCGGGGCGGGGCCGGAGGATTACCTGCTGCTCGCAGTGGTGGCGGCAGCCGGGGTCATCGGGGCGGTACGGTATCGGGATTACCTGTACGCCGGATAGAAGCGTCAGTCAAGCCGGGTGATCGGGGTGATGCTGCCCGGCACCGTCCTCTCCACCCGGAGCGCCAGCCTCCCGGCCGGTTTGATCTCGACGGCAAACGTCCGGTACGCCATGCAATCCGCTCTGCCGTTCGGCGAGATGTTCAGGATGTACTGCTCCCCGGCCTCGATGAGGTGGTCTGAATCGGCGTTCAACCGCTCCTGAACGCTCCAGTGCCCGAGTTTGGGGACAACGTCGAGGAGAGGTTCGTTCCGCTTAATCGGCTCCGAGTGCGCGGAGCCGACCAGGCGGACGGATACCGTGGTGATATCGATCGGGTCGCTGCCGGGGGTGAGACTGACAGGGATGATGATGGATCTTATCGCTTCGGCGGTGCTGCTGACGCCGTATATGCTGCCGGTCACGGTGAGGCTCGATCCCGCCTCCCGGACCCCCTGGTGAACGGTGGACTGGCTCGCCTCCGAGAAGAAGATGCCCGCCCCCAGAACGACGTACGCAAAGATGGCTGCAACGACGACGAATGCGATGAGCACGATCGCAGCCTCGAGCCCGGTGAATCCGGCGTCAGAAGAGTTCGACGTAGACATTCTTCCCAATACTCGCAGGAACGTTCCTGGTCAGCGCAGCGGTCTCTCCCCCTGCGGCGGTCATCTGGAGGGTGAACGTGTCTCCCCGTCCGACCTCAACACTTTCCATCTCCAGTCTCACCGTGACGACCTCCCCAACCTCAAGGAGGTCTCCGCCATCTTTGGGATACCGCCAGGTGACACTTACGCTGGGATCGCCGGGAGGAAACGTAACGAGGGCCTTCTTCGTGGCGATGGTGTAGGTCATGCTCCCAAGATCGATGACGGCGAGATCGGTCACGGCCTCGAGATCGAACTCTATGAAATCGAGAAAACCCTGACCGTTGTCCAGCTTGGCGATGACCGATTGTCCCGGACGGAGGGCGGATCCGGCTTCGCCGAGAGCGGCATGCATCGTCTCCTGGCTCTTCTGCGACGTGGTCATGCCCACCCCGAGAACGACGTACGCAAAGACCGCTGCGACGACGATAAAGGCGATGAAGACGATCGCCGCTTCGAGTCCGGTGAACGCTCGATCGTCCCAGTCTTCCCGGGGCATATGATTTCGGGTTGGTCACGCTTCGATTAAAAGGTGCTGGTCTCTCCCGCAGCCCGGCCTCCCGTGATCCCAGGTCTTCATATCTTTCTACAGGCCCTCATCGGCGAACCTATTTATACCATGGCTATTTATGGGGTAGCAGCATGACAGCCAGGACCACCGCAGGAGTTCTCATCGGGTCGCTGGATCCCCGGACCTTCCCGCTGGACTTAAAGGGCGCCTATCTCTGGATCTTCCTCGCCCTTGCAGGCATCTACGCCCCAATCATAAGCGAGAGTCTCCTTCGCGTGGTCTTCGTCCTGCCGTTCATCCTTTTCATCCCCGGCTACCTCCTGACCGCGGCGCTCTTCCCGGCAAGAGGCGACCTGGACGGGATCGAACGCGCCGCCCTCTCGTTGGGGGTCTCCATCGCCGTCGTGCCGCTCTTTGGGTTCGCGCTCAACTACACGCCCTGGGGTATTGGGCTCGACCCCATCGCCGTCACCCTCCTGGCATTCAGCCTCGTCGTCGGCATCACTGCCCAGTTCCGACGCCGCGAACTCCCAGAAGAGAGCCGCTTCACCGTTCCTTTCGCCATGTACCGGGCTTCGGCACGGGAGGAGTTCTCCAGCGGTTCCGCATCCCCGTTCGATCGCGTCCTGAGTGTCGTCCTCATCGCCGCCGTCCTCGTGGCCGCGGCAGCGACGGTCTTCATCATCACAGTTCCGAAAGAGGGCGAGAAGTTCACCGAGTTCTACATCCTCGGGCCGCGAGGAAAGGCGGCCGACTACCCGACCGAGTTCATGGCCGGGACGCCGCAGACGGTGATCATCGGGATCGGGAACCACGAATACCGAGATGTCACGTACATTGTGGAGACGTTTGCCGTGGAGAGCAGGTTCAATAACGCAACAAACCAGTCGACGATCACCTCGGCGACGCCCCTCGACCGGTTCTCCGTCACGGTGCCCCATAACCGGACCGTCGAGCAGCCCTACACCTTCCGGATCGAGGACCCGGATACCAACCGGATCGAGTTCCTCCTCTTTACAGAGACACCGCCCGAGGAGATCCTGGAGAGCAACCTCACCGATGCTGGTTACCGCAACCTGCACCTCTGGCTGCGGGTGCACTGACGGCAGGCCCATGAGGAGAAGAGGTCGCCCGAACGCCGCTCGCAAGCAGTCCGGGGGAACTATCTCATGAGCCCCGGGGACGGGTCACCGGGCCGGAATCGCGCAGGGACGCGATTTTTTCCAAATATTTATCAATCCGGACGGCATACCCCTCTTCGAGGTACAAGGATGAAACGCGGAATTCTGGTCGCCTCCCTTCTGGTCCTGGCGCTTATGACAGCCCCTGTCGGGGCTTTCACTGCAGACAATCTCCTGATAACCGTGGACGAGGATGGAAGCGCAGATATCACCTTTGAGTATACCCTCTCGTGGATTGAGAGGATCGCCGTCTTCTTCAAGATCGCCGAGCCGGAACAGGAACTGAAGTCCGCGCTCGAGATGGCGTGTGGAAAACCCGTAACCGTGGCTTCGGTCGAGAGCGACGCTGCTACCTTCTCAGTCCCGGGTTTTGCAGAGATCAAGAGCACCGGTGACGGGAATACCTACTCGACGCCCGGCCTCGACTTCACCGGGGCGCAGGAGGTACTCGAGGGTTACTGGTTTGCATCGCTCGTTGATGCCGACTTCTCCCCGGGCCTGACGGTTGTCCGGTTCCCCGACGGCCACGAGGAGACCTTCTCGGACCAGTATGCCATCCCGGCCCTCGCTCACACGATTCCGTGAGCGGGGCTCTCTCTTCTTTTCCGACCCAGGGACACCCGGGGCAACATCCTCACTCTGCGAGATCTCGTCCTCGCCTGCTCAGGCATTTTTCTCACCCGTCATCCAGACCACGACAGAGTATCTGCCACGACGGCGATGTGAATTGCAGGAGGATTTACGAAGGGATTGCGCAGTGAACTCCCCGCCTCCATCCCGTAAAGAGACGTGTAGCCCCCACTCGAAGACCTCCGGTCTTCTGAAACTTCCGGTTGCACCCCACCCTGGGCCTCGGTCTTCTCCCTGGGGGGCAGGGCAACCATGGCGATAAAACGATGTTTCAGCAGGAGCGAAGTTCGAACACCTCCTGGTGCGAGCCGGAACCCTTTACATTTCCAGATTCTTCCCGTGCTGTGGACTGTGGTGGCTATCGCCACGCCGGGGAGGCGGCTCGCGGGGAGGGGGCCTGCCCCCTCCCCTGTCTCTACCCTGTAAGGTTCTACCTGTGACCCCACCCCACCCGGCCTTCGGCCTCCTCCCCCGCACCAGAGGGGCGGGGGCAGTGCGTGGCGATATCCCCACGGAATCCCTGCATCGGGGCAAGCGATGTCCCGGAATGATATGTTGAGGTCATCCCAAAAAGATCTCCGAACCCCCGGTATACCCTGATCGGAGCCCCTAATTACCAGGTATCCACCATCTGAGCCACATCCTGAGCCAGGGGGATGAAACGGCTTCCCACTGGATATCGCCACGCGGGGGAGGGTCCGGGAG
>JAEWLJ010000006.1 GCA_023393455.1 Methanobacteriota archaeon | reverse complement strand
CCTGAAACCAGTGCTCGATAAATCCTGAAACGGATAGGGTGTAAAAATGGGAAATAAAGATTTTATACTCTTCGGGTACGTTTAGATCGGAAGCGTATTCATTGACCACGGATAAAATGACCTTATTGATTCCGTCGTAGAAGAATCTCCGTAAATGCTTGTGCCCCAAGGATTGCAAGGCACAGAGACAAAACGCGTCATTGTCCCTTATGTATTCAAACAAACGCAATGCGCCCTCGCTCATACTGAGCGAGTCGGATGGATCTTCGAAAAGAACGAGAGTCTCTTCGCGGAAAAGCCAATCCAGCAGATCGAAAATATCATGGAAATGATAATAAAAGGTTTGGCGGTTAACTCCACAATCCCCGGTGATCTCACAGATGCTGATTTTATTCAGCGGCTTCACTGCCATTATTTTTTTCAGGGAATCTGCCAGCTTTCGCTTTGTCGCATAACCGGGTGACATATGATACGACATAAAAAACTCCTCCCCCTTACACGAAAAACCAGAATGGTTTTCCGGCATTTCTTGCAGCTATAGTATATCGGATATCTGAATGGTTGTAAAGTAACCTCCCCCCTGTAGAAAACACGCAGGGAGAAGAGATTCGTCCGGAATAGATTTGACGCACCGAGCCAAATAATAGTATAATAATTTGTCGTATAAAAAATGAAGATAAGCGTTCCTTGGATTTCGAAAACAGCACAAGGATCATAAGAAAGATGGTAAAATGAAATGATAACAGGTAAGCAGAGAAGCTTTTTAAAAAGTCTGGCCCATGAACTGGACCCAACGGTATACATTGGTAAAGCTGGGATCACGGAGAATATTATAAAAGAAATGGAAACGGGGCTGGAAACCAGAGAACTGGTCAAGGTAAAAATTCAGGAGGGCTGCGAACTGGTTCCGAAGAATGCAGCAAATGAATTGGCTGGTCTTTTGGGGGCTGAATATGTCCAGGCGATCGGCAGAAAGTTTACCCTCTACAGGGAATCGAAGGATCACAAACAGATTGAGCTGCCGCGGTAAACAGGAAGCGAAAGATGAAAAATGTTCTTTTGACAATTGCATATGACGGCACAGATTTCTGCGGCTGGCAGACACAGCCTGGTCAAAGAAGCGTTCAGGGGGAAGTGGAGCGGGTGCTTGCCACCGTCTGCAGGCAGCCTGTCCGGATCAACGGTACAAGCAGGACGGACGCCGGCGTTCACGCATATGGTCAAAAGGCCAGCTTTACGGCGGAATTCGGCATACCCGTGGAAAGAATCCCTCTCGTGGCCAACGGCATCTTCGCCGCGGCGGCATCGGAGAGAAGCCGTAAGGTCTCGGGTGATGTGGCAATCCTGTTGGCAGAGGAAATGCCTGCAGATTTCCATGCAAGATTTAATGCAGTAGGGAAAAAATATGTATATAAAATTATGAATACAAAGACTCCCGACCCTTTTCAGAGAAATTACCGGTACCAGATCGGAAGCAGCCTTGATCTTGAAGCGATGAAAAAAGCGGCGGAGTATCTGACCGGAACCAGAGATTTCAAGTGTTTTCAGGCAGCAGGAGGCAAGGAGATGGAGACCACCGTTCGTACGATTTACGGCTCACGGATCACTGCGTTGGGGCAGCATCAAATAGAGTATGAAATAATCGGTGACGGTTTTTTATATAATATGGTAAGGATTATAGCGGGGACGCTGGTTGATGTGGGTCTGGGCAAAAAAAACCCCGATGAACTGCCGGATATAATCGAAGGCAGAGACCGCAGGATGGCAGGGCATACCGCGCCGCCTCAAGGTCTGTACCTGGCGGAGGTTTTTTATGAGAAGGGAGCCTTGCGCAAGGCTGCGCAGCCCGAAGAGAGAGGAGAATAGATGTGAAGATTAGAGAACTTTATGAAAAGAAAAAGACGGTAATCTCATTGGAGGTTTTTCCGCCGAAACTGGATTCTCCGGTAGAAACGATCTTTAAAACGCTGGATGAACTGAAGGATCTAAACCCGGACTTTATCAGCGTGACCTACGGGGCGGGCGGAAAGGCCAAGGACAGGACGGTAGAGATCGCTTCCAAAATTAGAAACGAATATCATATTGAGAGCCTTGCGCATCTTACCTGCATCTCGGCGACGAAAGAGCAAATCGGACATGCCTTTGCTGAAATGCGAAAGCATAATATAGAAAACGTTCTGGCGATGAGAGGCGATCTGCCCGAGGACCCGGACTACGAATTTCCAAACCCACTGCACTACGTCCATGCGGCGGATCTGATCCGGGAGGTGAAGGCGGAAGGAGACTTCTGTATCGGAGCCGCCTGCTACCCTGAAGGTCATGTAGATTGCGAGAGCAAGGCAAAGGATATCAAATTTCTCCGTGAAAAGGTTGAAGAGGGATCCGATTTTCTGATATCACAGCTTTTTTTTGATAACGAGCTGTTCTACCGGTTCATGGAAGAAATCGATATTGCCGGAATCAGTGTTCCTGTCTCCGCGGGAATCATGCCCGTGCTGAATAAAAACCAGATCGTCCGGATGACTAAGCTTGCCGGCTGTGCCATCCCCGCCAAACTTTCGAGGATCATGGACCGGTATGCGGATAATCCAGCCGCCTTAAAGGAGGCTGGGGAAGCCTATGCCATCGAGCAGATCATCGATCTTATGGCCTGGGGTGTCCGGGGAATCCATCTTTATACCATGAACAAGCCCGACACCGCCAAACGGATCATCGGGAATATAGAAAACATCAGAAAGCTTCAGAATTGAAAGCGGGAAGCGGAAAAGCCGGTTCCGGTGGAGAAAGGAGAGGCGAAAAGAAATCTATGAAAATAACGGATTTATTCGGAAAGAAAATTATTATTTGTGACGGAGCCATGGGAACCATGATGCAGAACCACGGTTTGGGCACGGGGCAGCTTCCCGAGCTTCTGAATTTCACCGATCCCGGCGTTATCAGAGAGATCCATGAAGCCTACTACAGGGCCGGGAGCGACTTTGTAAGCTCCAATACTTTTGGCTGCAACCGGTATAAGCTTGCGGGATCCGGCTTTACGGTGGAGCAGGTTGTGGCTCGGGCAGTCAGCCTTGCCCGTGAAGCCGCAGAGCAGGTTGTGAGGGAGGAAAAGGCCCAGGGAAAGAAGCCGGCGGAAAGATTCGTCGCACTGGACGTAGCGCCCATCGGCAGGTTGATGGAGCCCACAGGAGATCTGCCCTTCAATGAAGCCTATGATATGTTTCGAGAGCAGATTCTTGCGGGAGTTGATGCAGGAGCCGACTTTATATTTTTTGAAACATTTACGGATATTTACGAATTGAAGGCGGGCGTGCTGGCGGCCAAAGAAAACTGTGATCTGCCGGTATTCTGTTCCGTGACCTTTCAGGAGGATGGACGGATGCTCATGGGCTCCGATCCGCTGACGGCGGTGAACATCCTGCAGGATCTGGGCATCGACGCGCTGGGGGTCAACTGCTCACTGGGGCCAAAGCAGATTGTAGGGATCGCTGAAAAAATACTCTCCTGTTCCAGGCTGCCTGTGCTGGTTCAGCCCAACGCCGGACTGCCGAGGATCGTTGACGGTGAGACCGTTTTCGACGTGGCGATCGAAGAGTATGTGGAAGCGATGCAGAAGCTGCTCCGTGCCGGGATCGCCATTGCGGGCGGCTGCTGCGGAACCAGTCCGGATTACATCGCAGCTCTTGTAAAAAGTATTGAAAATATAAGTTTCCCCGCATTGTCGGCGGATGCGGAAAGAATAAGAAGCGAAAGAGCGGTCACCGCAGTCAGCTCATCCACCAGGACTGTGGTACTGGACGACAGGATCCGGATCATCGGGGAGCGGATCAATCCGACCGGAAAGAAGCTTCTGAAGGA
>JAEWLJ010000028.1 GCA_023393455.1 Methanobacteriota archaeon | reverse complement strand
GGGGGGGGGTCGCTCGCGCACCGGCTGGCTCGTTCGGGGTGTACGGATTTATGGGGAGAGGACGTATCCTGTACGATACCCGGAGGACCGCCATCCATGGATAAGAACGAGCTCGTCAGCATAACCCAGGGAGGACTCGCGATCATGAACCCCACGACGCCCGAGAAGGTGCTCGCCGCAGGAAAGGCGGCCGGGCTCCGGGAGGGGTCCCGCGTCGTGGAGATCGGGTGTGGGAACGGCACGATCCTCGACCTCTGGGGGCGCGAGTACGGGGTATCCGGGGTCGGTATCGAGGCCCGCGAGGACGCCTGCACCCGGGCCGAAGAGGCACTCCGGTCGTCGGGGCTCTCTGAGCGGCTGGCCGTCCGGTGCATGGACGCCCGCGACTACGCCCCGATCGAGCCGTTCGACTGCGCAGCCTCGATCGGGGCATCCCACATCCACGGCGGCTTTTCAGCGACGCTCGACGCCCTCCTCAACCTCGTCCACGATGAGGGGACGATCGTCATCGGCGACCGCTACTGGCGATCCGACCGCGTCCCGCCGGAGTTCGCACGGGAGTGGCCCGATGTCCTGACCGGCTACGAGATCCTCAGTCTCGCCCGCGAGGTCGGGCTCGATCTCGCCGCCGTCGTCCGGTCGTCCACGGGCGACTGGGACCGCTACGAGTCGGGGATCTGGCAGTCGGTCCTCTCCTGGCTCGGCGAGCACCCCGATCACCCCGACCGCGACTGTATGATCGATTACCTCCACCGCCTCCAGGACGAGTACTTCGGCTACGGCCAGGAGCATATGGGCTGGGCGATCTTTGTCCTGGTGCCCGGGTTCTGGTGAGTGGGAGAAGGAAAGGGTCCCGGTTGCGCCTGACACCCCCTATGCATCGACGTTCCGCGTGACGACGACGCGCCATTCGGTTCCGTCGATCCCGGCGGTTCCCCAGACCGCCTCTTTCGTCACGTTCCGTGCCCAGTCCGTGTCCCAGAACGAGTAGGTGAGCGACCCGGAGGGCTCGGCGGCGATACGGGAGAACGCCTCCTGGAGTGCGGGGGACCGGTATGCGGGGTCCGAGAAGAGGTTCTTCCCGATCTCTTCGGGCGTTGTGTCGTAGATCACGGCGCCGTCGGTCTGCATCATCCAGATATCATATGGGGTGCCGTCCGTCAGGGGTGCGATCACCCGGCCGATGAGGGTCTCAGGGCGGTAGGCGATACTCACGAACCCGAGGTACTCCCCGCCTTCCCCGAAGACCGGGTAACTCTGGGCAACCCCGGCGTATCCCTCTGCGAGAGGGAAGACCTCGCTTACGAGCGGCGCCTGCTCCCGGACCGATCGCCCGGTCTCAAGGTGAGACGATATGTCGCTTCCCACCGTGCCGGCGTAGCCGTCGGGCACGGCCATCGTCACGATGCCGTCCTTCGTCACCACCAGGGTCGACTCCGTGTAGGGGTGGTTCAGCATCGCCTGCCGCACCGCCCTCTCCCCTGCGGCGCTCGTGAGCCCGGCCTCGCCGAGCACCCGGGCGCTCTCGCCTATCGAGGCCCTTACCGCCGCGAGTTCGCCGTTTATTCCGGCGACGGCCTCCTGGAGGACCGCCTCCTCTGGAGGCGGCGGGTTCTCTCCCGTGCAGCCTGCCCCGAGCACCGCTACGGTGATGAGGAGCGCGGCAACAAATGCAGCAGTTCGCATAACCGAAGATATGATGGAACCTTATTAAATATGATTGGTTTTCTGGTATTATTTCCGGGAATAGCGCCACCACCGGTCTCTGGAGCGCCTCCGGTTGCGGCCGGAATCCGGTGTATCTCCGGCAACGTTCATACAATTATCGAGGGCGCGGGGTTCCCGGATGGCGCCGGGGAACGATCGTTTCCCTTGAACGTCATCAAATCCTCATTTTTCACTATTCTAAGCCGTTTTTCAGGATCATTTCCTGAAACGCCGGCCGGTAAAAAAAAGGGTTTCGGCAAATTGTGGCAAAATGAGGATTGATCGCCAATACGAAATAGAATTGTATAAATATCGTATGGAGCATCTAATAATTTGGGGAACTATCTCCCCGATGACATGAGAGAACTGTAGACGCGAGTGGAGCGCCTCCCGGTGGGAGATGTTCGCACTCACTCGTCGCGTGCGGTGTTTGCCGCATCTGGGCGGTCGGGCGGGCATCCGCCCCCCGCACCCCCTCGAAGATCGATACGAGCTCCTTTCCTTTCCAATATCCGTAGCCCAGAGCAGGAAGATCTGGGTCTCCCGGTCAACCGGGAAGGCATCACATGTAGAGCGCCTGGAGGGCAACGACCTCGGCGCTGTCCTTTGCCTGCGCGTAGTCCTCAAGGGGGTCGGCGTTCACTTCGAGAAACCGCAGCCCCCACCCGAACGCCGCGAGGATCTCCCTGGCCTGCTCCTTCTCGCCGAGGATATAGAGCGCCGCGGCCATCGCCTCCACCGAGGTGAGCCGGAACGGGCGGCCGAAGTTCACCGGGTTTGCGGCGACGAGGAACGGGAGCGCCCGGCGGTTGCGCCAGGAGGCGACGGCCCCGGTATCGAGCACCTCCCAGGAGCAGTCGAGCGCGGTCATCGAGGGGAGGTCACGGTCGGCGGGGGAGACCGCCTGCTCCGCCGTCGGGTCGAGGAGGAGGGTCGAGCGGGGGATCTTTGCGATACTCGTGACGATCCGGACAAGCCCGCGCTGTGCGAGTTTCTTCATCGTGCACTTCCGGGGATCGCAGGTGTTATCCCGGTAGGCGTAGAGCGGCATCATCTGTCTTGTTATGGTACGCCGTCGAGGTAGTATCAATGTACGTGCTCATCGCTCCCTGTATAGAGAATCCCACGTACCGCGCCCGCGGGATAACGACCGATGAGGATCTGCGCTGCTTCTGCCGGGCGGTCGAGCGCTGCCGGCGCTTCTCGATCGATATGGTTCCGCTCCCCTGCCCGGAGACGATCTACCTCGGCGCCGATCGGCCGCCGGGGTCATACCTCGAGCGGCTCGCGACCGATGAGTTCTCCGCGCTCCTCGACCGGCTCGAAGCGGAGGTCCGCGCCGCGATACGGGAGCGCGGAGAGCCGCCCATCGCCATCATCGGTGTGGACTCCTCCCCAACCTGCGGGGTGAACGCCACCTATTACTCATCCGTAAAACAGCCGGGCCGGGGAGCATTTCTCGCCCGGTTCCCGGAGATCCCGGCGATCGACGTGAAAGAGTTCGCCCGCTACCGGGTCTACCTCGCAGCCCCGCTCTTTACGGAAGCGGAGCAGACCTACAACCTCGCGCTCCGCGACCTCCTCGAAGCGCACCTCTTCGACGTCTACCTCCCCCAGGCGGTGGGGGACACGAGCCATACCCGGTGCCGGGAGGAGCACCAGGCCATCTTTGCGCAGCACATCGCGGTGCTTCATGACGTCGATACCGTCGTCGCGGTCATCGACGGCGCGGACGCCGACTCGGGGACCTCGTGGGAGATGGGGTACGCGTATGCTCTCGGGAAGAGGGTTGTCGCACTCCGCACCGACTTCCGGATCGCCGGGTATCACGAGCTCGTCAACCTGATGCTCGAAGAGTCCGCGGACGTCGTCACGAGGAAAGAGGATCTGCCCCGGGCGCTCGGGTCGCTGCTTCCGGCCTCAGAGTGACGCCGGCCGCTTCTTCTCCATCGAGAGGACGTTCCTCTTGCCCTCGCCCGTAGGTCACGCTGTCCGTCACCGTCCGAATGAAGTGGACGCCGAGCCCCCCGTTCGGCCGTTTCTCTGCGGGGTATCGAGGAGCGGCGGGATCTTCTGGTAAATGATAGATCTTGTTCTCTGGTTCTGGATGTCCTGAAAGGAGAGAAGAAAAAAAGAGGCGTATTGGGTGTGTGATAACCATGCGATGGCTGCGGGGAGTCCCGGGGCGGTTGTGCCACCCGCCCCGGTGCCGCATTCCACCGTGCCGGTATGTGTTTAGAGAGGTGTGCCTGTCTGCACCGGGTCTCTTCCGGTGCATCGTGACGTTGGTGCAGTCAACGTGGTGAATGTTCCGTTCACCGATCCCAGCCGTTCTTGCGCCGGTCCGGTCCGCTGTGCCTCTGCGGCCCGGTCTGTCGGAGAGATTCCCCGTCTCTCGACTCTGGGGATCAAGATGTTGATCGGTTGGATATTTATTACTTTCGCCTATTGCCTTGCATTGAGGTGTGGCGTTACGTGTAGCGTCATAGCATGCAGCACTGCAAAGCCCTATATCTCCCGGCGCGAAACACTATTTGCACATGGATCCCACTACCGACGCACTCTCTCTCCTGCTCCGGGCCTTAAAAGAGCATCCGCGAGGAATGTCGGTCTCCGATCTTGCCGCCGCCGTCGGGATCAACCGGAACACCGTCTCCCGGTACCTCGACGTCCTCCTGGTTTCGGGCCAGGTGGAGATGGAGACCTACGGAAAGGCCAAGGTCTTCTACCTCTCGCAGAGGGTCCCCATCGCCGCCATGCTCAACTTCTCATCAGATCTCGTCCTGGTGCTTGACCGTGACCGCCGGATCGTCCAGGCAAACGACGCCGTCTGCTCGTTTGCGGGGAAGGAGCGGGACGCCATCATCGGGAACTGCATCGAGACGTCGCCGCTCGCCGCGTTCGACCACCCGCTGATACGGAGCCGGATCACCGACTCCCTGGGCGGCCGCGAGGTCACCGAGGAGCTCCGGTTCCTGCGCCACGACGAGGAACTCTTCTTCCGGATCAAGTTCATCCCCACTGTCTTCAACGACGGAGCGCCGGGGGTCACCATCATCCTCGAGGAGATCACCGAGAGCCGGCGGGCGGAGGAGGCCCTGCGCGAGAGCGAACTCCTCTTTCGGAGCCTCGTCGAGAACATCAGCGACCTGATCCTGAACGTCGACGAGGCCTGCACGTTCACCTACGTCAGCCCCAAAAGCGTGGAGTTCCTTGGCTACGCACCCGAAGAGATGATCCATAAGATCCCCTGCGACTTCATGCCCCCGGAGAAGGCGGAGCCGGTCAGGGAGCAGTTTGCCGCGCTCCTCGCCAACCCGAGACCTCGGGCACTCTTTGAATGGACGATGCTCCACCGGGACGGGAGCCCCGTCATCCTCGAGGTGAGCGCGACACCGGTCTACGACGTTATCGGCGACTTCACCGGCTTCCGGATGGTCTGCCGCGACGTCACCGAGCGGACGCGTGCCGCAAAACGGGTGGGCCAGTGGAAGTCGTTCCTCTACTCGGTGGTCAACAACATCCCGAGTATGGTCTTTGTCCGGGAAGTGGAGGGGAACACGTTCGTATTCTCGAACAAGGCCGCCGAGATCTTCCTCGGGATGACGCAGGAGGAGATGGCGGGAAGAGGGGCCGTGGATATCTTCCCGCCGGGTATGGCGACGTTCTTCGCCGACGGCGACCGGGAACTCGTGGAGCGGGCGGCTGCCATCGAGAAAGAGATCCGGATACCGGCCGGGCGGACACTCTCCATGAAGAAGATCCCGATCTTCAGTTCAAAGGGCATGCTGAAGTACATGCTCGGGATCGCCGAGGACGTCACCGATCGCGCCGCTGCAGAGACTCACCTGATCGCCGAGCGCGACCGGGCGCAGGGATACCTGGAGGCGGCGGGCGTGGTGATCGCGGTGATCCGGACGGACGGCACCATCGACCTCGTCAACCGGAAGGCGAGCGCGATCCTGGGATATCCCGAGGGAGATCTCGCAGGAAAGAACTGGTTTGAGACGGTCGTCCCCGAGCGATTGCGTGATCGGCTCGCGAATAACTTCAGCCATCTCGTGGCCGCAGGCCACGAGCCCCCGCCGTTCGAGGAGAGCCCGGTCGTCACGCGGGACGGGCGGGAGCGGTCGATCCTCTGGCACAACGCCCTTCTGCGAGACGCGGACGGAAACGTTGTGGCGATGGTGAGTTCCGGCGAGGAGATCGCCGGGTAGCCGGCCGGAGCGCGGAACTTCCCGGATTCCTCCGCACCCATCTCATTCTCGCTCGCGATGCGGCCTCGAGGTTATCACTTAAATACGCCGCAGAGTCCATAACGTAGTGGTGATATAACGTTGGACATCATCTCCCTTGTCCTTATCGGCGTCGTGGTGCTGGTCGTCATCGGCATCGTGGCGGCGGCAATCGGCATCTACAACCGGTTCTTCTCCCTTAAAAACTCCGCCGAAGCGACGGTCGGGCAGGTGAAGGTCGCGATGAAGAAGCGGCTGGACATGATCGAGCAGCTTCTCGGCGCGGTGAAGAGCTACGCGACCTTCGAGAAGGAGACCCTGACCGGGGTGACCGAGATGCGGGCGCGTGTCGGCAGCGCCGGCCCGGGCGACCTGAACGAGATCGAGCGCGAGTCCCGGTCGGTTCTCGGGCGGCTGCTCGCGGTCGCGGAGAACTATCCCGATCTCAAGACCTCCCAGACGGTGAAAGACCTGATGGGCGCGGTCAAAGGGGTCGAGGACGAGATCGCCCGGCACCGCTACACCTACAACAACATCGCCCAGCAATACAACACCATGACCGACACGATCCCTTCGAACCTGATCGCAGGCGCCATGGGCTTCTCGAAACTGGAGTACCTGGAGTTCGGCGAGGAGATCGAGCGCGTCCCGACGATAGCGTTCTGATGAATCATGCGGATAACTGAGCGGCAACAGATCCTCACCCTTCTCGCCGTCACCCTGATCGTCGGGGTGCTGGCGGTCGCCGGAGCGACCGCGCTCCCCGCTCTCTTCCGGGGGGACCTGGACGTCGAGCATTACGACGCGGTCTTTTACGCGAACGGGACCCTGGTCGAACGCTACACCTACGACGTCAGATCCACCGGCGAGTACCGGATGCTCTTTCGCTACTGGGACGCGCCGCTCACCTTCGGGAGCATCGACCGGCCGCATATCGAGTTTGCCGGGATGACCGCCCCGCCCGGAACCATCGGCTATGTCAAAGATGACCGGGGTGAGGTGCAGATCGCTGCCGGGAGCCCGACCCCCGCGGATATCTCGACGATCCGGAGTCTTGCGTTCGATAACGAGGTTGGCCTCTACAACCCCGGCTACTTCGCCCCGGGCACCTATACGGTGGAGTACCGCTACATTGTCCGGCCACCGGTCGAGTACGACGAAGAATGGGCGCACCTGAACCTGAAACTCGTCGACGAGCACATCCCCTTCCGCAGCCTCCGGGTCACGTTGCCGTTCGCCGGAGAGATCGAGGAGGTCTATACGCACCCCCCGATCCTTGAGGTCGAACGGACGACGGAGTCGGTCGTCATCACGGGGGCCGCCACGCAGGACGACGCGCTGAACATCGAGATGATCCTCGATCCCGCGTTCATGGACGAGATCGACGGATTCCCCGAGTACGTCCCGGGCGTGCAGCAGCAGACGGCCGACGCCCACCGCTGGCCCTCTCTCCTCTATGCGGCGGCGGGTGTCCTCTACACCCTTGCGACCATCCTCGTCCTCGCGATGCCGTTCGTCCTTCTCGGCGTCTACCTCCGTTACGGCAGGGAGAAGGAGTTCACCGTCCCCGAGTACCTGAGTTTCACGCCGAACACTGCGCTGAAGCCCTGGCAGGTGAACCTCCTCTTCAAGGGCGACGCGCTCGATTTCGACGAGGACGGGTTCTACGCGACCATCCTCGATCTCCACCGGCAGAAGA
>JAEWLJ010000022.1 GCA_023393455.1 Methanobacteriota archaeon | reverse complement strand
TGGGAGCGTCGCCCTGGTTCTTGATCGTTGCCTTCATCGTCACCGCATCCCCGGAGGCGGGCTTGGCCGGCGTCCAGGAGATGTCGGTCACCACGAGGTCCGGTTTCCCCGTGGGGGCCGGGGTGGTCGGCGTTGGAACCGGAACGGTCGGCGTTGGCGTCGGCACCGGCGAGCCGGTGGACGTCACCTTCACGTTCTGGAGGGTCGCCTGACCTGCCGGAACCGTGCTCACGACGGTCACGCCGGAGGAACCGGCGGGGAGGGTCTTTGAGACGATCTCCATGTCCTTCACGAGGACGTTCTTGGTTCTGTAGCCCTCGATCACGAACGGTTTTGCCGAATCGGAGACGATCTGGCCGGAGAAGACGGTGTTGACGTTCTCCTTCGCCCATACGAGCGTCTCAACGCGGTTGCCGGACGCATAGATGCTCACCTCGGAGTTGTCGAACTGGCCGTTCGTGCCGCCGAGGCTGGAGCCCTTACCGTTGTACCCGACCGGGTCGACCAGGTGGAAGTTCTTGATCTTCACGTTGTTCGCGAGGTCGACCTGGAGGCCGAAACTGTTCGAGTTGATGCTCGTGCAGTTCTCCATCACCGTCGAGGGGTTGACCGAGCGGGTCGGGACGCTGTAGTAGCCGGCAGGCACACGGTAGGAGAAGTCAGTCCTCCCTTTGGCGGTGTCCTTCTCGACACAGTTGTAGAGCTTCCCGCCGTTCGTCGTGTAGAACCCGTTCATGGAGTTGCCCTCCGCGGTGCAGTCGATGAACGTCACGTCACAGTTCGGGGCGTAGAAACCGCACCCGAAGTAGTGGGTCGACATGTCGTTCACGTTGTAGGCCTTCGTCGGGAAGGGCTTAACCCCGTTGTTCTTGCTCGTGCAGTTCTCGAGGACGGCGTTCGTCACCTTCGGGTCGAACTCGAAGTGGAACCCGGACTCCAGGGTGCCTTCCGCATAGCAGTCCTTCACGTAAAGGCCGTCCATGTCGTTGAGCTCCGCAAAGTCGAACCCGGTGATCCAGGGATTGAACGCTCCGAACTTGCCGCAGTTGATCGCAGCGCAGTTCTCGTAGCGGACGTCCTTGATCACCATGTTCGACGAGCCCCAGGCGTTGTGGAGGAACCCGTAGGTCCCGGTGTCCACTGCCCTGCAGTTGACGAACTCGACGTCCTCGAGGGTCGGGGCATACACGGTCGGATCGTGGATCAGGAGGTAAACCGCCTGGATGCTCGCATCCGCGGTTCCCGTGATGTTGTGGATCTTCGCGTGACTTGCACGGACGTTCATCACGCCGAGCCACTTGACACCGCTACTGTAACCGGTTCCCTTGATATGGAACCCGTCCAGCGTGATGTTCTCGCGGTCGACGTTGATGCGTCCGTCGCGGGTGAAGACGAGGAACGTCGCATCCGGACCCTGCCCGGAGAGCGTCGTGCCTGCCTTGGGAGCGATGATCCCTGCGCAGTTGTAGGTGCCACTGGAGAGGAGGACAACACCGCCTGAAGGCAGGGCATTCAATGCCGCCTGAATCTCCACATGATCGTTGACCCCATCACAGACATAGGCAGCCGCCGCTTTATCGGCAGCGCTGCTGTCGCTTGCGGCGACAATCGTGGTGGGAGTTGCTTCGAGCGCCCCGACGATCGGGACGAGCCCGACAATCAGGAACACTGCAATAAGAAGCTTCGTTGTCCGTCTATCTCGCATTATCTCACCTCTTGGGAGATACTCCTCTATCTGATAACCGCATTTTAAAATGTTTTTCAAATTGGATGGGCTGATGTGAAAGATTTGAATCTTAAAAGAGCCAAGTATAATGAATCTAATCGACAATTACCACCATTTAAGGAATTTATATTTCAACAACAACAGTTATATACCAATTAGAAATTTAGCGCGTGCCTCCCGCAGAAAACGCGCCCGGACCGGGGATCTCGGAGGGCACCCCGGACGGTCGAACAGGGGTCGGACACTCAGTATAATACAATAACAATTATAAAACTCGCAGAATTGTGCTGCATCCCGCGCCCGGCCGACCGCGGCGGCAGCCACCCCCTGCCGCACCCTCAGCGCGAGCCCAAGGTGACCGCCACGTTCTCAAACGTCACCGCACCGGCGGGAACCGTATTCGCGAGGGTGACGCCGTTGGAAAACGGCCCGATATTCGCGGAGACGATCTCCATATCCTTGATCCGGACGTTTCGCGTCCGATCGCCCTCGATCACGAACGGCTTTGCCGATTGCGAGACAATTCTACCGGAATACTCGACGTTCTCGTTGTTCCTTGCCCATATCAGCGTCTCCGCCCTGTCGCCCGACGCATAGATATTGACCACGGAGTTAGAGAGCGGTCCGCCCTGCGATCCCCCGAGGTTCGTCGCTTTACCGTCTATCCCGGCCGGATTCTCCAGGGAGAAGTTCTTGATCAGGACATCGCTTGCAAGGTCGATATGAAGGCCGTAGCCACACGAGTCGATGCTCGAGCAGTTCTCGAGCACGAGCGACGGGGCTATCGAGCGCGTCGGGGCAGCGTAGAACGATGCAGGCTGGACGATCCGGTAATCGGTCTTCCCGGCTCCGACGTTTCGATCGACGCAGTTGTAGAGTTTACCGCCGTTCGTCGCGTAGAATCCGTGCCGGCTGTTCCCCTCGGAGTAGCAGTTGATGAACGTGATGTCTCCGCGGGGAGCGTAGAAACCGCACCCGAAGTAGTGGGTCGACATGTCGTCCTCCCGGTAGGGCTTTGTCGGGTAGGCCTTCTGCCCGTTGTTTCTGCTGATGCAATTGGTGAGGCTGCAGTCGCGCTTCTCCGGATCCCACTCGAAGTGGAACCCGGACTCCAGGTTGCCTTCCGCGAGGCAGTTCGCCACCCGGAGGCCCTCGATGTCGTTTAACTCCGCGAAGTCGAACCCGGTCACCCAGGGGTTGAACGCACCGTATCTCCCGCAGTTGATCGCCTGACAGTTCTCGTACCGGACGTCCCGGATAACCCGGTTCGTCGTCCCCCAGGCGTTGTGGAGGAACCCGTAGGTGCCGGTGTCGGCGGCCTTGCAGTTGACGAACTCGACGTCCTCGAGGGTGGGGAGATAGACGTCCGGGTCGTGCAGCAGGAGGAAGACCGCCTGGGTGCTGGCATCGGCGGTACCCTCGACGGCGAGAACCTTTGCGTGGCTCGCGTAGACGGTGACGACGCCGAGCCAGAGATCGGGCTCGGCCTTCGGGTATCCGGTGCCCCTGACGTGGAAGTTGTAGAGCGTGACGGACTCGCGGGTGACGAGGAGCCGGCCGTTATCGGTGAACTCGATGAACGTCGCATCCGCCCCCTCCCCGCAAAGCATGGTCTTCGCGCCGGGGTAGATGCTCCCGGCGCAGTTGAACGTGCCTTTGAGGAGGGCGACCGTGCCGCCCGAGGATAGTGCATCGAACGCCGCCTGGATCTCCACCTGGTCGTCGGTGCCGTCGCAGACGATGTCGGCCCGGGCCTTCGCTGCAGCGCTGCTGTCGCCTGCCGCAACGACTATCGTCGGCCCGGCTACCTCCGGGGGCACCGCCGGCGTCGTCGGGATCGGGGTGATCGGCGGAGGCGGCGGGGGCGGAGGCGGCGGCACCGGAGGGAAGAAGTGCAGGATCAGCACGGCGGCGACGATCACCGCGAGTATGATCGCGATGGCGATGAGGATGCGCCGTTCTCGCTCTCCTAGTTGCAGTCCTGCCGACATGGAACCGACCTTTTCGTTATTGCTGCTGCCGGGGGATCGTGCGGAGCCGCGAGAGCCCGGTTACGCCTGCCACCCCGGATCATACCCCTATGGCACGGAAGTACCATTTAAGGGTTTAGCCGGCCCCCCCGCGCCGGCGGGGTCCTCGTGGGAGTCCGGGAGGAAAACGGCCGGTTCGGGGGTATTTACGCATGATGCTTCCCCCGGCCCGGAACCCTATGCCGCGCCGCCGGCCGGCAGCACCTCGAGATCGGTCAGGTCCGTACCCCCTTCGATCGTCCACTCGACGGCCACCGGACGGGGGGCGTCGGAGACGACCCTCCCGGAGTATGTGACGTTTCGGTTGTTCACGATGGAGATCAGCGTCTGCGGCCGGTCTCCCGATGCCGTGAGATCGATGGCCGAGTCGGAGATGCCTGCATCGATCGTCGAGTTCACCGGGAGTTCGTGGGAGGGGCACCCGAGCATCGCCCCGACCCCCTCGAGGCCCGCCGGGTCGGTGATGGTGAAGTTCCTGATGAGCGCGTTCTCCGTGCCGCAGAGAAAGAGGCTCCAGCCGTACGACTCGAGACTCCGGCAGTGATCCATCACGATGGAGGGGTTCCTCGATACGGGCAGGGACTGGAGGATGCAGTAGGATATGGGCTTTGCAGAGACGCCGGCGGCCGAGTCGCGACCGGTCTCGCTCTCGGTGCAGTTGTAGAGGAGCATGCCTTCCGGGTTAATGACGTAGAACCCGAACGCACCGTTCCTCTCCGCCCGGCAGTTCACCAGCGCCACCTCCCCTCCCGGGAGGTAGAATCCGGACCCGAAGAAGTCCGGGTCTCCTATCAGGTAGTCGTCGGGATAGGGTTTCTGCCCGTTATTTTTGCTCACGCAGTTTGTGAAGACGCAGTCGCGCTTCTCGGGGTCCCACTCGAAGTGGAACCCGGACTCCAGGTTCCCCTCCGCAAGGCAGTTTGTCACCCGGAGGCCGTCGATGTCGTTTAACTCCGCAAAGTTGAACCCGGTCACCCACTGGTTGAACGCGCCGGCGCTCCCGCAGTTGATCGCGGCGCAGTTCTCGTACCGGACGTCCCGGATCGTCGTGTTCTCGGTTCCCCAGGCGTTGTGGAGGAATCCATACGTCCCGGTATCCGCAGCCCTGCAGTTGACGAACTCGATCTCTTCGAGGACCGGAGCATAGACGTTCGGATCGTGCAGCAGGAGGAAGACCGCCTGGATGCTTGTGTCTGCGGTGCCCGTGATGTTGTGGATCTTCGCATGGCTCGCGTAGATGGTGACGACGCCGTGCCACCGGGTGAGGTCGAGGGTGGTGTTCGTGCTCGCATTCACGTAGTTTGAGCCGCGGACGCGGAACCCATCCAGGACGACGTTCTCTTCTGAGACGTTCAAGAGCCCGTTCCGGCTGAACTCGATTGACGTCTTATCCGGCCCCTGCCCAAGAAGCGTCGCATTTGCGGCAGGGACGAGGCTGCCCGAGCAGTTGAACGTTCCTTCCGAGAGGACGACTGTTCCGCCCGGCGGGAGTGCGTCGAGCGCCGCCTGGATCTCCGCCTGATCGTCGAGGCCGTCGCAGGTGTAGTCTGCCCGGGCTTTAGCCGCCGGGCTGCCGTCGCTCGCCGCAACAATGATCGGTACGGCAGCAACACCCTGGACGAGCAGAAGGGCGGCAACCAGGAGTACGAACGAGAGGTTCGCGGCGGGGGGGCGTGGCCGGAGGGGGTCTGACGCTTTCTGACGCAGGTAGGTAGTCATCACGCTCCTCGGAGAGATCGTTCCGGGCAGGGTGCCGGAGACTCGTCGCGGATATAGCGGCAGAGGTATAAAAATCCATGCGCAAAGAAATTGCCATACGCCGCCATCAGCGGGGCTTCAGGGTGCATGCGGAGAGCAGCCGGAACCGGCCCGGATGCCCGGGCGCCGGCGGGATCGCCGGCCCCGGTCTCCCCCGGCACCGGGGCGGAGGAAAGCGGCCGGACCAGCCGTTCGGCGGGGCGATACGGGCCGCCGGAGGAATTGTATATAAAGAAATACAATATTATTCGGGAATATGTCCAGCAAGAAGGAAGTCACCATCGGGATCACCATCAACCTCGAGAACTACGAAAACCTCCGTCTCGAAGTCGAGGGGGATGTAGAGACCCACGAGGATGTGGACGACCTTATCACATTCCTCGACGGGATCCTTGCCCGGCTCGGGCGCGGCGATCAGGCAACCACCGAGCGTGTGGACGCATACCGGCGCCGCGTTCTCGCGGCAAGGCCCGCGGCCCCGCGGGTACCGCTCCCGGAGAAGGAGACCCCTGAACCGGCCGCCCCGGTGACGGAACCGACCCGCCCGGAGGAGACCCCTGAACCGGCTGCTCCGGTGACAGAACCGGTCCATCCAGAGGAGAAAGCCTGCCCGACGCCGGAGGTGATCGCAGCGGCGATCCCACCGGCGCCCGAGCACCCGGAGCCGCCCCTGGTCTCGAAGCCACCCGAGAAACCGGAGGAGAAGCCCCCGGCAAAGCCGGAGGCACCCCCGGTGCAGGCACCGCCGCACCAGGAGCCGGTTCCGGAAAAGCCGTCCGAGGCTCCAGCGGAGGACGTCTGTGAGACCTGCGGTGCGGAAGTGACGAAATCGCAGGCGAAACTCTCCCGGCTCTTCATGAGCAAGACGCTCTGCAAAAAGTGCATGGAACAGCCATAATCCTTGCAAAACCAGCGCGATGAGGAGAACCCAACCGGGAGGGTTTAAATACTACCATACCCGAGGATTGTATAATGAAGAAGAACCTGCTCATGTGGGACGAGACGCTTTTCCGGGATCCCGAAGTATTCGAGATCGATCACGTCCCCGAGCAGTTCAACCATCGTGACACCCAGATCCGGGAGCTCGCGTTTCAGGTCAAGCCCGGGATGCGGGGAGCGAGGCCGCTCAACACCATCTGCCGCGGTCTCCCGGGAACCGGGAAGACGACGACCGTGAAGATGCTCTTTGCCGAGATCGAGGAGGCCACGAAGAAACTCGTCCCTGTCTACATCAACTGCCAGATCGACAACACCCGGTTCGCCATCTTCTCCCAGATCTATCGCCGCGTCACCGGGCACCCGCCGCCACCGTCGGGCACGTCGTTCAAGCAGGTCTTCGACGCCATAGCGAAAGTGCTGCAGCGCGAGGAGCAGGTGCTCCTCGTGGCGCTCGACGACGCGAACTATCTCCTCTACGAGAACGAGATCAACCAGGTGCTCTATCCCCTCCTGCGCTCGCACGAGGCCTATCCGGGCGTCCGGACCGGTGTCGTCGCCATCGTCAGCGATATGTCCGTCACCCTGCAAAACGAGGTCGACGCACGGGTGGCGTCGGTCTTCCGCCCCACCGAGATCTACTTCCCCCCCTACTCGGAGGAGGAGGTCCACGGCATCCTCGAGGAGCGCGTCCTGCAGGGCCTCTACCCGAACGTCCTCCGGCCCGATATGCTGGATCTCGTGGTGGAGCAGACGATGAAGAGCGGTGACCTCCGCGTCGGCATCGACCTCCTGAAGCGTGCGGCCCTGAACGCCGAGAGGGAGGCGCGCCGGTCGGTCGAGCGGGAAGACGTCTGCAAGGCATACGAGGTCTCCCGGTACCTCCACCTCGCATTCTCGCTACGGGCGCTCAAGGCCGAGGAGCGGGAGGTGCTGGCCAGGATCGCGGATATGTCGGCCAGCGACGATAAGGAGATGAACGCCGGCGACGTCTACCGTTTCATAAAAGAAGAGATGGGCGGGGTCAGTTACACCAAGTTCTACGAGATCATCCAGAAGTTCGATTCGATGCGGCTCCTAAACCTCCACTACCGCCAGGGAAGGGGGCGGACACGGCTGATCAGCCTCCGGTACGATCCCGGGCGCGTGCTGGAGCACCTGGGGCAAGAGCAGACGATTTCATAATCCTTATCAGTTCCCCCGCCGTTTGTACTCTGATGAGGTTTTCCACATGCTCAGCGTGAACGAACTGGCACTGGATATTTTTGAGGAACTCTTCGAGTATGCCGAGGAGTTCAATGCCGTCCCGCACGAGCTCGACAATGGCGCACGCATCGTTGACTGCGGCGTCAGCACTCCGGGCGGGTACCTGACGGGAAGGCGGTTCACCGAGATCTGCATGGGCGGACTCGGCGAGGTCGGCATTTCGATGGGCCGGATCAAGGAGTTCCCCATTCCGTTCATCGAGGTCAGCACCGACTTCCCGTCGATTGCGTGCCTCGGCGCCCAGAAGGCGGGCTGGACGATCAACGTCAACAAGTACTTTGCGATGGGGAGCGGCCCCGCACGGGCGCTCTCCCTGAAGCCCAAGCACACCTATGAGGTGATCGAGTACGAGGACGAGTTCGATTACGCGGTCATCTGCCTCGAGAGCGACCACCTCCCGAACGCCGCGGTGATGGAGAAGATCGCCGAAGAGTGCAACGTGGACGTGGCAAACACCTGCGCGGTCGTCGCCCCGACGGCATCGATCGTCGGCTCGGTCCAGGTTGCCGGCCGCTGCGTGGAGACCGCGGTCTATAAGTTGAACGAGCTCGGGTTTGACACGAAGAAGATCACCGCCGGGATCGGTCACGCCCCGATCGCGCCCGTCAAGAAGGACGGCACGAAGGCGATGGGCAGCACGAACGACGCGACGATCTACCACGGGAGCATCATGCTGACGATGAAAGCCCCCGAGATCAAGGACTACCTTGACAAGATCCCGAGCAACACGTCCAAGGGATACGGGAAGCCGTTCTACGACATCTTCAAGGAAGCCAACTTCGACTTCTACCAGATCGACACCTCGCTCTTCTCCCCGGCTGAGGTCGTCATCAACGAGCTCTCCGAGGGCAAGGTCTACCACGTGGGAGCCGTCAACCCCGAAGTGACGCTGAAGTCCTTCGGGTTCATCTGAACTCTTTTTTTTAGGCCCTGTTGATACATCTCCTCAACGCTCTCCAGAGGGGTACCTTCAACGAGGCATTCTGCGACCGGTCTCCTAGCTGAACGCCTGGGATCCGCACACGGCTCATGGGATATCGCCACGCACTGCCCGCCCCCCTGGGGGCGGGAGGAACACGAAGCACGGGCGACGGGGGGGGTCGAGGAGAGGTTTGCGAGCGCGAGCGACGGAAGAGCACGGACACGACGTCCCCGGAATCACCGCCAGGCAACACGTTTATCCGTCACGGTGCAAAACACTATGAGGCATCCACGGGGCTTGTGGTCTAGCTGGTTATGACGTCTCCCTTACACGGAGAAGATCGCCGGTCCGAATCCGGCCAGGCCCATTGCTTTTGTAGAATATCTCACATGATTCAGGGCACATAACGCTCCGGTGACCGTTCCAAAATCCCCAAGAGGAGGCTCACCCCTGCCCATCACCCTCACGATCACCGCCACCACCACGCCGACGATCCCGCCCGCTCCGGGCTGAACTTACTCATGCGTGAATCCCGCCCCCGGAAGTTAACTCCCCATCTCCCGGGTTCAACCTCGTTCTCCGAAAAAACCGTATACTAGAGAGCCGTTCGACTCCCTTTGGTTGAATGAACGGCAGATCGCTGCTGTACACTACCGCCTGCAGTGAGGATCCGCACCGGGGCCCGGGCATCGAAATGAATATAAACCCGAGAGCTGGGTGGTGCATCATGAAGTTAAGTGCAAGGAACCAGCTTCCCGGGAAAGTAAAGGCTGTTAACATGGGCGTGGTCACTGCTGAGGTCGTCATCGCTCTCGACGGCGGCGGCGAACTCGTCTCGGTCATCACAAAGACGTCCGCGGAGAGCCTCGGGCTTGCCGTCGGCAAGAAGGTCCATGCAGTGGTCAAGTCGACCGAGGTCATGGTCGCCGTCGACTGAAAACCCACTCACCTCTTTTGCCCCGGCCGGGGTGCCAACACATAAGTACGCAGGCAACCGTTCTACCGGCATACCCACCGTGAACGTATGGTACGAGAATACCCTCCTCTGCTGATAGCCCTCACCATATGCGCCCTGGTGACCGTGCTCGCCGTCGCCTACGCCTTCCTCGCGAACGGGGCCGCACCCCCTCCCGGAGAGCCGGGCCCGCCTCCCGTCCCGGCAGCAACCCCGGTCACGACGGGCGCCCCGGTGCAGGTTGCGTCCCGCACGTTCTCGATCAGCGTCACCCCGGCATCCGCCACCGCCCGGCCCGGCGATACGATCCGGTTCACCCTCACGGTGCATCCCGAAGACGGATTCGACGCTCCCGTCCAGGTCAAAGTATCCGCTACGGCGCTCGGTGGCGTGTACCGCGACAACCACGACCTCGGCACCATCCCCCCACCCTACCCGCCGCTCACCTACGAGGTCGCAGCCCCCGACCTCCCGCCGTTCGTCTCCACCGCGACCGTGGACGCCGTGGTCACGGCGACCGGAGGGGGCATCGTACGGACCGAGCGGGTGCAACTGGTCATCAGGAGATAGAGCACCGGCACGGCATATCGGCCGGCATGGTCGTTGCAGCCGGATTGCGGCACGCCCTGACCGCATCTCTCCCCTCACACACCTACACCCCGGACACCCGCCTGCGATATCCCCAAACTTCCCCTTAATCCCTCAGGTCATCCAATTTTAAGGACGATTCTGAGCTACCCGCACAGCCTGCGGGACGATTACCGGGGTCGGCAGCTGCAACGGAGAATCGAGATAATACCCACAATATAGAGAGTATTGTGCAAGCCCCTTGATTTCCACTGGAGATTTTGGCAGGCGAGCCTGAACTGCCCGGAGAGGATGAGGCGGTCTCCCGGCGACCGGTTTGGGATACCGGGAAAGACCGCTCTCTCCCGGGGGTTTACCGGAGCAAAATGCGTGTAAAACGACAGATCGTCGCGACTCCGGGCGTTAAAAGAATTCACTCCATCGCATCGAACCAGACGGGGTCGGAACAGTCCGCCAGCCCCCCATAGTTGATGGTGATCTCCTCGTCCTTCGAGATGGAGCAGTGGGCGGAGGTGCGGATCGCGCCCTGGAGGAGATCGCGGACGTGGTCCGCGTTCGCGTGGGTAGGAGTGGTTGTAGAGCGATTTACTCTGCCGGGCCAAAAGGGCTGCGGGGGCTCCGTCCCGGTAAACCGGAATCCAAGCCTGAATCTCCGGCAAATACGGCATGCACCCTGGCCGGCAATCCCCTGCGCAGCAGAAGGGGTGAGCGAAAGAATGTTGTAGTCGCACGACTTCACTGACGTTTCAGGAGGAGGAGAGAATCGGGGACGTCATCGTAGCGCACGACCTCTTGAAGCGGTTCGGGGACCTCGTCGCGGTCGACCGTATCGCCTTCCGGGTCAGAGAAGGGGAAGTCTTCGGGTTTCTCGGCCCGAACGGAGCGGGGAAGACGACGGCCATGAAGATGATCCAGTGCATCTCCCCCAAATCCGGCGGAACCCTGGAGGTCTTCGGGATGGACGTGGATACCCACCACCGCCAGATCAAGAGCCGTCTCGGGGTGGTGCCGCAGGAGAACAACCTCGACCCGGACTTCTCGGCCTACCGAAACCTGCTGATCTACGCCCGCTACTTCGGCATACCGAAGCGGGAGGCGGAGAAACGGGCCGACGAACTCCTCGCGTTCATGCAACTCGAGGAGAAGCGGGACGTCCTGGTCGACAACCTCTCGGGCGGGATGAAACGGCGGCTGATCATCGCCCGGGCGCTCATCAATGAACCGGAACTGCTCATCCTCGACGAACCCACCATCGGGCTCGACCCGCAGGCGCGGCACCTGATCTGGGAGAAACTCAGGAGCCTCCGGGCCGAAGGAAACACCCTCGTCCTCACCACCCACTACCTCGACGAAGCGGAACGCCTCTGCGACCGGCTGGTGATCATGGACCGCGGCAGGATCCTCATCGAGGGTGCCCCGGCGGACCTCATCCGGGAATATGCCGGGAGCAACGTCGTCGAGGTCGAGCGGACAGAGAAGGCGGTCGCCCGCCTGGAAGAACTCGGGGTGAACTACGACCTCGCCGGCGACGTCCTCCAGGTCTTCACGGATCGCCCGAACGAGATCGCACAAGAACTGCTCGAGGTCTGCCGGCACGAGGCGGCGGTGACGGTCAGGCCGGCAACCCTCGAGGACGTCTTCCTGCGGATGGCGGGGAGGAGCCTGCGGGAGTAGCGATGATCGACATCACCGCGAGAGTCCAGAGCGTCTGGCGGAGGAACTGGGACGCCTTCCTCAGGACCTACCAGGTGAACTTCATCCCGCCCTTCGTCGAGCCGGTCCTCTACCTCCTGGCACTGGGATTCGGTCTCGGGACGTATATCGAGGCGGTCGACGGAATACCATACCCCGTCTTCATCGCACCCGCCCTCGTCTCCATATCGGTGATGTACTCGGCCTTCTTCGAGTGCACCTACTCGTCGTTCGTCCGGATGTATTACCAGAAGACGTTCGACGCGATCATCGCGACACCCGTCAGCATCGACGAGGTGATCGCCGGCGAGATGCTCTGGGGCGCCACCCGGGGGATGATCTACGCCACACTGATGCTCCCCGTGCTCCTCATCTTTGGCGTCGTCGCCATGCCGTCGTCCCTGCTCCTCATACCCTTCGCGTTCCTCGCCGGTCTCCTCTTTGCAGGCATCGCGATGTGCTTCACGGCGATCACACCGAGCATCGACGCGCTGAACTACCCCTCGTTCCTCTTCATCACGCCGATGTTCCTCTTCTCGGGGACGTTCTTCCCGCTCGACCTGCTCCCCGAACCGATCCAGTACTTCGCCCTCGCCGCTCTGCCGCTCACGCACGTCGTCGGCATCAACCGGGCGATCACGCTCGCGGCGTTTTCGCCGGTAAACCTCCTCAACCTCGCCTGGATCGCGGCGGCTACCGTGATCTTCTTCCTTCTCGCCATCAGGCTGATGCGAAGGCGGCTCGTCGTGTGACGGCGGTTAAAAAAAGGGTTAGAATCGGGGTTTTCTGTGCTTCGGGAGGCAGTCGAGGCAATAGACAGGTCTGCCCTCGGTCGGCTTGAACGGGACTTCACACTCTTTGCCGCAGTCACCGCAGACTGCTTTGTGGAACTCACGGGGCCGGTCGTCATAGGAACGGGGACCCCTTCGGGGATATCTCTCTTCCATTGGAATATCACTCACTTTAAGAAACAGTACGTTTACTGACTACTCAGAACCGGGGTTTTCTGTGCTTTGGGAGGCAGTCGAGACAGTAGACGGGTCGACCCTCCGTCGGCTTGAACGGAACTTCACACTCTTTGCCGCAGTCACCGCAGACTGCTTTGTGGAACTCACGGGGCCGGTCCTGGAACGATCCGGGGCCCCTACGGGGGTATCTCTCTTCCATATAATCCAACCATGCAGATAGTCTGCACACATTCAACTACCTGCTTGCATAAAAAGGTGTTTCTCAGGGGTCGATGACGGAGAGGCGGTGCATGTTCCGGATGCACGGGAGACGGGTAAGGAACGCCTCCCGTCCGGTCTCGGCCAGGAGACGGCCTGATCTCTACGGTCTTCTTTACCGGCCCACCCGGGTAGGCCGGTAACCATCAGTATAAAATATCCTCCGGCACATAGATCAACTATATGGCCGACGAATACCGGACCGCGACGGTCCAGGGCAGGGAGGTTCCCTACGATCCTGAGCAGTTACGCAAGATCAGCGAGCACCCCTGTTACTCAGATAAAGCGTGCCACGCCTTCGGGAGGTGCCACGTCCCCGTCGCTCCGAAGTGCAATATCCAGTGCAACTACTGCATACGGGACTTCGACTGCGTGAACGAGAGCCGACCCGGCGTGACGAGCAGGGTGCTCTCCCCGGAGGAGGCGCTCGACCTTGTCAGGAAAGTCATGCAGGAGCATCCCTACGTGAAGGTGGTCGGGATCGCAGGGCCGGGCGAACCGCTCGCAAACCCCGAGACGTTCGAGGCGCTGCGGTTGATTCACGAGGAGTTTCCGCAACTGATCATGTGCATCAGCACGAACGGTCTTGTGCTCCCCGAGTCGATCGAGGAACTCGCGAAGTACGATGTCGGGAACGTCACAGTGACGCTCAACGCCATCGATCCTGCGATCGGAGAGAAGATCTACTCCTGGGTCGAGTTCGGCGGGAAGAAGTATCACGGGCGTGAGGCGGCCGAACTCCTCCTCTCCCAGCAGATGAAAGGGATCGAGATGGCGGTGGCAAAGAAGATGCTCGTCAAGGTAAACACCGTCTACATTCCCGGGATCAACGACGAGCACATCCCCGAGATCGCGAAGAAGGTCGGCGAGATGGGGGCGTTCACCTTCAATGTCATCCCGATCATCCCGCAGTACAAGTTCGCCGGGATAACCCCCCCGACGCCGAAGGAGAAGCGGGAGATGCAGGACCGGTGCGAACCCTACATCAAGCAGATGCGTCACTGCGCACGCTGCCGGGCGGACGCTATCGGGAAGCTCGGCCAGGACGTCCAGTCCTGCGTCTACCAGCAGATGAAGGATGAGAAGAAAGAATAATTTCTTTTTCTTCCGCCGGACTGACCGGCCATGACAACGATACAACTCCGGCCCGACCAGCCCTTCGACCTCGACCTGACACTCGCCTGCGGGCAGGCGTTTCGCTGGGAGAAGACGGAGGGGTGGTGGCAGGGCGTCGTCGACGGCCGGGCCGTCCGGATACGCCAGGACGGAGACCTCGTCACGTTCGAGGGGGCGGATGCGGGGTTCGTCTGCGACTACTTCCGGCTCGATCAGGATCTCCCGGCGATCCTCTCGTCGATCGACCGCGACCCGGCGATAGGCGCCGCCATCCGGGAGTGTCGCGGCCTCCGGCTTGTCAGGCAACCGCCGTGGGAGTGCCTGGTCTCCTATCTCTGCGCCACGAACACGAACATCCCGGCGGTGAAGCGGCGGGTCGCGCTGATGGCGGAGCGCTACGGGGAGGCGATAGACGGGCCCTCCGGCACGACGTATTCGTTCCCGGAGCCGGAGGCGCTCGCGGGGGTCTCCCGGTCGGAATTATGGGACTGTAAACTCGGCTACCGGACGGATTATCTCTGCGAGGCCGCCCGCTCGGCAAGCGATGACCCGGACTGGGCGGAGCGGGTCGCCGCCCTCCCCTTCGAGGAGGCGCGGCAGGCGCTGATGGCTTTCCGGGGCATCGGGCCGAAGGCGGCGGACTGCGTTCTCCTCTTTGCGTTCGGGTTCTTCGAGGCGTTCCCGGTCGACGTCTGGATACGCCGGATCGTGGGGGAGACCTACCTCACAGACCTTTCCGGGAAAGGGTGCACCCCGGCGGAGTACGAGCGGATCCGGCGGTTTGCCCGGGACTACTTCGGGGAGTACGCGGGGTATGCGCAGGAGTACCTCTACTGCGCACGGGGCCCGGCGAGCCGGGCGGGGTGAGGTTCACTCCTTCTTCTTACAAACCCGCTCCAGGACGAGAGCGACCGCCGCGAGCAGGGCAAGGATGACGACGCCAAAGAGAGCCAGGAGGCCGATAGTATAGAGGGGGACGGGCACCCCACAGACCCCGGGCCCGGGGGAGGCCATACCGATTGCGACCTGTTTTTCCGGGGGCATGCCCTCCAGGAACTCAGGGCAGACCCGCTCGTAGTACTCGCCCACAGATGCGTTCTCTGCGAGCATCTGCTGGTATATCTCCGCGTGCGACTCGTTGAACGCGATGAAGAGCTCCCCTGCGATCGATCCCGGCAGGAGCGCGGCAACCGCGAGGAGGGCGAGGATCGACACCATATCCATCTTCATGATCGTTTCCTGGCGAGGCGGGACTTCGGGCCCCCGGTATCTCCAGTGATGGGGAGAGGGGGCATAAAGCCGTTGTGGGGCCTTATCCGGCGAAACTCGCGATGAACCCGTTCTCCCGCATCGAGAGCACCTCCCCCGGCGTTCCGTCGGCCACCACCCGCCCGTCTTCGAGGAGGCAGAGCCGGTCGCCGAGTTCGAGGGCGTCGCGGAGGTTGTGGGTGACGACGATGCAGGGGATGCCGGCGTCCTTTATCCGGTCGCACAGTTCGCTCCGCATCGTCGCTTGCGCCCGCATATCGACGGCGGCGAGCGGCTCGTCGAGGAGGAGGAGGTCAGGGTCGAGCACCAGCGCCCGGGCGAGGGCCACCCGCTGCCGCTGGCCTCCCGAGAGCCGGCCGACGTTGACGTCCGAAAGATCGGAGAGGTGCATCGCGCGGAGCTGGTTCGCCACGGAAAAGGCGATCGTTGACCGGGGAACCTTCCGACACCGGAGGCCGAACGCCACGTTCTCGGCGACGGTCATGTGCGGGAAGAGGGCGTAGGACTGGAAGAGATGGCCGACCTTCCGGTTCTCGGGAGGGATATCGATCCTCTCTTCAGACGAAAAGAGCGTCCGGTCGCCGAGGGTGACTTCGCCCGCGTCAGGGGTGAGGATGCCGGAGATCAGGTTCAGCACCGTGGTCTTGCCCGACCCGTTCTCACCGATGAGGACGAGGGTCTCGCCTGGCCGGACCGAGAGCGTGACATCGAGGACGTAGTCCCGCAGTCTCCGGACGGCATGGATGGAGAGCATCAGTACTTCCTCCGGGTGACGATCTTCACGGCGGATATCACGGCAAACGATATCACGACGAGGATGATAGAGAGGCTGATCGCAGCGTTCATGTCTCCCTGCATGGTCGTGTAGATCGCAAGCGGCATCGTCTGGGTCTTGCCCTGGAAGTTTCCGGCAAACATGATCGTGGCACCGAACTCACCGAGCGCCCGGGCAAACGAGAGGATCGCCCCGGAGACAAGCCCGCCCCACGCGAGCGGGATGGTGATCCGGAGGGCGACCGTCCCGGGGGAGGCCCCGAGCGTCCGCGCCGCATCCTCGTAGAGGCTGTCGACCGCCTCGAAACTCGCCCGTGCCTGCCGGATGTAGAACGGCGAGGCGACGAAGACCTGGGCCATTACCACCGCAAGCGTGGTGAACCCGATCTGGATGCCGAAGAGGTCGAGGTACTGCCCGACCACGCCCCGGCGACCGAAGGCCATCAGCAGCGCGAGACCCGCCACCGCCGGCGGGAGGACGATGGGGAGATCCGTGAGAGTGTCGACGAGTTCCCTGCCCCGGTAGTCGCGCCGGGCATTCACCAGGGCAAGCGGCGTTCCGAAGAGGACGACGATCACCGTGCTCACCGTCGCGGTGACAAAGGAGAGCGAGAGCGCATCGAGCACCACCGGTTCGGTGAGGGAGCTGAGGAACTCCTCAGGTGATATCCTCAGGAAGAGCGAGGCTACCGGCAGCGTGATGAAGAGGAGGAAGAGCGCAAGAAGGGCGGCGGTGAGAAGGGTGAGGACCGCCCTCCATAACACCGTCCGGCCGCCGTGCGCGGATCTCCAGTGTTCAGCCGGAGATTGGGTCAAAACCATATTCTGTCAGGATGGCGCTGCCGTCCGGACCCCGGACGAAGGCTATGAACGACGCTGCTTCAGTCTTGCTCGCCGACTCCGCAAGGATGCCGAGCGGGTAGGTGGCCACGACGTTGTACTCGGCCGGGATATCGAACCGGGTCACCTTGGTCAGGTCGTCTTTTGAAACGTCCGACTTGTAGACGATCGCCGCATCCGCCTCGCCGAGCGCCAGCTTGGGCACCACGGAGCTCACCGCCGTCTCCTCGGAGACGACGTTCGCCATCACGGTGTCCTTGTAGGCCTGATCGTAGGCCGGGTCGGCGGCCATCTTCTCGAGCATCTGCCGGGTGTAGTCGCCGAAGGGAACGTCCTTGGTGCCGATGACGAGTTTCACGCCCGGTTTGTTCAGGTCGGCAACACCGGTGATCCCTGCCGGATTATCGGCCGGGACGATCAGGGCCAGACTGTTCCCGAGGAACGGGGCCACGGTGCTGTTGTCCATGAACCCGCCGTCCAGGAGCGCCTTCATGTGCTTCGTGCTCGCAGAGACGAAGATATCCGCATTCGCGCCCTGCTCAATCTGGGTGCGGAGGGTCTGTGAGCCGTCGAAGACGAGGACGACCTTGACGTTCTCGTTCTGCGCCTCGTAGGCTTTGCCGATATCCGTGAAGGCTCCCGTGAGCGATGCGGCCGTAAAGACCGTGAGGGTTGTCGTTTCGGTTGTCTGCTCGGCGGTCGTGCATCCCGCGACCAGGAGACCGGCGATCATCAGAAGAGATACGGCAACAATAGTTGCCTGAGTTGGGACTTTCATCATAATGACACCTAGTTCATAGAGGATTGCGGCGCGCTATATTTAATTTAGCTGATTTAGAGCCCATATAAACGATATTTGGTTTACCGGCCCGGCGAGTATAAAAATGTGTCCAGGTACCGGATACGGAAGGGTCGTTATGCCGGTGGCAGGCAAGCAGCGATAAGGCCGCCGGGGGAACACCGCGACGGTAGCACGCAGGGGGCCGGCGGCGTTGCGTGGGTATTGGTGAAAAAAAGGATATTAGGTCCCGATCGTCCAGCTGCCCATGTAGGTCATCTGGTCGGGTGTCAGCCGGTCGATCGTGATACCGAGCGTGGCGAGTTTCAGCCGCGCTATCCCTTCATCGATGACGGAGGGGACATCGTGCACGCCGGGAGCGAGCTCGCGGCCGTGCTTCGCGATGAACTCGGCGGAGAGAGCCTGGACGGCGAAACTCAGGTCCATCACCTCGACGGGGTGGCCCATGCCCTTCGGTGTTGCGAGGTTCACGAGCCTCCCCTCGGCGAGGACGTGGACGGCCTTCCCGCCGAGCACGTAAGTGTCGATCCCGTCCCGGTTGACGACAGAGTCCGCGTGCGCCGCAAGCCAGTCGACGTCGATCTCGACGTTGAAGTGGCCGGCGTTCGCGAGGATTGCACCGTCCTTCAGGACCGGGAAGTGGTGCTCCGTGAGGATGCTCGTATTCCCGGTGGTGGTGACGAAGATGTCGCCTAACGGTGCCGCCTCGTCCATCGTCATGACGTCGAACCCGTCCATGTGCGCCTGGAGCGCCCGGCGGGGGTCCACTTCGGTCACGATGACGCGGGCGCCGAGGCTCCGGGCCTTCTGCGCGAGCCCCCGCCCGCAGTAGCCGTAGCCGGCGACGACGAACCTCTTGCCGGCGATGAGGACGTTTGTGGTGATCATGATCGACGCAAGCGAGCTCTCTCCCGTGCCGTGGACGTTGTCGAAGAAGTGCTTCATCGGGGTGTCGTTGACGGCGACGACCGGGAACCTGAGCGCCCCTTCCTGCGCCATCGCGCGGAGCCGGTGGATGCCGGTCGTGGTCTCCTCGCACCCGCCGATGACCGAGTCGAGAACATCCCGACGCTCGGTGTGGATGCGGTAGATCAGGTCCATGCCGTCGTCGATGGTGACCGCAGGCCGGGCGTCGAGCACCCGGTCGATGGCCCCGTAGTACTCCTCAACGTCGGCCCCCCGCCGGGCATAGGAATGAATCCCCTCGCGGGTGTTGAGCGCCGTCGATACGTCGTCCTGGGTCGAGAGAGGGTTGCACCCCGTGATGTGCACCTCGGCCCCGCCTGCCGCGAGTGTCTCGACCAGCACCGCGGTCTTTGCCTCGACGTGCAGGGCCATGCCGATAGTCATGCCGGCAAAAGGCTTCTCCTCGACAAAACGCTTCCGAATGGACGAGAGCACCGGCATATACTGCCGCGCCCACGCAATCTTTAGATCCCCAGACTCCATAAAAACCACCAGACCTGTTATCCTGCCCGGATATCCTCCGGTTTGCTTGTAAAAGTATCTTTCACGATTACTTAAAACTGCGGGGAGTGGGTCGCCGGTGTTTACCCCGCTCCAAGGGGCCTCCGCTCCAGGGGGCGGGGCAGTACGTGGCGGTATCAGGGAGTATCGATCGGGGGGGTTACGCAGGTGAAACAGAGTTGCCCTGATACCCCTCCCGGGGATTGCAAGAGATACCAAACCCTCATCACCTCCGCCTTCAAAACCACTACGCATGGTTTTGACCAAGCGGATCATCCCCTGCCTGGACCTCAAGAACGGGCGGGTGGTCAAGGGTACGCACTTCGTCGGCCTGCGGGACGCCGGTGATCCCGTGGAACTCGCCCAGCGCTACAACGAGCAGGGCGCGGACGAGGTTGTCTTCCTCGACATAGCCGCCACAAGAGAGGACCGGAGCACGATCGTCGATGTCGTGCAGCGTGCGGCCGACGAACTCTTCCTCCCGCTCACCATTGGCGGCGGCATCCGGACGATCGAGGATATGAAGCAGATCCTCCGGGCGGGCGCGGACAAGGTGAGCATCAACTCGAGCGCCGTCGCCGACCCGGGCCTGATCTCGCAGGGTGCGGAACGGTTCGGAACCCAGTGCATCGTCGTCGCCGTCGATGTCCGGCGCAGCTACGAGACGGCACCGGGAAAGACCCCGATCACCCTCGCCGACGGCCGGGAGTGCTGGTACGAGGTCGTCACCCACGGCGGAAGCCGGGGGACGGGGCTTGACGCTGTCGCCTGGGCGGCGGAGGCTGAAGAGCGCGGGGCGGGCGAGATCCTCCTCACCAGCATGGAGACCGACGGGACGAAGGAGGGGTTCGATATCCCGGTCACGAGAGCGGTCTCGGAAGCGGTCGGGGTCCCGGTGGTCGCGAGCGGTGGCGTGGGGACGCTCGACCACTTCTACGAAGGGTTCACGGAAGGAAAGGCCGACGCCTGCCTTGCGGCAAGCGTCTTCCACTACGGCGAGTTCACCGTCCGCCAGGTGAAGGATTACCTGGCGGAACGGGGTATCCCGGTACGACTGTAAGGTCGAGCGCGAGCGCCGCGACCGGGTGCTCGAGGTCGAACGCCCTGAGAACGGCCGGGTGAACCTCCCCGAAGACCCCCACTCTTCTCCCGTCGACGACGATATCGCCGCGGCGGCCGTCGAGGAACGCCGGGTCGGCCGACTCCGTGACCGTGTAGGAGAGCGAGAGTTCCCGGCAGAGGACGTCCGCCGCCGCATAGGCCTCTGAGAAGTCGGCCGCCGGGTGGATGCTCACCGCCGCGGCCCGCGGGGAGGTGACGCAGTCCTCGACCACATCGCCCACCGTGAAGAGCCGTTGCGGGAGTTCGCGGTGCTTGTTCGCCTGGAGCATCTCCATCAGGAGAGGAAGGAGGTCGGTCCGGACCACCGTCTGCTCCTCGCTGATCGGGTGGAGCAGCCTGAGGGTTCCGGGAGCGGGCTCGCGCTGCATCTTCTCGTACAGCACCCGTTCGCTCACAAGGGTGAACGGCATCATCTCAAGATACCCGAGGCCGATCATCACCGACCTGACCGCTCCCGCGATGGCACTGATCGGGTGCTCCTCCGCGACCGTGGAGGTCGCCGGCAGGACTGCGTCGAAGTTCTCGATGCCGTAGGCGATCGCCACGTCTTCAAAGATGTCCCAGTCGTGGAGGATGTCTGCGCGGTAACAGGGGACGAGCACCTGGACCCTTGAATCGCCCTCAGGCTCCGCCCCGAACCGCATCCGGCGAAGAAGCCGCGAGATCTCATCTCCCGAGAGGGGGAGGCCGAGGAGGGCGGAGCATTCCGCGACCGAGACGACCCTTTCCGTCGGCGCAAGCGTGGGCATCTCCTCTCCCTCGACAGTGACACTCTCGACCGTCGCCCCGGCCTCGGCGAGCGCCGTGCAGATGATGTTGACTGCCGTCATCACCGCTTTTCTGTCGGTGCCGGTGCAGTCGAGCAGGATGTTCTTCGTCGCCGACGTGACCCTCGTCAGTTCGCCGTTGATGATCGGCGGGAAAGAAAGCACCCGGTCGTCGGCATCGACGATCAGCGGGAACCGATCGAAGTTCTCCACCAGGTGAGCGTAGTCCCGGCCCTTCGGGTGGTCGGCAAGCATCTCCTCCATTGTCATCTCCCGCTCGAAGTCCAGCGGGACGAACGACCGCTCACGGGGCGAGGCGGTGTAGCGGAACGGCGGCGTGATCGCGTCCAGATCGTGGACGCCGATCGCCACCTTGCCCCGACCGCGCCCGACCGCCCAGTGGAGGGACTCCTGGAGAGCCATCAGGCTCTCGATCGCCTCCTCGTCGAGGTTGACGTTCCGGATCACGGCTGAGCCGAGATACGGCCGGATACCGGCAAGCCCGGGGTCGACCGAGAAGGTGATTCCGGAAGGGCGGACGGTGTAGGCCGGCAACCCCTCCTCGATACCGAGGAACCCGCGCATCGCCCGGGCGACACCCTCGGGAGAGTAGAGGTCCGGGCGGTCCGGGAAGAACTCGACGTCCACGTGGTCGTCCTCAATCCGCTCGATGTCGGCCCCGATCATCGGAACACGGTCGATGATCGTCTGCCGGTCGGTCCCGGCCAGCCGTTCCAGGTACCGGTAGGGTAACGTGATTATTGCCATGTTCACCGCCTCCCGCCGTAGGTGGGCGTCTCCCGGACCCACTCGACGTCGCTCCGGTAGAGCTGCCGGAGATCCCGCAGGCCGAGCCGGAGCATTGCCACCCGGCTGATCCCGAGGCCCCACGCGAGGACCGGATGCTCGATCCCGAGGGGCGCGGTCACCTCCTCCCGGAAGACGCCCGCGCCGCCGAGTTCCACCCAGCCAAGCCCGTCGACATAGACCTCCGGCTCCACGGAGGGTTCGGTGTAGGGGAAGTAGCCCGGCCGGAACCGGACTTTCTCAAAGCCCATCTTGGCGTAGAACTCTTTTAAGAACCCGAGAAGGTGGCGGAAGTTCACACCTTCGTCCATCACGACTCCTTCGAGCTGCTCGAACTCCGCGAGGTGAGTTGGGTCGACCGCTTCCCGCCGGTAGACCCTCCCGATGCAGAACGCCCGGACCGGTGGCTTCGGGTTCGCGGCGAGGTGCTGAATGGAGAGACCCGTCGTGTGCGTCCGGAGCACACACTGCTCTGCCTTTGCGGCGCTCCAGGTGCCTCCCCAACCAGTAGACGAGGTCTCGCCGCCGTGCTCATGCATGTCCCGGACGCGCTCGTATCCCGCCGGGAGCGGCCAGCGCTCGCCGAGGAAGAAGGTGTCCTGCATCTCCCGCGCCGGGTGATCCTGCGGCTGGAAGAGAGCGTCGAAGTTCCAGAACGAACTCTGCACGATCCCCCCCGCCATCTCTTCAAAGCCCATATCGAAGAGGGTGCGGCGCATCTCGTCGATGAGGCGCTGGTAGGGGTGGGTCTTGCCCGGGTAGGCGCGTTTCGGGAGTTTCGTGACGTCGTAGCGCCGGAGCGGGAGATCCTTCCACTCGCCGGAGAGGATCTGCTCGCGGGTGAGCGTCTCCACCTCTTCGCGGAGGTCGAGCCCTTCCTCGAGGAGTTCGCGGCCGCGGGGGGTGACCGAGACGGTGTAGGCGACGGTTTCCTCCTCCATGGCGAGCCCGCGCTTCACGAGGTCGCCGACCCCAACGCCATCCTCGATCGCGCCGCTCCCGGAGAGCCGTGCAAACGCGGCCTCATCGGGGCCCGGGGCGGTCGCGCCGGTCTTTGTCACGACCCCGTCGCGGATGGCGATCCAGCCCTTCTTGCGCATCCAGCCGATGGCGATCTTTGCGAGCGGATGGCGCTGGAGGTCGCGCATCGGGATCGTCTCCTCGAAACTCTCGAGCACCTGCCGCTCGGGAAGACCCTTCTCTATATAGGCCCGCCCCTCCTCCGTCGGGAGATACCGCCGGGAGACGTGCTTGTCCACATCCACAAGCCCCCGTTCACCGGCGAGGTTCGCATACTGCACCACCGCTTCCCGGCGGGTATCCATCTTCTCCGCAAGGACGGCCGCGTCGGCCGACCCGGTCGCCCCCAGGGCGACCAGGAGCTTCTTCTCGTTCAGCGTCAGTTCCACCGTCACACCTCCTCTGCAAGATGCTCGACCGAATCCATCTTATCCCGTAATTCTACAAGGAACGCCTGCACGCGCTCATACGTCTCCTTCTTGCACTGCCCGCAGGTGAGTTCGCCGCTCTCACACCGGCGGTGGAGGTCAGCGAGCTCCACGTCGTCTTCGAGCATGTGGAAGAGATTCAGGAGATAGACCGAGCAGGCGGCCGGCTCGCCCCCGAGATGCTGTTGCTCCTCGAGCGTCATCCGTCCGCCGGTCATCGCCCCCATCACCTTCTTCCTGACCGATTTATCGGGCTCGTAGAACCCGAACGAACTCTCCGGCACGCTGCTCGACATCTTCCCGCCCTGGAGCCCGGGCATGAAGATGTGGTAGGTCGACGAGGGGAGGTAGAACCCGAACCCGCCGTGAGCGATCTCGATCTTCCTGACGGCGTCCTCGACCTGCTCCTGGACAAGGCCGGTGACGTCGACGTGGCCCGCATACTTCTTCGAGCCGGAGAAGGCGCGGTGCACCGCCTCGATAGCCTCCTCGGGAGCGTTCTTCGACCGGACGCTGATATGAGCGCCGCGATCCTCGACCGTGAACATCCGGAGTTTGTAGGCCACGTCCCGGGTGAGCCGGATATGCGGGTCCTGGTCGAGGCCGACCGGGACGATCGTGGGCGCAGGGCCGGCGTCGAGCTGCGGGAAGAGGATATCGGCGACCTGGGTGACGACGCTCATCGCGTGGGAGAGCGAGGTATCGGGCCCGAACCCATAGATCGCCGCAAGTTCCGAGAAGTTCACCTTCGTGGCCGCCTCGAACGCAAGATCCTTCAAGCGCTCGTTCTTGCTCTGGTAGTAGGCCGTGCCCTCGAAACCGAGCGCATATAGGGCCTTGAGATACTCCTTCCCGTACTCGCGGCACTTCTCCCACGATATGCCGCGAACCGCATGCGCTTCCCGGTCGGCGATGGAGATGTAGCCGTTTCCGCCCTGACGGACATGCCAGACGACCTCTTTCATGACCATCAGGTGCCCGAGGTGCGGGAGGCCTGAAGGCATGAACCCGGTCAGCACGTGAAACGGGGTGCGGTTCCGGATGGCGTCGGCTACCAGGTTGTAGTCCCGGTGCCCGACGACGATACCCCTGCGCATAAACGACGGTACTTCGGGAAGCCTCTCTGCGGCCTCACGGATCGGCTCGATGCCGAACTCGGCAAAGAGTCTGTCTACATCGACGGTCTGGTTGTTCGACCACGGGTTCAGTTCTGAATGCATGTGCTGACGCTCACAGTTTTATTCGGGCAAATTCGACGTATCTGATATCGGTGTTATATATGCAGGCAAACAACATCTTTTTTCTGACGCTGTGAGCAAGCCGGACGGAGCGGGAGACACCGCTCATCGGCGTGGATGTCCCGGACGGAACCGCGTGAACGAGCATCTCGGAATGGCTCATCTTTCCCGAGTAGACGCGGAAGTGGTGGCCGAACTTGTAGCCCGTCCGGGGGATGTAGCCCTTCTCCCGGAGGTCGGAGAAGACCCGTTCTTTCTCATGGATCTCGGCGTCTTTCTCTGCCGCCGCGTCGAAGAACCGCTCTGCGGTCATCGGTTCGCCGTCGCGCACGACCGAGAGGCAGCCTCTGCGCATGAGGTAGATCGACTCGACCGGACGGAGGAGCAGCCGCTCGGCGTCGAGCCGCTTGCCGTACCAGTCCTCTTCGACCGGAGTTCCCGGCGGCAGATGGGCGAGCGCGTAGGTCCCGAAGAGCGTGGCCTCCACCGCCGTCGCGCACCCCGCAGGCTCCCCGATCCCGGGGAGAACCTGCACCCGCACCTCGTAGTAGGTCAACTCGTCCTCGTCGTCGACGACCGCGAGAAGGTACTGTTTCCTCATGTTGACCGCGGCAAGCACGTCCTGGCTCAACCGATCAAAATTGACGATGTCCCGCTCGGAGAGGACCCGGATCAGGTACTGGGACTTTCCGACCCCGGGCTTGTGGCCGCGGCGGAAGACACGGAAATCCTGCGGGCCGGATTGAATCACGTATCCCCGTTCGCGAATGTCGCGGTAGACGAGGTACCGGCGGATGAAGTTCGGCTGGCCGGCAAAGAGGCCGAGAAGGGCATCGAAACTGAACTCCTTCACGTCGATCTTGCCCCGCTCCATGAGGTAGAGCGCCTCTTCGGGAGAGAGGCGGAGACCGGTTCCCTCGATCCTGCCGTAGCCGCCCTGCTCGTAGAGCGTCCGCCCTTCACCGCCGAGGCGCACCCAGGTTCCGTCGAATGTTGCCAACACGTGCTAAAGGTATTGGAAGTTCACGTTCATTAATGCAAGGATTGCCGGGGTGAACCACTACCCTTTTTTGCGCGCCGCACCGAACCAGTGATCGATTTCATGACGAAGAAAGTCCGAGACTTCTGGAAGTCGGGGACGATCCTCGCGGCGCTGCTCATCGCGGTGGTGCTGCCGGCAGGGATCGTCTCTGCGAGCGAGACCTCACCGGAGGTCGCCTGGAACGCGACGTTCGCACCGGAGAGCAACAACAAGTTCGACGCCGTTGCGCCGACAGCGGATGGCGGGTCCATCGTTCTCGGCTCGACCCTTGCGGAGAAGTACGGGGGAAGCGCGAACCTGCTGCTCATGAAGACCGACGGGCAGGGGAATGAGGTATGGAACGCGAGCATCCCCGGAATCTCCCCGGCCTCGGTTGCAGAGACCGCCGACGGGGGATACATCGCCGCCGGCTACAACATCTCTGCGGCAGGGTCGGACCAGGAACGCGCCTACCAGGGTTCTTCGTTCCTGATCAGGACGAACGGCGCCGGTGAAGAGGAGTGGCGGCAGGTCATCCCGGGGATGAAGGTCTCGTCCGTCGCAGTAACCGCGGACGGCGGGTACGCCGCAATCGGGTGGCTCTGGAACCCGCCGGGTTCAGAGAACGAGACGACGGCGGTCATCGTAAAGACCGACGGCGACGGCATGACAGTCTGGAACCGGACGTTCCCGGGGCTCTCCGCGAACGCAGGAATCGCGACCGCCGACGGTGGATACGTCATCGGGGGCACGAAGTCGCCCTTCACCTATGATATCGGCGACGGCTTCCTCACTCGCCTGGATGCCGACGGCAACACGCTCTGGCACGAGAACTACCAGGTCCCGGTCATCTTCGACGTCGAGGAGACCGATGACGGGCGGTTCGTCTACTCGGGCAACTACTGGTACGGCCTCGTCGATGGAGACGGAGAGCAGGTCTGGCTCCGGAACATGGAGGGGCTCTCCGGGTACTCCGTCACCCTGCGGCCCTCCGGCGGATATGTCATTGCAGGCACGAACGTGGGGAGCGGAGAGGGGTTCGTCCTCGGAACGGATGCCGATGGGACGCCCCTGTGGAGCACGGCCTTCACCGCTACCGGAGTTTACGACGCTGCCAGCGCTCCCGGCGGCTACACCCTTGCGGGCATCCAGTTCCTCTCCCCCGACACCAGCGCCGCCTGGCTGGCCGGCATCACGGAGCCGGTGAACCCCGCCCCGACGGCGGCACCGGGATTCGGTGCGGCGGCTGCCGGGGCGGCGCTCCTCCTCCTCTTCGCGGGAAGGAAGCGGAGAGGGTAACCCCCTCCATCACTTTTTTCAGGGCTCATCCTTTCGGAAGTAGAGGAGCGCCCCCACCCCCGCGATGACGAGGGCAAGCAGGCCCGGGATGAGTTGTGTGTACGGGATCTCCCGCCCGGCAGTGGTTCCTGGGCCGGTATCGGCGGCGGCCGCCTCTGCCGCCCCGTCTTCGGGTGCCGCGGCAAAGAGCGCATACACACTGAGGTGCAGGACTTCGGCCTCAACACTCCGGGTCTCCGGGGAGACGGTGGTGGAAACCTCCTCCCAGGTTTCGGTCGAGCGATTGTATTGCTGCACTACGAGGGCGCCCTGCCCGCCGCTTGAGAGATCGTCCCACTGATCTTCTGTGAAGTTGAACGCAAGCATCACCGCCGGGGAGAAGGCGGCATCCTCCGGCCCGGCGATGCAGGCATACCCGGCAAATGTGTATATGCCACCGGGCAGCGCGGGCATCTCGGCCGGATCGAGCACCGCGAGGGTCACCCCGGAGAGCGGATCACCGGCGGCATCGACCGCCATGAGGGTCATGGCGCCGTCGGCCGAACTGACCCTGACGATCCGGTCGGGGGCGCTGGGAATGGGGGTCGGCGTGGCGGCAGGCTTTGGCGTGCTCCAGCCGGGGCCGGGCGGCGCGGAGCCGCCCCCCCCCCCCCCCCCCCCCCCCCCACCCCCCCCCACACCCCCCC
>JAEWLJ010000030.1 GCA_023393455.1 Methanobacteriota archaeon | reverse complement strand
GCGATACCCCCACGGTCCACTATTTGGGGAGACGCGGGAGAAGGACCGTGCACGGCTTTCCACCGGCAATCGCCATACAACTGCCCCCGCCCCTCGTGGGCGGGGGAGGAGCGCGAAGCGCGGGCGGGGTGGGGGTGACGGAAGGGCTTACACGGTAGAGACAGGGAGGGGGCAAGCCCCCCTCCCCGCGGGCCGCCTCCCCGAATGGCGATACCCCCACGGTCCACTGCAGGGGAAGATGCTGGAGAAAAAGTGGAGTCCCGGTCGGATATGCTCGTGACATATACCGCCCCGGCGTCTGCAGGCACCGCTATCGTACTGAGACCGCGGAGGAGACCCCTCGGTCAGTCCGCTCGTCGGGTCAGTTTCTCTTTATACCCTTCCAGGATCTGGATGACGAACCGCTGGTGTTCCTCAAGCGCCTGCTCGTCATCGGGGGAGGTCTCGATCCCGACGACGTAGAGCAGGATCAGCGCGTTGTCGAGGTCGAGAACGGTCGGGTCGTCGACCTGGTCCTTTGCGAGGCGGACGGCGAGATCGTCGTAGTCCTCCTCCGTGAAGACATGCTCGGGGTTCGTCGTCACCCTTGAGTCGGCAAAGCCGCCGGCACGCTCCCTGAGAATCAAGAGCGCACGCTCCAGCGTTCCGGGACGCGGGGTGATCGCGTCGAGCCGGGCAAGCGCCTCCGTGCTCTTCTCCATCGCGTTCGCATAAAGCCCGAACTTATACGTCAGCAGGGACTGTGCGACCAGATGACCGGTCTCCTCATCAATCCGGGCGAGGAGCGGGCCGACCCGGTCGATATATTCGTTGAGCATCTGCTTCATTGTCTTCTCCTGTGGTTTCGGCGCGTTAAACGCTTTCTCTACCCTGACTGCAAGGAAGGTGATCGTTGCCGCGAAGATTACCTGCACAACCACGCCGCCCGAACTGATATCATTGGGTATAGCCAGGATGAGAATCGCAAAGAGCGGCGTGAAGAGCGAGACGAGGTCCCGCCGGGGTTTCTGGTAGGCCTGGTAGCACAGGATGAACGAGGCGATGACGCATCCTGCGACACCTGCGTTTATCCAGACAGCATAGGGAAAACCGCGGGATGCAAGCAGCAGCCCGATCCCGATCCCCAAAAACGAGACCGCAGGAACCGCTATCCAGAGGCGTGACTCTGTTCCGGATGATGTGATAGTGTTCGTCAATCGATCGCCCTTGTATCATAGTTATGCGGGAAGAGTAAACAGCGTTTCCCCCGGCGGAAGCCGCGTCTCACCGATCGGCGGGGAGATCGGGTATCCCGATCTCCACGTCCCGACCGGCGACGGCGGCCGTGCGTGACCGGAGATTCTCGCACTCTGCGGCATACGAGGCCTGCAACGCATCCCGCTGGTTCTCCACTCGCACCTTCGCCGCAACCTTCGCCTCGGCCTCCCGGCGCAGTCCCGGGAGCACGGCCTCAAGGCGCTGCTCCTCGACCACCGCCGGGAGCGCGGCCAGAATCTCCTCCTCTGCCGCCCGCTTCACCCGGACGTCCTGCTGCTGCTCCAGCGCCCGCTTCATCGCGGCAGGCAGGGTCCCGGCGTCGGAGAAGAGGCGGACTTCATCCTGGTTCTTGAGGGGGAGATCTTCTCGCCGGATCATGGCGAGAACGACCGGCATCGCCGCTTCGGTCGGGCCGACCGGGTCGTTTTCATCGTCCGAATACGCGTCGAGCGCCCGGTCGATCGATGCGGCCGCCGCGCGATCCCCCGCCTTTTCTGCCACCTTCCCGGCCTTCCGGAAGAGATGCGCGGCGGTGGTCAGGAGAGCCGCCATCTCCCGTCCGGCCTCCCTCTCCGTGGCGGCGAGCGCCCGGATCCTCTCCTCGATCTCCTGCTTGCGGGCGTAGTCCGGGCGCTGTTTGAGGACGGCGAGTTCCTCTTCCGCCTTCCTGATCGCGCTCTCCGCCTCCGCGCCCGCCGCCCGATAATTCCGGAGATCACCGTCGGCGGCGGCATACTCCTCGCGGATCCGGGTGATGGACACATGCGACTCCCACACGTCTTCAACCTGCTGCCGGCCGGCGCGCGCCCGGCCGATCGCCTCGGTCATCGCGTTGACCTCGCGCCCCAGGTCTTTGACGGCTGCACGCACCTCCTTCATCTCGTCCGGGTAGACGGAGGAGAGGTACTTCCCCTGCCCCTTCAGCGCCTTGAGCGACCCCTTCAGGATCTCGGCGGCGGTCGCGTAGAACGCTTCAGGGTCACCAGTTGGCTCGTGGGAGAGGATCTGCCCCATAGACTTCGTGAACCCCGGAAGCGCTTTTTTCGAGATGTCGCGGAGCCGGGGATGAACCTCTTCGTTCCCCTCCGCCCTCTCCATCCCGGCGATCGCCTCCCTGAGATGATCGAGGGCGCTCCGGATCCCCTCGCGCGGCGGGTCCGTCGCACCGGAGAGTTCGCGCCCGATTTCCTCATCGCGGGCGTCGAGCCACGCAGGAAGGTCATCGAACGAGAGTTTCAGGCTCTCCTCCTCCGGTTCGGCTCGCCGGAAGAGGTCTCGCAGTTGCTTGAACATGATTCATCCGATTTGGACGGGCTTACTCATCAGGGTTACGCCCGTCAATCGCTCCCCGCGATCCGCTGCAGCCGTTCCACACCGTGGATCTCATGGATGACGTCCACCACAGCTGGAGGGACCAGGTGCTCCCAGGGCTCACCGTCGAGCATCCGTTGCCGGATGACCGTCCCGGAGTGCGTCAGCCGCTCGTGCATCTCAGGCGACCGGACATTCAACCCGGCCTCGGTGAAGAGCTGCACAACGAGGGGGTTACTCGAATAGACGGAGTCGAACGGCGGGGTCATCGAGCGGACGTGGGCGACCCAGAGGGCGTTACGCTGGACGTCCTCGATCGGGATGACATAGAACGGGCAGTCAAGGTCGGCGAGCGACCGGGTCAGCATCAGCACCCGCTCCCCCGCCGTAAAGGGGTTCGCCACGGTATGGGAGACCTGGGCGCTCCCCACGCCGATGACGATCTCGTCGGCCGTACAGGCTATCCGTTCCAGCACCGACTGGTGCCCGTTGTGGTAGGGCTGGAACCGCCCGATGTAGAACCCGCGGCTCATTCCCGGTCACCCCCGTGCGCGACCTGCGCGGCAAACGCGCCTGCCGTGAACCCCGCATCGATGTTCACCACCGCAAGCACCGAGCACGCCTGGAGCATGCTCGCAAGCGCCGCTTCGCCGCCGCCCATGTAGCCGTAGCCGGTGCTGACCGGGACACCGATCACCGGCCGGTCGACGAGCCCCGCGACGATCGCAGGGAGCGTCCCTTCCCGCCCGGCGATCACGATGAAGACGTCCGCTGGTATCAGGTCTTTGAGAGCCGAGAAGAGGCGGTGAATCCCGGCCACCCCGACGTCGTAGGCCGTCCTGACCTCGCATCCCATCTCCTCGGCGATCAGCCGCGCCTCCTCGGCGACGGGGACATCAGACGTTCCCGCTGTGAGGATGGCGACGGTTCCCCGCCGGGGAGCCGGCCGATCCTCCGTCGAGAGGATGACCCCCCGTGCCGCCTCCCGGTGCTCCATCCGGACGTCCGGCGGCAGCCGGGCGCGGAGGGCGTCGAGGTGCGCCGGCGAGACCCGTGTTCCGACGCACCTTCCGGCAGCCTTCACCTGCGCGAGCATGATATCGGCGAACGTCTCCGGTTGCTTGCCCTCGGCGAGCACCACCTCGGGCATCCCGCAGCGTACGCTCCGCCCGGTGTCGATCCGGGCCATACCGTCGAGAACCTCGATACGGAGCCCTTCGAGGGCGTTCGCCGCCTCGTCCTCAGATACCTCGCCGTTACGATACATCCGGAGGATGTCCCTGATGGTGGCATTCGGCAGCATAGTTCGATAACAAAAATAGGGGTGGAAGTATAATATTACTTCATCTCATGTCCTATCTTGCCTACGTCGCAGGGTTCGGCGTTGCCGTCACCATCTTCCTCTGGCTCCGCGACCTGCGGATATACTACCGCACCGGCCTACCCGGCTACCGGAAGGCGGCATACCTCGGGGTTCCCTACACGGCGCTCGCCCTGCTGGGCTTCTTCGTGACCGCATACGCCGAAGCGTGGGAGTACCTCGGCCTCGGGCTGGTCCTCCTTGCGCTCTACCTCCAGGGCCGGGTCGAGAGGGAGAACGTCTGGCTGCACGGCGAAGGTGCCCGCGAGCGGTTCTTCGGCAGTGCAGAGCGCATAAATGATAAGGGTTCGCGCAAGAGACTTTAATTCAGGAGAATATCGAATGCTTCAGAAACCACGGGGAACACGGGACTTTTTACCCGACGAGATGGAACGGCGGCGACTGATCGAGCGGCGGATGCGGGAAGCGGCCCGCCGGTGGGGATACCGGGAGGTCTGCACGCCCGACTTCGAGAACCTTGAACTCTTCACGATGAAGTCCGGCGAAGGGATCATCGGGGAGATGTACGTCTTCGAGGACAAGGGCGGCAGGCAGTTGACGCTCCGGCCGGAGGTGACCGCGGCGGTGCTCCGGATGTACGTCAACGAGGGGAAGGTCCTCCCGAAACCGATCCGCTGGTGCTACTTCGCCGACTGTTTCCGCTACGAGCGCCCCCAGAAAGGCCGTTACCGGCAGTTCTGGCAGTTCGGCGTCGAGCTGATCGGTGCGGACACCCCGTCCGCCGACGCCGAGGTTATCATGCTCGGCGACGATACCCTCCGGTCGACCGGCGTCACCTTCGACCTCCACGTCGGCCACCTCGCGCCGATGAAGCATCTCCTCTCCGAGCTCGCGCCCGGCGACCGGGGGACGATCATGGCCCTCCTCGACAAGCATGACCGGGAAGGGCTTGAAGCGGCGCTGGCCGAGAAGAACCTCACCCACCTTGCCGAACCCCTTGCCGCTCTCTCAGAGTGCCGCAACGTCTCCGAGGTTTTCGAGATCATCGGCGACGTCCCGGAGCGCGCGCGGATCGAGGAGACATTTGCGCTCCTTGACTCCCAGAACATCAACTACCGGCCGGACTTCGGGATCGCCCGGGGGCTCGACTACTACACCGGGATGGTCTTTGAGGGGTTCGCGAAGAACCTCGGCGCGGAGAACCAGATCCTCGGCGGCGGCACTTACCGGCTCGCCCACCTCTTCGGCGGCGACGACGTCGCGTCCTGCGGGTTCGCCATCGGGTTTGACCGGGTCATGGTCTCCATCGGGGAGTTCGAACTCGCGCACGAACCCGTCGTCGGCGTCGTCTGCACGCCCGATGCCCGCGCGCGGGCGCTCGAGGTCGCCCGTGCCTTCCGGGAGGCAGGGGTTCGGACCGAGGTCGACCTGATGCAGCGGGGGATGGGTGCCCAGCTCGCCCACGCCGCAAAGACCGCCGACTTCGCCGTGGTCCTCGGGAAGCGCGAGGTCGAGGCGGGGACGGTGACCCTCAAGGACCTCCACTCCGGCGAGCAGCAGGAGAGGAGCCTCGATGACGCCATCGCTGAGGTAGCGCGGCATGGTGCTTGCTGAAGACCTCGCCAAACAGCAGCGGAGCATCAGCGTCGCGGAGTTCTTCGAGAAGAACAAGCACCTGCTCGGTTTCGACTCCCCGACGCGCGGGATCATCACCACCATCAAGGAGGCGGTGGACAACGCGCTCGACGCCTGCGAGGAGGCGGAGGTCCTCCCTGACCTCTTTGTCGGCATCAAAAAGGTCGACGCCGAGGTCTACCGGATAACCGTCGAGGACAACGGCCCCGGGATCGTGCCGGAGAACGTCCCTCTGGTCTTCGGAAAACTCCTCTACGGCTCCCGGTTCCACCAGATCCGGCAGAGCCGGGGGCAGCAGGGTATCGGGATATCCGCGGCGGTGCTGTATGCGCAGCTCACCACCGGCACCCCGGCACGGGTCACCTCCCGGACGGGGGCAAAGGCGAGAGCCCACCGGTTCGATCTGATGATAAAGACCGAGACGAACGAGCCAGAGATCGTCAGCCACGAGGAGATCGACTGGGACCGGACGCATGGGACCAGGATCGAGATCCAGTTCAAGAGCACCCTCGCCGCGAAGAAGCGGCTGGTGGACTACCTCCGCCTGACGGCGATCGTCAACCCGCACGCCCGGATAACGACCGATATCGACGGCGAGGTGACTGTCTTCGAGCGGGTCTCGGGCGAAGTCCCACCCTGCCCAAAGCCCATCCTCCCCCACCCGCACGGGATAGAGTTCGGGGCCTTGAAGCGGATCGCGGCGGCGAGCACCGGGACCGTCGAGGAGTTCCTCATCGGCAGTTTCTCCAAGGTCGGGAAGAAGACCGCGGACGAGATGATCGCGCTTGCCAACCTCAAACCCTCCCGGAAGGTGAACAAACTCGATACCGACGAGTTGAAGAGGCTCCTCGATGCCATGCAGGCCGTGAAGGTCCCGGCCCCGCCGGCGCAGCAGTGTCTCTCCCCGATTGGAGAAGATCTGATCTGCCGGGGGCTTGAGAAGGAGATCCAGCTCGACTTCATCAAAGCCCGGACCCGCCCGAGCGCGGTCTACGGCGGGCACTCGTTCATCATCGAGGCGGCGATCGGCTACGGCGGCAAAGTCCCCGCCGAAGGGGCCGCCCAGGTCTTCCGGTTCGCAAACCGCGTCCCGCTCCTCTACCAGCAGGGCGCCTGTGCGATCACGAACTGTGTCTCACAGGTGAACTGGAAGAGTTACGGCCTCTCGCAGCAGGGCCTCCCCATGGGGCCGATGCTCATCATGGTCCATGTGGCGTCCACGAACGTCCCCTTCACGAGCGAGAGCAAGGATGCGGTCGCGTCCATCCCGGATATCGAGCGCGAGGTCGTTCTCGTCCTTCAGGAGCTCGGCCGGGAACTCAAGAGTTACCTCTATCGGCGGGACAAGAAGAAGCAGCAGGACGACCGCGCCCGGGCGATCTGCTCGATCATCCCCGATATCGCCGCAAAGGTGAGTGAGATCGTGGAACGCCCTCTCGTCGACACCTCCCCGATCGAGGGAAAGATCATGAGAAAAGTCGTCGCGAAGAAGCGGACGGTCGACGGGAAGGTCCATATCAACGTGAACAACTACACGGCAAAGGAAGTCCCCCTCGTCCTCTATAACCTCTCCCGGGATGAGGGTGCGGACGCGGTGCCCCGGCCGGACTTCGTCGACAATATGGACGGGGAGTACAACAAGGTCTGGCGGCGCACCCTCGGCGCCGGTGAGACCTGGCAGATCGTCTACACCGGATCGGGCGACGGGTCGCTCGACCTGCGCGGCGTGGAAGACGGCAAGAAAGTGGTGGTGGATCTCGATGTCTAAGGAAGAGATGGACGCGCTCGCAAAAGAGCGGCTCGTCGGTATCGCCCATGGATGGTACGACCAGATGCGGGACGGTATCGTCCCGTTCATCCGGCTGCCGACGCGGACGAAACGAAATCTCGCGTACGACGACGAAGGCGAGGTCTGGAAGTACGGCGAGAGAGAGAGCACCCGGGCGGCAACGAACGAGAAGGGAGCGGTCCATCTCCTGAAGATGGCCTATCTCATCGGGTTCTTGAAGCAGCAACTCGTGGAGAACCGGTCGTCGACCTTGAGAGAACTCTACTATATCTCCGAGGGGTGGAAGAAGGCGAAGTTCGGCGCCCAGGACGAGAGCAACCACCTGATCGAGGATCTCGAGATCATCACCGACGTCCAGCGGGAGGCGTTTCACCTCCGGCCGGAGGAGGACGGCGCCTCGCTCTTCGGGCCGCTACGGATACGGGAGAACACCCGCCGCGGCGCAAAAGAGATGCACTGCCAGGATGACGTCGGGGAAGCGGGCTACCCCATCCCGAACAACACCGACAACCTCGAGTTCGTCGACCACGACGCGAAGTTCGTCATCGCCATCGAGACCGGCGGTATGTATGCCCGTCTGATGGAGAACGGGTTCGACGAGGAGTACGGAGCGATCCTGGTCCACCTCAAGGGGCAACCGGCACGCTCCACCCGCCGGGTCTTACGGAGGCTCAACGACTCGCTCAACCTCCCCGTGGTCGTCTTCACCGACGGCGACCCCTGGTCCTACCGGATCTACGCGAGCGTCGCCTACGGCTCGATCAAGAGCGCTCATATGTCGGATATTCTGGCGACTCCGAAGGCGCAGTTCATCGGGGTGCAGCCCTCCGACATATCCGACTACAACCTCCCCGCCGACCACCTCACCGAGCAGGACATCAACGCCCTGAAGGCGGAACTGACCGATCCGAGGTTTGCAACCGACTACTGGCGCACCCAGATCAACCTGCAACTCGACATGAAGATGAAGTCGGAACAACAGGCGTTCGCGAGCCGGGGGCTCGACTTCGTGACGAAGGAGTACCTCCCGAAAAGGCTCTCGGAGATGGGGGTTATCTGAGGCCGCTTCCGAGGTGGCGCAGGGCCGCCCCGGTCGTCTCCCGGCCCTGGGGCGTGCGCTTTATGAACCCGATCTGGATCAGGTAGGGCTCATAGACCTCCTCGATGGTCCGCACCTCCTCGCCGACCGAGATGGCAATCGTCCTGACGCCCACCGGCCCGCCGCCGAAATCGTCTGCGATGACCGAGAGGATCCGCCGGTCGAGGTCGTCGAGGCCCAGGTGGTCGATGCCGAGCATGGTCAGGGCGCGATCGGCCGTCTCGGCGTCGATACTCCCGTCCCCCCTGACCGTGGCGAAGTCCCGCACCCGGCGGAGCAGCCGGTTTGCGATCCGAGGCGTCCCGCGGCTCCGTTTTGCTATCTCATTCGCACCTTCCGGGGTGATCGGGATCTGCATGATCCCGGCGCTTCGCTCCGCGATCTTCGCGAGATCGGGAACTTCGTAGAGGTTGAGGCGGAAGATGAACCCAAACCGGTCGCGGAGAGGGGAACCGAGCAGCCCGACCTTCGTCGTGGCGCCGATGAGGGTGAACTCCTCCAGCGGGAGCTGGACCGACCGTGCACCCGGCCCTTCGCCGATCATGACGTCGATGCAGGAGTCCTCCATCGCCGGGTAGAGGATCTCCTCGACCACCGGGTTGAGGCGGTGGATCTCGTCGATGAAGAGGACGTCGCCGTGGGCGAGGGCGGTCAGCTGGGCGGCGAGGTCACCGGGCCGCTCCAGCACCGGCCCGGTGGTGCTCCTGATCCCGGCTCCCATCTCGCGCGCGATGATCTGGGCGAGCGTCGTCTTCCCGAGGCCCGGCGGGCCGGAGAAGAGGACGTGGTCGAGGGACTCGCCGCGCTTTTGTGCGGCGGCGATGGCGATGGCGAGAGCCTCCTTGATCTGCGGCTGGCCCACGAACTCGTCGAGGCGCGCCGGCCTGATCGCCGCGTCGTCGGGTTCACTGCTGAGGGGGGAGGGCGAGGGGATGCGTTCGTTCATGATCGGCGCTCCCGGAGGTGTGCAAGAGCAGCGCGGATCAGGTCCTGCACGCTCGCATCAGAAAGACCCGGGAGGACGGCATCGACCGCCTCCCCTGCTTCCTGGGGTGAGAACCCGAGCGATATGAGGGCGCTCGCGGCGTCGTTGGCCCTGGTCGGGCGCCTGCCGGCGGCGATGGTATCCGCATGCTTCTTCATCTTCTCCTTCAACTCAAGGATCAGGCGCCCTGCACCTTTCTTCCCGATCCCGGGGATCCGGGTGAGCGTCTTCTCGTCGCCGTCGAGGATTGCAACGGCAAAGTCCTCGAACGATATCCCGGAGAGGATGTTCATGGCGATCTGGGGGCCGATGCCGGAGACCCCGATCAGGATCGTGAAGAGTTCCCGTTCGCGCGGGTAAAGAAAGCCGAAGAGTCGGATGTCGTCGTCGCGGACCGCCATGTGGGTGTGGACCGTGACGCGGCCCTGCGCCTGCCTGAGGGTCTCCAGCGCCGGTCCGGTCACCTGCACCTGGTAGCCGACGCCGCCGATATCGATCACCACCCACCGGTCGCCGGTGGATATCACTTCTCCCGAGAGTTGGGCTATCATCGTAGTTGCACCGTATTGATGTGGCAGAGGGCGATCGCGAGGCCGTCGGCGGCATCGTCGGGCCGGGGCACCTCCTCCAGCCTGAGGAGCCGGCGCATCATCTCCTGCATCTGATGTTTATCGGCACGCCCCGACCCGGTGACTGCCTGCTTGACCTGATTGGGGGTATACTCAGCAACCGGGACCCCGTGCTGTGCCGCGGCGAGGAGGAGGACGCCGCGTGCCTCGCTGACCTGCATCGCCGAGGTGGTGTTCCTGGAGAAGAAGAGGCGCTCCACGGCGACCCACCCGGGATCGTATTCGTCGAAGAGACCGGAGACCCTCGTGTGGATCTCAAGCAGCCGCTCCTCGTGGATGCGGTCGGCGCCGGTCTCTATGCAGCCGTAGGTCAGCGGCACCGGAGATCTGCCGCCGGTGCTGAGAACACCGTAGCCGGTTCTTGCCACTCCGGGGTCGATACCAATAACGATCATGGGTAAATCCGGTTTCTGTCCACTAAGGTATCGGTTCTCCTGGTTGATACCTTTTGTCGGCAGAGTTATCCATCGGAGAGGTATTTTTCAGTGCCGTCACCTTGTTCCGGATCGACGATCGTTCAATGTCAAAGAAGAAGCTGATCCCCTTTGCAATGGGAGATCCGCCCTTTCCCGGCCGAATCAGACCTGCATTCTGGCAACCCGCGTATACGATCGCCGCCCCCCGGGGGGGTGCATCTCCCCGTACGAGCGGTGTTGCCGGGTGGTCGTAGAGTTTCTCGATGGTCTCCCGGCAATGATCAAGGATGGTGCCATCCTCGAACCTATCGCAGAATCCTTCGCACAGGGTGAAGATCGTGGTAGTGCGCAACTCGTGGACATCTAACACCAGCGGTTCATTCCTGATCTGGTTGGAGATCTCTTTCCAGACCTCTTCGTTGTCCGGGTCTATTCCGGTCAGCCTTATGATCTCTCTCATCGCGAAGTTGAGGAATGCATCGAGATCATCTATGTCAATGGAGGAGTGGCGCTCCAAGCGGCCGACAATCCTCCACAGTTCATACTACCAGGGGCGTACACATAGGTTCCAGAGAGCGGTCACAACTCATCCAGCCATTCAGCGATCGAGACGATGTGAACTCTCCGACCGTCGACGGTTGTCTCCGCCGACTCCGACGCAGTGACGACCGTCCCCTCATCAAGGCCATGTGCATCCATCGCCTCGACAAGCCCCCGTATCTCCCGGTGCCTCGTAACGTCATCCTGCAGGGACTGCGTCACCTGGATGGCCAGGACGATCGTCCGGCCAGACCTTACCAGGAAGTCGCACTCGTAGCGGTCCCGGTGGTAGAAGATATCGCCATACTTCTTCATCAGGGCGATAAAGACAATGTTTTCCAGGAGCCTCCCACGATTTTCGGAGAATGCAAATGCAACGGCATTTATCAGGCCGGGATCCACGAAATAAATCTTTTTAGGGTTTGCAACCTGTTTTTTTGCAGAATAATCAAATTTCATCAGGGGACACAGGAGGAACGCATTCTCGGCGTACTCGATGTACTCTCTCACGGTATCCGGTGCGATGTTGAGGATCCTGGCAATCTGGTTGTACGAGGTGGCGTTCCCGGCATTTGATATAAGATAATAGAGCAGGTCTACAATCTCGCTGTTCTTCCTCAAACTGTTCGGATAGATGATATCCTTGAGATAGATCGTTTCATAGTAGTTTTTGAGTATCTGTATCTTCAGGTCCCTGTCCTTTTCGAGGACCACACGAGGGAAACCACCGTATTTCAGGTAGGTCTCAAAATGATGCCTCTTCTCGATGATTGTCGGGTTCAGGATACCCTGAAAACGAAGAAACTCAGGGAAAGAGAGTGGGTACACATAGCAGGAAAAACACCTGCCCGATAGGAGGCGGCTACTCTCCTGCCTGAGCAGCGAGGATGTGGAGCCGGTCAGGATACATTTGACCCTGCTCGTTGTGTCATAGAGAGTCTTGATGGTGGGCACCCAGGCGGGATAGTGCTGAACCTCGTCGATGCAGAGATAGAGCCGTTCAAGTTCGGGGTGGCGGGCGAGATGGTCCTCGACGATGCGACGGATCAGCCAGGGATCGTCTGCCATCGAGAGGAGGAGGGGTTCGTCCATGGTGATGAAGAGGATGGCCCTGCCGGGCACACCCCTTCTGAGAAGGGAACTGATGATCTGGTACACCAGCGTCGACTTCCCGGTCCTGCGTGCACCGACAAGGAGGAGCACCTCAGGTGCATCAAGATACTGTTTCAGGAGAGGAAAGAATGAAAGTCGTTCAACGCCAGTTTCAAACTCTTTTCCAAACCACCAGGGGTTCTGGCTCTCGAGTGCGATCTGCAGCCTCTCGTCCATCTATCGATCATACTCGATGATAATCTATAAAAGTGTCGATTATGATCTACGATATCCCCCAGTTCCGGAAAACGCGTCAGGCGGACTCTTCCGCGTAGGTCAGCCGATCCCGACTTCTTGATCTCATGCAGACCATGGCCGCCTCGCCAGAGTCGTACCGGACCTCCCGCCCCGCCCCTTCAACCCCACAAGTTAAAGCACGCAGTCGTGACAGTCCTGCGCCCCGCATGCCCGGTTCTCGATCTTCCACCGGAGCGCCCACCGCTTGATGTCCTTGATCACCTCGACGAGTCCAAGCCCGCTTGCCGTGAGGGTGTACTCGCTCCTGACGGGGACGGTCCCGGCATCCACGTGCTTCTCGACGAGACCCTCCTCCTCGAGTTCCTTCAGTCGGGCCGAGAGGACCTTCGCCGTGATCCCCGGGAGCCGCTCCTTCACCTCCGTGAACCGGAGGGTGTAATCCTCCCCCTTGTAGAGTTCGAGGATGATCAGGAGCATCCACTTCTTCCCGAGGTACTTGACGGTCTGATTGACCGTGCAGACGCTCTGCATGGTATAATTAGAGAAACCTTCTCATCCTTATACTTTAGTATCTAACAGAAACTTTGTATCAAAAAGATATCGTGGAGTGAGTACGTATGTTCTGCAACCAGTGTGAAGAAACGGCAAAGGGCCATGGCTGCACCGTGCGCGGTGTCTGCGGCAAAGAGGGAGAGACCGCGGGACTCCAGGACGTCCTGATCTACACCCTCAAGGGGCTCTCGGTACGGAACCTTGCGGCGATGAAGAAGGGCGGCGGGAACCCCGAAGCCGGGAGGTTCGTCGCGGAGAGCCTCTTTGCGACCCTGACCAACGTGAACTTCGACCCCGCACGGTTCGAAGTCGCGATCCAGGAGGCGGCCCGTATCCGCGACGCCCTCCCGCCCGCCGGGAACGCTGAGCCCGCGGCCTGCACCTGGGCGCCGGCAAGCCCGGCGGCTATCGCGGCAAAGGCAGAGGAGATCGTCGCCGCCCGCGAGACCGTGGACACCGACCTCCTGTCGCTGCGCGATCTCCTGGTCTACGGGCTCAAAGGGGTCGGCGCCTACTACCATCACGCCGCCGTCCTCGGCTACGAGGATGCGGAGATCACGGCTTTCATGCAGGAGGGTCTCGCCGCCACGCTCGAGGACCTCTCCGTCGAAGAGATGGTCGGCTACGTCTTGAAGTGCGGTGAAGTCGGCGTGAAGGTCCTCGCCCTCCTCGACACGGCGAACACCACGGTCTACGGGACGCCGGCGATCACGACGGTCCGAACCTCGGCCGGCTCGCGCCCCGGCATCCTGGTCACCGGCCACGACCTCAAGGACCTCGCCGACCTCCTCGAACAGACACGCGGAGCGGGCGTGGATGTCTACACCCACGGCGAGATGCTCCCCGCGCACGCCTACCCGGGCCTTGCGAAGTACGACCACCTCGTCGGGAACTACGGCGGCTCCTGGCCGTTCCAGCGGGAGGAGTTCGAGCGGTTCAACGGCCCGGTCCTGGTCACGACGAACTGCCTCGTTCCCCCGAAGGACTCCTACCGCGACCGGGTCTACACCACCGGGCTCGTTGGGTTTGCGGGGTTAAAGCACATCGGCACCTCGCCGGACGGAAAGAAGGACTTCTCGGCCCTGATCGAGCACGCCAAGCGCTGTGAGCCCCCGGCGGACCTCTCCCGCGGCAACCTGGTTACGGGATGCGCCCACGCCCCGGTCCTCGCTATAGCCGAGACCGTCATCGATGCGGTGAAGGCCGGCGCCGTCAAACGGTTCCTCGTGATGGCGGGCTGTGACGGCCGATACAGCGGGCGGGACTACTACACCCGGTTTGCAGAAGCCCTTCCCGCGGACACGATCATCCTCACCGCCGGGTGCGCGAAGTACCGCTACAACAGCCTCGGCCTCGGTGATATCGGCGGCATCCCCCGCGTCCTCGATGCCGGCCAGTGCAACGACTGCTACTCGCTCGTGGTCATCGCCCAGGCCCTCGCGGAAGCGTTCGGCGTCGGGATCAACGAACTCCCGATCTCCTACAACATCGCCTGGTACGAGCAGAAGGCGGTGCTCGTCCTCTTGAGCCTCCTCTCGCTCGGCGTCAAGGATATCACCCTCGGCCCCCGCCTCCCGGGCTTCGTCTCGCCCGGCGTTCTCGCGGTTCTCGTCGAGAACTTCGGGATCCACGGGATCACGACGGTCGAGGAGGACCTCGGCCGGATGGTGCCGGGGAACTGAACACCCTTTTTGAAGAGACCTGAACTTATAGGATCTGTGGGCTATTCAAATTCCACAGATTCATCGGTCCAAACACTGAAGGACGAATGATAGGATATGGAAGGATCAGTGTTTTAACGATTAAACTTGTGACTGGGGGTAGATACTAGTTTTTGAGACAATCACTGAATGGCAATGCATATAAGATCCCAAATTACTACCTTTATAATGAAGAGCCGAGTAAAAATTTGCAAGCAGTCTAAACTCTTGAAAAACAGAGCACCAAAAGGCACTCACGCTCTGTGATTCTCATATAGGATAGTTAAACAAAGTCACCCCTAACAAGCACCGAGTTTCAGGATAATCTTACGTTGCACAGATACTGTGTTACCGGGAATAGGATTTGATTATAGGGATTAAAAGTAGCATGCTGGCGAACATGAGGGATATCATCGCGAAGCTATGGAACGACTATACAATATTTATCATTGCATGTGTCGTCTTGTTTTCACTTCGCTTTCTTATCGCTGTCATATCTGGGCATCACGGCACTGACATCACAGAACATTTAATCGGTGCTCACGGTCTTCTAGAAGGGAGATTGTTGTATGCGGATGCTGACTTTTTCTATCCCCCATTGCATGCCTATTTTCAGGCAATGTTTCTGAAGTTATTCGGGGACACTATCCTCGTAGCGAAATTGCCTGCCATTTTCGGTGATGCGGCACTGACATGGGCTTTATACCACATTGGAAAACAATCGAGTGAGGTTGTCGGGAGACAGATGGCCCTGGCTTACCTCTTACTGCCTCTCTCTGTTCTTTCGTCCGATGTCTTGGGCCTCTTTGACTCTGCTGCCTTGTTTTTCATGATACTGGGAATATACTGTTTCCTTTATGATTCACTCGGAGCCTCGTCTTTTCTCATTGGCTTTGGAGCAATGTACAAGTTCTTCCCCCTTCTGGTGGCATTCCCTATATTTGCCTTCCTCGGGGTAAAAAAAGCCTGGAAGAGTATCATAGTATACGGTGTCATTTTGTTAGGCACTTGCATTGCTATTATAGCACCCTACATGTACTTTGATGCTCAGGCAACGCTGCAAGATCTCGTGTTTACTGGCTCAAAATATCCGGACTCATTCTCCATTTATAACGCTCTTCCTCTGGACTCTTCTACAGTGCCATTCTTTCTTCAAGCAGTTCTGCTCGTAGCAGCATATTTTATCATTAAAAAGTACGGTCTCTTTGAGGACTGTAGTTTCGAAAGCATAACATTATTTGTGGCACTATTTATAATGCTCAATAAAAATATTTATCCGCATTACTTCCTATGGGCCTTTCCATTCTTTGCTTACTGGTTCATCTCTAACAGTGAGCCTGAGAAACTTGCTCTCCTCATGATTGCTGATACTGCTCTGCTTAGCTTATTTTGGCTCAACTATGGCGCACTGGTAAACTCGAACATAATGCTGCCACTGATTTTCCAAGCGCTGAACTGGGTTGCAATAGTGTATATCATTTACAGACAACGACTGAAAAGGCACCCATCTCCACAACCTGAAGTATTTGGGGCAACAGGTTAGCCGCTATATGGAGCAACTCCCCTATCCTAGGCTTTTTACAGGGTTATTCCAAACCCTATCAATAGGGGGTACATCCACACCAACCGCTTCAGGCCGTATAGCAGCACTACATCACTACACATTAATCAAATTCTGCCAGCGTCACAACCGGCACCCCCTCAAGGTCGTCAAAGACCACCGGGTAGACCCGCAGTGTCCAGGGCTCCTCAAGCAGCCGGCCGTAGGAGAGATCCACGTCTTCGAGGAGGAAGATGTGCGGCGATCCGCAGAGGAACCCGCGGTGGGCCTCCACGCCCTCTACCGGTTCTCTCGGGACGGCGATGGAGATCGTGTCGATCCCAAACAGCCTGAGGGCCGGGTTCTCCATGCGGAGGAAGCCCGGCACCTCGGGGTGCACCCAGGGGTGCTCTCTCGCGTATGCGTCCGGGTCGCTCTCCCGGACCCGGCCGCTGCCGGTCCGGATGAAGAGCGCGCGCGACGTCCGGATCGCATCGAGGTGGGGGAGGAGGTCGTAGATCCGTATCGGTTCCGCCCCGGTGATCGGGACGGTGATGCACCGTGCGGGTTCGAAGACTGCTTCGGGGGCAAGGAGAGACCTGACCGATCCCCCGCCGGGGCAGAAGTGCCGGGGGAGGTCGATGTGTGTCCCGGCGTGGCTGGAGAACGTGATCAGGCTCTTCTCCTCCGCATCGCCCGCTTCAAAGGACTTCGTGCGGGTGATCGTGAGCGGTTCCGTGCCGGGGTAAAGCGGCGCTGCCCGGTTCAGGGGGTACGAGATCGGGATGAGCATATGTCCTCCCGTAGGTACTCCCGGAGTTCTTGAAGGTTCGCCACGATCCCCTCCACCCCCGGCCGGCCTGAAAATCGGTCAGGGTCACCGGGCGGGATCCGTGCGACAAACCGCACGCCGGTCGCGCGGGCTGCGTCCCAGTCGTTCGGGGCGTCGCCGACGAAGAGGGCCTCTTCGGGTGCGGCGCCGGTCTCAGCGAGGATCTCCTTGATGCACTCGGCCTTCGTCTTCGGCGAGCCGTAGACCCGGACGAAGTACTTCGTGAGATCCCGGCGACGGGCGATCTCCTGCATCTCGCCCTCGGGGGTCGCGGAGACGATGTAGAGCGGGAGCCGTCGGGAGCAGTCTCTGAGGAGCTCTTCCGCGCCACGGACGTAGGGGACGGTGAGCATGGCGTCGATGATCAGGCTTACGTACTCGCTTGCGAGGTGCTCTTCCTGTTCGGCAGTGAGGTCCTCGTGGAGGATGTTTGCATAGATATACCGGAACTTGTCGTACCGGGACATCCCGCCGTTCTCGAGGTGGAATTCGATGATCTCATCGAGGTGCTCGGGGGCGAAGGAGAAGACCTTTCGGAACGCTACGGTCTTTAAGGGGATGGATTCGACGACGACACCGTCGAAGTCGAGGATGAGGGTGGTGAGCATAATGAATACTCACATCGATTGCCAGCTACTAGTACCTGACGGCCAGATGGAATCCCGGCTGTGCTCCATCGTCTCCCGGCAATCCGCCAGGGAGAGGGCACCACCCATATAAGTGGTATAACTGCAGAAGAACTGGACCCATCACGGCCCGGACGCAGGCCTCAAGAGCCGCCCACTTTCCGCATGAGCATCGAGAGGCGCGATAGACTTCCCGGCAAGTGGGTTAAGATGTAACTCCGGTGGAATCTGACCGCAGAGTTAGTGAAAAACTCTCACCTCATCCAAGGGGCAAATGTCAATGTAGTTCTCTTTTCGCCTCAATCTTACCAATACCTTGCTCTGCATAGTTATTCATGATACAATATTCATATATCGCGGACGTACAAACTAATTACTGATCGTCAAAGACGGGAAGGTGAGTGATATATCTAAAAAAGTTTTAATAACCGGCATCACCGGTCAGGACGGCTCGTATCTTGCCGAGTTCCTCCTCCATAAGGGTTACGAAGTGCACGGGATCATCCGGCGGGCATCGACCTTCAATACTTCCCGGATCGATCATATCTACACCGATCCGCATGATGCAAGAGCACAACTTTATCTTCACTACGGCGACCTCTCCGACGACGAGCAGATCTCCCACCTCATCTACAATATAAAACCCGACGAAGTCTACCACCTCGGGGCCCAGAGCCATGTGCGGGTCAGCTTCGATATCCCCGAATACACCGGGAACGTTACCGGGCTCGGGACGACCCGGCTTCTTGAGATGATCAGGAGGAGCGGGAACGGGGTGAAGTTCTATCAGGCTTCGAGCAGCGAGATGTTTGGGGCAACACCGCCGCCGCAGAGGGAGGAAACATCATTCTGGCCGCGAAGCCCATACGCCTGCGCCAAACTCTATGCCTACTGGATGACGCGAAACTACCGTGACGGCTACGGAATGTTCGCCACGAACGGGATTCTCTTCAATCACGAGTCTCCCCGCCGTGGGGAGACCTTCGTGACGAGGAAGATCACGCGGGGCATCGCCCGGATTCTTGCCGGCAAGGAGAAGTACCTCTACATGGGGAACCTGGACGCCCGGCGGGACTGGGGATTTGCCCCGGAGTACGTCGAGTGCATGTGGAGGATCCTCCAGCAGGAAGAGCCTGAGGACTTCGTCATCGGGACCGGGGAGAGCCATTCTGTCCGGGAGTTCCTTGAGGCCGCTTTCTCATATGCAGACCTCGACTGGGAGGAGCATGTCAGGATTGATCCGCGCTACTTCCGGCCGACCGAGGTCGAAGACCTCATCGCGGATGCCGGGAAGGCCCGGAAGAAACTCGGTTGGAAACCCCGTGTAACGTTCGCCGATCTAGCGAAGATCATGGTCGACGCAGACCTGAGAGAGGCAGGGCTCGAGCCCATCCGTGAGGGGGATGAACTCCTCGCCCGGAAGTATCCGGATCGGTGGTGGACGAGGGATTGAAGCGGCCGCGGATCTGCATCTATGTCAGCGACTTCGGTTACGGCCACGCGGCGCGAGATATCGCCCTCACCCGTGAACTGCAGGAAGCCCTGGGCGCTGAAGTGGTCGTCAGGGCTGGTTCTCCCGCTGCGTTCATGTCCCGGTCGCTCCCCGGTGTCGAGGTTATTTCGGGGCCAAACGACCCCGGAGTTGTGATGGACGGTGCCGCCGTGGACGGGGAGAAGACGTTTGCGGCGGTAGAGCAGTGGCTCGCTTCCTGGGAGGACTGCATCGCCGCCGAGAGGGTCTTCCTCCGCGAACGTGGGATCGATGTAGTCCTCTCCGATATCGCCCCGCAGCCTTTCCTTGCCGCGGAAGAACTCGGGATTCCGTCGCTCGGTGTCTCGAACTTCACCTGGCATCTCATCTACACCCACCTCTTCGGGAAGACTGAACTGACCGACCGGATCGCTGGGGCCTACCGTGCTGCTGACGGCGCTCTCCTGCTCCCGCTCCACGAACCGATGGAGATCTTTCGCGACCGGCAGGAGGTGGGGCTTGTAGCCCGGGCGGTGACCCGGTCCCGGGCAGAGCTTCCGGGGCTCCCCTCCGAACAGCCGCTCGTCTACCTCGGCGGCGGGCAGTCTCTTGACCCCACCGTCTTCCGGGGCATCAGGACCGCACTCAGTGGATGCACCCTCCTCGTCCCGTCGTGGACGGATATTTCGGGCGCCGTCAGGATCCCGCCCGGCGAGACCGAGACTCAGGACTGGATCGCCGCCTGTGACCTCATCGTTTCAAAGCCCGGCTACAGCACCATCTCGGAGGCGATCCAGGCCAGTGTCCCGATGGCCCTGTTCCGAAGAGAAGGGTTTGCCGAGGACGGCTATCTCACCGGGGGCGTTGAGGATATGGGAATCGGGAGAGAAGTCCCGGTGTCGGCGGTCGTTGACGGTTCATGGGGGGATGACCTGGAGTCCCTGATGGAGCTCCAGGCGAACTTTGGAAAAATCGATGGCCTCTTCAAGAGAGACGGCACAAAAGAATGTTGCAGCATAATCGGTGAGATTCTATGAGGTTTGGGGACGGGATGGAGGTCCTCGTCACGGGTGGGGCCGGGTTCCTCGGCTCCTCCCTCGTGAGGACGCTTGAAAGGCACAGGCTTGCAAAGGAGAATATCCGGGTGCCGCGGAGCCGCGACCTTGACCTGCGGCGGTGGGAGGACTGCGTCGCCGCGGTCAAGGACGTCGACCTTGTCATCCACCTCGCGGCGAAGGTCGGGGGGATCGGCTACAACATGGCAAACCCGGGCTCCCTCTTCTACGACAATGCCATTATGGGGGTCCAACTGATGGAGGCTGCCCGGCAGGCAGATGTCGCGAAGTTCGTCGCTGTCGGGACGATCTGCGCCTACCCGAAGTTCACGCCGGTTCCGTTCCGGGAAGAAGACCTCTGGGAGGGGTATCCCGAAGAGACTAACGCCCCCTACGGTCTCGCAAAGAAGATGCTCCTCGTCCAGGCTCAGGCCTACCGGCAGCAGTACGGCTTTAACGCAATCTACCTCCTCCCGGTGAACCTCTACGGTCCCGGCGATAACTTCGACCCTGCAAGCTCGCACGTCATTCCGGCCCTCATCAAGAAGTTCGTCGAGGCAGTGGAGACTGGTGCGGAGAGCGTCGAGGTCTGGGGGACCGGGGCGGCGTCGCGCGAGTTCCTCTACGTCGACGACGCCGCGGAAGGGATTGTACTTGCTGCCGAGCGCTACGACAGGCCCGAACCAGTGAACCTTGGGGCGGGCTTCGAGATCACCATCCGCGACCTTGCAACCCTCATCGCCGACCTCACCGGGTTTACAGGCGAGATCGTCTGGGACACCACCAAACCCGACGGCCAGCCCCGGCGGTGTCTGGATGTCTCGCGTGCGGAGCGGGAATTTGGGTTCCGAGCGAAGGTCGACTTTCGCGAGGGGCTGAAGCGGACAATCGCATGGTACAGGGAACGTCGCGCATAACATGCATAGCAGCAATAGCAAGATTGCATTTCATGAGACAGAGTGCAGACCAGAACGACAGTGAATCTTACGATGACCAAACACACCTCAGACTTCGAACTAGTCGTCCGCCCGAAATATAGTCTCATTGATTTGAACTAGAAGGAACTAAAAAATATCCCGAGTTCCCCTACTTCCTCGCGCTCTGCGAGATTAAAATCAGGTACAGGCAGACCGTCATGGGGCAATCTAGTTTCAACGCTTTATCGAATGTCCAAGAAAGAACCCATAAAAGCGATGAGACGTAATACCATAACTGCAGAGAGCAGCATGCTAGGCCCAAAAAAACTACACCGGATTGCGGGGATTATCAGATCTATGCAAAGTCAAGTGCTCAAAAAATTGAGCCCCGCGCCCATAAATGCAACACTTGCTCCGACAGCACAAATTGATCCGGAAGGATGTGTTGAAAATCTTAAGGGAGAGGTCATCCCAATACTCTCGCAATCATGACGCTGCATGCCAGGTGAATCAGTCCCATGAATGAGGTCTCATAGCGTTCATATCTGGGAGTAATCTTCTTAAATGCTTCAATCCAGCTGAAGAACCG
>JAEWLJ010000004.1 GCA_023393455.1 Methanobacteriota archaeon | reverse complement strand
CGCCCGACATGAGGTTTCTGGGGAGGGAGATGCGGCTCAATGATCGCCCAGAGTTCGTCATCGATTTCCCGGAATGCCATACATCCCGGGTTTTATTCAAGGCCTCTTATAATTGTGGGATGACCTCGAAGACATCCTCTTGATTGGCCGGTCCTAAGTCGGTTCAACTGGGATGCATGCTCTGAACCCGAGTCCAGAGCAGTTTGTGCCTTAGCAATCTCCCCATGCCTTCACGGGAGAGGACATGTGGCAATGGAGAAGTAACAATCGGCAAGAAAGTGGGTGCGATCTCCGCTTAAATAAGGCTGCTGTATATCCAAGAGATCTCTCTTCCTATGCATTCCCATGAATAGGGCCTGACTTCGTCCGCAATTGCATCGGCATCCCACGGCATGTCGAGTGCTCTGACAATACTCTCCGCAAGGCTCCGCGGATCTGCAGCATCACAGAGCAGGCCGGTTTTACCCGGCGTCACGATTTCTTCGCTTCCACCGTTTTTAGTGGCAACGACCGGTTTTCCACAGGCCATCGCCTCTACCTGTACTATCCCGAAACTCTCCCTCAGACTTGGCAGGACAAAGAGGTCACAGGCGTTCATCCATAACGGAATCTCGCCATGCGGTTTGCCTCCGATAAGTCGCACGTATTGCTCAAGTCCTAATGATGACACCTTTTTTTCTAACCTGTGCTTTAACTCCCCTCTACCGACAATAAGACAAAGAACATCCATTCTCTCTTGAACAACTTCGGAGATCGCATCAATCAGGTGCGCGTAACCCTTGACTTCCACCAGATTCCCAACGCTAAGAAGTATCTTCCGATTGATGGGGAGGTTAAGGGCTTTTCTGCAGGTCTCCATTCGCACGGGGTAGAAGAGATCGTGTCTGAATCCGTTCGGCACGACTTTTACCGGAGTGGTCACATTCAGTCTCTTCACACATTCGCGGTTGCTGTTACTGACGGTTACAACTACATCGGCGGCGTTGAGAATGGCTTCAATCCGCCCCTTCCACTCCGCATCTCGGAATGGCAGATCGTATATATCGTAGCCATGTGCGGTGACAACAAATGGGACTTTATGCTTCTCCTTCAGCTTCGCACCTACAAAGCCGTTCGGCCAGACAAAATGCGCATGAATGATGTCCGGAAATGCTTTAGACCCCTGAAGCAGATTTTCGATGGCATTATAATATCGCTCTCCAACCCTTTTGAACTGATGGTCAATGGGGAGATACAAGAGAGGCACAGGATAGATGGATACATTTTTCGGCAGAGCCGTCCGATCGATAAGAGAATCTTTTCGGAAAGCTTTGAGGTGCGGATCCGGAAATACCCTGGAAATCTCAGTTGCCGGGTGGTACCTGACGTACACATCAGTATGAGCAAATGCCTTTGCGAGCAACTCCACCTGATCCTTGACAAACGTGAGGTAATGGTCAGACAGAACCATCAATCTATGTTCTTCCATAGGTACCGCCATCCGGATTGTAGCAGTTGCAGAAACTCACCCCGTCTCAGGTGATGGGTTACGTGAGACCGGATAACCGCCGATCGTGAAGAGTACTCCGCACGTACAACTTTTCTTACCTCCCAGGTACCGGGATCCACCAGCGCACTCACATTCCCGATCTCTGCGTAGGTATGCGCGTCGCTGCCATACATCCCGGGTTTCCGAAGCCTCCGGGCCAACTGCACCGCCCTCTCGTTCTGCTCTACCGTGCTTCGTGCATTCCATACCTCAATCAGATCGACCGCTTTTGCCAGTTCGGAAACATTTTGATGTTCCCGATATGGGTGTGGCAGGACGGCAACGCCCCCTTGCCCTCTGATCTCTTCGATGACCTCATCCCAGCCGCGGGAACGGATCTCCTCGTTGACGAAAAGGCCGATGATGTCACCGGAATCGGTCAGGATTTCCACGCCGGGGATAACAGTCACTCCAACTTCCTTCTCCAGTTTTCTGGCATTGAGAGAACCCCGAATTGTGTCATGATCAGTTATTGCAACGCCAGTTAAACCGACCTCCTTTGCCCGCTTCAGGATCTGTCCTGGCCGCATCAACGAATCGTGCGAACAATTCGAATGGATATGACAGTCAAAGTAGAGGTCTTCCATGCGGCCTCCAGAATCTCCCCTGTTTGATGCGGAGCGCAAACTCGCCGGCCGTCATCCCCAGTTGCAGGATGTTCGGCACAATATCATGAAAGTCAATGTCGTAATGGATAGTCCTATCCGCAAAATCGGAGAAGAAACGCGGCAGGATTCTCGGGTTTGTCACTGCATGGAATACATCCTGGGGGAAGAGCCACCTGAACTTCACGCCGGTTTTGTAGGAAAAAACCGGTTCGATATCCCCTCCGCATGCCATCCTGCAGGTCAGGTAGGGGAAGTCCACCCCTGATGCAATGGCGAGTTCAAGGGAGCCCCAGAATTTCGGGTTAATCTCCATCAGAACATATCCTCCGGTCCGCTCATCCTTCTTGAACTCGACCATGGCCACACCGTGCCATTGCAGGCTATCAAGCAGTTTCAGGCCCTGTTCCATCAGCACTGGGTCATAGATGCTCTCAGCAAGGGCGCTCGGTCCACCGGTGACCGGGTATTCCCGTAGCCGCCGGTGCATGAAAATAGCCCTTGCCTCCCCATGGTTGTAGAGTGCAAAAAATCCGTATCCTCGCCCGGTGATATATTCCTGGACGATCGGCGAGAATGCCGAAATTTTTTTGTACTGAGAAATGAGTTCCTCGGATGAATTCGCATATCCAACATTACCATTCTCTCGAGCCCCTTTCACCACCACTGGATAGGAAAGGGAGTCTGCAATCCGCTCTGCATCTTCAAGCGACTGCGGGTAGAAGGTTTTTGGAATAGCGATGCCGATACTCTCGGCAAGTTGCATAGTTTTGTCTTTATTCCCGGCGAGATCGATTGAGGCTCTATCAGGTAGGGGTACCCTGATATGGGGTTCCAGTCTTTCCTGAATCCGGGAGATCTGATCAACTGCCGCATAACTGATCGGCAGGATCACATCGAACTGCTCCCGTTTAACCAGATCGTACACAAACTCCGAAAAAGTAGTGTCATGCTCCGGGTTAGGGGCAAAGATCCCTTTTGAGCAATACTTTGAGTGGAGCGATACACTCAGGCGCAGGTCAGAGAGCACCGTAACATTGACTCCCCTCTTCCCCAGGGACCGGACAGATGCCAACGTGTGTTTAAAGTTTCCGTCGGTGATCAGGACTCTCATACAAAAACCACGCTCACCCGCTCTCTATCGCACCTGATGTCCACATACCCTTCGCCGCAGATGTAATCAGCATCAATATGCCGAACCCGCTCCGGATCGATGTGAACCCGGATGCGCAACGGCGGCAACGACCGGGCCGGCTCAAGGCCTGCAACCGTGATCTTGAAGCCGTCTTTGGTTTTCGAATATTCTAACTTGGCATTACGGCGCATCCTGAACCAGTCGACGATATCGACTGCACGGGTTATCCAGGCGTTGTCTGACTTTGCCCTGTTGATCATATCCGTATACACGCCACCCCAGTTGCGGGGGGCAACCAGGCAGTCGCTGTGCCAGAGAACCGTGACGACACCGCCGTACTGCAATGCCTGATCGAGGATCTCGTTGCAGGTCTGGTACGCCCCCCTCTCATCCAGATCCAGGCAGTCTGCCCTTTCGCACCCCCTCTCCGTCGTAAGCCAGCAGTGCCTCCCGAACAGGCTGACGTCCTGGATGTGGAGAGGGAGTTCCAACAACCTCTCAACCCCGCGGGGCCGGTAAACTTGCAGCGTCCCAGCCCGAAATCCAACGTCCTCGTTGTATCCGAACGTTGAATCGTACTCATAGCCCGCATCATCGAGAATCTGCCATGTGCCTTCATCGAAATGCAGCCAGTGTACCCGTGTGCCCACCCTGACTCTTGCATCCCTCAGGAGCGACATGCGTTCAGCGTCGGCACTGGCTTTATCAGTCCAGTTATCTATGCCGTGAACCCCCACTTCCCAGCCACCGGCAGTCAGTTCCTCGATCGGGACATCCTCGATTGAGTAGTAACCGGCACGAATCTGTGGGGAACCGATCCCCGCATGGCCGCTCTGGGGCAGGAAGTAGAACGTGGATTTCACCTGGTACTTCTCCTCAAGCACTCTCCAGGTCTCGAAGAGATCCCAGGGGTCCTTCGCAAGGCCGAATTTCGCGAGCGCGATCCTGACTCCCTCGATAAACCTCCGTTGAAGGAAGCAGTTGTAGGTCGCATAGAGGACGGATGGGAGAGATCGTTCCCTGACGGAGGCAATATCAACATCATGCGTGAGTGCAAGCGAGTAGGTGTATCCCCAGGGTATTGGCGGAATTTCAATCAGCGGAGAAAAACGCTTGATCTGCTGGCGCAACGCATCCAGGTACTCTTCGCAGATTGGTTTACGGTTATGAGGAAGCCCCTCGTTGAGCGTATCGGCGATCTTTTTGAGTATATCATTTTCTGTCAGGTCAATTACGTTGCAGGCATCTGGAATGGGGTTATTTTTTGATATGACAACATCGTAAACAGATGACGGGGTATACCACTCCCAGGGGACCTTCAGTAACTGAAAAACTTCTTCAACCGCATACTTATCGTCATAATGTATCCCAATCATGTGTATGTGCCTCTCCTCGGAGGTACGGCCCTTGCATGTCCGCCGGGGTTCCGAGGGTTCCAGAAGACGCTGACTCGAACAAATGGATTTGACAGGTATTAACTTATACTTTATCCAATTATAGCATTAAATTACTATTGTTGGAAATGAGAGGTAGACTTAGCCGGGTACGATTCAAGTCATCAAGAATCGGGGTCTGGAACCACTTTTGATAGGGTACTGATGAAGTCAGCGGGGCATCGGGTACCAGGCGGCGTGACCATGACCATCCAAGGAGTGCCATCTGGCAGACATCATCTGATGTGCCGGTTGATGGATAGATAGATCGATACTACTTCAGCGCAGGGACCCATCATACATCTCCAGCACATCTTCGACATCGCCGGGATGCACTCCAGATGCCTCGAATTTCCGCAAACTCCCGCCTGTCGCATACCCAGCAGATCCCGCTCCGGATTGCGTGCCTGTCGTGGCGATCGAGCGAGTGGGCCGGGCAACCGAGAGCCGCCCGAAAGATCTGGTGGGCGAGTTCCAGTAGTTCAGCGCGAGGAAAATTCCGCTGGTGAAGACGAATGTGGAACCAGAACGCGATAGGGGGCAAGGCCCGGCGTCCTGAAGAGGAGAGGAGCGCATCGCCCCGAAGTACAGGGCCGGGAGAGTCAGCCCGCTGATCACCACCACGCTGAGAAGGCTTGAGCCCAGCAAGTTTATGGCCTCAAGATCTTCCCTCGGAAGCACGATCGTGAGTTCCCAAGCAGCATGCAGGCAACAACCCCGAGGATGCCGGTGATCGAGGTGAATGGCACGAGAAACCCAAAGGTCTCCCGGTCGTTGTCAGGCCCGAACACTCTCCGCCAGTCTCTCGATCTCTCGATACATCCCAAGCAGCCTCCCCTCCATCTCCCCCCAGTTATATCTCTCAAGAACCGCCTTCCGCCCGTTCTCCCCCATCCGCCGCGCTTCGTCCGGGTTCTCCAGCAGGTAGGCGATCGCCTCCGCAATCGCATCCGGATCCGTCGGGTCGACCAGCACCCCGCACCCGGCCTCGCCGACCACTTTTCGGATCTCCGGGAAATTACTTGCAACGACCGGGAGGCCGCAGAGCATGTAATCAAAGAGCTTGTTTGGGAGGCCGATGTAGGCGTTATAGTAATCGGGCTGGAAGACAAGGAGGCCAATGCTCCCCGTGCGCAGGGTCTCGTACATCTCCTGGTAGGGGAGATAGCCGGTCAGCGTGATCTCCGGTCTCGGGTCTGTCCCTGCTACTATCGCACCGATATCCTCGCGAACGTTCCCGACGAGCGTCAGGGAGAGATCAGGATACTTCGCCGTCACCTTCGACATTGCACTGATGCACTCCCGGATGCCGTGGAACAGTTGCATGTTTCCGGCCATGTACATTACGCTGTGCCCACTTCCCATCTGCGAAGCAGGCAGCACTGAGTCGGCGACCGTGAAGTTGGATATGATCACGGGCTCTTTCCCGTTCCCCCTGAACCGCTTAGCGACGCTCTCGCTGACTGCAATCTTCGCATCGGCAAGCCGGGCAAGCCCGATCTCCACCGGTGAGAGCACGGACTCAAGGATTCCCGTGAGAACAGTCGCGTTCGAGAGGCCCAGGTCAAACGGGATCTCGCTCGGCCAGTGCTCGTGAATGTCGTAGACGACCTTCCGACCACGCACTGCCTTCAGCAGGAGGGCGATCAGGAGTGCATCCGGCTCATGGCAGTGGATGACGTCGCACTCCTGGCTCAGGCACGCCCGGAACGTCCGCCAGAACGTCACCGGGTGGAGGAGGTTTGATGCTGGTTTTGGGACGGTGACGACTCGCACGCCTCCGTCCTCTCCGACGCCTCCGGTATCCGAAGGAGCGATGATCGTGACGTCGTGCTCCTTTGCAAGGCTCTTCGCCTCTTTCTCGAATATTCGCCCGTCGTGGGGCAGGTGGGTTGTGGTGAGCATGCAGATACGCATAGTCGGGTCTCAGGCCTCCCTGCCCGGAGCCTTCCCCCCGGATTACCATCCCCGGGCACGAATGAGAGGACTGAATGGACCCAACTGTATCGGAGAGACACTTATACTTTGTTGTGGAGAGAGGCCTGGCAGAAGACGAGCGGAAAGACAAGGAAGATAGTTCTAGGGTGACTTCGGGACAGCGACGAACCAGATCACGACTGCAGTGTCGCGATTATCCGGCGAAGCTCCTGCTCTCTCTGCTCCAGGGAGAACGTATCGTAGACCCTCTTCCGTGCAGCCGGACCGGCGTCGGAGATGAGGGCTCGCGATATTGCATCGACCGCCGCCCGTGTATCGGCATACGGGATGACGAACCCCAGATCGCCCACCACCTCCGGGAGGGCGCCCCGGTCCGTCACCACGGGGACACACTCGCAGGACATCGCTTCGGCGAGGGCGACACCGAACGATTCCCGGTAGGAGAGCTGACAGTAAACCTTTGCCCGGCGGTACCATTCGATAAGTTCACCCTGCCCGACAGCCCCGACAAACTCGACGTTGGCGGGAGCATCCTGTTTCAGGATTTCAAACGCACCGTCAAGGGCCCGGCCGATGAGGACAAAACGCGCTTCCGGAAGGTGCCGGGCTGCATCGATGAAAGTGTCAAGCCCTTTCACCCTGATGTTTGCCATGCTGACGAGGCACACAGTGAGGACGATATTCTCTTTCCGGCCTCCGGGCAAAAACACCGAAGTATCGATACCGTTGTAGACCGTCTCGATCCGGCGGGGTCCGGTGACCGCGAGGATCTCCCTCCTGCTGAACTCCGAGACCGCAAGGATACAGTCGGCGTTCTCGATGATGTACCGGATTTTTTTTGCCATTCCCGGGTCAAGAAGCGCACCGTAGCTGATATCCGGCTCCCTTGCCACCTCATAACCGCCAACGACGACCAGGGACTTCTTTCCTAGCAGTCTCGCTGCCATGACCGCGAGATATGCATGGTTATGGGCGAACCACGAGAAGGCCATGTCAGTTCTGAGAACGCCGGAGAGGATCGCGAGTCCAAGAGATACTTTCTGCACCAGGCCACGGGCCGAACCGCCCCCCGTGGCGACCTCCCTGACCGGGTAGTTCTCCCTGAGCATGCGCAGGTCTTTTTCAACAAAAGAGGAAAGGCTGCTCGTGAGAAACAGGATCTCCGGCCGGGACATGCCGCAAACCCCTCATCCCGACCGGGCGTCCCGGAACCCGGTAAGAATACTTCGGATCCGGAGGCTGGACTCTCCGCCGCCGAACAGGTCCTTCGGCCGCGAAGCTGGCGAGAATGAGCGAATGGCACCTGCAATCCTCTCCTTCTCCGCCCCCACGAGCACGTTCCACCCGGCCTCGACCGTCTCGACCCACTCGGTGTTCTCCCGGAGGGTGATACAGGGGACGCCGAGCATGTACGCCTCTTTCTGCACCCCGCCGGAGTCGGTGAGGATCTTCTTCGCGTGCGCCATCAGGCGGAGCATGTCGAGGTAGCCAAGCGGTTCGACGACCTGGACGTTCTCCGGCATCCTCTCAAGGAGGCCGTACTCGCCGAGGTACTTCCGCGTCCGGGGGTGTACCGGGAAGACGACCGGTCTTTCAGCCTCCCCAAGCGCGCCGAAGATAGCAGCCATATTCTCCCTGCTGTCGGTGTTCGACGGCCGGTGGACGGTGACGACGAGATACCCCCCCGGCTGGACCCCAACCTCTTCGAGAACCCGGGAGCGTTCCTCTGCAATCGCGCGGTTGTACTCCATCGCGTCGCACATCACATCCCCGACGAGGAAGACGCCCTCCGTGACCCCCTCAACCGCGAGGTTTCTCGCGGCCGTCTCCGTCGGGCAGAAGAGGAGGTCCGATGCGTGGTCGGTGAGCACCCGGTTCACCTCCTCGGGCATCCGGCGATCGAAACTCCGGAGCCCCGCCTCGACGTGCGCCACCGGGATGTGGAGTTTTGCCGCCGCGAGCGCGCCAGCAAGGGTCGAGTTCGTGTCGCCGTAGACGAGCACAACGTCCGGCTCCTCCTTCTGGAGGACGTCCTCGATCGCACCGAGCATCGCCCCGGTCTGGCGGCCGTGGGTTCCGGAGCCGATGCCGAGGTTGTAGTCGGGTTTCGGGATCGCGAGTTCCTCGAAGAAGACCTCCGACATGCCGTGGTCGTAGTGCTGTCCGGTGTGGACGAGGATCTCCTCGTGCACCCTGCGGAGTTCCCGGGAGACCGGAGCGCACTTGATGAACTGCGGCCGCGCGCCGACGATCGATACGATCTTCATGGTTGCTACCGGATCGGATGATTGTTCTTATCGCCGCGGCCGATGCCCTTGTAGACGAACCCCGCCCGGATGAACGCGTCCGGGTCGACGACGTTCCTGCCGTCGACGATGACCGGGTGCTCCTCTCCGGATAACTCCTTCACCCGCGCCGGATCGAGGGAGGCGTAGTGGTGGTGCCCGGTGAAGATGGTGACGATGTCCGCTCCCGCAAGGGTCTCCTCAAGATCGTGCGAGACCTCGATGCCCGGGTAACTCTCAACGAACGGATCGTGGACCCGGACCGTTGCCCCCGCCTCCCTCAGCGCCGCGAAGTAGGGCTCCGACGGGGTGTTTCGGGTATCATCGGAGTTCTGGATGAACGCCCACCCGAGCAGCGCGGCCTTCGCGCCCTTTGGAGACTTCCCGGCCCGCGTGAGCCCCTCGACGGTCAGGTGAACCATGTGTTCGGGCATGAACTCGTTGATCTTCCGCGCGACCCCGAAGATCGACTCGGCCCCGTGCGGGTACCAGAGGTCACCACCGAGGACCTGCGCGCCCCGCTCGAGATGCCAGGAGTCTTTCGTGAGGCAGTGACCCCCGACCCCGGCGCCGGGCCAGAGGATCGCCCGGGTGATCCCCTCGCCCTTGAGGGAGTCGATCCCCGCCCGGACATCGTAGACGTTGACCCCCATCGCCTCGCAGTGCAGCGCGAGCTGGTTTGCGGCGGCGATCTGGAGGTCGCGGAAGGCGTTCTCGGCGGTCTTCGTCACCTCGGCGGCGGTCGCGGTCATCGGGATGATCTTTCCCGTCGTCAGGACGGGGCGGTAGAGTTCGACCGCCCGCGCCGTGGATACGTCGTCGATCCCGCCGACGATCCGGTCGTGTTCGCGGATATTGCGGAGCAGCCGCCCGACCATCACCCGTTCGGGGGCATGGGCAAGTGCGAAGTCCTCACCGGCGACGAGCCCCGACTCTTCTTCGAGGATCTCACGGGCCATGCGCTCGGTCGTCCCGGGGGTGACCGTCGACTCGAGCACCACGAGCGTGCCTTCCGTTAGGTGCTTCCCAACGTTCCGGAGCCCCTCGATCAGCGCCGAGAAGTCGGGGATGAGGTCTTTTGGGTCCGCAAAAGGCGTCTGGATGGCAAGGGTTACCGCGTCGCACCCGGCAATCTCGGAGAAATCCGAGGTGCACCGGAACTTTTCGGCGGCGACGACCTTCGCCAGCAGTTCTTCGAGCCCGGGCTCCTCGCCCTTCAGCGGCGACTCGCCGCGGTTCAGCATATCGACTTTGTAGCCGGATGACACGGAGGCCCGCTGGAACCCCAGGACGGACTCAAACTCCGGGGCATCCGCAAAGAGCACCGCGGCGGGGATGCCGACGTATCCCATCCCGACGACACCGATCTTCTTGATTGAACCCCTGGCGCTGATGAGCGATTGTAACCGGTTGCTCATGCCAACACCATCAAAGGTGAGAAACACCGCGTGACATCTTCGCATATCGTCATATTCAACAGCGCCTGCGCGGGGCTGACCGGGAACTCCCGTCCCCGGGCCGCGCAGTCGAGAAATGTCGAGAGTTCGAGTTTCAGCGGCTCCTGCTTGTTCACGAGCACCTTCTCGATGATGTTCTCCTGGACGTAGCGTTCATCCTCGACGGCATACTGGCCAGGTTTTCGGTGAATGTAGATCTCCTGGGCCATAAAGTCCCCTTCGACAGTGAACTCCTCCTCCTCGATGTAGATCATCCGAATCTTCTTTGAGGACTTCCTGCTCGCCGATAGATAGACCGGGGTTCCCCCGAAAGAGAAGAGTGCGCTGCAAACGTCCTCGTTTCCGCTGCCGGTGAGTTGGTAGGGGCCGCCCGGGAGGAGAACGTTTCGCACAATATCTACATCGTGGATCATCAGGTCCTCGACGACCGAGGAGCCGCTCACCCGGGACGATGCCGGGTTGTGCCGCTTCATCTCGATGTAGAGGGGACGTCGGACGATCTTCTTGATCTCAGGAACAATCGGGTTGAACCGTTCGATGTGCCCGACGCCGACGATGAGGCCGTCGGAGATCTTCGCGATGAGCCGTCGCGTCTCCTTCGCCGTCGCACAGATAGGCTTTTCTATCAGCACCGGCACCCCGGCATCAAGCACCGTCTCTGCAACGGAGAAGTGATGGGGCGTCGGGACGCATACGCTCACCGCGTCGACGCTTCCAAGCAGTCCCTCGATGGTCGGGGAGGCCGTTGCCCCAAAGGTTCCGGCCAGGTTGCTGGCCGCCTTCCCGTTGAGGTCGTACAGGTAGAGCGAGTCCACCGCTTTCAATTCCGAGTACACACGGGCATGGTTCCTGCCCATCATCCCAACACCGATTACTCCCACATCCAGGATCTCACCTCCCACAAATCGTATAGGCGACCTCCTGTGTGCGCGGATCGTAATATATGTTGGCACAATTCCACCCGCCGGATCACGGTTGTTTTTCCCGCACCAGTTCAAAATCAATAAGGCCTTTCCCGGCGAAACCAATGCTCGTGTTTCGCCCCTCCGGGTATCTCGCCCGCGTCATGCGCATCGATGCTGTCCAGCGCCAGAGCGTCATCAGCCTCGCCTCGACGCTTGCCCTCACCGCAATCGGGTTCCTCTCCACGATGTACTTCGCCCACACGGTAGGTCCCGCGATACTGGGTGCGTACTACCTCTTTGTTGCCTACTTCAGCGTTTTCAACTTAATCGGAGACGGGGGGTTCGGCGGCGCCGCCGTGAAGCGGATCAGCGAGGGCGAGGACCAGAACGCGTACTTCACCGCATTTGCCCTCCTCCGGGTGGCGCTGGTGGTCGTCTCGGTGAGTTTTCTCCTCATCGTGCAGCCGTACCTCGTCAAACTTACCTCATCAGGGACGCTACCCTGGCTGATCCTCGCGCTGGTCGTCAGCGCCTTCACGAGCATCGTCTTAAACGGTGTCTACGGGAGAGGAAAGGTCGGCATCAACCAGATTGGCAGCCTGGTCGATAACCTGACCCGGATAGGCATCCAGGTCGTCGCGATCGTCCTTGGCTACGGAGTTGCGGGCCTCACCGGGGGGTTCGTTGCCGGGCTCCTTGCGGCAGGGATCGTTAACTTCCGGTTCCTCGACCTCAAGCCGGCACCGTTTGGCCGCTCTCACATCCAGAGCCTCTTTGCCTTCTCGTTCTGGACCTTCCTCAGCGCAAGCGGCTACCTCGTCTTCTCCTACGCCGACACCATCATGATCGGCTACTTCATGACCGATGCCGACATCGGCATCTACCGCGTGGCGCTCCAGCTCACGTCGATCGCGACGTTCACCACCGTAGCACTCCATACTACCCTCTACCCGAAAGTCAGTTATTGGGGAAAACAAAACGACCTCTCCTCGGTGGAGAACGCGCTCGCCCGCGCCTTCACTTACTCGCTTCTGCTCGCGGTCCCGGTCGTTCTCGGTGGCTGGCTCCTCGGCGAACGCCTCCTCTATTTCTTCTACGGGGCTGCGTTCTCCGCCGGGGCATCGGCTCTCGCGCTGCTCCTGCTCGTCCAGGTGGCCCACGTCTTCATGTTCCTCCAGACGATGTGCTTGAATGCCCTCGACCGGCCGCGCGACTCGTTCCGGGTCACGGCAATCGCGGTCGCTGCAAACGTCGGGCTAAACCTCTACCTCATCCCCGCATACGGCATCACCGGAGCGGCGGCGGCCACGCTCGCCACCATGGTGCTGAACGCGGCGCTCGCGAATCGTGCCCTCTCCCGGATCATCCGTGTGCGGATAGAGCCCCGGGCCGTAGGCCACATCGTCCTTGCCGCGCTCGTCATGGCGGCGGTCGTCGTAGCCTACTCGTTCGTCATCCCGCTCACGAACGTCTTCGTCGTCCTCGGGGCGGTCGCGCTCGGGGGGGTTGTCTATCTTCTGGTTCTCCTCAAGATCGACCGGAGCATCCGCGATGAACTGAAGGAGCTGACCATGGGCCTCGGCGTCCCCTGGCCGGGTGTGCTCTGAGGGAGCGTTCAGGCGGGAAGGGGTAGCCCTGCCCGTTCACTTAAATACCCGGGTACAGCAATCTGTAGTTATACGCGAGGGAGACGATGACAAAAGAAGTCCGTGAATTGAGACAGGAAGAGTTCCCGCTTGCGGAGAAGGTCTGGATACACTACCGCGGCCAGAAGGCCGACCCGGCACGGGAGAGGATATTCGGCGTCTTTGTCGACGGCGCCCTTGCAGCGACGGCGCGCTGCACGCGCCATGCGGGCGGCCTCGAGATGGACTGCGTCTTCACGCTCGACGAGCACCGCGGGCACGGATACGCCCGGGAAGTCGTGCAGATGCTCCTCGACGAATGCGGCTCCGAGACGATCTACATCCACTCGACCCTCCCCCTGGTCATCTTCTACGGGAACCTCGGGTTCGAGCCCATCCCGGAGAAAAGACTCCCGGAGAGCATCAAGGAGCGGTTTAACTTCTGCTTCGGGGAGATGGAGGGGTGCAACGTCGCCCCCATGATGCGGAGCCCGGGGACGGGATAGATCTCAAGTTTTCTGGATATTTGAGGTGCTCCATGCCTTCATCCCGTTTTCACCGAGATCACGCAAGTGATGTTGCACCCTCAGCACACTCGCCATATTCTACCTGCCCGAGGTCCTGTCCAGGGGTAAACCTGATGCATGTTGAAGACAGGTTAGGCCGCGCTGTCTGAGGAGGCCTGCACCGGTATGATAAGCATCGACTACATCGTTCCCACCTGGAACAGTGAGTCAACATTAGAACTCGCACTCTCCTCTATTCGAAGGTACGGATCCCCGAACAGGATCATCGTCATCGACAAACACTCTACGGATCGCACCGCGACGATCGCCGGAAAGTATGACTGCGAGGTCATCCCGTCGGACAGAGGCCTCGGAGCCGCAAGAAGGCTTGGGGCGCGCGAGGCCGGGACGGACCTCATCGCCTTTGTCGACTCAGATGTGGAACTTCTTCCAGACTGGGAAGAAGTCCTGCTGGCTGCTGCTGATCGGCGGTATCCAGATGCAGGAGTGATCGGCGCGCTGTATGCGGACGATTATATCCGGCCGCTAACCGAGCCGGCCTCGTTCCTCGGGGGTAACGGGGCATTCGGCTGCTGCGTGACGCACAGGAGATGCGTACTGGCATGCACCGCGCTCGACGCCTTCTCAAGCGGAGAGGATGCGCTCTATGCCGAATTTTTGGCGGAGAAGAACCTCCGATGGTATATCCTGCCCGTTTACGTCCACCATCACCAGGAGATGCGGGATATTCCCGGTTCACAGAGGTGGCGCTGGCTGGGGGCCGGACTCCGGCGGCGGAAAGGGTTTCGCCTCTCGATATGTAAGTCCGTCCTCGGCGGCGCAGTTGTCGGACTCCCGATGAACGGCCTGGACCTTTCCTACCGGGAGAATGTGACCCTGCGGCTGAACTACTTCATCGGGTATATGCTTCCTGACAGGTACTTCGAGATTGACCGGGGAAAGAAGAGATCTTAACCGACACCGCGAGCGGGGCCGGGTCTAGTGCTCGATCTTCTTGATGTGCTCTATAGCGTTCTCCGCGAGCTTCTCCCTTCCCTGCAGTTCGGCGACGTCCCGGATAGCCTCGAGCATATGGACGGAGTCTTCAAGGAAACTGAGGATGTCGGCAGGGTAGAGGTCGATCCCGTACTCGTCGAGGAGGTGGGCGCTGATCTGGCGGTGATCAAGCCCCAGCTCCCGGAACTCGATGATGGTGAGGGTGAACTTCCTCTCCGGGCACCCGCAGAAGGGTGCGTTCTTGCACGTGCAGTCCATGAAGTCGCGGAAAAAGGCCTGGAGCTGCTCGTGCATCCGGCGGTCGAGGTTCTCGAAGTTGATCGCCTTCCCGAGCGACTCAAGAAACGCGCCCGAGAAGACATGGTCCGGGAGCCGGAACCCTGCTGCCCGCTCGAGTTTCCGTGCCGCCCGGAACCGGGCCTTCTTCGCAATCACGACTCGCCGGGCTCCTCGTCGAACTTTGCAAGCGACTTCATGGCGTTGCTCATGGTCTCAACCTCGATGAGCCACTCATCGAAGAGGCTGGGGTTCTCTATGTTGTCCTTGATATACTTCGCACAGCATGTGGCGCCGTCGATCACGGCGGCCCCGATGTTCGCCGCGACCTCGAGCGCCTCCTCGAGGTTCTCCTCGTCGATACTCTTGCCCTTCTTCACGAGCGCCTTGATGTCCTTGTCGAACTCGCCCTCGAGGTACTTCCGGGCGGCGGTGAAGAGCACCAGCAGCGAGAGCTGGAACGACCCGATGACCTCTTCGAGGTCTCCCTCGGGAAGCCCGGTCATGACGATGATCTCCACGTCGTCGAGTTTCGCGACGGCCTCCTCATTCGTGAACCGGCCGTTCTGGTAGAGGCGGATGATCTTCAGGACCGAGAGGGTGATATCCTCGGTGAAACCGAAGAGCAACTGTTCGCCCTCGGAGACCTCTTCCCCTTCGGGGGGCTCGAAATTTGCTTCCTCGAGCGTCTTGATCCAGTTGTCCCAGCGCTCCTGATTGTAAAAAATATAGAAGAGTTTCATGGGTTCTGCCTGTTTGGCACTCGCTTTCTTCGCCATATCATTACACATTCGGAGTGCCTCTTTTAAAAACCATTTGCTCTTCGTCTAGATGCCGGGAATTGGCGCGATTCGCGAAGATTCATCTAGGACGAGCGAATATATGAAGAGCAGATGACGCGAGTTCGCGGGCTTGGTGCTCTCCTGAGATCCTACGAATCCGTTGCGGTTGCGCTCTCCGGGGGAACGGATAGTTCGGTCCTGCTGGCGTTCGCCCGGCATCATGGGGTTCAGGCGATCGCCATCAGCGTCGATACCGGCCTCACCCCGCCCGGGGAGCTCGCGGCGGCGCGCAGACTCTCGGAGCGCCTGGGGATCGCGCACGTCGTGGTTCCGCTCGATATGCTCGAGATACCCGCTGTCCGGGAGAACCGGCCGGAGCGATGCTACGTCTGCAAGCGGGCTATGATGGAGACGGTCGTGGCGGAAGCACGGCGGCAGGGGTGCCGGACGGTGGTCGACGGGACGCATGCCGACGACCGGGCGGATACCCGGCCCGGGATTCGGGCGCTCTCCGAACTCGGGATCAGGAGCCCGTTTGCTGAATGCGGTATGGGGAAGGCAGAGATCGAGGCCCTTGCAGAAGAACTCGGGGTGGTCGTCCGCCCGCCGTCCGCGTGCCTCGCAACCCGGATCCCCACCGGTGAGCCGGTCACCCGGGAGTGTCTCGCCCTCGTCGCGGCGGCGGAGTCCCTCCTCGCGCGGGAGATCCCGGGGACGATCCGGGTCCGGTGCATCGGCGGTCTCCGGGCCGTGGTCGAGGCCGATCCGGCGCACCGCCGGAGGCTTGAGGAACTGCTCGGTGCGGTGAAGGAACTCGGATTTATAGACGTGGCGATAGCCTCCGGGGGCTATCGTGAGGGAGGTGCGGATTCGTGGAAGCGGTGATGGTCAGGTACGGGGAGATCTTCCTCAAGAGCGAGACGGTGAAACGGCGGTACATATCGATAATGACAGGGAATATCGGCCTTGCGCTGGAAAGCGAGGGACTCGCCCATCGTATCGAGACGTACCGGGGGCGGATCATGATCTACGGCGACGAGCCCCGGCGGATCGCTACGACGGCCGCAAAGACCTTCGGGGTGGTGGGCGCGAGCGTCTGCACGGTGAGCGCGGCGGATATCGAGGGGCTCGCGGCCACGGCGGTCGGGCACGCGGAGAGGAATCTCCGGCCCGGGATGTCGTTTGCGGTCAGGGCGCGACGGTCGGGTGTCGAGGGGTTCAGCAGCCAGGAACTCGCGGCGGCGGTCGGTTCGGCCGTCCTCGACCGGGTACCGGAGGCGCGGGTCGACCTCTCGGCGCCCGACTACGAGATATTTGTGGAGGCCCGGGAGTACGGCGGCCTCGTCTACGACGAGAAGATCCCGGGGCCGGGCGGGCTCCCCTACGGGACGCAGGGCGAGGTGATGGCCCTGATCTCGGAGGGGATCGACTCGCCGGTCGCGTCGTGGCTGATGATGCGCCGGGGATGCCTGATGGTGCACGTCAACATGCACGGCGGGCGGTTCGGGGGTAAGGATGCGAGAAAGAGAGTCCTTGAAAATCACGCCCGGCTCTCACGTTGGGTTCCGGGGCACTCCCTCGATCTCCTGGTCGTGGAGATGGAGCCGTTCTTTGAGGCGATCACGGCACTGAAAGAGCCGCGCTACCGGTGCGTCCTCTGCAAGCGGTTCATGCTCAGGGTGGCGAGCATCCTTGCAGAAGAGCGCCGAGACGCCGCCCTGGTCAACGGCGACAACCTGGGGCAGGTGGCCTCCCAGACGCTCGCGAACATGGCGGTGATTGCTCCTGCGGCGACCGTTCCGGTGCTCCGGCCGCTGATCGGGTTCGACAAGGAGGAGGTCGTCGACCGCGCACGCGCCATCGGGACGTTTGAAGCCCACCCCGGCGATGTCGGGTGCACGGTCGCCCCCCGTTACCCCTCGACGGCGGCGCCTGCGGAGACGATCGCGAAGATCGAAGAGGCGATCGGCGCGGAGGAACTCGCGGAATGGGCGGTGGGGACGATTCGGCGGTTCCGGGCGAAGAACGGGGAGGTTGAGGAGGTCGGGTGATGGGACCGGTTGCGACTCCAGCCCTGTCAAACACCTTAACCCAGGGCTCTCACACGTCCTTTGCTCGTTTATGCTCATGCACAGATTTCGAGGGGATATCGCCACGCGGGGAGGGGCTGACGGGGAGGGGGGCACGCCCCCCCTCCCCTGTCTCTACCACATAAGAGGATACCCGTAACCCCCACCCCACCCGGCCTCCGGCCTCCTCCCCCGCCCCTCGGGGCGGGGGCAGTGCGTGGCGATATCCTCACGGTCCACTGTACCGGGTTTTGCACTGTTCTTGCCTATAACGGGTGTACGCAAGCGAAGGGTGCTTGCGAACTCCCCCGGAGAGTTCAGGTACACGATAGACCGGATAACGCCCCGGCCCGCCCAAATCAGTTCAAAAATTGGATTTTGGGGATATCACTCAGACGATATTCAGCCCATTCTCCCGCGCAATCCCGACAAACGCCTCCCCCACGTGCCGGATCTGCTTCTCCGTCAGCCCGAAGGTGTTGAACTTCCAGACCCTGGTGGAGCCGGGGATGACGCCGGTGATGCCCCGCTTCTTCATGTCGCTTGCGAGGAAAAAACCGCGTTTCTTGTGCTGCTGCGCCACGGTATCGAAGGATTCGCGGGTATCGATCCGGGTCAGGGTGTGCTGCCGCGGGTAGTCGGAGAGGACCTTCGTCCCCTCGATGGAGAGGAGGGCATCTGTGACCGCCTGCGAATGCGCCACCTCGGTCTCCCAGTGCTGCACCCGTTCCCTGACATGGGGGAACGAGGCCATCATCCCGACGACGGTGACCCCCATCAGGGTGCAGCCCATCATCTCGATCTCTTTCATACCGAACGTCCGGCCGGTCACGTCGCCCTTCGCCTGTGTCGTCCTGAAGACCCGCTGTGCGTGCTCGTTCGTCGTCGCGAGGACGCCGGAGGGCGCCGGTGCCGCCATGCTCTTGTGCCCCGACCCTACCACGAAGTCGGCGCCGAGCGCTTTCCCGTCGACCGGCATGATCCCGACGGTGTAGGCACCGTTGACGAGGACGGGGATGTCGTACTGGTGGGCGACCTTCGCGATGCCCGCGACGTCGTGGACGTTCCCGAACTGGTAGTCGACGTGGTCGACGAAGAGCAGGGGCGGCGTCTTCGAGAACTCCCGGATCACCGCCTCGATCTTCTCTGCCGCGGCATCGGGGGTGATGTGGTTCTTCGCGTCCTTCGGGATCTCCCGGGGGATCCCGCCGGCCGCCTCGACCGCCATGAACTCGGTGTAATGGGCAAGCGCCGTGAGGATGACCGGATCGCCCTTCTCGACGAGCGTGGAGGCGACCGCCTGGAACCCCCGCCGCGCTCCCGGGACGACCCGCGCGGTGTCCATATTCAGCCACGCAGCGAGGTCCGCGTGATACTGCGCGATGGGTGGGTTCTTGATATAGTCGAGCCGGGGGGGGTTCCGACAGTTGTCGCAGACCGAGTAGCCGTCCCCGTACGCTATCGCTGCCCTCATGGCTTCTGCGGTGAGCCGCCCGCCCGCCTGGATGGGGTCGATGTTGATGTACATCTCCTCGACGTCGCGGGACTCGATATCGATCGCGCACTTCACCGGATCAACTCCTCTTCGAGGATTGTAACCTGCCGTTTCACCTTCTCGAGGGTTGTTGCGGCGCGCGCTCTCTGAACTTCATCGAGGTCATGTCCGGGAGCAGTCTCCCGGAGCAGGAACCGGACGTCGGAGAGGAGGAAGAGCGCTTGAAAAACTGCATCTACGGCTCTTTTTGACACGTGATCACCATACAAATATCAGCGGAGATATATTAGATTACGCGTGTTCCGGGCACCGGCCCGCCGCCGAATACATTCACGCCGCGCAGCTCAGGCATTTATACTCAAGGAGCATGGAGATAAATTGGGCATGAAGATCGTTCATCTAGCAGACACACATCTCGGATTGGCAGCTTTTAACCGGGTTGATCCGGAGACCGGGATGAACCTGCGCGAACAGTTCATCTACGAAAACTTCCTTGCCGCCGTCGACCGGATCATCACGATGCGCCCCGATGCGCTCGTCCACGCGGGCGACCTCTTTCACCAGGTCAAACCGAAGACCCGCGCTTACACGACGGCGCTCGACGCTCTCTCCCGTCTGCACGACGCGGGGATCCCGATGCTCGTGGTCGCGGGCAACCACAGTATGGCGAAGACCCGGTATACGGCGTCACCGTTCGAGGTGCTGGAGCGGGCCGGCTACGCTGCGACCGACCTCTACGTCGCGCACCACAACCGCTACCGGCGAGTAGAACTCGGAGATACGGTCTTTCACCTGATACCGAATATGCTCGAGGTGGAAGGTTACCGGAGGGCGTTTGAGGGGATCGAGTTTTCCGGCGGCACGAACGTGCTCGTCACCCACGGCCTTGCGAGCATCCTGAAGGATAGGAGGCTGCACACCGTCGCCGAGCACGAGCTGGACGCGACGATCCTCTCCGACCGGTTCGACTATATCGCGCTCGGCCACTACCACAACCAGGTGCAGGTCGCCGACAACGCCTGGTACAGCGGGTCGCTCGAACACTGCAACTACGCCGAGATCGCGGAGGAGAAGGGCGGCCTCGCCGTCGATCTCGCCTCAGGCGAGGTCGAGCATATCGACCTCCCGCGCACGCCGATGTTCAGCCTCGGGAGGATCAACTGTGACGGGCTCTCGGCGAGAGAGGTCGTGGACGGCATCCTCGACGTTGCCGAGAACCACGGGAAGGATATCTCGTACGCGATCTGCCAGATAACGCTCGACGGGATACGCCGCGATACGCTCCGTGCGCTCGACCAGAAGGCGCTCCAGGAGATCCGGAACCGTGCGCTGGACCTCAAACTGCAGGTGCTGGCCGTCGACGATCCGTCCCGGATACTCCACGAGGACTCGCTCGTCGGCATCGACTACGTCGCCGAGTTCGAGCGGTTCGTGGAGAAGGAGCACCTCGCCCCTGGTGATGCGGAGTTCGTGAGGAAGACCGGGACGGAGGTTCTCCGGGCGGTCATCGCGCGCCATAAAGAGGGAGAGCGTGCTGCTGAATAAACTCCGGATGCGCAACTTCAAGCGCTTCCGCGACCAGGAGATCGTCTTCCAGGACGGCATCACGGGGATCGTCGGAAACAACGGAACGGGAAAGAGCAGCATCGTCTCCGCCATACTCTTCGCCCTCTACGGCCTGCAGAGCACCGGACTCGACGGGAACTACATCGTCAGTTCGTTTGCGGGGCCGCAGGACGTCTGCGAGGTTCGCCTGGACTTCTCGGTCGGCGGTAACGAGTATGCCGTCGTCCGCAGGTTCAAACGCCGCGCCTCGTCAAACCTCCACGAGGCAAACCTCTACCTGAACCAGAAACTCCTCGCGAGCAGCGTCCAGAACGTTGGATTGGAGGTGCAGCGGGTTGTCGGGATGGGGCCGGGAGATCTCCGCAACACCATCTACGCCGGGCAGAAGGACCTCCTTGCCCTGCTCGAGAGCAGGGCCGGGTCCCGGAAGGACTGGTTCATGCAGGTGCTGGGCATCGATTATCTCAAGAAAGACAGCATGGAGCATCTCAAATCGATCGTCGATGGACGCGAAGGCGCCTTCCGAGAACTCTCCGGCCGGCTCCAGGAGCTGGATGCCGAAGGGGTTCGCGACCGCCTTGAGGGGCTCCGCAAAGGGCTCGCTGGGGCAAAGGACGAGGCAAAAAAAGCCCTGGAGAGAGAGACGGCGGCCGCGGAAGAGTTCGATTCTGCACGCACGGCGCGCGACCGGCTGCTCTCGGTGCGCGAGCGTTACCTGCACCTTGCACGGGAAGGGGAGATGCACGCGGCCGAGGCTGAGCGGCTCCGGGCCGAGTGCCGGACGGCAGAGGGGGAGATCGCCGGGCGGCAGCGGCTGCAGGCCGACCTCGAAGGACTCGCTCCCCTCGCCGGCCGCTACGAGGCCCTGAAGGCCGAGACGGCCGCGATGGCTGAAGCGAAGGCGCTCGCCGACCGCCTGACGCTCGAAGTGAAGACCGCAGAGGGGCAGGTCAGGGAGTATGGCGAGCGCCGCACGAGGGTCGAGAGAGAACTCGCCGCGCTTACGAGAGATGCGGAGTCACTCCCCGCCCTCGAACGGGACGTCGGGGAGTGGCAGAGCCTCCGCGACCGGATCTCTGCGATGAAAGCGCTCCAGTCGGAGTATGACACCCTCCGCGAGGAAGCCACGCGCATGGACGAGCGGTTCGCCCAGATCGAGCGGCGTGTCGGGGAGAACCGGACGGAGATCGAAGGGGTAGAAGAGAAAGTCGAACGCCTTCACGCGCTCGAAGTGGAGATCGGGGAGTACGACGCTCTCCTGGCCCGCGAGGAGGTCTTCCTCCGGGCCCAGGAACTCGCCCGCGAGGAGGGGCGGTGCCTGCGGGAGGTCGCCACGGCCTCCGAAGAGATGAGTCTCCTCGAGAGCGAGATTGCCGGGCTTGCCCGGCAGCTTGCCGGGATGGGCTCGATCGAGGATGAGATAGAGTCCGCGGAGAGCCAAAAAGAGTACCTTACATCGCGGATCAGCGCGTGCGCCGAGCGGCAGGAGGCGCTCCGCGAGGAGATCCGAAAGTTAGCCGAGCACCGGGCGGAGATCCTCGCCGCCGGCCCGGAGGGGTCGTGCCCGACGTGCCACCAGGGCCTCGGCGACCATTACGAGGAACTGGTCGGTGATCTTGCGGCCGCTACAGACTCGATGCAGAAGACGCTCGCCGATCTCGAGGGCGGCCATGCGAGGGCGACCGCCGACCGCGAGAGCCTCGTTGCCGCGTTGAAGGATCTTTACGGGCGGCGCACCTCCTCCCAGCGCTTAAAAGAGCAGCACGCACTCTACTCGTCCCGGCACGAGCAGAGCACAAGCGTCGCAGAGCGGTGGCGGGCAGAGGCGGAGCGTCACCGTGTGTCTATCCGGGCACTCGGCGTGGAGGGGTATGACCCGGCGGCGCACGCCGCTCTCAAGGAGCGGATCCGCGTTCTTTCGGAGATGCGGGCGGCGGCCGACACCCTCCGGGGCGAGTGCAGCCGCCTCCCCGCCCTCCAGAAGGAACGGCAGCGGCTCATCGGCGACGTCGAGGGGTATCTTGCCCGAAAAGAGGAGGTCGAGACGAAGATCTCCCGGCTCGGATTCGATCCGGTGGTCCGGCAGCGCCTGGAGGTCGAGGCGCAGGCGCTCGAGCCGTCCTGGCGGGCATACACGGAAGCGCAGGCCCGGCTCACGCGGCGGCCGGCGCTGGAAGAGGAGCTGGCGGACGTCTCCGCACGGATTACCGCGCTCGAAGGGAGGCTGCAGGCTATCCAGGATGAACTCGCCTCTCTCTCGTTCGACCCCGACCGGTTCGCACGCCAGAGCGAGGAGTTCGGCCGAGCGGATGCGGCGCACAGGAGAGCGTTCGAACTCCGCGTCCGCCTCGAGGAAGTCCCGAGGCTGGTCGAGGCACTGGAGGCGAAGCAGGGCCTCCTTGCAAAGAGGGAGGCCGAACGACTCCGGGTCGCAGAGGCCGCCGAAGGGCTCGGGTTCAGCGAAGAGGCGGTCGCGGCAGCAGAGGAGCGGGCCGCAAGCTGCGAGCGAGATCTCCTCGCGGCGCGGGAGCAGCGTTCCGCCGTTGCCTTCCAGATAAACGGCCTCAAATTGGATATCGAGAAGGAGACCGGGAGACTCTCGCGTGCGGACGACCTCCTCCGACAGCAGGAGGCGCTCACCGAGGAGATCACCCGCCTGAAACTGACCCGGTCGATGATCAAGGAGTATACCGATCATCTCCTCCAGGTGGTCAGGGACCGGATCGAGGAGGAGGCAGGGAGGGTGCTCTCGGAGATCACCGACGGGCGCTACAGCACCGTGATCCTCGACGACGACTTCACCGTCCTCGTCCACGACATGGGAGACGACTACCCGGCCGAGCGGTTCAGCGGCGGAGAGCAGGACGACATCGCCATCGCCCTCCGGGTGGCGCTCTCGAGGTTCCTCGCCGAGGTGAACGAGATGCACGACTCAACGTTCCTGATCTTCGACGAGATCTTCGGGAGCCAGGACGAGGGACGGCGGGGCAACCTTCTCCGGGCGCTCCGGACCCAGGAGGCCTACTTCCCCCAGATCCTCCTGATATCCCACATCACCGAGGTCCAGGACGAGTTCTCGACGACGCTCATGGTCGAGATGGGCAGCGACCAGGCGAGCCAGGTCAGGGAGTTCGAATGACCGACCCGAACGCCGCTTACCGGGACGCGATCCGTCGGATAGCAGGGCGAATCCGCGAGTACATCCCACCCGACCTCCCCGGACGGTTCGCGGCCGCGGGCGGGTATGATGCATCGTCCTACCGCCGCTGCTCGCCCAGGTTCGACGGGGCGGTCTCTGCAGTGGACGGGAGCAATACCGTCATCCTCGATGCAGGCAGTTTTGCCGTTGCCGCCGTCCGGGCATCGGTCAGTTCGTACTCGGGCGGTTCGCGCCTCCACCACCGGACGACGCCGCTTCAGATCGTCACGGTCAACCCCGGGAGGGGGAACGAGGACTTCGACGCAATCTATCACGACTGCTTCAACTGCCCGCCGAAGGTGCACCTCGACCACGACGACCCGGTCCGGAACACCGCCGTCATACGGGATACCCTCGAGTTCTGGGCTGCAATGGAGATGGCCGCGGAGGTTGATGCTGGCGACCTGATCGTCCTCGACGGCACGCTCCAGGTCCGCCACGCGAGTCACGACGAGGTCGTCGAGAGACTCCTGAACCTCTGCAACCTCCGGGGAGTGCTCATCGCCGCGGTGACGAAACGGACGTCGCTCACCTGGGGCGGTGGACACCCGATCGTCCCGGCGGCGGAGGGGCTTGCACGCGACCTCGGCGTCACCGGACCCTGGTACCTCTGCGTCTCCACCCCCGAAGGCCTGATCGACCGCCGGGAGACGGACCCCTGGAAGCAGCGGGGCGAGCAGTACGTCGCACGGCTGCACCCGCGGGCCGAGCGGGCGTTCAAGGTGGAGATCCCCGCGTTTTACAGCCCGGAGATGGTCGAACGGGTCTTCTCGGCGCTCGCGGCCTACGCCGACGACGGGCGCGTCACGGGCTACCCCTACCCGCTCCTCGACGCCCACCTCACAACGAAGATCGGGAGGGATGCGGTCGAGCAGGTCCGCCAGGACATCATCCGGGACATGGACCGGCTCGGCATGACCCGTACCGACTATACCGGCATTTTTGGTGACTATCATGATGAACTTGACCGATATTAGCGGCGGTGACGCCTCGAAGTACCGCCTGATCGGCGACCGGGTGCTCGCTTACCGGTTTGCCGTCCCCCACGACGCGGAACTCTATCTCGGCGACGTGCTGAAGATCACCGACAGTGTCAAAGGGCTGACGTTCTTTGCCAAGGTGACCGATCTCCTTCACGACTGCAACTTCGCCGACCCGAAGTGGGATACCCGCCCCCATACCGAGCACTTCTACGGGATAGGGGAGGACGTATTCATCCTCGTGGAGGCGATGCCGCTCGGGTACGTCGGCAGCGACGGCGCCTTCCGAAAACCCCGGACGCTTCCTGCGAAGTTCTCCCGCGTGGAGCGCCCGGAGTCCCGCGACTTCGCGTTCCTCTCGCAGGTGATGGGTGAGATCGAGGTCGGCGTGATGAAGACCGGCCAGGGCGTCTTGAAAGACGTCAGGGTGGCGCTCCACGCACAGGTGATGCGCCAGCACATGGGTGTCTTCGCGACGACCGGCATGGGAAAGAGCAACTTCATGAAGGTCTTCTGCGCCTCCTGCATGCGGGCGCGGGAGTTCGGGCTCCTCATCGTCGACCCGCACGGTGAGTACGTAGCGGGAGGGCGGTCATCGAGCGGGGAGGCTACCATGGGGCTCCTGCACTACCAGGCCGGCCGTGACGGGCTCGCGATCTTCTCCACCCGGTCTGAGGATTACCGGAGGAGGTATCACCTGGACCAGCTCTACCTGGACTACGACGACTTCAGGGCACCCGACCTCCTCCTCCTCTACGAGCACTCTCCGCCCCAGCGCGAGGTCGTGGAGATGCTCGAGAGCACACCCGGTTCCGACGTGATCGACTTCTTCCAGAGCACCGATTTCGCGACCTTCGACGCCGGGACCTACACCGGCCGGCATCCCCGGATAGCAAACGACCTGAAGAACTTCTCGCCGAGCACGCTCTCGGTGATGCAGCGGCGGATCGCCGGCATGATGAACCGGAACCGGGACTTCTTCCGGAGGCAGGGTTCCTCGATCCCGGATGTCTTGAAGGCGCTCCACGAGAACAAGGTCGTCCTGATCGACATCCCGGGGATGAGCGAGCAGAGCGAACTCTTCGTCCTCTCGATCATCACGCGTATGATCATGCGCAGCCACCAGGGCGAGGAGGCCGGGGGCGAGGGGGAGCCGAGACAGGTCCTGATCACCATCGAGGAGGCCCAACGGGTGCTGGGTTCAGGGTCCGGGAGCACCCGGACGTTCCGGGAAGCCGCGATGGAGGGCCGGAAGTTCGGCGTAGGGCTCTGCGTGGTCACCCAGCAGCCAAAGAACATCGACGCCCGGGTTCTTGCGCAGTTGAACACCTTCGTGGTGATGGGGCTCTCCGACCGGGGCGACCGCGACACCATAGCAAGCAGCGCAAAACAGGATCTCTCGCGCCTGGATACCGAGATTCAGACACTTGAGCGAGGAGAAGCGGTCATCAGCACCATCGGGATACCCTTCCCGGTGAGCACCCGGATCCATCTCTTCGAGGAGTATATCCTGGATCTCAACAGAAGGCCGGCGGCAAAGCCGATAGACGACGGGCTTGAAAAGGCGTTTTAGAATAGAAACACGAAGGTGATCGGGGCAGGAAACCGTACCGTTTCCGCCGTCCCTTCACTGAATTGCTTGACGCCCTGCGGGCGCCGGGTTCACTGATCGTTCTTGATCTTTCGTATGGAGACACAGTTGATGACCGCATCCCCGGTCATGATGTAGCGTTTGACGACGGTTCCGAGCACCTCGACCACATCCCCTTTCTGCACGTCTTCTGCCGGCGAGGTGAACATCTTGACCGATATCTCACCTGTCCGGTCGGCGACGAGATACTGCGGCCGGTTGAGGAACTGGAAATAGACCCGCTCGACGACACCTTTTATGCGCACCGGTTCGCCGAGTTGATTCAAGTTGATCTCCCGTATCCGGGTGTTCTTCGCTTCCGCTTCATACATCGGCACCAGCGACGCATACTGCTTCTGACTCATGTAGTTGAGCGCCATGGGTATGAGAAGCAGCATGACAGCCGACGGAACCGCCCAATACAGCGCGTATACATTCCCGGTTGCGAGGACGTAGACGGCGATCAGGACAATAAAAAAGAGGAAGACGGCCAACGCAACGGCCGTCACCCTCACTTTGACATCTCCGATCTGCATCGTTAATCAGGTTACTTAAGGGCTGCAATTTCCTTTCTGAACGCGACCCAGTAGAGGACACCGACGAAGAAGAGACCTCCGACGATGTTGCCGAGCGTGACCGGGATGACGTTGCTCGTCCACATGGTCACCCAGTTGACCGTATCAACTGCCTTCGTGGGGTCGATGCCCGAGCAGAAGATGCCTGCCGGGATGAAGTACATGTTTGCAACGCTGTGCTCGAACCCGCTGGCAACGAAGGCGAAGATCGGGAACCAGATACCGACGATCTTGCCTATCGCGTCGTCAGCGCAGATACCGAGCAGGACAGCAAGGTTGACGAGCCAGTTACAGGCGATTGCCTTAAGGATGACCGACCAGAGGCCCATGACACCGACGTAACTCGTCTTCGCGGCTGCTATGCTTATTGCTCTCAAACCAAACGGTGTGAGCGTCGCGACACCTGCGGCATCGAAGCTGACACAGGGCCCGTATGCCATGATATACGCGAAGATGATCGATCCGATCAGGTTACCGATGTACACCCAGAGCCAGAGGTTGAGCACGCTTGCCCAGCTGACCTTGTGGACGAACGCCGCCATGGGGGCGAGCATCGCGTCGCCGGTGAAGAGTTCCGCACCGGTCATGATCGTGATGATAAGCCCCACAGGGAAGACAGCACCGAGAACGAGCTGGGAGATACCGGGACTCGCGGCACCGAATCGCATCGCGACATCGGTTGCCTGGATACCGGTCGAACAGACCGTCGCCAGGGCAGCACCCATGGCGATGAACGCTCCGGACAGGACACCACGGAGAACCATGTTCCAGGCCGGCAGTCCGACCTTGTACTTCCCGGCATCACCTGCTTTTGCTACGATAGCAACTGGAGGATGGAATACCATTTTTCATACACCTCTCTAAACGTCCTACCTATACCATCAGGTAATTCGGATGGATAGGTCTAATTAATCAGTAATCTGAGAGTGCTATTAATAGGTTTCGAAATGATCGTTATGGGTGGGGAATATATCCGGGATTGAGGCGTTTATCGACGCTGTAAGTTCATTCCTGCAATTAAACTTCATAAATAGGTAAATGATGCTATTAAAAATGCTTTTGGGGCCACGCGGATTATGGGTGGTTTTGGAAAGATATTTCTTCAGGTCTATGGAAGCTGCCGCGCCGATCATCCGATCTCCGACGACATCTGTGTCGGGACGGCAAATAGTTGGTAATATCACCGTAGAGGTCTGCGCGTATCACCGTAGAGGTCTGCGCGTCGGGATGTGTTCCAAAAACAGGATTTCCTACGGGAAGGCGGGTGATTTTAGGGAGGCGTTACGCACTTGTTTCCGTTTTTGATAGCCATCTCGGGTTCCGGGTCAGATTCCCCACCCGAACGGTCTATGGATGCCTGAGGTATCCCCTCTGCGGCCCCTCCCGGTCTCTCCAGGGATCGGCCGCACCCGGAACCCGGCGTGGCAGGCGGCGCTGCCGGTAAAGGAGCCCGACTGCAGTTCGGCCACGATCACCGGGGTCTGTCACGGTGCCGCGGCAAGCGGCGACCGGCCGCACATTTTATCTTGAAGGACGGTCTTCGGTACAGCCCCGTCACGAACCCCCACTGGTGCTGCAACCTTGATGAGACGCATATGCTCAACCTCTGACGGCTGCGATCCCGCTCCAGCAGGGAAACCCGATCCCGGGACACCGGGGGTTACATGGACGTTGTCAGGCATCTCCGGGGAGCCATGCGGCAGGCTCCGGGAACGGGCACGCAGGGAAGTGGGGAAAGCACCCCGACCGGATGGACATATCTGGTGCTCAAGCTCCGGACGTCCCATCCGTCGCACTGCGGAGCGTCACCACAACACATCGAAGATCCGATGGCGATGATCTGGTGACCTTCAGTGCCCCCTTTGAAGAAAATCGCCCCCTACGCAGTTATCGCCCGGTTCTCACGATATCGGAGGGGCGATAAAAGAAGAGGGCGCCCCGGGTCGTCCGGCGGCGATGCGCAACCATTTATCATATACTGCTGCAAGAAGTTGACCAAATTAAATATGTGTTAAGCAACCACACCCCATATATCCCATGCAGATCGAGGAAACCGTCACACCTTACAGGAGGATCATACTTATCGCCGTCATTGTCGGGCTCATCTCCGGCATTGGCGCACTGTTCTTTTTTGAAGGGCTGAAATTAGGGACTGCATTTTTCATGGAAGGTATCGTCGGGTTCCACCTCCCAAAGGAAGGGCAGACACTCCAGGATATCGGCCAGTGGGCTCCTCCCGAGCACCTCTGGATGATCCTCCCCGTCATCTGCTTCGGAGGACTCCTCTCCGGCCTCCTGGTCTACACCCTTGCCCCGGAGGCGGAAGGCCACGGGACCGACGCGGCGATAAAGGCGTTTCATGGAGGGGGACGGGTTCGCTGGCGCGTCCCCCTCGTCAAAGCGGTCACTGCCGTCCTGACCATCTCGACGGGGGGGAGCGCCGGGCGTGAAGGGCCGACTGCACAGATGTCGGCCGGTTTCGGCTCGATCGCCGCCGATCTGTTAGGCCTCTCCGCCCGTGAGCGGAGGCTTGCCATCGCCACCGGTGTCGGCGCCGGAATCGGCACGATCTTCATGGCGCCTCTCGGCGGGGCAATTCTCGCTGCGGAGATCCTCTACAAACAGGACTTCGAAGCCGAAGCAATCGTTCCTGCGTTCCTTGCCTCTGTTATCGGATACGCTATCTTCGGTCTGGTTGAGGGGTTCGAACCGGTCTTCGGCCCCGCGGCAACCTCCTGGAATGTCTTCCAGATCCCTCTCTTCATTCTCCTCGGCGTGGTCGCGACGGCAGTCGGCCTGCTGTACATCAACACCTTCTACGGGGCAAACAAGGTTTTCAAAGGAATATTCAGCCGTTTCAATCTTCCAAATCACTTCAGACCCCTTGCCGGGGCATTCCTCACCGGCACGTTCGTTCTCGCTCTTGCGGCTCTCTCTCCCGAAGCGGCAATCGTCGGCCTCGGCAGCCTCGGAACCGGATACGGCTTTGCACAACTCGCGCTTTATAACATGCTCCCGATCGGAGTGCTACTCTTCCTCCCGTTTGCAAAGATCCTGACAACATCGCTCACCATCGGCTCCGGAGGGAGCGGCGGCGTCTTCGCGCCGGGACTGGTGATCGGGGGGGCGACGGGAGGCGCCTTTGGGTCCCTGCTGCACCTCGCGCTCCCCGGGATCGTGCCCGTCGAGTCCGTGCCGGTCTTCTTCATCGTCGGGATGATCGCTCTCTTCGGTGCGATCTCCCACGCACCGATCGCGGTCATGATCATGGTCGTGGAGATGACCGGCGATTTCTCCCTGCTCGTCCCGGCAATGGGTGCCGTTTCCGTGGCGGTCCTTCTCATCGGTCAGTCTACCATCTTCCGCGAGCAGGTGCTGAACCGGTCACAGTCAGCTGCTCACCGGGACGAGTATATGGTCGAAATTCTCCAGGATATTCACGTGGGCGACATTATGGTGCCCCGTGACCGGATCGTCGCCGTATCACCCGATGACACCACCGGGCGGGTGCTCCACCTGATCGACGAGACACTGCATACCGGATTTCCGGTGCTCGATGGAGAAGGGAAGCTCGTCGGCATTATCGCTCTCGATGATGTCAGAGATCACCGGATGAATGGCGAGCACGACGTACCGGTGGAGAAGGTCATGAATTCACGGGTGTTTACCGTGCATCCTGCCTGTACGTTACGCGAGGCTCTGGATCTGATGACCGAACACGATATCCATCACCTGCCCGTTGTCCCGGCGGAGGACCCGAGGGCGCTCTCGGGATTTGTCGCACGAACGGACGTCATGAAGGCCTATGTCAGGAGAGCGTCGCAGTTAGGGGGAAAACGCCGCCTTACCGGGAACAGCACCCTGATTGAACCGGAAAACAGCCCTGACGGAAAAAAGGGATCGATGGTTGACGGTTGATCTCCGGTTATCTGAAGATATCGAAGATCTGGTCGCTTCCGGTGGCGATGAGCCGGTCGCGTTCCGCGCTCTCTTCGACGAGCGCGAGCACCGGCGGGGTCATGTCCTCACCGGGATGGAACCCAAACAGCCTCTCGAGATCGGTCTGGATGGCGTGGAGGAAGACCGAGTTCGAGATCTCCACCGGGCAGAGCTCCTCGCACTGGCCGCAGTTGACACAGGAGTCGGAGATGTGCGCGAACCGGATCAGGTGGAACATGAACGGCGGCGGGATGACGCCGGGTTCGACCAGGTAGTCCTTCTTGGCGCTGCACTCGATGCAGTAGCAGATCGGGCAGTTCTCGATGCAGGAGTAGCACTTGATGCACCGGCTCGTCTGCTCCCGGATCTTGTTCAGGCGCTCCGTCCCCTCACCGAGCGCCCCGAAGTAGCGTTCCCGCCATTTATCGCCGAGTTTCAGCATGGCGTTCTCGACCTTGCCGCGGATCTCGACCCCTTTCGGGTTCGCGGGCTCGGTGGCGACCGCACCTGCTTTCAGGGCACCGTCGAGAAGGTTCGCGCCCTTCTCGGAGCAGACCTCGACGAACGTGGCGTTCCCGGCTTTCTCCCCAATAACGCCCCAGTTGCCGCAGGCGAGGTCCGCCTGACGCGGGATCTTGATCTTGCACCGGCGACAGTTCGACCGGCGGCCGAGCCCTTCGTTCCCGAGGAGGTCTTCTGCCCCCTCTTCAAGTTCGTCGATCGATATGGAGGCATGTTCGCCGTCCTTCGTGACGACGATGAACTTCCCTTTGTCGATCTCCTCCTTGACGACGTCGTCGGGGTCCAGACCGAGCTTCTCCCGGACGACCGTCCGCGCCACCTCCGGCCGGATGGTGCCGCCACAGTTGAGGCCGATCACGATGATGTTGTCCAGGTTGACCTGACCGCGTTTGGCCATCTCGTAGATCGCCTTGACGTCGCAGCCTTTGAGGACGGTTGCGATCCGCATGTTCGGCTCGGTCGCGAGGAGGCACCGCCGCATCTGTTTGGGAAGGAGGAGGGTACCGCAGTGGAGCGATCCCGCGATCCCCCCGATCTCGGCGGGGTCGGTGATCAGCGCCGGCATCGCGTCGTAGACATCCGCGCCCTTCCTGACCGCAAAGACCCCGTCGACCATGCCGCTCTCAAGAGCGTGGCGCAGCAGCGCGGTCACCGCTCCGCCGGTCTCGGCCTTCTCGCGGAGTTCGTCGTTCGTCGTCCACGCGTAGAGGAGATCGCCTTTAGTTGCCATCTTCAGGCCTCCGCGATCTTCTCGACCTTCACGGCACAGGCCTTGTACTCGGGGATCTTTGCGATCGGGTCGAGCGCGTTGTGAGTCAGTCTATTCGCCGGATGCTCTTTGTAATGGAATGGGATGAATATCACACCCTTCACGATATCGTCCGTCACCTTCGCGGGGATATCGACCGAACCCCGCCGGGTGCTCGCCCGGACGACCTCGGTGTCTTGTATCCCGAGCGCTTCTGCGTCCTCGGCGTTGATCTCGATCCAGCCGGTCGGCGCCTCCTTCTCGAGGCTCCACGACCGGCGGGTCATGGTGCCGGTGTGCCACTGCCAGATCGTGCGGCCGGTCGTGAGGACGAACGGGTACTCGGCGTCCGGGACCTCGGCGGGCGGTTTCCACTCGATGGGCGAGAAGACCCCGAGCCCGTCGGGCATGGCGAACGTCTCCCTATGAAGGATCGCGGTTCCCGGGTGTTCCCGGGTCGGGCAGGGCCAGTGCAGGCCGTCCGGGTCGAGGCGGGGGTAGGACATCCCGTGGTAAGAGGGCGTGACGGCGGCGATCTCGTCAAAGATCGCCTCAGGGCTCTCGAACGCGAACTGCTCCGGATAACCCATCCTGCTCCCGAGTTCGCAGAGGATCTGCCAGTCGGGCTTCGCCTCGCCGGGGGGATCCTGCGCCTTCCTCCAGCGCTGGACGCGCCGCTCGGTGTTGGTCTGGGTGCCGTCTTTCTCCGCGTAGCATGCCGCAGGCAGGACGACGTCGGCAAGTTCGGCGGTCTCGGTCATGAAGATGTCCTGGACGACCAGGAACTCGAGGTTCCTGAGCCCCTCCTCGGCATGCTGGATGTCCGGGTCGGAGAGCATCGGGTTCTCGCCCATGATGTACATCGCTTTGAGTTCGCCGGGCTTCTCGGCGAGGACGTTGATCATCTCCGTGACGGTGTAGCCGACCCTGCCCTCGGCAAGCTCGTCGACGCCCCACGTCTCCTTCATCTTCCTCCGGGTCTCCTCATCGGTGACCTTCTGGTAGCCGGAGAAGACGTTCGGGAGCGCCCCCATGTCGCAGGCGCCCTGGACGTTGTTCTGGCCGCGGAGCGGGTTGACGCCGCTGCCGGGCTTGCCCAGGTTTCCGGTCAGCATCATCAGGTTCGCCGTCGACTTGACGTTGTCGACGCCGGTGGTGTGCTGGGTGATCCCCATCGAGTAGATGAGCGCGGCGACGTCGGCGGTTGCGATCCACTCGGCGGCCTGCTTGAGGCTCTCGGCCGGGATCCCGGAGATCTTCGAGACGTTCTCAAGGCTGTAGTCCTCCTTCATGACGACCTCCTTGAGGTTCTCGAAGTCCTTCGTCCGCTTCTGGATGAACTCCTTATCCTCCCGACCGTTCTTGATGATCTCCTGCATCAGGCCGTTCAAGAGAGCAACGTCGGTCCCGGAGACGAACGGCATGTAGAGATCGGCCTGCCGGGCGGTCGGGGTGTAGCGCGGGTCGGCCACGATCACCTTTGCGCCGGCCTCCTTCGCCCGGACGATGCTCCGCGCGATCAGCGGGTGCTGCTCGAAGGTGTTACTTCCGAGGACGAAGATGCACTTCGACTCGCCGATGTCCTTGATCGAGTTGGTCATCGCCCCCGACCCGAAGACCGCCGCGAGGCCCGCGACGGTGGACGAGTGGCAGAGCCGGGCGCAGTGGTCGATGTTCGGGGTCTTGAGCGCCACCCGGGCGAACTTCTGCATCAGGTAGTTCTCCTCGTTCGATGTCCGGGCGGAGGAGAGGCAGGCCATCTCCGCGGGTTTGTAGGACCTGAACTTCTCCGCGATCAGGTCGTAGGCCTCGTCCCAGGTCGCCTCGACGAACTTACCGTCCTTCTTGATGAGCGGTCTTCTGAGGCGATCGGGGCTGTTGACGAATTCATGGGCATAGCGTCCTTTGGGGCAGAGTTTGCCACCGTTGACGGGGGCGCGCTGCCAGTGCCCCACATCAAAGACCCTGCCGTCCCGGACGACAAGGTTGAACCCGCATCCGGTGCCGCAGTACGGGCATGTCGTCGATACGTACTTGATCTCCATCTTTCTCCCTCTGGCAGGGACTACATACCGCCCGGGTTATATAATACGAATGGTCACGGGCGATTTTCTGATGAATAATAGTGGGCTCCATCACGGCCCGGGTGAGCGGCAGGCGTGGTTCCGCGCAGGAGAAGGTGATGGTTTCGGGAATACAAGATCTGTCAGTCCCAGTACTTCGTTAATTTCAACGTCTGCAATCGACCCATGCAACCTCGCATAGCGACCTACAACGGGATCGGCAGACCCGGACTTCGCGGCTTCGCGCTCTTCGCGTGAGACTTCAGTATTTTCCCTACGACAACCTCACGCGGAAGCACGCGGGAGAACGCGAAGAGAGGTCGATGGGTTGACCGCTTGAAGATTACCTCAACCGTTTTAGCGAAGTACCGAGTCTTCGCCCGCCTCTCTCCCGGGCCGGGCGCCGGCGATCCGGCTCTCCGCGATCTCCCGGTAGTCGGGGTCGATCTCGAACCCGATATAGTCCGCGCCAAGGGCAAGAGCCGCAAGAGCCGTGCTCCCGATGCCCATGAACGGGTCCATGACAAGCGTCCCGGGCCGGCAGCCGTGGAGCCGGATGCACATCTCCGGGAGTTTCTCCGGGAAACTGGTCGGGTGCGGCCGGGAGGAGCGGATCGTCCGGTAGGGGATGAACCAGGTGTTCCCCCGGTCGCGGAGGTCGCGCTCCGCCGCTTTCCAGCGGCCGATGTTGCTCTTGTCCTGGTAGGGCACCCCGACGCCGAATTTGTCGAGCGCCACGTCCCCTTTCTTCGTGAAGTGGAAGATGTGCTCGTGGCACTGGCTCAGGTAGCGGACGCTGTTCACCGGCTGGTAGTGGCCGACGGCGATATCGCCGGTGACCTTCTCGTAGTCGCCCACGTCCTCCTTCTCGATCGCGATCGACTTGACCCAGTGGATGACGTTCTGCAGTTCGAAGTGAGGACGGAACCGCTGGAGGACGTCGAAGGGGATCCAGGGGTCGCGGGGTTTTCCGCCGATGTTGAGGAAGAACGAACCGTCGTCGGCGAGGACCCGCGCCGCTCCGGCAGCGACCCGCCCCATCCAGTCGAGGTACTCCTCGCGGGGCTGCTGGTCGTTGTAGGAGTTGTAGGTCTTCCCGATGTTGTAGGGCGGCGACGTGACGATGACGTCGACGATGCCCTCCGGGAGGCGCTGCATGCCCTCGATGCAGTCCATGGTATGGATGGCGTTGACGGCAAGCCCGCACACCCCTCTCTCCTTCTCCGTCACTCCGATCACGTATGGGTTCGCTCTCCCGGGCAAAAAGGTGAACGAAAGACGACGTCAGGGTCCATCGCCGGCAAGCACCTCCTGGCGCGCCCGCTCGAGCGCGTCGATGAAGTCCTCGACCTCGTAGGGGTTGAGCGAGCCTTCGGGCTCGAGACGTATGACCTCGAGAAGCGCGTCCTTGAGGACCTCAAGGCGGCTCTCGGGAGGGAGGATGACCTCGAACCGGCGGAAGATGCGGTCGGAGATGCAGGCGAAGTTCCCGTGCAGGGAGGCGAACGTCAGGATCTCGTCTGCGGAGGGGACGTCCCCCTGCTCGACCTCGACCTCGATCACCGCAGGCGTATCGGCGCTCTCCTCTGCAAAACAGCGGGCGACCCTGATCTTCGTGGCGACTCCTCCGGTTCCGTTCACGGTATTCTCTTCGGGGGAGAATATAGTTGTGATGGCGGGCGCGGGAGGTCTTCTTCGCACGGCCGGAGTCCCGCTCTCTCTTCGCGGTCGCGGGAAAAATGTCGGGGGAGTCCCTACTCCCCGAAGTACGCGACGATGTTACGGAAGAACTGCATGTTCATCGACTCGGTGGGCAGCGGTTTTCCCTCGCGCTTCAGCCGCTCTTTTCGGGTCGGCCAGTCGTAGAGGTTCACGAACTCCATCGCCCGCTCGGGGTGCGGCATCAGCCCGAGGACCTTCCCGTCCGCCGAGGTTATCCCGGCGATGTCCGCGAGCGCCCCGTTCGGGTTGTAGGGGTACTCCCCTCCCGCGGGAGAGAGGTCGTCGCGCACGTAGCGGAACGCGACCATCCCCTCACCCTCTATCCGCGCGAGGGTCTCCTCCGAACAGGTGAAGTTCCCCTCGCCGTGGGATACCGGGCAGTAGAGGTGCGTGATGCCCCGCGTCCAGAGGTTCTCCGCCGCGGGTTTCAGGGTGACGAACCGGCACTCGAGCACGCCTTTCCGGTTCGGCATCAGGGCGATCTCGCGGGGACGGGCCTCGTCGAACGCGGGGACGAGGCCGAGGTTCGCGAGGATCTGAAAGCCGTTGCAGACCCCGAGGACGAGGTTGTCTCCCGCGAGGAACTCCTCGAGATCGCTCCAGAGATTGTTTCTCACGCGGTTTGCGCAGGCGTTGCCGGCGCCCATGTCGTCGCCGTAGGAGAACCCGCCGGGGAAGACCAGCAACCGGTAGTCGGAGAGGGTCTTTTCGCCTGCGATGAGGTCGTTGATGTGGACGATATCGGACGCCATGCCCGAGCGCATCAGGGCGACCGCCGTCTCCATCTCGGAGTTTATCCCGTAGCCGCTCATGACGAGGGCCTTTGCCGTGGTAGTCATCTCAGTACCCCCCAAATGGCGCTCTGTATGCTGCTCCCATCGTCGCTAGCGGCTGCTCGACGAGGGTCTCTCCTGCCGATACCCGGAACGTTTCGCCGCCGACGCGGCCGAGGAGGTGCGCGTCGCCGCCGAAGACCTCCTCGAACGCTTCGTGGTCGCCGGGAGCGACCGTGACGACGAACCTTCCTGGCGACTCGGAGAAGAGGTAGCGGTCCGGGCGCATCCCGCCGGGTATGGCGAGGTCCATGCCGATCTCTCCTGCGAGCGCGACCTTTGCAAGGGCGACGAGCAGCCCACCGTGGGTGACCGGGAAGGCGGACGCGACGAGCCCTCGCTCGATCGCACCGGTCATCCTCCCGTAGCGCACCTTCGCCGCCTCGATATCGAGGAGCGGGACCGTGCCGCCTTCGATGCCGAGGTGCGCGAGGTACTCCGACCCGCCGAGTTCCTCCCCGGTCTCCCCGACGACGTAGACGAGGTCGCCCTCGAACTTCGCGTCCATCGATACCGCGGCGGTGACGTCGGGGTGGACGCCCATCGAGGTGATGAGGAGGGTCGGGGGCACGGAGACCTTTACGGGGTTCGAGTCCGCGTCGAACCCGGAGAAGTCGTTGAACATGCTGTCTTTCCCGGAGATGTAGGGCGTCCCGAACCCGACGGCACCGTCATAGCACCCGAACGCGGCGTGCTTGAGCTGCCAGAGCCGCCCGGGTTCGTCGGAGGAGCACCAGCAGAAGTTGTCGAGGAGCGCGATTGCGTCGAGCGGGATGCCGAGCGCGATCAGGCCCCGGACCGCGGCATCGATCGCGGCGAGCGCCATGCGGTAGGGGTCGAGCTCCGAGTAGGTCGGGAAGAGGCCCTGCGAGAGTCCCACGCCCTTCATCGAGTCGGGGACGACCTTTGTGAGGGTGGCCGCGGTCTGGACCCGCCCGCTCCCCTGCACGGGGCCGAGGACGTGTCCTCCCTGGACGGTGTGGTCGTACCGGGTCGATATGAACTCCTTCGAGCAGATGTTCTTTCGCGCGAGCATGGCGAGGAGGAGGTCGTCGAGCCGGTCGGGGCACCCGAACTCGGGTTCGGGGTAGGCCGTCGTTACGGGCTCTGTCACGAGGTGCGTCTCCGGCAGCCCGTCGTGGAGGAAGTCGAGTTCGATATCCATGACGGTCTCGCCGTTGTACTTCACGACGCACCTCCCGGTATCGGTGAACGTCCCGATGGCGGTCGCCTCGACGTCCCTCTTCCTCATCAGGTCCATGAACGCCCCGATCTTCTCCTCCGGGACGGCGAGTGTCATCCGCTCCTGGGACTCGGAGATCCAGATCTCCCACGGCGCCATGCCGGGGTACTTCAGCGGCACGCGGTCGAGGAGGACGTGGCACCCGCCGGACTCCCTCGCCATCTCTGCAACAGAGCAGGAGAGTCCTCCCGCCCCGTTGTCGGTGATGCTCCGGTAGAGGCCGAGGTCGCGGGCCTCCTTGACGATGACGTCGGAGAACTTCTTCTGGGTGATCGGGTCGCCGATCTGGACGGCGGTGACGGGGCTCTCCGGGTCGAGCGCCTCTGAGGAGAAGGTCGCCCCGTGGATGCCGTCTTTTCCGACCCGTCCGCCGACCATGACGATGAGGTCGCCGGGGAGGGCCTGCTTCTCGTGGAGGTTCTTTCCGTTGTGGGTCCGGGGCATCACGCCGACCGTGCCCGCGAAGACGAGGGGTTTCCCGATGTAGCGGTCGTGGAAGTAGCACCACCCCTGCGGTGTCGGGATGCCCGAGCAGTTGCCGCCGACGCCGACGCCGCTGACGGCCCCCTCGAAGATCCGCCGGGGGGGGAGGATGGGGTTTTCCCGGTTCCTGGCGCGGAAGAGGGGCGGTTCGGTATCGGGGTCGCCGGTGCAGAACCCGTAGATGTTGATGCAGGGTTTTGCCCCGAGGCCGAACCCGATGGTGTCGCGGTTCACCCCGACGATCCCGGTGAGGGCGCCGCCGAAGGGGTCGAGGGCCGAGGGGGAGTTGTGCGTCTCGACCTTGCAGGTCACGAGGTGTTCGTCGTCGAAGACGATGGCGCCGGAGTTGTCGGTGAAGACCGAGACGCAGATGTCTCTGTCGCCGCGATCTCTCCTGATGGTGTTGGTGGCGGCCTGGATGCAGGTCTTGTAGAGCCCCCGCGGGACGTCATCGTCCATGGGCGATGAGAAGATGGTGTGCTTGCAGTGCTCGCTCCAGGTCTGGGCGAGCGACTCGAGTTCGACGTCCATCGGTCTGCGGCCGAGTCTTCGGAAGTAGTCCTGTATCGCGTGGAGCTGGGCGAGGTCGAGGGCGAGCGGCCCCCGCCGCTCCCCGGTCACGGGGTCGAGGATACCCTCTTTTCCGATGCGGGCGAGTTCCGCGTCGGAAAGGTCGAGGTCGACGGCTCCCGCCGCCTGCAGGTCGCCGAGGTGGACGAAGGGGGTGACCGGGTCCATTCCTTTCTCGCCGTACTCCTCCCGGCTTTTTTCGTGGACGCGGTTGATGAGCGGATTTCCGAGGGCGGCGACGAGCCGCTCCCGGGACCCGGGGGTGAGGTCGCCGACGACGAGGTAGAGCTGCGACGAGAAGACCGCCTCCCCCTCGCCGAACCGGAACCCGAAGGAGTCCTCGATGGTCTGCCTTGCCGTCGTCCCGACGTTGTCGGTGACCCCGGGCAGGAAGCCGACTTCGATCGCGTAATCAAAGTCGGCCTCGGTCGGCCGGTCCACGGAGTACCGCTGGACGATGGGGTTGCTGAGTTGCGCGCCGATCCGCGAGAGTTCCTCGGGGGAGAAGTCCCGCCCGGAGGTCGCTATGGTGTAGACATCGACGAGGTGCAGTTCACGGAGCGGGATGCCGAGCGAGCGGTACCTCTCGGTACGCGTCTGCAGCCGTGGGTCGTGGGTATAGTGTACCTCTATCCGGTGGACGTACGAGGCCATGTATATATATGGGTGCGGTCGGGAGAAAAGAGCTGCGGCGGGGTTGGGATCTGAGCGGGAGAGGTCATCCCGAAACGATCCTGAACCTCTCCGGCACCCTCCGATCGGAACACTTACCTCTGAGGTTTCTCCCCATCAGTTCGAGACGGCTTCCCATCGGGTATCGCCACTCGGGAGGAGGCACCCCGTATCTGTCTTTTGAAGAGGCTCATGCTCCACGAGATCTCCGGCACCCATCTCGCCCACTGCACCCTTCACACTCCGGCATCCAAAACACCTGCCGCTCGATGCCGGAAACCGCATCAAGAATCTCACCCAGAACCTTCTGTCCGTCTCCCCTGACTTCCACCCAGCGGTCGCCATCGACGAAATAGAGGAAAGGTCTGACCGCCTCGCCCAGGATCTGCTCGGCAGCGAGCCGATAGATGGTTATCTGGACTGCGTAGTCCTCGACTTTCTTCGGGATATCGTCCGCACCGGCAACACCTGTCTTATAGTCGATGAGCACCCAGGTGCCGTCCGGCCGCCGGACGAGCCGGTCGATGGCGCCTTTGAACTTCGCACCGCCGATGCTCGCCCGGAACGGCACCTCGCAGTGATCGCTCGTAACCCCCTGCATCACCTCCGCCGCACGGAAGCGGTCATAGAGCGCCTGGTATTCACCCCCAGCATCCTCGACACCATAGCGTCGCAGCACGGCCCCGGGGTCCCTGCCCCGGAAGACCTCGTGGACGATCAGCCCCCGCGTCGTTGGATCCATCACCCCGGATACCTCACGGATCGGCTGCGTCGGGTTGTTGAGCCGGAATCTGCGTTCGTACGCGAGCGGGCAGCGGAGATACTGCCGGATCTCGCTCGCGGAGTACACGTGCTCCTCTTCATCGACCGGAATGGGGGGAATACCTTCCGGCACCCCGCCCCCATCGTCCGGGAGGGAAAGACGCACGGCCCGGGTCTGGCGAGGTTCTGCGTATATCGACCTGGGATCGGTGACGAGAGGAATGCAGAGCGGGGACTCTTCGCCGGGAATGTCGATCTCCGTTGCGCCCCGCACATAGGCGTCATCGCAGAGCCCGGTGCAGCGGGCGAGCCAGCCCATCCGGTTCTTCGCACCCTCCAGGGTTTTTGGAACCTCGGCCGGCATCTCGCCGCAGAGGACCAGGTGATCCTTCGCCCGCGTCACGGCGACGTAGAAGAGGCGTTTCTGTTCGGCCTTCTCCTTCTGCCGGTATTCCCGCTTGAGAACCTTCAGGAGGGGCGCCTCCTCGCGCTCGTGGTCGTTTACCGGATTCGGGATCGTGACGCCGACCTGAAGCCCGTCCTCCACCATGACGGTGTTGCCGCCTGCCCGGAACGGCTCGGCCAGGTCGGGGACGACGACGATCGGGAACTCGAGCCCCTTTGCGGCGTGCACCGTCATGATCGAGACCGCGTTCGCGGTCGTCAGGTCGAGCATCGCATCGCCTTCCCGCTCGCCGTCGTCGATGCAGGTCCCAAGCTCCCTGACGGCCTCAGCGAGCGTGCCGGAACCGTTCGTCTCCATCTTCCGGACGAGGGCAACCACCTTCTCGACGTTCGCGGCCGCCTGCTCGCCGTCCGGCATTCCACCGAGGACGACGGATATCCCCGACTCCGAGACGATCCGGGTGAGGAGGTCGGCGGGAGGGACCCGCCGGGCGTGCAGGAGCCACGACCTGAGACGCCGCACCGCCGCCGTGATCTCCGGATCGGACGCGAACCGCTCCAGCCGCTCCCAGAGGGAGTTCTCCGGGGAGCCGGATTGGGCGACGGTGTAAAGCCGGGTGTCGGAAAACCCGAAGTAGGGCGACCGGAGCAGCCCGTAGAGGGCAACGTCGTCCTGTTCGTTCTCCAGGAAGCGGAGGATGTTGTAGAGGTCGTAGACCTCCTGGCGCCCGTAGAACCCAATACCCGCGTGGACGTGGTAAGGGATGCCGTAACGGGCGAGCGCCCACTCGTAGACGGCAAGGTTCGTTCGCCGCTCAAGGAGGATGGCCACGTCCCGGTACTCCGCCGGCCGCGGCTCGTCAAGGTGTTTTCGGTCCCAGTAGACGCGCCGCCTCTCGTGCTCGATGAGGTTCTGGATCTTCCGGGCGACCGTCTCCGCCTCGGCACGCCGGCCGGACTGCCGGTCATCGGCCTTCGGGACGAGGAGGAACTCGACCGAGCCGGCGTCGTCCTTCCGAAACGCCTCCAGCGGTTCATATCGGAACTCCCAGTGTCGTGCAGACTCCGCCATCAGCGCCCCGAATACGGCGTTGACGAACCCGACGATCGCAGGTGTGCTCCGGAAGTTGACGTCGAGCGGGACGGCCTCCCCGCCGAGGGCCTGCTCGATCAGGTCGCGGGTGCGCTTGAACTGCGTGACGTCGGCGTCCCTGAAGAGGTAGATGGACTGCTTGGGGTCGCCGACGACGAAGAGTTTCGCCGAAGTCTGCGCGAGATCGCCGAGGATCGAGCATATGATCCCGTTCTGGACGGGATCGGTGTCCTGGAACTCATCGACCAGAACAAACCGGAAACGTCTCCGGAAGTGCGCCTCCACGATCGCGTCGTGTTCGCGGAAGAGCCTGTGCGTCCGATCGATCAGGTCGTCAAAGTCCAGCGCGTTCCGGCGCCGCTTCTCGGTATCGACCGCATTGGAGTAGGCCGCAAACACCACGCCGAGGTCACGGAGGTAGTCGAGCGTCGCCCGGGTGAACGGGTCCTCCGGGTCGATCGCGAGTGAGAGGAACTCGCCATGTGCCTTGAGGCAGGTGTTGAGGGTTCTGTAAGCGTCCCGGAGTCCATCAAGGTCGTCCCCCTCCCAGTTCGGCTTCCTCCCCATGTTCGCCCGGAACTTCGAGTCGGCGTGGATCTCCGCGAGCGCCCCAACCGCCCCGCACTCCCCGGCGGCGATGGAGGGGAGGTGCGGCTCGACGGCGCGGAGGTAGTCCTGGCCCGGGTCGGCAGCGCCGGGGTAGCGAGCGGCGAGGTCTTGCAGGGTGCCGATCGAGGCTCCTGCGGCGGCCGAAAAGATCGCGAGTTCCTCCTCCCGGCACCGCTCCACAGCCATCCTCCATGCGTCGAGCACCGTCTCCTCACTCCCGGCGAGGGCGGCGAAGAACTGCTCTGCAGCCTCGCGGCGCGAGGAGAGACGCTCGAGGGTGTTCTTCAGCTCGTGCACGCCGACCATCCGGAGCACGCCGACCAGCGCGTCCCGGCATGTTTCAGGCGGCTCAGTGTAGACGAATGCATCGACAACCCCGTCCCTGAGTCGTGCTGTTTCCCGCTCATCGAGGACGGCAAATCCGGGGGCGACGCCGGCCTCGATCGGAAACTCCCGCAGCACCTGGGCGCAGAAGGAGTGGAAGGTCGAGATGTTCGCCCACAGAAACTCGTCGCGGAGGCTATCCCATCGAGCGCCCTCCTTCTTCGCGAGCGCCTCCCGGACGCGGACTTTCATCTCTGCGGCCGCCTTCTCGGTGAAGGTCAGCGCAAGGATATTCGCGAGACCGAGATCGTCGCTCTCGAGCAGGTCGATATACTTCTGCACCAGGACGTAGGTCTTCCCGGTGCCCGCTCCGGCCGTGACGCACTTGCTCCTCGCGTGGTCGAGGGCGGCCTGCTTCTGCCGGTCAGTCAGTCCCATCGTCACGCACCTCCGCGGTAGCGAGCAGCCGCAGGCTATCAAACCGGCAGACTGTCTTGAAGTCACAGTAACCCGGACAGGGGCCGGGATCCGACCGGGGCGCAAACCACCCGCTCCGTATCCCCTCGAGGCAGCGCGAGACGTGGGCGAGGGAGGCATCGACCAGAGCCCGAACGTCCGCGACGCCGCTCCGCGACGATACGGAGAACGGTTTGAACTGCTCTTTCAGGCTCGCATCCCAGAAGACCGGCCGGTTCCGGATCTCCCCGCGCCGGAGGGTGTAGTAACAGCCCGCGACCCCCTGCATCGCCGTCAGCGTCTCGACCGCCCGGAGGTAGAGCGGCAGCTGGAACGCCTTGCCCGCCTCGATATCCCTGAGCGAGGGGTGCGAGCCTGTCTTGTAATCGACGATCAGGAACCTCCCGTCAGGGAGACGGTCGATCCGGTCGATCCGGCCCCGGATGCGGACGACCTCCCCGTCCGTCCCGTTGAGCGGGATCGCGACCGCGTACGGTGTCGATGCCGGGTCACAGGTCCCCGCCGCCACCGGGAGGCCGAACGAGAACTCGAAGGCATGCGGGACGAAGGTCGAGGATGCGGTCTCGGTCTCGTGGGTGAGGAAGCGCTCAAGCAGTCCCCGGCCGACGTGCGGCGATCCGACGAGGTGCTCCTTCTCCACGAGCCATGCCGGGCTATCGAAGGGGAAGCGGCCGGTCTCTTCCCGGCCGATCGCGAGGATCTGCTGGAGCGCCGTGGGATACGAGACTTCATCGATCACTCCCTGCCAGCCGGCGTAGAACCGGAAGGCAATCTTGTGGAGGAGGCTCCCCCGTTCGAGGGCGGTCAGGTCGAGGTCGACTGCCGGTAGCGGCTCAAGCCCGAGCACCCGGCTGAGGTAGAACCGGAACGGGCAGGCCGCATACATCTCGAGCGCGGTTGGTGAGAAGACCGCCGTCTCCCCGTACCGTTCGGCAAGCGCCGCGGGGATCGCCGGCTCCCGGGTGAGGAGGGCGTCATAGGGCGAGTCGTATGCGCCGTTCCGGCACTCGTTCTCGATGATGAGCCGGCGCACGGCATCATGGATCGTCTGCCCCGGCGGCAGTCCCGTAACCGCGTTCGCAACCTCTCCGCGGGCGAGAAGGGCGCCGGCCTTCCGGGCTGCCGCGATCCTCGACGACGGGAAGTCGTTCCCGCCCCAGGACCCGGTGGAGATGGTCTCCCTGACCGTGTCCACGAACCCGGAGCGTATCACCGGAGACCCGCCCTCGGCCGAGGGATAACTGAGGTAGACCCGTTCGCGGGCGGCAAGGAGCGCCGCGATGAAGTGGTAGCGCTCCTCCCGCAGGATATCCGCTTTCGTTCGGGTTCCGAGCCGCCGGGTCTCGAGGTCGGTGGTGAACGGGAGCCGGGTGGTCAGGCGCGGCATCGCGCCCTCGACGAGGCCGGCAAGGAAGACGTAGGGGAGAGAGAGATGGGGGAGTTCCCGGACGCCGACCACCTGGACGGCGTTCCGGTTCCGCTTCCTCGAAGACCGCGTCCCGGCGGCGAGAAGACCGAGCAAGGAGGAGAACTCCACGAGTGACATCTGCCGTTCAGGCAGCAGTCGGGTGAACCGCTCGAGAGCCTCCAGCAGATCGACAAATGCCCTGAGGTCTCGAGCTTCCCGCTCCAGCACCCCGAGATCCCCCTCCTCCGGCATCGCCGGGCAGTGCCAGCGAGCAAGGAGCGACCGGTACGTGGCGAGGTGCTCAGCGAGCGTCTTTTTTCCTTCAAGGCATGCCAGGTCGGCGAAGAGACGGCCTATCTCCTCTCGAACCGTCTCGATCCCGGCGACCTTCTGTGCGAGTCGCTGCCGGGCGGAATCGGGGAGATCCGGTGCCGCCCGCTCCTCTTCGAGTCTTGCGGCCAGTCCGGCGAGCCGACGGTCCCAGGTCCCCGCACCGGCGGCGATCCGGGCTTCCCGGGAGAGGAGGTCGACCTCCGGGCCCACCAGGGCGGACCGGATGTACGGACTGTTCAGGAGAGCGACGAGATCGTCACGCCGGTAGCCGAAGGCAGGAACGGTCAGCACATTCAGCATCGCCCGGGTAAGCGGGGATCGGAGCAGTGTCTGCCCGCTGGAGACTGAGTACAGGAGATTGAAGTCGGCGAAGACCTCTTCCACGTACGGGATCGCCCGGTCCAGGTCGGGGAACGCGACCGCGATCTCGCCCGGCCGGACACCGCCAGCGATCAGGTCGCAGATCTCCTGGGCGATCGCACGGACCTCATCCAGCCCGTCCCGCCGTTCGGCGATGCGGACAGATCCGTCGCTCTTCCACGGCTCCCGCCGGGAGAAGAGATCGGCAAGGGATGACCGACGCTCGCCTGCGATGACGGTATCCGGGTGCAGCCAGTTGCCGTCGTCCGTGAAGACGGCCGGATTCTCCGCGAAGGGAAGGGCATAGTGGAACTCGTCCGCGGACTCCCGCAGAGCGAGGATCAGGTCCTGCTCGCACGGCATCGGCTCAAAGAGGCCGTAGATGAAGATTGTCCGGGGCCGGGCGCCCGTCCCGGTAACCTGCCGGGCCGCCCGGGCAAACAGGGTGCTGCCGTCGACGAGGTTGTGGTCTTCCAGGAACCGGAGGTATGCATCGAAGAGGGCTCCGATCTCGGCACTCCTGGCGCTCTGGAGATCGCCGAGGGCGCCCGGGTAGTCTACCTTCCGCATGATGACGACGGAGAAGAGCGTCGCGAGTTCATCGACGGTCCTGACACCGGCAAGCAACGGGAACCGTGCAGCGTTGGCAGTGAGAATATCGGTGAGGATGAGACGGGATTCTGCATCCGAGATCAGGGTCTCCACCGTCGCGGTATCAAAAAAGACCTTCCGTGCGAATCCCTGCAGGGTGGTGATCGCGCTGGCGATGATGGGAACACCCTCCTCCTCGAGGCGGTGCGTGATC
>JAEWLJ010000001.1 GCA_023393455.1 Methanobacteriota archaeon | reverse complement strand
CGCCCGACATGAGGTTTCTGGGGAGGGAGATGCGGCTCAATGATCGCCCAGAGTTCGTCATCGATTTCCCGGAATGCCATACATCCCGGGTTTTATTCAAGGCCTCTTATAATTGTGGGATGACCTCTGAGTTTATCCCTAGATCTATTGAGTCTTCTGATGGGTCATTGGTTCGTCTCTCTTTTCATCAGTTGTTAACGAATCAGATTGACGAGATGGCTTCCAGAAAAACCAGTCCTTTAGACTCATCAGATAGTGCTCTTTTAAGTTGATGTTTGGATCTTTATCAAGCATTTTGCTAACCTTCACCTTCTGCTTATATGCTTTTTTAATTCGCAGAAATGTCATATTTGACACAGTGTTGAGAGCCAGTATCTGGTTAAGATGGCTATATTGTTCTTTTATTGATTCCAGTTTCAGGGCAGCCATTTTTTCATCGCAATCGTTTGACCCAACATCTCTGAATGCATGACAATCTCTTATAAAATCCGTAAGGAGTTTTACTCCCTGTTCGCTCTTGTTCATCGTTTCTGTCAAGCCCAGAATTTTGTCAGAAAATGAAATTATAAATATTGTGAAACCCAGAAATGCAATCACGTTTCTCATGTCCTGTAGATCGTGAGGAATAAGAGGCAGTGCTAATAAAATCGCAGGATCTGCGACACTTAAAAAGGCAATGAGCGCTGAAAACAGCAGGATAAAGAGTGATAGAATCCTTGAAACCCATTTATATGATCTATACTTATATGCGCAGATTTCCCTGGATAAACTGGCCTTGTCCTCTAAATTTTTAACCTCTTTAATGCAGTCTTCTACTGTTTTCCCGCCCATTGGAACCCCTCTCAGTTGCAGTTAATGATTGAAAAAATTCTCAGATAATTCGGCTCTATCGTTGCATAACGCCAGAGCACAACATCCACAACCTGGATTTTATCGCCACTCATCTCTGCGATATCTCGGCAAAACTCCTGCACATCATTATAGCCTTCAAGGCGCGCAATCCGCTGAAGGTGACGATCCGGTTTCGCAATTGGAATCCCGATATTTTTTGCTAAATGAAACGCGGTGATGGGTCCGATGAATTTGAACATACGAAGAGTGTTGATAGGATCCTTTTGGATTGCCTGTTTTAACTTTGCGAACCCAATTTTAGCAACTTGTTCTGCAGCGCTTATAATTGCCGTGATCTTCAGTTTATGATGGAAAAGTCGCAATGCCCTATCCAGACATGATGTAGAATTTTCCCAGATTTTTCTCGCAGAAACCCAGTTGTAAAAGCAGTCTGATATTTTGTAGAATCTGTTCGAGATCACCTCGGTCTTCATACCCGATGTGAGGATGACCCATCCGAGTTCTTTCAGGAATGTACTCTCATCTACATCCTCGAAATGCAATTTATCTTGCCACCGAATCTCGTCAGAGTAGCCTTCATCAATAACAATCGCTTTTGCAAAAAGGTATTTTGTCAATAGTGGATGCCTCATTGGATCTCACCGAGGATTTTGTCCCAAGCATCACGCGATCTTAGGTTGTCAGCGTTTTGCATACTCGTATGAATCCGTTGAAGTGTCCTTTGTGCTCTTAATCTGTCAGGTGAGTTAACTGCCTTCAGGTAATCATCAGTATGCACCGATTGGCCCGAACTGTCGGTGATAGGGGATGTAACTCGTTTTGATGCCTGTTCAAAGAAGTACTTGAGCATCACTTTTGGGGTATTGGGCATGTCCGTTGGATACTTTTTGAAAACTTCTATGGCCAGAGACTCAACGTGGTAGCCGGTCAGTCGTTGATCTTCTGGAAGGTTTGCAATAACACCCTTCGCAAGTTTAATTACAGGGATCACTTTTCCACTGCATGACTGATTTACTTCAGTCAGTTTTTGGGCAAACCTATCGGGATGAACAACTTTAGACCATTCGTTAGAATCCTTTTTTGGTACTTTATATCCAGTTGGCGTACTAACTGCAGGAATCAGTTGTATCTCGCATCCATCTCTGAACTTGATTGTAACAGCCATGGATCCAGTTTTAGTTTCCTCGACGTTATGTAATCTCCCAGAAAGCTCTCTTTTTACATAAGAGAGGATCTGATCTGGAGAGTAATCGGCTAATTCGGAGTTGTTGATGAGCATCAGAATATCAGCATCGCTCAATCCATCAACATATGTATGCTTACTGACCGATCCGCCGAACCTGAGTTTTACCGCTCCTTCAAATCTGGTTTCAATAATATCCTTGATATCATCCAAATGAGCCTTGAATTGTTCCGAATCTCTATCATTGTAGGATTTCAGGCGATCATTCATCATCCCATTTACATCCGACTCAAAGGACGCATCTTCTGAGGTACTCCTTGACTGTCTAAGATGGTCTTTATAATTATCAGACGAACCTGAGTAACCTCCACCACCACCCATTATAAAACACCTCCTAATTCATTGTTTAGTTTCTCATACGCCGATGTAAAGAAGTCTCTTTGATAACCCAGGGCATTAAGGTCCTGCGTATCGTGAACCAATCTGAGTTTATTTTCTAATCCTTTGAGAGCATAGTAGTTCTCTTGGCAAATTTCTACCCACATCATTCTTTGTTCTACCTCAATCCCCTTACTCACGATCCCTTTACAGTTGATATAATGCAATTCACCGTCCCCGAATGAATACCGTAGCCAAGACAACCCATCGAAGATGTCTGCGCCGGATAGATAATACAAAGGCGACGTGATTGGATCTAGGCTGCCGAAAATATGTATGGGGATTTGAAGTCCCACTTTTTCCATCTCCAGACGCAGATGCGCAATGCTCTTCATGCGCGTGAGTACCGTTGCACCTAGCTCTTTCTCGGTCATACCCAGTACATCGAATTCACGTAGCGATTCAATGTTCTGTGACACTTGCCCGACATCGATTGGGGAGCGACTAGACGATTTCAGCAGTATTTCCTTTAGAACATCTCTCCCGGCAAACAGATCACTTGCCGAATGAATTTGTTCGTCAATGGAACATCTCTGATGAGGGTGATCGTAGCTTATCAACACTAGTGGAATCGGGGTGGAGAATGCATCAATCGTCTCAACATGCTTCTGAGCGTCCCATTCATTAGAGGGGGGCTTATAGAAGCCAATGTCGGTTAAGCTGTTGTCGGCAATGCACTCATATCCACCGCTATCGATGAAAAGAAGGTTTTGTGCTTCAAGTTTAGGGAATCGCCCTTTGGAATGATAGACATCGTAAGCACTGATTAAAGAGACATCGGTAATGATCTCTGACATTATATCGATAGCCATCTCAATAGATAGCTGACTAGGTATAGCTGCCCTGCTCGAAAAAGATGGGATTAGTAGAGGAGTTGAAGCGGCAATAAAACCTTCAAAAGTAATGTCGAGGGTTCGTGTCAACATAGAAGTGACCTCCGATCGAGACAGGACAAACATACACCGCAGGGTTCATCGCCACCCTTTTCACAGCTGTAGGTCATATCGACTGGAACGGCATTGTCCAAGCAGTACTGAAACACCATCTTCTTGTTCCACTTTAAGAATGGCGCTTCAAAAACAATCTGGCCGTTACTGTAACCATCCAGTAGCCTTTGAATATCATTGGCAAACCTCTCTGAACAATCGTAATATGGAGTTCCGGCATGCAAACCCATAGCAAGAGTTCCACAAACGTTTGGGTTTGCCATCAATGCTGCAAATATCAAGAAGGCGTTCCGTCCACAGATTTCTCCTGCTGTATAGGTGATCGGAGATGAGTAATGCACAATCTGAGGACTTACGTGGTACTTATCCGAAATTGCCAAAATGCTTTCCAGCTCGTTTTTATGTGCGCTCTGTCCAAAATCAACATATAAGGGCGTAATGGCGTAACCTGCTGATAAATAATAATACAAACAAGCGGTAGAGTCAATTCCTCCGCTGAAAAGAAGGAGGCATCGTTGTAACATTTCAAACCATTTAATGGAAATGACTAACTATATATATGCGTTCCGAAATGTGTTTCACTCTAGATAACTAAGTAAACGATTATCTGCTGCAACTCCTGTCGGACCAAGTCTTTTTCCAGGTCATGCTCTGCAGGATTGCCACGAGCACTAACAAAAAGCGATGTGGGGCTCCGGTAGGTATGGTACGCCCCGATACCCTAACTATCACTAATATCTTCATATAGATATCAGTGAATAGCGATACAACCCGGAGACGGGCCTGTATTCCTTTAATGAATTACCCATATAATGGCGTTCAAAAGATGGACAATGCAGCCTCAGTATTCATAGCACCGTTGCGCCTCATTGAGCGAGAGGGATTCTTCCTTCTCGACCTCTTCCATCGAGAGCGCAAGCCCGCAGTCTTCGAGGAGCTCCTCGATCTTCTCGAACGTCTCGATGTCGAGAACGACCCCGACCTTCCTGTCGTTGTCGGTTACGATGTACTGCCGCTTGATATTGATCACCGCTCATCACCTCCTGCCGCTCTCTCGCCTGTACGGGTATCCTGGGGGAACTGAACGATAAATGTTGAGGTATTCGCTCTGCCGCGTCCGGCCGGATGGGGCGAGAAAGTGAGCCGATTCCGGCGCAAAATGGGAGGTTCGCCTTTCTGCACATCATACCTGGCTTCTTTAGAATAGCCAGTTCCAGATCCTCATCTTATAATGCTTATTTATGCTGATATTGGGGTCCCCGTCGAGCATCTTGCTCACCTTCACCTTCATCTTATAGCCTTTTTTGATCTTCAAGAACGTTTTGCTGAATAAGACGTTCGGCGTCATTACCTGGTTGAGGTAGCCATACTGCTCCTTTATCGATTCCAGTTTCATGGCGGCCGTGACCTCGTCGCAGTCCCTTGCTCCCGTATCCGTGAACGTATGGCAGTCCCGTATGAAGTCCGTAAGGATCTTCACTCCCTGCTCGTTCTTGTTCTTCGTCTCGGTCAGGTTCAGTATTTTGTCGGAGAACGAGATGATAAATATCAGGAAACCCAGGAATGCAATCACGTTTCTCGTGTCCTGCTCGGTGTGGAAGGGAAGCGAGAGCGAGATCAGGATATCGGGGTCCACGATACTTAAAAAGGCGATAGATGCCGAGAAGAAGAGGATGGAAAGCGACAGGCTGGTCGAGATCCATTTATATTTCCTGCACTGGTACGAGCAGATCTCTCTGATCAGCCCGGCCTTGTCCGCTAACCTGTTAATCTCGGCAACGCAGTCTTCTATGGTTTTTCCGCTCATTTGAGTTCCTCGCAGTTGTAATCAATCATCGACGAATACATTTTAGATCGTTTCAGGTGCGTTCTCCCCGGAATCAGCGTAAAGAGGCGTAATGAGAGATCCTGCTCGGGAAAATTTGCGTAGGTTAGCGGCGGAATCGATACCGCCATCGAAGAAGAGCGGGCACCGTTTTGACATCGTCTGACCATCTAAATGGATTAATTAATTGGATATATATGTTCCGAAACTTCTTTTGCCCCGGATCGTTCCGGGAACAGTTATCCGCTGTTCCGGGGTTGAACGGGCTCACCTCCTGACGAGGAGCGATCCAGAAGATGGATATGAGATCCCCGCCCACCTTTCCCCTGAATTCTCATGGGAAACGACACCGGCACACTGGCAATCACCATCTCCCTCCTCGGCATCGCGTTCGTGCTACACTTCTCGGCAGCACCCTACTACTTCATCGGATCGGCGCCGACGGGGTTCGGCACCGGGACGCTCGGCCTGCTCATCTGCGTCCTCGGGGTGCTTCTCGGCGGGTTTGCCGCCGCAAAGAGGGAATGAGGGCCGACCCCTCACTTCTTCGCGGCGTAGACCAGATGCACCGTCCCCTGCTCCATCGGCACGGCCTTCTGGAGTTCGAGCGCCGTCTGTCCCCCTGCCCGGCCGAAGAGTTTCTTCTCTCCTTCACCGGCGATGACCGGATAGACGATCAGGCTGATCTTGTCCGCGATCCCCTCACGGATCAGGACGTCGTTTAACTCGGGACCGGAGTCCGAGACCACCCGCGTGATCCCGAACCGCTCCCCGAGTTCCCGGAGAGCCGCCCTGAGGTCTACCCGCTCCGCGCCGCACCGGATGAACGGGTACTCCCGCTCGCGGAGGTAGTCGAGGTAGTCCACCGGAGTCGCCTCCGAGACGAGGACGACGACGTCTTTCGTGTGCTCCATGTTCCGGTAGAAGTGGAGCAGGTTCTTGAGCACGCCCCCGCTGTCGACGAGGACGAAGATGGGCCGGGGGTCGTCCGGCCGGACCCCGGGCCGGTGCCGGTCGGCCTCCGTCTCGGGCTCGTTGATATCCAGATAGGTCTCGATCCCGGTCTTTGCCGTGGTCGAACCCGCGAGGACCGCCCCCGCCTCGAAGGCCGAAAGCGCACCGTAGTGCAGCCCGAGATCGACCTCAAAGCCTCGTACCGCGTGATCGAGGCTCACGCTATTGTGGATGATGACTTCCGGACACATGCAGGATGGATACGCGCGTTCGGGATATAGCCTGCGCAGGTTCGCACCCCCGGCCGATACAGAAAGCCCTATCCCCTTTCCCGGCCGAGAACTCTTCACTGGTATCATGGAGATTCCGCCCCACATCGCTGACCGGATGGCCCGGAGGATGGCCGACCGGGAATCGCTCCTCTCGCCCCGGGCGACCCGGAACGCCGATTACCTCAGGCGGTCCGGCCGCAAACCCGAGGACCCGGTCATCCGGCCGCCGTTCTTCCGGGACGCTGACCGGATCGTCCACTCGAAGGCCTACTCGCGCTACATCGATAAGACCCAGGTCTTCTACCTCGTCGAGAACGACCACATCACCCACCGCGTCCTCCACGTCCAGCTCGTCTCGAAGATTGCAAGGACGATCGGGCGTTCTCTCGGCTTGAACGAGGACCTGATCGAGTCGATCGCCCTCGGTCACGACATCGGCCACGTGCCCTACGGCCACCTCGGAGAGAAGTTCCTCGACGAGCTCTGCGCCGAACACGGGCTCGGGGGATTCCGACACAACGTCCAGAGCGTCCGGTTCCTCGACGTCGTCGAGGACTGCGACCTCACGCTCCAGGTGCTGGACGGGATCCTCTGCCACAACGGCGAGGTCCACGACCAGAGCCTCAGGGTCGAGGGCGAGGCCGACTGGGGCTCGTTCGCGGAGAAACTGCGAAAGATCGAGAACGGGGTCGACGCCCTCCCCCTCACCGCCGAGGGGTGCGTGGTGCGGATCGCCGACAGCATCTCCTATCTCGGCCGCGACCTTGCGGACGCCCTCGAGGTCGAGGTGATTGGCGATGACGACCTCGCGGAGTTCCCGGAGAACTGTATGCACCTCTTCGGTATCGCCGGACGCAGAAAAGAAGCGTTCTCTGATATCAACCGCAAGGTACTCGATGTCCTGATCCGCGACATCGTCACCGGGAGTTACGATGCCGACTGCATCTCGTTCTCGGCGGAGACGTCGGCCTCTGTCGCGGCCTTCAAGGAGTTCAACATGCAGCATATCTACAACAACGAGCAGCTCATAAAGAACCAGACGAAGATCCGGTTCATGTTCCGCTACCTCTTCGACCGCATCCTCGAGGATACCGAGAATGGCCGGAAGGACTCGCCGGTCTACCGGGACCTGATCGACGCCTCGTGGGCATGCCGCCCCTACGTCGATGCCGCGGGGCCGGCGGAACTTGCGCGGGACTTCATCGCCGGGATGACCGATCGCTACTTCGAGTGGGTCTTCCAGCAGAGCATCCTCCCGGAGCGGGTCCGGTCGCGGTACCGGGGTAGCGAACCCGTGAACGGCTTCTGAGAAGAGAAACTTCTGCTACCACCTCGATATTTTCGAGGATTCCATGTTAGACCGATAGATGTAGTCTGATGGATTATACACATTTATATGGTTCTCCGGGCAATTTCTACGTATGAGCAGGCAAATCTTCATTCTCGGCCTGGTTGCGGCGCTTGTCCTGGCAGCCGGTTGCATGGGGCTTGGCGGTCCCAACCCGAAGGTCGTGGAGGACTCCATGGTCCCGGATATCAGCCTCTCCAAGGGGCTTGGATATACCGTGAACGCGATGATACAGAACGACGGAGCCGAAGGCGACGTCACCGTGAAGATGAAATTGATCGACGAGGAGAAGGGTTTTGTCCGGGACGAGGCATCGACCGTGATCTCCATCCCCTCCGGGGAGACAAAGAAGGTCAGCCTCACGCTGGACGGGGACCTCGGCCGGGAGTACGATTACAGGATTGAACTGAGCTGAACCGACCCATCTCCCAGAATGGGAGACCCCCTCCCCGGCCCGATACGGTGAGGCCGGAGGATACCAGAGCCATTTTTAACGCTTCCCCCAAATGGGAAGTATGGAACTGTTCCCGGGGATCTACGAGCAGGTGATCAGCGAATACCTTGCATCGAAACTCTCCGGCCCAGAAGGAGAAGGGAGGGTTTTTAAAGACCCTCTTGCACGTTTTGATCCGCAGACCGTCCTCTCACGATACCTCTCGAAGATTCTCAGAACGGCTCTTATCTCTGCTGATGAGGCAGGGGCCTCGATTGAAGAGCAGGTCCTGATCTGCAACCGCCTCATCGAACACCTCGGTAGCGAACTACGGGACAGGACTCTTGAACAGTGTAAGATCACGCCAGAAGCAAAGGTCTTGCTCGCCCTTGTAGACCGTGATCACCTCCCTGCGCTTAAGGTCGCTGCACCCATCCGCCCCGAGACCTCTATCGCGCAAAGCAGTCTATTCACCGGGTCTCCTGGAGAGCCCGGGCTTGTGGATGAACTGAGAAAGGAGATCCGGACCGCCGATCGTGTCGATCTCCTCATCTCGTTCATCAAGTGGAGCGGGCTTCGCCTGATTCTCGATGACTTGAAAGAGTTTGTCAAGCACGGTCAACTTCGGGTGATCACGACCTCGTACACCGGGGCAACCGACATCAAGGCGGTGGAGGCCCTTGCCTCCCTTCGGAACACCACCGTCCGGATATCCTACGATACCGACAGAACCCGACTTCACGCGAAGACCTACACATTCCATCGGAACAACGGCTTCTCCACATCGTATATCGGGTCATCTAATCTCTCGAACCCTGCGATAACGAGCGGCCTTGAATGGAATGTCAAGATCACCGAGCAGGACTCATATGATATCACCCGGAGGATCGAGAAGACGTTCGAGACCTACTGGGAAGACCCCGAGTTCGTCGAATACACGCCGGAGAGCCGGGAGCGGTTGCAGCGTGCCCTCTCAAAGGAGAGGCGGAGTGAGCTGGACCTCCGCCCGGTCTTCGAGATCAGACCCTACTATTACCAGAAAGAGATCCTCGAGCGGCTCAAGGCGGAGCGGGAGTTGCACAACAACTACAGAAACCTCATCGTTGCTGCAACCGGAACAGGAAAGACGGTCATATCTGCGTTCGATTACAAAGGCCTCATCCAGAGGCCTGGAGATTACCCGCGTTTGCTCTTCGTTGCTCACCGTGAGGAGATCCTGAAGCAGAGCATCCAGGTCTTCCGGGGGGTTCTCAAAGATCAGAACTTCGGGGATCTCCTGGTCGGGGGAAGCGAACCTGCGCAGATTGAACACCTGTTCACCTCCATCCAGAGCCTGAACAGCAGAAACCTCCCGGAGATCACGCCTCCCGACTATTACGACATGATCATCGTCGACGAGTTCCATCATGCCGCTGCACCTTCATACCGGAAGTTGCTCACCCACTACACCCCGAAGGTTCTCCTCGGGCTCACCGCAACACCGGAGCGCATGGATAACCTGAACATCCTTGAGTACTTCAACGATAAGATCTCTGCTGAGATCCGGCTCCCCGAGGCGATCAACCGGAAATTGCTTGCTCCGTTCCATTACTTCGGCGTCACCGATGTTGTAGACCTTGATACCGTGCCCTGGAAGCGGGGGACCTACGATCCCGCCGAACTCTCCAGGATCTACACCGGGAATCAAGAGCGGGCGGATCTGATCATCAGGGCTGTGCAGGACTACACGACTGATCTCCACGAGATCATCGGGCTCGGGTTCTGCGTCTCCGTTGAGCACGCTGAATACATGGCTACAGCATTCCGGAAGGCCGGTATCCCTGCGGCCTGCCTCCACAGCGGGAGTTCACGAGATGATCGTTCCACCATCCAGAACCGACTGGTTGCCCGGGAGATCCACTTCATCTTCGTCGTCGACCTCTACAATGAAGGCATCGATATCCCGGAGGTGAACACCATCCTCTTCCTGCGCCCCACCGAGAGTCTCACGGTCTTTATCCAGCAGTTCGGACGGGGACTCCGCCTCTCGGACGGGAAAGAGTGCCTGACAGTCCTTGACTTTGTTGGACATCACAACAAAAACTTCCCGTTCGGTGAGAGGGTTGCAGCGCTTCTCTCTCCTGGTGGGAGAACTCTGGTAGAACAGGTCTCTCGAGACTCCTATTCGCTCCCGAAAGGCTGTTATATCCACTTCGAGGAGAAAGCCCGGGAGAGGGTTCTTGAAAACATCAGGGCAAACATAGCGAATAGGGCCACGCTCATCCGCAAGATCCGTTCGTTTGAAGATGAGACCGGCGAACCTCTCACGTTCAAAAGTTTCCTCCAGCGCTACAGCCTGCGGCCTCACGACATTTATCGAAGGGGCACGTTCTGTTCGCTGGCCGCAGAAGCCGGTGTATATCCGGAGGTTTACGCGGATGAACGCCTCTTCCCCAGAACCGCCGCAATCAGGCTCGCGACACTTAATTCGCCGGAAGTTATCGGCTTCATCAGGGCCGTGCTCTCCGAGCCCTGCAATTACCCGTCACCAACCCTCTCGGAGCGCGAGAAGAGCATTCTGGCCCTGCTCTACTACTCGCTCAACGACACACCTCTTCGTGACGAGAATATGAGTATTGAAGAGATCTTCTCCGTTCTCTTCGCGTATGATGAAATCAGGCACGAGATCTGCGATCTCCTGGAGTATAACGAGGCAGATATTAGGTTCTTACCGAGAGTTCTCGACCTCGGTTTCGAGAACGCCCTCGAACTCCACTCTACGTACACCCGGGCTCAGGCGTTTGCAGCACTTGGCCACTATACTCTGACCCGGAGACCGGCAGGGGGCAGTAGGGAGGGGGTTGTGTACCTGGAGGATAAGATGGCCGACGTGTTCCTGATCACCCTGAACAAGACCGAGGAGCACTACTCGCCCACAACGATGTATAAAGATTACGCGGTCAACGAGACTCTCTTCCACTGGCAGTCCCAGAGCACCACCTCTGCGTCATCGCCGACCGGCAGGCGCTACATCGAGCATGAACAACAGGGGGGCAAGGTTCTCCTCTTCGTCCGCGAGTACAACAAGGTCGAGGGTGTCACACAGCCGTATATCTTCCTCGGGCCCGCCCGCTACCTCTCCCACGAGGGGAGCCGGCCGATGAGCATCACCTGGGAACTCGATCACCCGATGCCGCCGGGCTTCTTCCTGAAGGCGAACAAGATGGTAGTCGGCTAATCCTGTCGAAACCTACATCCCATCCAACATCAGATCCTGTTGGAATGAACTGCTGCCGGCGCAGGAGGAGCGTGCTGCCATTCTGACGAACGGGAGGTGTCCGGCCGTCCTGGTCCACGGGTGGCGGAGCCACCCCGGCATCTGGAACCGGCTCGCTCCCGCGCTCTCGGACGCCGCGGTGCCCCTCTGGACGTTCGACCACACCGCGTTGCAGAACGAAGGGACGGAGACGATCGCTCTCGCTCTCCAGGACTACATCCATGCACAGCGGGAGGAGATCGGCTACTCCGGCCCGGTCGACATCGTCTGCCACTCGATGGGGACCTGCATCGCCCGCTACCTCCTTGAAGTCCTCGACGGCGAGAGCCGTGAGGAGGATGTCCGGCTGCTCGTCGGGATCGGCCCCCCGAACAACGGCTCGGCGATGGCCGAACTCTTCAACGACCCCGAGCGGGGCCCGGAGGTGATCCGGCGGCTTAGCGGGGTCTTCGTGCCGCAGGACTACGACCCCGAGGAAGATACCATCGTCCAGGAGTTCCGTCCCCGGAGCAGGACCGTTGCGGCGCTCCGGGCCGCCGGGACCCGCGATGACATCGACTACCGGATCGTCCTCGGCGCGAACCTCACCGGGGACCCGGCGTTCTTCCCGGTCTTCGACGGCCGGACATGGGAGATCGGCCCGGACGGCGGTTGGCGGACGACGTATGCCGGCGACGGCATCGTCCCCCACATCGACTCCTACCTCCCCGGGGGCCGGATGGACGTCCTCCCGGCCGACCCCGGAAACCTGGCCCGGGACCCGGAGCACTACTGCCACATCCGGCTGCCGAGGAACCCCGAGGTCGTCGCCCGCGTCAGGGAGTACCTCCTCACTGCCTCTGCAGGGCCCGCCGGGCAGACTCCGCCCAGCCGTTGATCGCCCGTTCGAGATCTTCGCCCGCCTTCCGCGCCGCCTGCTGGATATGCTCGTGTCCTTCAGGCGTCCCGAAGAGGTGCTGGCCCGTGCTCATCACGTTGTTGACCGCCTTCCGGACCGACTCCGATGCCTCCTGCATCTGCTTCTCGATGGTAGGGGCGACCGGCTCTGACGTTGCTTCGGACTTAGCTCCGGTTTCGGGCTCGACTTTCACCGTCGGCTCGGGTTTTACCTCCACTATGGGGTCGGGGTCCACGACCCACCGCCCCATCTCAAAGTGACCTTTTGTCTCGTTCATATGCGTGGTGTATGTCCACCCTGAATAAAAATCAGGCGCTTTTGCATCAGCGCTTCCGCTGCTCGACCTCTCCCGGCAACCTTTCCTCATTATATGGGCATGGCGCAACTTCTATCCTCGAGAACCACTCTTCTCCGGATAACCGTGGGCGATACCGCGCACCTGAACTCACCATGGGCCGCCAGGGGTTCCGGGAGCCTGGATGAGGCCGTGTCTGCGCATTCGTCACTGCGAGGCCCACTCCGTCGACCCGGGATCGCTGGCGACACGGTCGATTCAAGTACCTGAATGACAAGAAAGAGATCGATAGCGATGGGACGGATATACCATGACATCACCTGGACGATCGGGAACACCCCGCTCGTCCGGCTGAACCGGGTGACGAAAGGCTCCCGGGCGACGGTCCTCGCCAAGGTGGAGTCGTTCAATCCGATGGGGAGCGTGAAGGACCGGATCGGGGTCGCGATGATCGACGAGGCCGAGCGGACCGGCAAGATCCGGGAAGGCACGACGATCATCGAGGCGACGAGCGGGAACACCGGGATCGCGCTCGCGTTCGTCTGTGCGGCCCGCGGCTACCGGCTCATGCTCGCGATGCCCGAGACGATGAGCGTGGAACGGCGAAAACTCCTCGCGGCGCTGGGCGCCGAGGTGGTCCTCACGCCCGGACCCGCGGGTATGACGGGAGCGGTCGATCATGCCGCCCGGCTCGCCGCCGAGAAGCCCAACGCCTACTTCATACCCCAGCAGTTCGAGAACCCGGCGAACCCCGCCGTTCACCGCCGGACAACCGCCGAGGAGATCTGGCGGGACACCGACGGGACCGTCGACGCCGTCGTTGCCGGCGTCGGGACGGGCGGGACGATCACCGGGATTGCCGAGGTCATCAAGGCGCGAAGACCCACATTTGCGGCGATCGCCGTCGAGCCGGCGGAGTCCCCCGTCCTCTCCGGCGGGGCGGCCGGGCCGCACCGCATCCAGGGGATCGGGGCCGGGTTCGTGCCGGGGGTGCTCGAGACCGATCTCGTCGACGAGGTCATCCGGGTCACCTCCGCGGACGCCATTGCGATGAGCCGCCTCCTCGCCCGGAAAGAGGGTATCCTCGCCGGGATCTCATCGGGAGCGGCGGTTCACGCGGCCTGCGGGGTCGCCCGCCGGCCGGAGTTCGAGGGGAAGACGATCGTCGTGATCCTCCCCGACACCGGCGAGCGGTATCTCTCGACCGACCTCTTTGAAGGGTGACGCGGTGACCATCAGGGAAGACATCCAGACGGTCTTTGACAAAGACCCGGCAGCCCGTTCGACGCTGGAGGTTCTCCTCTGCTACCCGGGCCTCCACGCCATATGGGCGCACCGGGTCGCGCACGCCTTCTACCACCGCCGGTTCTACTTTCCGGCACGTCTCGTCTCTCATATATCGCGGGCGCTGACCGGGATCGAGATCCATCCCGGCGCGAAGATCGGCCGCCGGGTCTTCATCGACCACGGCTCAGGCGTCGTGATCGGCGAGACGGCGGAGGTCGGCGACGACGTCCTGATCTACATGGGGGTGGTGCTCGGCGGCACCGCGCTCGAACGGACGAAACGGCACCCGACGATCGAGGACGGCGTCGTCATCGGGTCGGGGGCGAGCGTCCTTGGCCCCATCACCGTCGGGCGCGGGGCGAAGATCGGCGCCGGCTCGGTCGTCGTCCACCCCGTCCCCCCCGGCGCGACGGTCGTCGGGGTCCCGGGCAGGCTTGCCGGCCCCAGGTGCCGGAAAGGCCAGGAGAAACTTGATCGCGGCGACCTCCCCGATCCGATGCTCCGGGTGGTCAGCCGCATGCTCGATCGGCAGAACCGGATCGAGGAGCGGCTCCGGGCGGTGGAGCGGTCAGGATTGGTCCCTGGAAGGCGCCGGGAGGAGATCGCGCTCGAGGAGGAGATCCGGGCGGCGCTCAGGGATGTGATCGACCCGGAGGTCGGGATCGACGTCGTCGACCTCGGCCTGATCCGGGGGATCACCGTCCGGGACTCCTCGGTCCTCGTGGAGATGGTCCTGACCACCGCCGCCTGCCCGCTCGTCGACCACCTCACCGACCAGGTCCGGCGCCGGATCCTCGACGTGAGCGGCGTCCGGGACGTCGAGGTGCAGGTCCTCGACGAACCCTGGGACTGGGACCGGTTCTTCGGGCAGAGGGACGTTCTCGGGGAACCCTGAAGACGGCCTACCGCGGCAGGTTCAGCATCTGCTCTATTGCTGTCCGAGCCCGGGCGGCGGTCTCCTCCGGGACCGTCACCCGCGGTTCGCACCGTTCAAGGGCCGCGAGCACCTTCGCCGGATCGGTCTTCTTCATGTTGACGCAGACCGCCTTCTTCGAGAGAGGGTAGAAGACCTTCCCCGGGCACTTCTTTTCGAGCTGGTGGAGGATCCCGACCTCGGTGCCGATGATGAACTCGCCGGTCGGGCTTTCGCAGGCGTGGCGCACCATCCCCGATGTCGAGAAGACGTGATCGGCAAGATCGATCACTTCGGGCCGGCACTCGGGGTGGACGAGCACCTCGGCGTCCGGGTGGGTGCGGCGGGCGACCGAGACCTCGTCGGCCGTCATCCGGTCGTGGACGATGCAGTAGCCGTCCCAGGGGAGGATCTCCTTCTTCGTGAACCTTGCGACGTAGCGGGCGAGGTTCCTGTCGGGGAGGAAGATCACCTCTTTTGCGTCGAGCGACTCGACGACCGCGACGGCGTTTGCGGAGGTGCAGCAGATGTCGCTCTCCGCCTTCACTTCGGCCGAGGTGTTGACGTAGGCGACGACGGCGGCCTCAGGGAACCGCTCGCGCAGCACCCGGACCTCGCCGGCGGTGACCATCTCCGCCATCGGGCAGCAGGCGTCGGCCGCGGGGAGAAGGACGGTCTTTTCCGGCGATAGGATCGCCGCCGTCTCGGCCATGAAGTCGACACCGGCAAAGACGATGACGTCGGCATCGATCGTCGCCGCCGCCCGTGCGAGTTCGAGTGAGTCCCCAACGAGGTCGGCGACTTCCTGCACCGCCGGTACCTGGTAGTTGTGGGCGAGGATGACGGCGTTCTGCTCCTCTTTCAGTTCGGCTATCCGTTCGGCGAGGGTCTGGTCGGGACTGGTGGACGGGATGGTATCACAACCTCTACGGTCAACGATGCGGGCCTTGTTCACAAATGTTATCCCCCGGCACTCTTAACAATTGTTAATGCGTGGCGCGGCCCAGTACCCGGGCCCCCTCGGAGACGATCTCATGGCGCGAATCCTGTCTGAACGAGATGCAGCGGTCCTGAAGAAGGCTGCTCCGGAGTGTATGGGCCTGGTCTGTGCGGGTTCGGGAGGGCCGTACCGGTCCATCCTCCCCCCGCTTGCGAACCACTACGCGGCGGACGCGGAGGACTTCCGCGTCCGCCTGGAACGGCTCGACGACGACGACCTCCGTTACCTCGCCGGGTTGATACTGGACGGGAGCGAGAGCCTCGGCTGCGTCCCACCCGACTACATCGAGGTCTTCCTCACCTTCGTCGATGACCGGCTCGGCCGGGACGCCGCCCTCTCGATCCTGCGGCACTACGAGAGCGAGGACGGGTGCGCCCCCTGAGCACCCGCCTCAGACGTCCCAAAACGGGGTGAGATCGCACCCGGTGCAGGGGAGGCACATCGTCCTCGCCCGCCGCGGGTCGAGACCGGCGGCGACCATTCCGATCGCCTCGGTGGTGTTCCGGGTCATTGCGAGGGTGCCGCCCTGGCCTCCGACAAACGACCTGACGGCATCGTGGGCGTCCCGGTAGCGGTGGGTGGCGACCACGGCGAGCCGATGGATGCCCCGCCCGACGTTCGCCCGGTAGCGCAGGTCGTACTCGACCATCGCCTGGACCACCGGTCTCGGGGTGAGGGATGTGGCGGCGCTGTCGAGGTAGATGAGGTCGCGGGTGATGGGAAAGTCCGTTCTACAGTCTTCGATCCTCATAAGACCTCATCCATGCTCCCGCTCCGGTACCCGGCGAGGTCCAGGGCAATGTAGGCAAAACCGATCGCGCGGAGTGCGGCCGTCACATCATCCCGCATGGAAAAGAGCCGCTCCAGATCGTCGGGCGGCACCTCGATCCGGGCGACGTCGCCGTGCAGGCGGACCCGCACCTGGCGAAATCCCCGGTCGTGCAGCAGATTCTCGGCCGCCTCGATCCGACCGAGCACCTCTTCTGTCACCTCGTCCCCGTAGGGGATGCGGGTGGCAAGGCAGGCCGCCGAGGGTTTGTTCCAGAACGGGAATCCGCACTCGCGCGCGATCCTGCGGACGTCCTCCTTCGTCGCACCTGCATCGGCCAGGGGGTGGCAGATCCCCTCCTCGTCGCTTGCGGCGAGCCCCGGGCGATAAGTCCCGGGGTCGGAGGCGTTCGTCCCGTCTGCGACCGTGCAGATCCCTTCCTGCCGGGCCAGATCCTTCATCAAGCGGGCCGACGCCTTCTTGCAGGTGTAGCACCGATCAGGCCGGTTCGCCCGGAACGTCTCGTCGTCGAGGATCGGGAACGCCACGACCTCCAGGGGGAGGTCCAACCGGTCGGCAACCTCTCGCGCCTCCTCGACCTCCGGCCGGGGCACCAGCGGCGAGTCCAGGAGGACGCACCGGACCCGATCCTTCCCGAGCGCCCGGACGGCCAGGGTGGCGAGGAGCGCGCTGTCGACGCCGCCGGAGTAGGCGACCAGCACCGGCCCCTTCTCCTCGAGCGTCTTGATGACCGCCGCTCTGGTGCCCCGTTCGGGTTCCACAGGTGCTTCCTCCTTATATCTCCCTGGCACACGAACTGCCCGGTTCGTCTTCCTCACGGATCTGTGCACATATCTCGCATATCCGGGCTGCGAGGTCGTCCACCTCGCCGGCCTTGAGATCCCGTGCAAGCCGGTTGAGCGATTCCTTCACCTCGCCCTCAAAGACGATCCGGTACCCACGTTTCCCGGTGAGGTACTGGGAGATCGCCGACGGCGTCATATCGAGGAGGCGAGCGGCCTCCAGCTGGGAGACGTCCATGGCATTCAGTTCTTCCGCGATGGCAGCCCGGATCGCGGGCAGCACGTTCCATACTATTGACTGGCAGGGGAGTTTCATCGGATATCACAACGTTTAAAGGCTATGGAGCATATCTAACTGTGATGTTAACAATTGTTAACTCTGTCCCGGGAGAACAAATACCTTTGCGCAGTGTCGGGGTGCGGCATGAACACCGTGATTAGGGGGGGACCCCGCCCGGTCTACATGGACCATGCGGCGACGACGCCGGTGCGCCCGGAGGTCGTCGAGGCTATGCTCCCCTACTTCTCGGAGCGGTTCGGGAACCCCTCCTCGATCTATGCCCTCGCCCGCGAGGCAAAGGAGGCGGTCGAGGAAGCGCGGGGGCGGGTGGCGGCGGCGATCGGCGCGACCCCCGAGGAGGTCTACTTCACCTCGGGCGGGACGGAGGCCGACAACTGGGCGGTCAAGGGGGTGGCCCTCCGGGGAAAGGGCGACCACATCGTCACCTCCGCGATCGAGCACCACGCGGTCCTCCACCCCTGCCAGGCGCTCGAGAAGCAGGGCTACCGGGTCACCTCTCTCCCGGTCGACGAGTTCGGGAGGGTGGAGCCCGCGGCCGTCGAGGAGGCGATCACCGATGCGACCGTCCTGGTCTCGGTGATGGCCGCAAACAACGAGATCGGGACGATCCAGCCGATCGCGGAGATCGCGAAGATTGCGCACGATCACAAGGTTCCGTTCCACACCGACGCTGTCCAGGCGATCGGGGCATTCCCGGTCGACGTGGACGCGATGGGGGCCGACCTCCTTGCGCTCTCCGCCCACAAGTTCGGCGGCCCAAAGGGGGTGGGAGCGCTCTACGTCAGGAAGGGAACCCGGATCGGGACGTTCATGGATGGTGGGGCGCAGGAGCGGGGGCGCCGTGCCGGGACCGAGAACGTTCCCGGGATCGTGGGGCTCGGATGCGCGATCGAACTCGCGGTCGCGGAGATGCCGCAGAACGCTCCCCGGCTCGCCGGGATGCGGGATCGGTTGATTCGCGGGATCCTGGACGCGATCCCGGAGATCCGCTTGAACGGCCACCCGACCGAGCGGCTCCCGAACAACGTCAACGTCGCGTTCCGCTACGTCGAGGGGGAGTCGATCCTCCTGATGCTCGACGCCCTCGGGATAGCCGCCTCGACGGGGAGCGCCTGCACCTCCGCGTCGCTTGAGCCCTCGCATGTCCTGACCTCCTGTGGCCTTCCACCCGAGGAGGCGCACGGGTCGCTCCGGCTCACCCTCGGCTCCCGGAACACCGAGGAGGACGTCGACTACGTCCTCTCCGTCCTTCCCGGAGTCATCGAGCGGTTGCGAAAGATGTCGCCGCTCACCCCCGACAACACGAGTGATCACGATGTATAGCGAACAGGTCATGGACCATTTCACGAACCCCCGGAACATGGGGGAGATCCCGGATGCGGACGGTGTCGGCGAGGTCGGCAACCCTGCCTGCGGCGACATCATGCGGATAACCCTCCGGATCGAAGATAACCGGATCGCGGACGCGAAGTTCAAGACCTTCGGGTGCGCCGCCGCCATCGCATCGAGTTCGATGGCCACCGAGCTCATCCGGGGAAAGACCCTCGAAGAGGCGTTGGCGGTCACCAACAAAGCGGTCGCCGAGGCGCTGGAGGGGCTGCCCCCCCAGAAACTCCACTGCTCCGTCCTCGCCGAGGAAGGGATCCATAAGGCGATCGAGGACTACCGCTCGCGGCACGGCGCGCCGGAGGCGAACGGAGGATAACCGTATGCTCACCGAGCACGAACGTGAACGTTATGCCCGACAACTCCTCCTCTTCGGCGAGGAGGGGCAGGATCGGCTGAAGGGTGCGAAGGTCTTCATCGCCGGGGCCGGTGGTCTCGGCTGCCCGATCGCCCTCTATCTCGCCGTCGCCGGTGTCGGGGAGATCCGCATCGCGGACCGGGACACCGTGGAGCGGACCAACCTGAACCGGCAGGTCCTCCACCGGGAGAACGATGTCGGCGAACTGAAGGTCCGGTCCGCGGAAGCAAAACTCCGCGAAGCAAACCCGGATATCCACATCAAGGCCTTCGCGACGACCATCGACGAGACGAACGTCCGGGATCTTGTGGGCGACGCAGACCTGATCGTGGATGCGATGGACAACTTCCCGACCCGCTACCTCCTGAACCGGGAAGCGCTCCGGAGCGGCGTGCCGCTCATCCACGGTGCCATCCGGGGGTTCGACGGCCAGGCGACGACGATCATCCCCGGCCGGACGGCCTGCCTCGAGTGCATCTTCCCGGAGGCACCGCCGGCCGAGGTATTCCCGGTCGTCGGGACGACCCCGGGGGTGATCGGCCTCATCCAGGCGAACGAGGCGATCAAGTATCTCCTCGGCAAGGATGACCTCCTCGCCGGCCGGCTCCTCCTCTGGGACGGGCTGGCGACGACCCTTGAGACATACACCGTCGAGCGGCGGCTGGACTGCCCCGCCTGCTCTCCGGGGGTGAGACCGTGAAGGTTCGGGTAAGGGCGTTCGCCCGGTTCCGGGAGGTCCTCGGGAGCGACCTCTCGATCGACCTCCCCGACGGGGCAGTGATGGCAACGGCCCTTTCCGCGCTCCGCGAGATCGCCGGGGACGAGAGCGGCATCATCTTCGATGCGGACGGGGCGCTCCGGGCGCACGTTATCCTGATGCGGAACGGCAAACGGGTGAAGAGAAGCGATCTCGATACGCTCGTCCTTGCGGACGGCGACGAGGTCGCCATCTTCCCGCCGGTGGCGGGCGGATGAGGAGGATATAGACCATGATCAGCATTACCCGGGATGTCATCGATGTTGGTGCGATGATCGAGGCGGCGAAGCGGCCGGGCATGGGAGCCCTGGTCACTTTCTGTGGTGTAGTTCGGGACGACGGCGGGATAGAACGGATTGAACTGGAAGCCTACGAAGAGGCAGCAGTCCGTGAATTGGAGAAGATCCGTGACGAGGCGGTGCGAGAGTTCCCGATCGAGTCGGTGGATATCGTCCACCGGATAGGGTCTCTTTTGGTCGGCGAGACTATCCTCCTCGTCATCGTCGGAGCCGGGCACAGAAAAGAGGCGTTTGCTGCCAGCGAGTTTATCATCGACCGGCTCAAGCAGACCGTCCCGATCTGGAAGAAGGAGTTTTACCGGGACGGCGAGCGGTGGGTGCCGGGGGAGGCCGGAGGTCAGGGGTGAACCTTTTCTCCCGCCGCGGAGAAGAGATCGGTAGCCATGAACGACGACCTGAAGGCTGCCGTCCTTCTCCGCTGCCGGAAGATGGAGATCCCGCTCGTCGGGGTCGCGACAACGGACCGGTGGGAGAACCCACCCTTTTTGCCCTGGATGCCGGAGGAGTTCTACCCGCAGTCGATCTTCCCCGAAGCGCGGTCGGTGATCGTCATCGGTCTTCCTGTCCACCTCCCGGTGCTCGAGACCTCCCCCTCGATCTACTACAACGAGCTGTATAAGACCGTCAACACCCTGCTCGACCAGTACACCTACCGGCTCGCCTCGTTCCTCAACGAAGAGGGCTACCCGTCTGTCTTCGTCCCCCGCGACGGTTACGGGTCCATCGAGGTGCTCCTCAAAAACCCCGTCGCCTTCTTTTCGCACCGCCACGCCGCCCTCCTCGCTGGGCTCGGGAGATTCGGTGTCAACAACACCCTCCTCACCCCGGAGTACGGCCCCCGGGTCCGGTTCGGCTCGGTCTTCACCGCCGCAGCCCTCCCGCCCGATCCCCTGCTCGCAGACGATCTCTGCACCCGGTGCATGCTCTGCGTCGACGCCTGCCCTGCCGGCGCGCTTGACGAGCGGGACTATCCGGAAGGCCTCACTGATGTGGCGGCCTGCGCGCGAAACAGCGCCGACCTCGCCCGCCGCCATATCTCCCCCTGCGGGATCTGCATCAAGGTCTGCCCGGTAGGAGAGGACCGGCGGCATTACGGCCGGGGCGGCGAAGACCCGCGTCACCGCCGGGCAGGCGAGCACGTCCGGAGGTACGGCGGGCTGTAAGCCCGCCGGTAAAAAATGGTTATTCTCTTCTCATTCCGCCCATCAACCGGTCCATCATCTCCGGCGCCCGGTCCCGGAGGCCGAGCCCGACGATGATGGCGATCGCCGCGCCGAGGCCGATCCCGACTCCCCAGGCGATCGGGACGACGAAGACGTAGATGATCGAGAGGTCGATCAGGAGCTGCTGAAGCGCGAGGATGGCGACGACGAAGTAGAGGAACGCCCGCAGAAGCATCGTGATCAGTCCGAAGCCCTGGATGCTCTGCACCTCCCCCATATTCTGGAGGATGTCCATCAGCCAGTCGATCAGGATGAACCCGGCGACAAGGATCAGGATGAACGCGACGATGTTCGGGATATAGGCTACGATTGCCGCGACCGCCGCTGTCAGGGCAGGGATCTGGAGAACGCTGACTGCCGCGAGGATCGCGATGAGGTAGATGAACCAGCGGATGATGAGGTCGAAGAGACGGCTGATGTTCATCGTGGATCGTTCGATTTGCTTGCCGAAAGACGTCTTCCGCAGCGCGTCGTCGACGCCGATCCGGTCGAGGACTCCGGCAACGACCTTGCCGAGGATGCGTCCGAGGATCCAGCCGATGATCAGGATGATGATCGCAGCTATTAGGTTCGGGAGAAAGAGAATGACATTACGGGCCAGTTCTTCAACCGGCTCAAATGGCGCCAGAACTTGCGCCGTGAGGTCTCCATTTGCCACGGTATACCACCGGGGGAAGGATCTGATAGGTACTATATAAATTGTGATGCCGCCCCCGCACCCCGGGGTGCAAAGGTGCAGTTGCCAGAAGCGGGGGTGGAAGGGGTTACTCCGGGACTACGGCCGCCGCCGGGGCCCGGGAGCGGCCGCCAAGGCGGTACATCAGCGCAAGAATCGCCGGCATCACGACGATCGCACCTAAGAGCGAGAACCCGACAGTGATGACCGTCACGATCCCGAAGTTACTGATGATGTTGAACGTCGAGATGGTGAGCGCTGCAAACCCGAAGACCGTCGTCATCCCGGATGCGGTGATGGCCGTCCCGATCTTCTGGACGGCGATCTGGATGGCGTCGAGGTAGCCGACGCCTTTTGCGAGTTCCTCCTCGCACCGCTCCATGATCAGGATGGTGTACTCGGACGCGACACCGATCGTCATCGACCCGAGGACGGCGGTCAGCGGCGTGTAGTCGAGGCCGAGGAGGTACATGATCCCCCCGTTCCAGCCCACGATGAAGACGATCGGGATGACCGGCGAGATGGCGCTGAATTTCCGGTAGACGAGGAGCAGGAAGGCGAGGATGAAGGCAAACCCGAGCAGGGTCATGTATGTCTTTGAATCTGCGATATCGTCCATGAGGGCGGCAAACATCTCCAGCTGGCCGGTGATCTTCACCGTCACGCCTGCCGGCGGACTGTTCCAGACCGCGTCGCCCTGCATCCTCACCACGAGGTCGCGGGCGACGCTCATCTCCATGTTGACCGTCGAGAACTCGAGGACCGCCTCCATGTTTCCATTGAGGTAACGCTTCAGGGTCGATTCCGGTATCCGGGAAACGACACTCTCGACCTCCCTCTCTGTCGATGGCAGGACCCCGTCGTTGTGTTGCCGGATCAGGGTAGCGATGCTCGTCACACCGGTGATCTTGTCGTTATTTTCCTGCTCGTAGATCCCGAACTGATCTATCCATTCGAGCGTCTCAGGAGAGAGTACGTCGTCCGCGAGCACGATGACCGGGATGGTGGTCGTCGATCCCATCGTCCGGGTGATCTTCTCAAGATCCCGGAGGGCCGGCATATCTCCCGGAACGAAGGTCTTCTCGTCCGCGCTGATGGGAACCTTCTCGTCGAGGTAGTATCCGCCGGCAGCGACCACCGCAAAGAGCATGATGACCGGGATCGGGTATTTTGCGATCGTATAGGCCAGCCTGCCGAGAAAGCGGTCGTACCGCTCCATGATGGGAGCCCCTGACTTCTGAGCGGAATCGGCAACGGGAGCATCATGCTTTGGGCGGTAACGGGTGACGATCGCAAAGACCGGGACGATGATGAGCGCTGCGACGTAACAGCAGACCACCCCGATGGTGCAGACGATCCCGAAGTCGGCTACCATCGGCACCGGGGCGAAGAACATCGCGATGAAGCCGAGTGCCGTCGCCGTCATTGCGATCAGGATTGACGGCCCCATCTGCGTGACGGTGGCCCACACCGCCTCCGGGATCGTCCCGCGCCGGATCTCCTCGTCGAACCGTGAATGGAACTGGATTGCGTAGTCGATCCCGATACCGATCATCACCGGGAACGCCCCGATCACCACCATGCTGACCGGGATGCCGAAGAGACCCATGAACCCGAAGGTCATGATGAGTCCGACGGCCACGATCCCGACGGGGAGGAGGCTGTAGCGGACGTGGGAGAAGAGGAGCAGCACCGCGAGAACCATCAGAAGCATGGCTACAAGGATCAGGAGACCCATCTGTTCTCCCATCTGCTCGCTCATCTCCTTTGCGAACGCCGGGTTTCCGGAGACCGTGACCGAGATACCAGGCGGAGGCTCCGATATACTGATGGCGGACTGGATGTTCTCGACGACCCGCATCTGGGTATCCATGTCGACGCCCGGTTCAAGGGCAACGACGCTGATCGTCATCAGGTCTGATGGCAGCATCCGCTCGACCATCGCCGGCGGGGCCTGTGCGATGATCGCGTTGATCTCCGCCGTGGACGACGGGAGAGTGCCGCCGTTCGCCTCTTTCACGAGGTCGACGACACCGGAGACCTCGTCGACGTAGCGTTCGTTCCGGAGGTCCTCCTGGAGGTGGTCGATATACTCGAGCGCCTCGGGGTTCCTGACGCTGTCCGCCTCATAGATGAGCATGATCGCATCAGAGCCGTAGGTCTCGGCGTAGTGATCGAGGAGCGCGCCGCGGGGGGTGGTCTTGTCGATGTAGGTGTCGTCGCCGGTCTGCATCGTCACCATCGAGAGCCCGAGGCAGGCCAGGACGAATATGGCGGCGGCAACCCCGGCGACGGTCCAGGTGTGGTTGTTGATGGCAGCGGCGAGCCATTCATAGGGGTTCTTCATCTGTCTTCCTCCGGCGTATTCTCCCCGTGCTCCGCGATGATCGCCGGGGTCACCGCACGAGCACTTTCGTCGTCATTCTGCCGACCGGACGCTACAGGTTCCTCCTTCACGGGGGCATGAAGGAAAGAAACTCCGAAACGGTCTCCTGGATAATCTTTCCCGGTATACAGGCCTCCAGCCCGGGGTTTGCTGGAGTCACGGCAGGTCCCGGCGCGACAGTCTGGTTGCGCGGTTGACGGTTCTCTGCGCTATATATAGCTCATTTTCAGGGTATAGTTCTTATGGAGCCGATGATGTTACCACCGCTTCCCGGAGCCGACGCAGAAAAAGGGTATAGGGTATCGCCCGAAAAAGAGGGTATCAGTCCGCGGCGCCGGCCCCTGCCGGGGCTGGAGCCCGGGCGCTCCCCGTGTGGCGGTACATGATCGAGAGCACCGCCGGTAGCGCGATGATCGCGCCCACGAGCGAGAACCCGATGGTGATGACCGTCACGATCCCGAAGTTAGAGATGATGTTGAAGGTCGAGACGGTGAGCGCCGCAAACCCGGAGATCGTCGCCGCGCCTGAGACCGTGATAGCCATCCCGATCTTCTCGACGGCGGTCTGGATGGCTTCGAGGTAGCCGACGCCTTTTGCCAGTTCCTCCTCGCACCGCTCCATGATCACGATGGTGTACTCCGAGGCCACGCCGATGCTCATCGACCCGAGTACGGCGGTCAGCGGGGTATAGTCGAGGCCGAGGAAGTACATGATCGCCCCGCACCAGCCCACGACGAAGGCGATCGGGATGAGCGGCGATATGGCCCCGATCCGCCGGTAGACGAGGAGCAGGAAGGCGAGGATGAAGGCAAACCCGAGCAGGGTCATGAACGTCTTCGACTCAGAGATATCGTCCATGAGTGCGGTGAACATCTCCCCGCTGCCGGTGATCGTCACCGTCGCGCCGGCGGGGGGGTTGTTCCAGGCTATGTCGCTCCGGATCCCCTCGATGAATGACTTCTGGGCGCTCATCTCCATCGCGACCGTCGAGAACTGGAGGGCCGTCTCCATCCTTCCGTTGAGGTAGCCCTCCAGGGTCGATGCCGGGATCCGGGCGATGACGGCGTCAACCTCTGCGCTGGTCGCGGGCAGGACTCCCCCGTTGTATTGCCTGATCAGGGTTGCGACGCTTGTCACGCCGGTCATCTTGTCGTTCTGCTCGAGTTCGTAGGTTCCGAACCGATCTATCCATTCGAGCATCTCGAGCGAGAGGACGTCGTCCCCGGCCACGATGATCGGGACGGAGGTCGTCGACCCCATCGTCCGGGTTATCTTCTCCATGTCCTGGAGGGCGGGCATCGTGTCGGGAACGAACGTCTTCTCATCTGCACTGATGGGAACCTTCTCGTCGAGATAGTACCCGCCTGCCGCAACGACGCCGAAGATCAGGAGGACGGGGAGCGGGTATTTTGCAACGGTATGCGCCATCTTTCCGATGAAGTGCTCGTACCGCTCGACGAGAGAATGACCTGATCCGGAGGCCGGGTCGATGGCTTTTGCATCTTTCGGCCGATAGTTCGTGATGAGTCCGAAGACCGGGATGATGACAAGCGCCGCAATGTAGCAGGAGGCGACTCCTATGGTGCAGACCTTCCCGAAGTCGGCTATCATCGGCACCGGGGCAAAGAACATCGCGATGAAGCCGAGTGCCGTCGCCGTCATTGCGATCAGGATTGACGGGCCCATCTGCGTGATGGTGGTCCATACAGCCTCTGGAAGGGGAGAGCGCCGGGCCTCCTCATCGAACCGCGCCTGAAACTGGATCGCGTAATCGATCCCGACCCCGATCAGGACCGGGAACGCCGCGACCACTACCATGCTGACCGGGATGCCGAAGATGCCCATGAATCCGAAGGTCATGATGAGCCCGACGGCCACGACCCCGACGGGGAGGAGGCGATAGCGGACGTGGGAGAAGAGGAGCATCACCGCGATGGTCATGAAGACCATGGCTACAAGGATCAGCGTGCCCATCTCCGCTCCCATCGCCTCACCCATCTCCTGTGCGAACGCCGGGTTTCCGGAGACCGTGACCGAGACGCCCGCTGGAGGCTCCGATATGCTGGTGATCGTCTTGATATTTCCGAGGACCTGCTTCTGGACCTCCAGGCCGACGCCCGGTTCAAGGTTGATGATGCTGATCGTCATCAGGTCTGAGGGCAGCATCCGCTCGACCATCGCTGAGGGAGCCTGTGCGATGATTGCGTCGATCTCCGCCGTGGACGACGGCAGGGCGCCGCCGTTCGTCTGTTTCAAGAGGTCGACGACGCCGGATACCTCGTCGACGTAGCGTTCGTTCCGGAGGTCTTCCTGGAGATGGTCGATATAACCGAGGACCTCGGGATTTCGGACACTATCCGCCTCGTAGATGAGCATGATCGCATCAGAGCCGTATGTGTCCTTGTAATGGGCAAGGAGCGCGCCGCGGGGGGTGTCTTTGTCGAGGTAGGTGTCGTCGCCGGTCTGCATCGTCACCATAGAAAGACCGAAGAGCGCCAGGAGGAAGACGGCCGCCGCGACCCCGGCGACGATCCAGGTATGGTTGTTGACGGCGTCTGCGAGCCGCTCGTAGGGGTTCTTCATGCGTACTCCTCCGGTATGCCTGCCCCGTACTCCGCGATGATCGCCATGGTCACAGCGTGAGCGACCTCGCCATCGCTCCTGCCGCCGTGCTCGATCCCATAGTCCTCCGCCATGCCCCGGAGCCTTTCAGGGTCGAGGACCCGGTAGCCGTGACCATCCTCCCCGGATTTAGCCGTTACCGTGAGAATGGGCGAGAAGAGGGACGCTGTCGGTTCGTCCTCCATGGCGAGACGGTGCAGCAGGGCTACAGCCTGCCGACATTCCGGCGGGGGGATGAATCCCGCCTCGGTCCAGACCTGGCCGGTCTCCTCGCCGGTCTCCTCGATATGCGATTCTTTGCAGGATTTTTTGTGGTGGACCGGCGTTCTGCACGGAGATACTCTGGTACCCCCACAGGATCCGGTATTGCAGGTGGTTGCGTAGTTCACGGCTCTCCTCGTAAAAAATGGTTCGTTTGCTGGTATAATATTTCGAGAGACAGAACATCAATCTGGTGCAACTCAGAAGAGGGCCGGAATCGAATCCGGGGCTCCCTGCAGCCGCCCCCTCTCATGCCGGCCGGTGCTGCAAAACCCCGGGATCGTTCATCTCCGGTGAGGTCGGCCATCTTACCATTGAGGAGGCAACCTCTTCCTGGAACGGGCTGCTCCCGGAGATCAACCCGGAGAGATCGGCTACTCGCGGCAAAGGGCTGCGGGCATTTCTGAAGGGCAAAGACAGGGAGTTCGGAAAATAGTCGGGCACCAGCAGGCCCGTCCGCTTCCGGGAGGTGTGTCGGGAAACGGACGGTTCGGGCGGCGGTTCAGCCGCTCCCGAGCTGTCTCCGTCTGTTCCCGTCAGGTGATCCAGGGCAGCCGTCGCCGGCTCCCCCGGCCTTCGGAGGGTGGATACATCCGAGCATCTGTTCAGGTGGATCGTTCTTCTATGCTGCTCCCGTTCACTCTTATCGGAACGGTCTTTTTCTAAGGCGGGTATTCCTGATCTGGTCTCCCAGATCACTGACACCGGGATCCGGCCTCTAACAGGAGGCTGCTCCGGTTAAGGGCAGTCTTGCGAGGAGAGTCGAGCTCTCTCTCGCTGATCTATCAATATCCCGGCGCAAACCATAAGTTTGTTGCAACCCAATAGAGGTGCAATGGTTACTGAGATAGTCCCCGGGCTGCGCGCCCTCGGGATGAACGAGTACGAAGCGAGCGTCTACTCTACGCTTGTCGGGCTGCAGAAGGCGACCGCCCGGGACATTCACGAGATGAGCAGGGTTCCCCGGGGCCGGATCTACGACATCTTAAACGATCTGGCCCGGCGGGGCTTCATCGCCGTGGAAGAAGGTTCTCCGGCATCCTACTACGTGCTCGACGTCGACGTAGTCTTCGACCGGCTCAAGGGCGATTACATCCGTTCTCTCGAAGAGACGCGCGAGGCGCTCAAGAGCCTCTCGGTCAAACCGCGCCTTCCCCCTGACTCGTTCTTCATCCTCCGGAGCGGATGGGCGATCGAGAACCATATCTCTGCGCTCTTCCGGCGGGTGAAGGGGAGCATGGTGATCCTCTGCTACAACCCCGAGTTCCTCCGGAGGTATTACACGGCCATCAAACCACTGGAGAGGAAGATCGATCTCTACGTGATTGTGCAAAAGGGGGAGGAGTGTGCCGATATCAACCTCCCGATCTACGAGGCCAGGGGGACCGTGATCGAGCTCCTGAACGCCCGACCGACGAACGAGTCGGTGATGGAGGGCCGCAGGAAGGATGAGTGCGCGATCCTGGTCGATAGCCGTGACTTCTTTGCGATCGTCACCGCGGGGTCCGGGCGGTATGCGGTGATCGGGTCGGATATGCCGATCATCGGATACCTGCAGAAGACGATCGTCGAGCGGCTCGAAGAGAAATAAGACGGCGGCCGGTCGCCGCCGTCTCTCCCCGACCGCCCCTCACGCGCTCTCCGGGTTCGCGACCCTTCCTGCAAAGAGGACCGTGTCGGACCCCTCCTCGACGATGAGGAAGACGAACGGGTGATCCGCCCGGAAGACCGGCGTGGTGTCCCCGCCGGGTGCACCCTTCAGGTTCATGACGACCCCGGTCGCCGCCGCCGCCTCGGTCCCCTCCTCGTTCACGTCGACGAACGCCTTATGAACGACATCGCTGATGAGGAGGTCGTCTGTCCCGCCCATCCCCGAGAAGTCAGCATCACCGGAGAACGCCGTCGGCATCCCCATCGCGGCAAGCGTCGAGGGGAGGCTGTACTCCGCTTCAAGCGTGAACTTCGGGAAGACGACCCTGACCCTCTGGTCGGCGAGCGACTCCCGGAGGGCCGCGATCGCCTCAGGGTCGAGAGCCTCTTCCGCCGCTGTCAGGTTCTCCTCTTTCGGGAGGAGGACAAGCATCGAGAGTTCCGTTCCATTCCCGTGCGCATACGGCATCCTGAGCACCTGGAGTGTCCCGGTCTCCGCATACCCGTATACGGCGTCTTCATCCGTGCGGTGCATCATCGGAACCCGGACCGCCTCGCCCGGGGAGACCCGGAACTCCTCCTCGGTCGTCTCGGCGGGGTCGAACTGCTTGACCCAGGTACCCTTGAAGTAGATCGCGTTCGTGATCACGAGCCGGGTCATGGAGTCGACCGAACCGGCGGGGAGGAGGTCGCGGATCCTCTCCTCGGTCTTCTCCTCCACCCAGCGGTTGATGGTCTGCCGCGATGCTTCGGAGTCGCCGGCGAAGTCGAGGTTCGTGACGTTCGCCCCATACCACCGCTCCGCCGCATCGACGTACGCCGGGAGGAACGGGTAGGTCTCCTCCGCCCAGAGGGCGTTTGCGGTGCGGAGGGTGTAGGTCTCGTCCCCGCCGTTCAGGGCGGCGTCGAGCCCGGCAAACCCTGCCCGCCGGAGGGTCTCGTTCTCCGGCAGGTGGAGCACCGACCCCATCTCGTCGGCGGTCGCGCCCCGGGCACCCTCGTAGGCGATCGCGAGGGCCGAGGAGATGCTGTAGGGCGAGAAGAAGATGTTTTTACCTGCGGACGCCGGGTCGCCTGCGATCTGGCGGTAGAGGTCGAACGCGAACCGGTTGTTCCCCGCCGAGACGTTGCCGACGCCTTCGCCGTCCTGTGCAGGCGTCTCCTGCCCGGCGGGGGGAGCCGCCTGCCCGGACGTCGTTTGCGGCATATCGGTGCATCCCGCGGCGATGCAGCCGATCGTGATGAGGCCTGCGAGAAGCAGCAGGCCGATAACCCTCCTGTTCATGAAATGCGATATGGTGCGCCGGATAGTTATACCTGGCGTTAACGACGGAGTTTTTCGAACTCTCTCCTCCTCAGACCAGCACCTTCTGGAAGCGCCCCCTTCGAGCTCCGCACGGTGCTCCGGTGTCCCTATGGGTGCGTCTCCCGGAATGGGCTTCCCTTCAGCGTAGGCGAGGTAGAGGCCCATGTGGTTCGGGCGGCTTCCCCTCCGTCGAAAGAGCGGCCGCGGGCGACCCCGGGATATTCTCCCTGGAACGTCGGCGAAGTGCTGCACCAAAACATCTATAGGTTCGGGGAATCATCCCGGGCCTGCGCATAGTCCTGAGAGCGTCTGGCCACAGGTGCTTTCGGTGTGATGCTTCATGGTGATGATGTCCGATACCCTCATTGCGCTCCTGAATGAGTGGCATTCAGTCCCCGTCGCAACGATCGGAGCCGATGGGATGCCCAATGTTGCAGCCAAATCGGTCATGGTCCAGGACCCCGAGACCATCGTCTGGGGCGAGCTCTATTTCATGCAGACCTACGAGAACCTCATGCGGCACCCGGTTGCGTCGCTCTCTGTCTGGGAGTGGGCACCGCCGTTCACGGCGTACCAGGTGAAGGGAAGGGTGGCAATTCATAAGGATGACGAGGTGACGGCGGCGCTTGACAGGAGCGTCTGGACCGGGCACACCGGGGAGTTTGCGGGGCGTATCGAGGGGATGGCAGCGGTCGTCCTCACGGCCGAGGCGATCTACGACCAGACCCCCCGGTTCGAGGGCGCAGGAGAGCGGATTGCGTAGGCCATGGGGGTGAACTGCTTCGCCCTCACGCGATGGACCGCTACCGAGGGCGACTGCGGTCTCCGGGGCCGGTGCCGTGACCGACTCTCCCATGCGGGCGGGATCAGAACGGCACCGGTGATCCGGAGAGAGGAAGAACGCAGAAATAGAGAGGCCAGGGCCGAGATTCGAACCCGGGTCGAGGGATCCACAGTCCCTTAGGATAACCGACTACCCCACCCTGGCAAAGTACTCATAATAATTGGCAGTTGGATTTGATTAAGGTATCTCTCCGGTCTGCCCGTGTTCGATGTCTCCAGGGTTTCATCGACGCGCATCCTGCCGGGAAACCCGGGCGGCGCCAGGAACACGGCTGTCGTACCATCCCATTCGGCCGCCTTCGGCCGCGGGAATACGCAGCGGGGCGAATTATTAATAGACGCCATGCTCTATAACGTACCAGTGTTCCGGGCGCTGAGCGATGCCCCGGAGGTGGGGGAATCACCCTGACACTGGCGTGATTCAAGAAAAAACGGCTATGATATCCGATTTTTTCGGATCAGTCCGTCCATAAAAGATACCGAAGGTGATTATCACGGCAAAGCAATCAACGATCAGGACCCCCATCGTTTGCGTGATGGGCCATGTCGACCACGGCAAGACCTCGCTCCTCGACAGGATCCGGGGTTCTTCCGTGGTTTCGACTGAGGAAGGCGCAATTACGCAGCATATCGGCGCCACGCTCGTTCCCATCGACGCGATCACCCACATGGGCGGAGCCCTGAGCAAGGTCAGCGTCAACGTCCCGGGCCTCCTCTTCATCGACACCCCCGGCCACCACGCCTTCACCACGCTGCGTGCGCGCGGCGGGGCGCTCGCCGACATGGCGATCGTCGTGGTGGACATCAACGAGGGTTTCCGTCCCCAGACGATCGAGGCGCTCCAGATCCTGCGCAATTACAAGACGCCGTTCGTCATCGCGGCAAACAAGATCGACCGCATCCCCGGGTGGCGCGTCCAGAAGAACCAGCCGTTCTTAAAGACGTTCGCCCAGCAGAACGAGCGCGTCCAGGGTATACTCGAGACGAAGGTGTATGAACTCGTCGGCAAACTCTCCGACCTCGGGTTCAACTCCGAGCGGTTCGACCGGGTCTCGGACTTCGCGCGGAACATCTGCATCGTGCCGACGAGCGCCATCACCGGCGAAGGTCTCCCCGACATCCTGATAGTGCTGATCGGGCTTGCCCAGCGCTACATGACCGAGAGCCTCGAGGTCAGTGCCGAGGGTCCCGGCGTCGGCACCGTACTCGAGGTGAAGGAGGAGCGCGGGCTCGGGATGACGCTCGACCTGATCCTCTACGACGGGAACCTGAAGGTCGGGGACGAGATCGTCGTTGCAGGAAACGAGCAGATCATCGAGACGAAAGTGCGTTCTCTCTTGAAACCCCGGCCGATGAGCGAGATCCTTATCGAGGAGCGGTTCGAGCGGGTCAAGTCCGTCACCGCCGCTGCGGGTATCAAGGTCGCCGCCCCGAAACTCGACGGGGTCATCGCGGGCTCCCCCCTCGGTGTCATCCGGGGCGGCAACCGGGAGGAGGTGATCGAGCGCATCCGCCACGAGGTCCAGGACATCGAGGTGAACCTCTCCGATGTCGGCGTCATCATCCGGGCGGACACCATCGGCGCCCTCGAAGCGCTCTCGAAGGAACTCGAGGGCCACCAGATCCAGGTGATGCGGGCGACCGTGGGGCCGGTCACCCGCCATGACGTCCTCGAGGCGGGAACGATCCGTGACCCCCTCTACAGCGCGATCGTCGCCTTCAACACCCCGGTCCTCCCCGACGCGGTCGACGCCCTCACGGATACGGCGGCGTCCCACGTCAGCATATTCGAGGGCGGCGTCATCTACCAGCTCCTCGACGACTACGTCGAGTGGAGGGAGGAGAAGAAGCAGGAGTTCGAGCGGCAGAAGTTCGAGAAGCTGATCATGCCTGCGAAGATCCGGATCCTCCCTAACTGCGTCTTCCGGCAGAGCAACCCGGCGGTGGTCGGTGTTCGGATCCTCGGCGGGAAGCTCCAGAGCGGGGTCGACCTCGCTCTCCCGAACGGCAAGAAGATTGGCCGCATCAAGCAGATCCAGGCGAAGAACGAGTCGGTCCAGGAAGCGGAGGCGGGCAAGGAGGTGGCGATCTCGATCGAGGGGCCGACGGTCGGCCGCCAGATCAACGTCGACGACGACCTCTACGTGGATATCCCGGAGCGGCACGTGAAGGTGATCGAGCGGGAGATGATCGACCACTTGAGTCCGAGCCTGCGCGAGGCCCTGGAGGAGTTCACTATCCTCAAGCGCCGGGTAGACCCCTTCTGGGGGAAGTGAGCCGTTCCCGGAAAGCGCGGCCGGTTCCGGGCCGACGCTCTCCTCTAACCCTGTAGAGGTAGGCTTTTAATACCATATTCTCAAATTATATAGTTACTTTCGAAGGAGTCGTTAACATGGCAGATTTCAAGATCATCCTATCTGACCCGGAGACCGGGCGTTCATACAAGATCGATGCGACCGGCCCCACGGCCGCAGCGCTCATCGGCAAGCGGATCGGCGAAGAGATCGACGGAAACGTCCTCGGCTTTGCAGGCTACACGATCAAGATCACCGGCGCCACGGACAAGACCGGCATTCCCTCCCGCCGCGACCTCCCCGGCCCGTCACGCCGGAGACTCCTCCTATCCAAGAGCGTCGGGTTCCACCCGGTCATGGACGGAGAGCGCCGCAGGAAGTCGGTGCGGGGCAACGAGATCAGCGTCGATATCGTTCAGATCAACGCCGCTGTGAAACAGAGCGGCGCAAAACCCCTGGCAGAATACTTCAGCCAGCCCGAGGCGGCGGCCGAATAATCAGCCCCCCTATCTTTTCTACAGCGTTACTTATCCGGGCTGATCCGCCCGTATCCTCGTCGTCCTGCCGGCCGCGCCGTACGCGGCGGTGAGCGTTGCTCCCGCGCATCGGGGTACCGGGATATCCGGTAGACGTTGCAGTGGAGGCAGCGGCAGCAGCACCCGAAGAGAGTGACGATGTAACTCGCGAGAGTACCCGAACACATCGTCGCCACCTCCGCGCGGCACACCCCCGCTCTCCCCGGAGCCGGTCGGCACCGCACTTCCATTCTTCGGGACGCTGACACGATGGGAGTGGTCGAGCGGCAGGCGCAAGTTTTTCCTAAAAAAAGGTATCTTATCGTCTCTTCGCGACCGTTCTCTCCAGGACCGGCAGTTTGTCGTCGAACGCCACTCCGTACTTCTTCGCGAGGATGACCACCGCCGCCTCTACCCGGATGTTGCCGTCGAAGTCGTCTGCGACGATCCGGTGGAGTTCGGCGACGACCTCCTGGTGCGGCTTCTCCGTCACGGCGGCGATCCGCCCGATCAGCTCCTCGTAGGGGCTCTCCGTCGCTGCGAGGACATCAGAGGTGGGCTTGAACCCGAGCGGTATCGAGACCTCGGCGAGATCGAAGAGCGGCCGGATGGCTCCCCCGTCCACCTCGATCAGCCCCTCCGCCTTCGCCCGGTCAAGGAGCTGGTTTACCTGCTCCTTGTTCATCCACTTCCGGTCGATGGCGATGTAGAAGACGAACTCGCTCTTCTGCAGCCGATCTTTGCGCATGTGCTTGAACGGCGCGGCGACCGCTATCCTGACGCTCACTCGCAGGCACCCTTGAGCATCGTTCGCAGATCCATTGCGTCCATCTCCCCGAGCCGCCCCTCCTTCGCGACGTAGCACTCCGTCACCGCTCCTTTGTCGACAAGCCGGAGGAAGAAGACGTTATCCGAGACCGGGAGCCTTTTTTCCGGGGTGAGCAGCGACCTCTGCAGGCCGACCCGGAAGTCCGCCACTTCCGTGACATTCTCGGCAAGCGGCACGAGATCATCCAGGTCGAGGAACTGTGTCCGCCCGCCCGCGATCTGGATGAGTATTCGCTCCTTGACGAGCCCGTCAGCACCTCGTGCGGTGGTATGGGTGTCGTGTATCCGGGCTATGCAGGCAAGGACGTCCTGGAACGGCCGGTTGATCTCAAAATCGAGGTCGATGGATTGGGGGAAACGATGGTATATCCTGCGCATTACTAGAACTGAGATCTGCGAAACGTAAAAAGGATCTGATCTCGCCGGAGGCGCAAACATTTTCTCCACATCCTGCCCTCCCTGCATCCATGACCGACCTCACGCTCCTGCAGATGAACGACTCGCACGGGTACCTGGAGCCGCACCAGGAACTCTTCTATGCCAGTGGACCGCCGGTGTACCGGACGGCGGGCGGATACGCCAGGATCGCCACGCTCCTCGAAGAAGCCCGCGACGAGCGGCCGGGCCGGGTGCTTGCGTTCGACTGCGGCGACACCATCCACGGGACCTACCCCGTCGTCCGGTCAGAGGGCGAGGCGCTTGTTCCCATCCTGAACGCTCTCGCCTTCGACGCCATGACCGCCCACTGGGAGTTCGCCTACGGCCCGGAGCAGTTCCGGAGCGTGGCGGGGAGGCTCGACTACCCCGTCCTCGCCGACAACTGCTACGACGACGCGACCGGGGACCCGGTCTTTCCCCCGCATACCGTCTGCGAGACCGACGGCCTCATGGTGGGCGTCATCGGCATCGCCGCCACGATCATCGACAAGGTGATGCCGGACTCATTCTCGAAGGGGATCCACTTCTCTCTCGGGAACGCCGAACTCCCCGGCCACATCGCCCATCTCCGCGAAGAGGAGGGGGTGGATCTCGTCGTGGTGATCTCGCACCTTGGGTTTCCGCAGGAGGTGCGACTCGCCCGCGAGACGGACGGGATCGACGTCCTCCTCTCGGGGCACACCCACAACCGCCTCTTCGAGCCGGCGGTCGTCAACGAGACCATCATCATCCAGTCGGGCTGCCATGGCTCCTTCCTCGGGAGGCTCGATCTCACGGTCGAGAACCGGCGGGTGAAGGAGTTCAGCCACGACCTGATCGTCGTCGGCGAGGATGTCCGGCCTCACCCGGAGGTCGAGGAGATGGTCGAGGGGGTCATGGAACCCCATCGCGGGTACCTCTCCCGGGTCGTCGGGGAGACCCGGACGGGTCTTAACCGGAACACCGTCCTCGAGGCCACGATGGACAACCTTCTCCTGCAAGCGCTCATCGACGCCACGGGCGCAGAAATGGCCTTCTCGAACGGGTGGCGCTACGGCGCCCCGGTGCCGCCCGGCCCGGTCACAGAAAACGACCTCTGGGACATCATCCCGGTCAACCCCCCGGTCTCGACGGTCGAGATCACCGGCCGGGAGATCAGGGCGATGATGGAGGAGAACCTGGAACGGACGTTCTCGCGCGATCCCTACCAGCAGATGGGCGGCTACGTGAAGCGGTGCATGGGGGTCAACCTCTACTGCAGGATAGAGAACCCGGCAGGATACCGGATTCAGGAGTTCTTCGTCGGTGGACGGCGACTCGACCCGGACGCCGTCTACCGCGCGGCGTTCGTCACCGGCCAGGGCGTGCCGCCGAAGTACGGGCGGAACCGGGAGAATCTGAACGTCCACGCGATCGAGGCGCTCGAACGCTACCTCTCAAAAGGGCCGGTCAGCGCCGAACTCCGCGGGAGCGTGACGGCGATATGACGCCGCCGAAGGTCGTCGTCCACCTGGACGAGCGCGAGAAGGTGCCTCTCGTCTTAAAGAACGTGAAGAACCTTATCGACGAACTCGAAGGCGTCGAGGTCGAGGTGGTCGCCCATGCCAGCGGGGTGGAGGGGCTCCGCACCGTCACCTCTCACGCGGCGCTCGTGGAAGAACTCGCGGAACGGGGGGTCCGGCTCATCGTCTGCGAGAACACTCTCCGCTCCCGGGGCATCCCGCGCGGTGATTTTCCCGGGTATATCGGGACCGTCCCGTCCGCGATCGTGGAACTGGTTGTCAGGCAGGCCGAAGGCTGGTGTTATCTGAGGCCGTGAAAAAAGAGTATTATACGAGCAGGACGGCGTTGACGACACCGTCCTGGCTCGGTCTGCTGACGATCCGCGCGTTCCCCATCTCGGTCTTGATGACGGCGCCCTTTGTGAGGAGTTTCCGCCGGACGTAGTTCGGGTTGGCGCTGTTTGCCTCGACCGCCTCGATCTTCGCCTTTTTTGTCTCGCCGGTTGCGGGGTTCGAAACCGTTGCGTACTCCACCCGGAGTGCCCGGACCTTCTGGTTGCCGCCGAAGGTGCGGACGATTCTCCTGCGCTCTTCACCGATATGCGTCTCTGCCGGAGCTCTTCCGATCTCCGATCTCTTCTTGCCCTGGGAGGTGTGGTAGCGTCCGCCCGATGGCTTTCTTACTGATCTTCCTTGCCACTGCATGTGACCACCGATATACTCTGCTGAGGACGCAGTCCCCCACAGGGGTAGCAATCTCTCGTTAAAGTGCTATAACTATTCGAGACCGGGATATTTAACTCTGCTGATCACGCGAGGATCGCGTCCAGAAGCTCTTCCAGCCCGTCCCCGGTCTTCATGTTCGTCCGGAAGATCTTCATCTCCGGGTTGTAGCGGCGCATATCCGCCTCCATCCGATCGAGGTCGGAGCCGACGAAGGGGGCGAGATCGACTTTGTTGATGACACCGATGTTGCTGCCTCGAAACATCATGGGGTGCTTGTTCACCACGTCATCGCCTTCTGTTGAGCTGACGACGACGATCCTCTTCTCGGCGCCCAGCTGGAAGTCGGTCGGACAGACCATGTTGCCGACGTTCTCGATGAAGAGGATGTCGATCTCGCCGAGCGGGAGGTGATCGATGGCGTGCTCAACGAGGTGGGCGTCGAGGTGACACTCCTTCCCGGTGTTCGCGTTGTAGGCCGGGACATTGAGGGCGACGATCCGCTTAAAGTCGTCGTCTCCGTAGACGTCCCCGGCGATGGCACCGGCGCGGAGACCCCGCTTCCGGATAAGCGGCACAAGCCGCTCGATCGTGGCGGTCTTCCCCGACCCGATGGCGCCGAGGAGGTCGAACGCCCGGACACCGTGGTCCTTGAGGTGTGCCGCGTTGGCATCTGCCAGGCGGTTGTTGACATCGTAGATGTCCTTCTCCACGTGGACGTCGATATGATGCATGGTATGTAATGTGATCATGATCTGTTTATAGGTTAACCACCCAAACCTACAGCAATGAGCGCTGAGCGCATCCTATACCCCTGTTACTTCGACGCCACCCTCAAGCGGCGGGAAGGGCGTCGCGTTGCTAAAAACTTCGGCGTGAAGTCCCCGGAGCTCCCCGCCATCGAGGCAGTGCTCCGGAAGATGAAGGTCCCGCACCGCCTGGAAGAGCACCATCACCCCGCCCGGTGGGTGGAGCACGAAGGCCGGATCGTGGCGGAATGGGAGGGGAGCAAGGAAGACCTTATCCGGAAGGTCGCGAGCGGTCTCGCCGGCCGGAAGTGACCGCGATGTACGATCTGCACACCCATACCCTCCTCTCCGATGGCGAACTCCTTCCGACCGAGCTGGTTCGCCGGGCCGCTGTGCTCGGCTACGAGACGCTCGCGATCACCGACCACGCGGACGCCTCGAACCTCCGGCACCTGGTGGAGGCGGCGGAGGGCGTCCGGGAATCGGCGCGGTGCTACGGGTTGATCCTGCTCGTCGGGGTGGAACTCACCCACGTTCCGCCGTCCCTGATCCCGGCGTTCGCACGCGATGCAAAGCGGTTCGGCGCCGATATCGTGGTGGTCCACGGCGAGACGACGATGGAGCCGGTCACCCCCGGGACCAACCGCGCCGCCTGCACGTGCGAGTACGTGGACGTGCTCGGCCATCCCGGGCTCATTACGGCCGAGGATGCGCGCGCGGCCGCGGAGCACGGGGTGGCGCTCGAGATCACCTCACGCGGGGGGCATAATCGCACCAACGGCCACGTGGTCCGGGTGGCGCGGGAGGCCGGGTGCCGGCTGGTGGTTGATTCCGACACGCACGCTCCGTCCGATCTGATGTCCGCGGAGGCACGGCGGATGGTCGCGCTCGGCGCCGGGCTGACGGAGGCGGAATCCCGGGAAATACTCTCTCTTGATATAAATCGGCTTCTTCAGAAGTGAGATATTGTATATATAATTTAGCAAAACGTTTTTATACCTGCACGGTCAATATATATATGTTACTCAATATGCCCGGGTATAGTGTCCCCTAGAGGTTGCAGTTTGCGGTTAATCGGTCGTTCTGTAAGTGTTTGCGGCAATCGCTTGTTAATCTTGCGATGTGATGCTGCACAGTTGCCCCGTCTCTACGGTGAGGCAGTGGATCGCCGGCTGAAACCCATTGGGAAGGTAGTCGATATATTTGGGAATATATCATCGCCGTATGCTGCAGTCCTCTGCTATAATGGCTGCTCCGTGCAGGCTGGCGAGAAGATCTTTGCGAGATAGGTGTATAATCGATGGCTGAAGTAGAAAAACTGAAACAGCTGCAGTTGCAGCGCGAGGCCCTGAAGAAGAGGGGAGAACAGAAGGTCAAGGAGACGCAGAAGAAGCGCACTGAGGAGAGCGTTCAGTCCGTCTGCCCCGAGTGCGGCAGCCGCCAGCTCGTCCACGACTACGAGCGTGCCGAGCTGGTATGCCAGAACTGCGGTCTCGTCCTCGACGAGGAGTTCATCGACCGCGGCCCCGAGTGGCGTGCATTCGACCACGACCAGCGCATGAAGCGGTCCCGTGTCGGCGCACCGATGACGTTCACGATCCACGACAAGGGTCTCTCGACGATGATCGACTGGCGGAACCGTGACTCCTACGGCCGCGCGATCTCGAGCAAGAACCGCGCCCAGCTCTACCGTCTCCGGAAATGGCAGCGGCGTATCCGTGTCTCGAACGCGACCGAGCGGAACCTGGCGTTCGCGCTCTCGGAACTGGACCGGATGGCCTCCGCGCTCGGTCTGCCCCGGAACGTGCGCGAGACCGCCGCGGTCGTCTACCGCGACGCGGTGGACAAGAACCTGATCCGCGGCCGGAGTATCGAGGGTGTCGCGGCGGCGGCGCTGTATGCGGCATGCCGGCAGTGCAGTGTCCCCCGGACGCTCGACGAGATAGCCGAGGTATCCCGTGTATCCCGTAAGGAGATCGGCCGCACCTACCGGTTCATCTCGCGCGAGCTCGGGTTAAAACTCCTGCCGACGTCCCCGATCGACTACGTACCGCGCTTCTGCTCGGGCCTGAACCTGAAGGGTGAGGTCCAGAGCCGGGCGGTCGAGATCCTCCGGCAGGCCGGAGAACGCGAACTTACGAGCGGCAGAGGGCCGACGGGCGTCGCTGCGGCCGCCATTTACATCTCGTCGATCCTCGGCGGAGAGCGGCGCACCCAGCGTGAAGTCGCAGAGGTTGCCGGCGTAACCGAGGTCACGATCAGGAACAGATATAAGGAACTGGCAGAAAAACTAGATATCGAGATCATACTCTGATCTCCTATCTTTGGGCTCGTAGATCAGGGGTAGATCGCTACGTTCGCAACGTAGAGGCCGCGGGTTCAAATCCCGCCGGGTCCATTTTTCTGTTTTGTGTCTTTACCTTTTCATGAGTATTGCATAGATTCTCAGGCGACCGCAGGTCGCCGAGGGTTTTCAGGGGGGCGCAGCTCCTTCGGTTGGGTAAGGAGGCCGTGAGTTCAGATCCCGACGGTCTATCATCTGTTTCTTTCAAAATGTGTTCCTAAAATTCACCGTGCCCGGACGGGACCGGGCTGGAGACGATCTCGGTTCCCTTATCCTCGAACGGTATCTCCTCTTTCGGCGGCTCCGGTCGCTGTCTCCTTCGCTCCTGCGCCACTCCGTGTCGCTCCCGCGCGATCCCGGCATCCGTGCCGGAACCGCCCGGGCGGTGCTCGGGGTCGAAGACGTAAAAGCCTGACGGTGGTGGGGTTGCTCCCCACCCCCCGGCTCACCGCCGCCGGAGACGGCTTACAGCACCGGCGGCAGCGACGGCGAGGAGCCCGACAAGCGCACCAGCCCCTCCGGCCTCGGTCGGCTCCGTCGCGGCGGTTCCCGTCTCTTCCTCCGCTGCCGTCACCGGCTCGTCGGCCGTCCGGAAGATGAAGGCCCGCTCACCCGCGCCCGCTGCGAGGTAGTCTCCTTTTTCCGAGAGGGCGACCGCACTGACGGGGGCGCCGCCGTCAAACGTCCAGCGCGCATCCCCAATGCCGTTCCAGAGGTGCACGGTCCCGCCTGTGTTCCCGGCCGCGACGGCCTCGCCCCGCCGGGAGACGTCCACGGCGAGGACGGTGCTTCCCGTCCGGTTCTTCCAGAGAAGGGCGTCGTTCGGCCGGTAGCACTCCACATCGCCGCCCTCCTTGCCGATGACCACGAACTTCCCGTCACCCGAGAGAGCGAGCGCGAGGATCGGCGCTCCGGTGGGAAGCGCCCAGGGGAGGCCCCCCGACCGGCCGTAAACCTGGAGAGCACGATCCTGCCCTCCGGCGGCGACGACCGACCCGTCACGGGAGGCGTCGACCGCGGTGACGGCCCCCCGGGCGAGCCCCTCCCAGATCAGGTTTCCCGCCCGGTTCATGAAGAGGATAGCCCCGTTGTTGCTCCCGGCGACGACGTATTTGCCGTCGTCGGTGAACGCGACGGACGTGACGTGCGGCGGGGTCTCTCCGGAGCGGGTGCCCGTCTGCACGGCCCGGGTCCACTCCTCCTTCCCGAGGTTGGTGAAGAGGACGATGCGATCGCCCGCCACCGCGAGCGACCGGCCGTCACCTGCGAGAGCAAGGTCGCGAACGGATCCCGCGACGCTCTCCGTCCAGTAGCGGCCGCCGTTGCCGTCGAAGAGGAGCACGTCGCCCCGCATGGTTCCGGCGGCGACGTACTCCCCCGAACCGGCGACGGCAATCGCGGTCACCGTATCCGGCGCGCTCACGTTCCAGAGAACGGTGCCGTCCCGGTGCAGGCAGACGATCTCCCCGCTGCCCGTTCCCGCGATCATATACCTCCCGTCGGCGGTTATCGCAACGTCGTTGACGACGGCCCCCGTCGATACGCCGTGGTACGTGGCCTCGGCCCCGACCGCCGCCGGAACCAGGGCGGCGATCAGGGCGATGATCAAAAGAGTTCTCTTCATGGTTAGTCCTGCCCGGGAGAGCATCCCCCGAATACGTCTACTTTCTCGCGCGGCTTCTTAAACCATTCCGGCACCGGAGAGCATCGCGGAAGCTTGAAGTACCCCGGCGCGCAATCTCCGGTCAGGTGTGTTAGATGGCTAACAGAGCGGACGAAGCGGTATCCCGCTTCATGCAGGGCTACAACTGTGCACAGGCGGTCGGTTCGGTCTTTTCGGAGGATGTCGGGGTGCCTGAAGAGGTCATCCTCAGTGCGGCCACCGGGTTCGGTGCCGGGATGGGACGTACCGGGGGCACGTGCGGCGCAGTCTCGGGCGGGGTCATCACCCTCGGCCTCCTGTTCGGGGGTACCGGTCCCGGCGAGAACGAAGCGAAGGACCTGACCTACGACCTCACCCGGAAGTTCGTCACGGGGTTTGCCGAGAGGTGCGGCAGCGTCTCCTGCACCGAACTCCTTGGGTGCGATCTCTCTACCGGCGAAGGGTTTGCCCGGGCGCGTGAGCAGAACCTCACCCGGACGCTCTGCCCCTGCTATGTCAGAGATGCGGTCGAGATCCTCGAGGAGGTTCTCGCGTCCGCCATCACTTCCAGGCAATCCACCACGCGGTGAGGAACCCCGGGAGGGACGGGCGCCTGAGTCTCTGCCGCAGGTCGGCAGGCCTGAGGTTCTTTACGGCAAGAGCCCGCTTCTCGACGAGGTGCCAGGAGAGATACGCGAGAGCGAACGTCGCGGGGAACGAGAGTCCGCAGAGTGCCGGGAGGGAGAGCATGTTCCCGGTGACCTCGATGATCGTCTGCTGGACCGGGTAGTGGTAGATGTAGATGCCGTAGGAGAAGTCCCCCGGTCTCCCGAAGGTGTTCAGGAACGGGACCGGGAGGTGGGCGGCGTAGATGGTGAGGTAGGGGATGGCGATCATTCCGGTGACGGCCGAGTACGGCGTCAGGGCCGAGAGCCCGAGCACCAGGAGCAGGCCTCCCGCGACGACCGGCCGGTAGGGGATCCGCTCCCGGTGGATGTAGAGGTAGGCCCCGATCAGGAAGTAGAGGGTGAACCGGACCTTCGCCATCCGGGGGTCGTCGAACCAGTACATCCAGGCCAGAATGTTTATGACGGCGAGGCTGAGGAGGGCGGATTTGCGCCGCAGGAGCCCGGCGATGCCAAGGACCGCGACGACCCCGTACATGAAGACCTCGACGGGTATCGTCCAGAGCGAACCGTTCACGTAGGTCCACGGGTTCTCCTGAAAGAGCCCTATGACCGATCCGTCCTCAAAGAACGGGGCGGTTGTGACTCCTGCCGGGGAGAAGAGGGCGGCGAAGTATTCCCCCGTGGGGAGGCTCGTCATCAGCGGCCCGATGACAAAGAGTGTGATGATGATCACAACCGTGAGGGCCGGGACGACCCGGAGGAACCGTTTCCAGGCGAACCTGAGGGGTGATGCGGTTGACTCCCAGCTCGCCGCGATCAGGTAGCCGCTGGTGACGAGGAGGGCGGCAAGCGCCGCCTCTCCTATGAGTATGACCGGATCGTCCAGCCCAACGCCCGCGTAGCCGAGCCTGAGCGCGTAGGCGTGCGTGACGACGATCACCACCGCCGCCGCAAACCGCAGGAAATCGAAGTTGTTCGAGAACCGGCCCCCCGGGATGCTCCCGCCTTCGGTGACCGCCCCCGGGTGCTCTGTTTTCATGGCTATCGGGATCCTTTCCTCACTGTACAGTGACAATCGTTAAATATTTAGTCGAAATATTCTCCCCAATGGATCCGCTCGTTGTCGCCACGTTCGCCGTCGTCGCCCTGCTTGAGATAATCGTTCCGCTCGCGCTCGGCTACTGGATAGTCAAAAAATTCGGTCTCTCGTGGCGGGTCTTCGGGCTCGGCGCCCTCTTCTTCATCCTCGTGCAGGTCTTCCACACGCCGTTCGTCATCCTGACGCAAAACCCGCTCTACTTCGCCCTCCTGCCGTTCGGGACGACCACGGCCCTGGCCGGCCTCGCCCTCTACCTCGGCCTCATGGCCGGTCTCTTCGAGGAGGTCGGCCGCTACCTCGTCTACCGCTATCTCTTCCGGCGCCAGGAGATCCCCCTCACCCGGGAGAACGGTCTTCTCTTCGGGACCGGGTGGGGCGGCGTCGAGAGCATGATCGTCGCGCTGGTCGTGCTTGCGGGCATGGCCTCCTACATCGCCATCACCGGCGACGGGGGAGCGATCCCGCTGCCCGACGACCCCCTCGCGCAGGCCGAGATCGATGCCCTTCGGGCGCTCACCCCGCTCGATATCCTCCCCGGCCTCGCCGAGCGGATGATGACGATCACCCTCCACATCGCCTGGTCGCTGATGGTGCTTGCCGCCGTCGTCTACGGTAAACGAGCGCTCCTTGCCCTCGCCATCCTCTGGCACGCCGCCGTGGACGCCGTTGCCGTCTACCTCGCCCAGACGCAGGGGATTCTCGTGACCGAGGGTGTCATATTCCTCTTTGCGGTGCTCGCTCTCGCGTATATACTGTGGGAGTGGCGGCGGATGGGAGTGAGAGCGGCAGCCTAACCCTTCCACTCGTGCAGGTATCCCCGGCGTTCGAGCGGCTTTCCGTCCGCGAAGACCGTTCGCTCCGCTATGACCTCCCCGATGACGTGCACCGTAACCCCCGCGACCGCAAGGACGTTCGCCGGAGCGGTAAAGAGGAGCTCGAAGTCTCCCCCGCCGTAGAGCGCGAGTTCCCGCCCCTCCTCCTCGGGAACGCCTGCCGGGAGCGGGAGCCGGGCGGTATCGATAGAGAACCCGCAGTCGTTCACCGCAAGGAGGTCGTGGAGTGAGAGGGCAAGGCCGTCGGAGATGTCCATCATCGCCGAGACCCCGACATGGGCGAGCGCCTGTCCCTCCCGGACCCGGGGCTGCGGCTCCAGGAGTTCCTTCCTGTGCCGGTCGTAGCCGGCGAGAGCGGCCTCGGCCTCCCCGAGCATCCCGGTGACCGCAATGACGTCGCCCGGTCGCGCTCCCCGCCTCCGGACGAGGTGCTCCGGGGCGACGAGCCCGAGCCCCGTGCTCACGATCGTCAGTTCCCGGTGAGCATCGAGGTCGCCGCCGACGAGTTCGGCGCCGAACGCGGTGCAGCAGTCCCGGGCGCCCTCCATGATGCCCATGAGGCGTTCCGGCTTATCAAGGCCGACTGCGAGGAGCACCTCTCCCGGCGCCGCGCCCATGCTCGCGATGTCCGAGAGCGTGACCGCCGTTGCCATCCAGCCGATCTGCCAGTCGGTCATCCCTTCTGGAAAATCGGTCGTCTCGTGGAGCATGTCGGTGCTCGCGACCATGAGGCGGTCGCCGCAGGGGATGACGGCGCAGTCGTCCTCGAGCCGCTCCGGGTCGATGATCGTCCCGATCAGCCGGTGCAGGCCTCGTTCATCCACCGCGGCGCACCTCCTTCTCCCGCTCGCTCCGGTACTCCTTGAAGAGATATTCCACCCGTTCGGCCTCCTGCTCGCGCCGGAACTCCTTCTGCTCCTCCTCCCATTCCGCTATCGCTTCATCGAGGGCGCGGGAGAGCGCCGCCCCGGTCCTGCCGCGGACATCCGGCCTGACGGCCTCTTCCCGGAGGAGAGGGAGATCGGCCTCCCGTGCGACCCGGATCAGGTGCGGGTCGGGCGGCTCCCCGCCGACGACCAGTGCCCGGACCCCCGTTCCCGCGAGATCCTTCACCACGCCGCGCCCCCAGCCGTGCGTTCGCGGGACGTAGAGGACGTCTCCTTCGGCGATGCCGATCCCCTCCTGGAGGGCCCGCACCGCTTCGCGGGTGAGGGAGTCGAGCACCTTGAGCGGGGTGTAGTCCTCCGATATCTCGAGTTTCGCGACCTTCTGCATCCTCTCCAGGCGTTTCTTCAGCTGCCGGGACCGCCGCCGCTCGCCCCGGAGCTGCTCGCGCAGGCTCTCGATCGTCGCGTCCTTCGCCGCCAGCTCCGCGTCCCGGCGGATCTTGCGCTCGGTCGCGGAGCGTGCCCGGCGCACATCCTGCCGCAACCGCTCCAGATCGCGGTCGCGCCCCCGGAGTTCCTCCTGGAGTTCCTGCACGTAACTCCGGAGCCTTTTGACCATCCCGTCGAGCGCCATCACCCGCTCGTCCTCGACCGGCCGCTCTGGGACGGCCTCGGCGGGCGGTGCCTCCTCCTTCTTCGCCGGAACTCCCTTCAGGTCTGCAAGAACGGTATCGAGCGGCTGGCCCCGGAGCACCCGCGCCCGGACCTCATCGAGGTCGAACCCCGGCCCCACTCTCTTTGCGATGTTTCTGAACTTGTTCTGGAGGCTCCGGTAGGCGTCCAGCGCCGCCGAGAGGGAGTCGCGTTCGTGGTCGTTCGTGTAGGAGAACGGGGCGGTCAGGTCGTATTTCGCCTCCACCGAGAGCGACTGCTTCGGGGTGTAGGGAATGGCGTTGAACGCCCGGCGGATCTTCTCGACAGAGTAGGGCATCTCACGGACGTCGGAAGCGACGATGAGCGGTTTTCCCGCACGATAGAGTTCTTCGACGATGTCGGACATCGTCATCTGGCGGGAGCTCGTGAGGAGAACCAGGTTGCCGTCGAGGTCCACGGCGGCGATCCCGGTGGTCGTCCCCGGGTCGAGCCCGACGATCAGGTAGCGAGGGCGGCCGGAGAGGGGCTCGAACCGTATCCGGTCGAGTTGCCTTCCTGCCACTCGCACCTGGACGTCGGCGCCCCGGGTTGAGTGAACCGGCACCATCTCCCGGGGGGCCCTGACCCGAAAGGTGACCCTTGAGTAGCCGCCGAAGGCCTTCGTCTCCTTCTTCTCGTAGCCGAGGCCGGCGCCGCGGAGCCGCCCCTCGATCTCCCGGGCCGTCTGCATCACGCCGCCGTGGATCTTCCGGGCATACCGGTTCTGGCTCCACCCGCCCCGGCCTGGTGAGCGGTGCCTGCTCACCGTGATGTCGGTGGTGTTCTCAAAAGCGATCACCTCGACACCCGCCCCGAGCGCGGCCACCCGGGCGGTTGTCCGTGCCTCGGCGTAGGGGTCGAACTTGTTGAAACTGATGTTGTAGCGGGCAGCGACCTTCCCGAGACTCTCTGTGCGCTCGCCGCCGGTCACCTGGACGAGTTTCGTTGCGGGGGGGAGCGACTGGAGGAAGGCGTGGAGTTCGCGCTGGTCGGCGGCGATCTCCTGGAGGCTGTCCACCGCGAGGATATCGGGCTGTTCAGCGGCAAGGAGGCGCTGCAGCCGGAACCCGGTCACCTCCTCGACGCCCTGGACATCGCCGTCCTCCACCCGGGCGAGGGCGTAGACGGCCCGTCGGGTACGGGAACGAACCGAGCCTTTGATGATGTCGATCCCGAAGACCTTCACCCCACCACCCTTGCCAGTGCTTCGTCAAAGGCGTACTCTATGCCGTATTTCCGTTTGAAGTACTGGAGGATGTTCTCGATGTCGCGGTTGAGGATCTCGCCGGCGTTCGGGTGGGCGGTCTCCACCCACTGCGGCCAGTCGATCAGCCAGCACTGCTCCTCGTCGACCATGACGTTGAACTCGCTCAGGTCGCCGTGGATGATGCCGAGGCGGTAGGCCTCATGGATGTTGTCGAGGATCGTATCGAGGATCGGCCGGGGCTCTTCGAGGTCGGCTCGCGAGAGGTTGACGCCGGGGACGAACGACATCGCCACGACGTGCCTGTTCTGGTCGATCGGGAGCGGAACCGAGACGGCGGGGTGGAGGGTCTTTAGAGCGTCGTATTCCATCTTCGCCGAGTTGCTCGAGGCGAATATCCAGGGGCAGTGTCCGGCCTCCGGCATGTAGCCGCGCTTTACGCGGGCGGATTGAAACGACCGCTGCCCGACCCGGTGAAACTTCAGCACGACGACCCCGAGCCCCATCGCCTCGTAGACCTCCGACTCCTTCCCGACGCCGATCAGCGTCCCGAGCGCCTGGACGGTGTTCCGGCGGGTGAGGGTGTGGAGGGCCAGGGTGTCGTAGCCGTTGAAGACGAGCGCGTAGCCCTCGTAAGGGGTCTTCTCGTATCTGACCATATCCATGGCCATCAACCTGCCCAGACGGTAGGAGAGCTCGGACTCCGAGAACCTCGTGGACGACTTGAGCACCTCGAGCGGCACCCACCGGTACCGGCGCATGAGACGTTCGAGAGTGATCAGGATCCGGAGTTCGTAGGCGTGAAGGGTTCGTACGTATTCTGCAGGAACAGGCATCTTCTACACCATTTATGTAGCGCGGTGATAAAAGGATGATCGAGAAAGCATGAAGTGCAGCAAGTGCCACCGCGACGCAATTCTCTTCCAGCGATACTCCGGGCTGCACCTCTGCGAGCAGCACTTCAACCGGGATTTCGAGGCGAAGGCGAAGCGGGCGATCCGGAAGCACCGCTGGATAGAGTCGGGGGATACTGTGGCGGTGGCGCTCTCGGGGGGCAAGGATTCGAGCGCCGTCCTCTTCTTCCTCCACCGGCTCCTTGGCGATCGCCGGGGCGTCCGACTGATGGCGATCACGGTGGACGAGGGGATATCCGGCTATCGCGACCCGAACCAGGCGCGGAAGATCGCCGAGAGCATGGACATCCCCTGGGTGACGGCAACGTTTCGCGACGAATACGGGATCACGCTCGATGAGATCGTGGGCAGGAAGGGGACGAACCTCTCCTGCTCCTACTGCGGCGTGCTTCGCCGGGCGCTGATGAACCGGATCGCCCGCGAGCATGGCGTCACGAAGTTTGCCTATGGGTTCAACCTGGACGACGAGGCCCAGTCGGTCCTGATGAACGCTCTCCGGGGTGATGCCGACCGGCTCACCCGCCCCACGCGGGAGGTGGCGGGGATGGTTCCCCGGATCAAGCCGTTCATGTACATCCCGGAGCGCGAGGTGGCGCTGTACGCCTTCCTCCACGTCGAGGGGTTCGACCTCGAGGGCTGCCCCTATGCGGGCGACGCTCTCCGGGGCGACGTCCGGGGTATCCTCGACGACTACGCCCACCGCCACCCGGCGACGAAGTACTCCCTCGTGAACCTCGGCGAGGCCCTCCGGGAGCCGGAGAGGGTTACCGGCGAAGGTCTCCGGGTCTGCGAGCGGTGCGGGGAGCCCTGCGGGCGGATCTGCCGGACGTGCCAGGTGCTTGACGAGGTCCGGCGATCCTGAGCGGAAGGCGCCTGGTGGTGATTTGGTGTCCCTCCGTTGAGGGATAACCCGAGAGTCATAGAACTCCGGGCGATGAAGGACAGGACGACCGGGACAGTAAGAGTCCAATATAGTGGACCGTGGGGGTTATCGCCACGTATTGCCCCCGCCCCGCAGGAAGGGGGAGGAGGCCGAAGGCCGGGTGGGGTGGGTTACAGTGCCCCCTTATGTGACAGAGACAGGGGAGGGGATGCTCCCCGCGAGCCGTCTCCGCCGCGTGGCGATATACGGTGGAAAGCCGCGCATGGGCTGTGTTGTGTCCTAAAGAACAACAGGTGGGGTAGGGTTAAACGCGCCTTCCCCTCTCTACCGCATCGCGAGACATCCGCCGGTCACGTCGGCGAAGATCTCCATGAACTGCTCCGGGTGGTTCAGGAACGCGACCGACCGCGGTCGCCCGATCAGGTCGTAGAGCCCGACCCCTCTCTCGATCCCGATCTCCGGGACCTCCACCGGGTTGCAGTAGCGCACCGGCGGAGCGTCCGGGTAGCGCGGGTTCTTCACCAGTGCTCCGCCCTCCATCTCGTAGTAGGCGGCTCCTTTCAGGTCTGCGTAGGGGCCGTAGTTGCTCGTGAACTCTGATGAGACGAGGTTTGCCATCACGAGGTCCTCCCCTGCCGGGTTGATGGTCACGTGACCATAGCCCGGCGGGATCAGAATCTTGTCGCCGGCGGTGCCCTCGATCATCACCACGTCGTCGGCATCGCGGGTCTGGAGGAGGTAGTGCCCCGTCCCCTCGAGCACCTCGTAGATCTCCGGGTAAAGTTCTCCTGCCGGGTTCTCGGTGTGGTAGTGGCCCTTCGTCTTGACGTACTCCCCGCAGAGTCTCCGGGCAGGGATAACGGTGATGTCGTAGCGGATGTGGTGCTGCCGGAGCCATTCCCGGTCACTCTCACTCTTCGCGAGATCCCGGTACATAAAATAGAGGGGCTGATCGGAGGTGCAGCCGGGATCTGCGAGAACCTCCCGCATTTCCTCGATTATCCTTACCTGCGGCTCCGTTTTGGGTCCGTCCCAGTACCCGTTCATCTCTGTTTCTTACGGTACACGAATATATAATACCCTGCACCGGCGATGACAGCGAGGACTGCAATCAGGAAGACCGGATTGGTGAAGAGCGTGCCTTCCCTCGCCTCGAGCGCAACCCGCACCTTCATGCTGTCCGATATCTTGCTGTTGTCGAGGTTGTCACGGTAGCGGATCTCGGAGTCGATCCCGTACTCCTTCGCGGTGCCGGCACCGTCGACGTTCACCTCAAACCGTGCCGTCGCTGTCTCGCCCGGAGCGAGGTCGCCGAGGAAGGCGGTGTCGTCGCTGCTGGTGAAGGGATCGACGGCGCTGATCCGTGCCTGGGCATTGTAGACCGTTGCCGCTCCCGAGTTCTTATACTCGACTTCAAGGATGCTCTTCTGACCCTGGTAGAGCGTCTGCGGGGGTGAGACGACCTCGAAGGCGATCTTGCCGCCTACGGGAAGGCCGATCGTCGCCGGCCTGGAGGTCACCGTCTTGCCCTCATAGTCCTCGTAGGTGACCGCGACGTCCAGCGGGTAGGACTGGGGCTCTGCGGTGTTCGCGACCGAGACCTTGAACTTCACGTCCACCGTCTCGCCCGGTTCAAACGTCCCGATGTATGCGTTGCCGTCGGTGGGGATGAGCGGGCTCGAGCCGCTTCTCGTGACAATCGCGATCGCCTTCTCTGCCGTCTCGTGACCGACGTTCTTCAGGGTCATGTAGACGTAGCCTTCCGTGCCGACGTTCAGCGACTCGGAGCGGAGATCAAGGACCTCGACCTGGAGGTTGGGCGTGACCCGCACGGTGAGCGGCAGGGTCAGGGTCTTCTTCTGGTAGTTGTAGCGGAGAACGTCGCCGTAATCTTCAGCGTCCTGCAGGTAGGTGTAGGTCACCTCGAGCGGCAGCGTGTAGGTGCCCGGCTCGGCGGAGTCTGCCACCTTCACGTTGAAGACGGCGTTCGCGGCGGCGCCGCCCGCGATGTCTCTCATGAACTGGGGATCCGTCTTGACGGTGAACGGCGCGTCACTGCTCTTGAGCGTCACGGTGACCAGTTTTGCGGTGTTCGGCTGATCATCGGGGGTGACGAGGGCCGAACCGACCATCTTATGGGTATTCAGGCCGCTGTTGGATACGATGACCCCGAGCTGGGTCTCGTCCCCCGGTGCAAACTGATTGGTACCGGAGATTGTTGCCGACAGATCGGGGCTTCCATAGAGGTATTTAACACCCTGCGCCGCCCCCGGCGCAGCCAGGAGTGCCAGCAGGAGCATCAGTACGGGTAGGTATTGCCAACGCATCTCTTCACCTTGTTGTTATCTTAGCAACAACATTTATTGCTGGACCGTATATATACATGATGGATGAAGGCACTCCGGGACGTTCCAGCCCCCCTCCTAGAATCCCTCAGATCACTGGGACTTACGAAGTACGAGGCCCTCGTATACATCGGGCTTCTCAGAACGGTGGGAGCGACCGCGACGGAAGTCCACGAGATCTCCGGCGTGCCGCGCGCATCCGTCTACCCGGTCCTCGACCGTCTCGTCCAGAAGGAGTTGGTCAGCGTCTCGCACACGACACCCAAACGCTTCGATGCGGTCCCTCCCGACCAGGGCGTCGAGAACCTGATGCGCCGGATCGAGAACGACGCAGAGAGAGCCCGGGAGGGCCTCGACGCCGTTTACCGGGAGAAGGAACTGGAAGGCCCGGGCGGCCAGGAACTGGTCTGGACGATCTACGGCGAAGAGAATATCAGAACCCGCCTTGCAGGAATGTTTCAGAGTGCGGAGCGGAGTGTGGAGTTGCTCGCGACGGGGGATCTCCTCCAGCATAGCGTGCTCCCGCTGCTCGATCCCGTTCCCGGCTCCGTCTCGGTCGATATCGTCACCGACCGCTGGGCGGGCGAGCAGCCTTCCCGGTTCCATCTCCATATCATCCCTCTCGCCACTCTCTACAAAACCCCAATTCTTGCTGAGAAACTGCTGCCCTACGAGAGATCGGGCGTCTTCTTAGTGGACAATACCCGGGCGCTGCTCTGGATGGTAGGAGCAGACGGTCAGCCCTCCGCCCTCTATTCGGAGTCTGCGGGGCTCGCCCTCTTCGTGCGGCGGCATATCGCCACCGTCATGGAATGGACGAAGGCTACGGTTCAGTAATCGTCCAGGTAGCCCATCGCCTGGATATCGATCAGCCCTTTGAGCGCCCGGGTCACGACCGACCGCCCGGTCTCCCTGACGGCCGCCATCGCGTTCGTGCCGCCGACCATCGCCACGCCCAGGTACTGCGGGCTCACCGGGACCCCGAGCAGGGGGACGTTCGGGGCGCCGACGTCGAGGATTCCAGAGAACCCGATGGACGCAAGTTCGTCGAGCACCTCACCCAGGAGGTGTTCGGCATCCATGTGGCACTCCCTGATGTTTGCGAGGATATTGCCCTTCCCGTGGTCCATGACGTCGAGGATCGACGTGGCCTCCTGGGAGATGAGGACCTCGAGGGGATCGAGGGTGGTGTCACTATAGAGGATCAGGCTCGTGAACCGTTGCGCAACCCTCCTGTTGACCTCGACGATCCCGCCCCCGATCGGGCTCGCCGGGATGCCGCGCTGGAGAAGAAGCGCATCGAGCGTGATACTGCACATCGTGCAGATGGCGTGCCGCCCATCCGGCACGGTATAGTCGCCGACCTGCTCCCCCGGTCCAGCAACCAGGAACCGGTTGCTGATGGTGATGCCCCGTCTGTGCGCCTCTTTCATGACGGAGAGCGCGAACTCGAGGTCGTGGCTCTCGATGAGCGAGAGGTTGTAGATGATCTTCCCCGTGTCGTCCTCAGGGCGGTAGGTCACCTTGAGCGCGTACTCCTCGATGCGGTGGTTGGTGAACTTCAGGGGAGCTTGCATCATCAGATCTCTTGCTCTGCGAAGAAAAATGTGTTGTCTTCCGGATTCGACGGGTCCTTCCGGCAGGAACCCGGGCTGAACCTGCCCTTCGCCGTCCCGCGCACCCCCGGTTATGCTTTCCCGGCAACCTGGCCCGAAGGGAAAACTTGTTCTATCTCCCTGTGATAGTGTAAGATGAATGGAGAGTGGGACTCGGGAAAAAGCCCGGAACGTGCTGAAGCGGATCCTTGCCGCGGCCTCCTACGACGTTGAGGAGGTCGGCGACCCGCTGGATCTCTCCGCCGTCGGGAGTGAAGACGCCCTGGTGGTGCTCTGCTCGGACGATCCGGAGACGATTGGGAGCTTCGATTCGATGATCTACCGCCTGCGCACCGGCGAGGACGACTGGGTCTGCAGGAAACTGCTCTTCACCCTCGATCCGGCGGTGCAGACGGAGGACTGCATCCGGTGGGGGCCTGACGAGTTCGTCTGCTACGCAGGCAGGGCCGATCTTGCGGAGGTGCTCGGACAGGCCCTGATCCTGGACCTCCCCGGCCCGGTCCGGACGGTTCGGCGGGGGAAGATCGAGGCTTCTCCTGCGCCGGTGAAGGCTGCGCCGGTGAAGGAAGAGCCGCAGGATGGGCCGGAGCTCCCCCATCTCCAGTTGAAGGTCTCCGAGAAGCGCGCCTGCGGTATCGCCGGGCTGCAAGGGACGGCGAAGTGCCGGTTCATCCCCTACTGGAACTACCGCTACGTGAGCACCGGCGAGCGCGAGGTGAAAGACCGGCTGGTCTCCTTCGACGCCGAGGGTACCGGAGCGGTCAACGCCATCAACGGCCTGAAGATGGAGATCAATCCTGACGAGATCGAGCGGGGCCCGGTTCCGTTCGGGTCCGAGATCGTCGCCACCCGGCTCGTGCGGGAGGACGTGGAGGAGCAGCTCGTGCGGGACATCATCGACCGTCTCACCCAGAAGGTGCGGTTCCGCTACGAGAAGGGCGACGCCATATTCTACGAGGAAAAGACCCTCAAACCTGACCGGAACAACATTAAGATCGATATCGAGGCCGTCTACGTGCCGGTCTGGCAGGTGCGGGGCGGGAGCAAGATCGTCGAGGTCAATGGGTTCACCGGCGAGATCCTCTCGATGCCGATGGACGAAGGCGTCGAACTGCTGTAGGAAGAGATCATGATCGTCGTCATCGGTGGCGGGCCCGCGGGGAGGCTCGGAGCGATCCACCTCGCGCAGGCGGGGAAGGATGTCCGGCTCGTCGAGCAGCGCAGCATCGGGGGACAGTGCCTTCACGGGCGGTGCATGACGATCTGTGCCTTGAACGACATTGCGCGGCTCATTGAGTCTGCCAGAACCCAGAAGGATCTCGGGATCCTCGACTCAGTGCCGACCGTCTCCTATCCGGCGATCCGGGGGCGAATCTGCGAAGTCCAGGATAAACTCTCCTCGGTTCTCGATGCGGAGACCCGCCGGGCGGGGGTCGATATCGTCTACGGGGCCGAGAGCCGACTGGAGGGGAGCCGGGTCTTCATCGGCGACGAGGAGGTGCGAGCGGACGCAGTCCTTGCGGCAACCGGGTCGCGGCCGGCAATCCCCGACATCCCCGGCACCGACCTCTCCGGCGTCCATACCTACCGGACGCTCCCCGCCATGCCCGATCTCCCTCGCCGCATGGTCGTCATCGGCGGCGGAGTGGTGGCGGCGGAGTTCGCCCATATATTCCATGCCTTCGGGGTCGAGGTCGATATCATCGCCCGGCACGGGCTGCTCGGGGATCTCGACGAGAAGATGCGCTCCGCGGCGTTGCGCGATCTTGCCGGGGTCGAGATCCGCGAAGGGACCCCGGTTACGAGCATCGAAGGCGGCGGAAGGGTCCGCTCGGTCCTTCTCGCAGGTGGCGAGGAGATCGAGGCCGATGCCGTGCTGCTTGCAACCGGGCTTGTCCCGAACTCTGAGATGCTCCAGGGGCCCAAGAAGCGCCCGGACGGGGCGGTCATCGTCGATCGGCGGATGCAGACGAGCGTTCCGGGCGTCTACGCGGCCGGTGACGTCATCGGCCCGCCTTACCTCACCCCCGCGGCCAGGAGGGAGGGCGTGGTGGCGGCCGAGAACATCCTCGGCCGCGAGACCGTCATGGACTACGAGGGCATCCCGCAGGGGATGAGCCTCCGCTACGATTACGCTTTCGCGGCGACCGCCGGCGGCGACGGAGGCATCACCCTCTCGGCCCCCGCGCCTGCGGGTCCCGGTTCGTTCTGGGACGTCGCGGGCGGCTGGGCGGGGCTTGCCCAGATCCGGGTCGATCCCGGGAGCGGCCGGCTCCTTGGGGCGGCCGCCGCCGTCCCCGGGGCGTCGCTCCTCCTCTCCTATATCGGCTACCTGATGAAGCAGGGCATCACCGTCGATGACTTCGGCGAGATCGTCGAGGTCCACCCCTCGACCGACGGCGTTTACGGGCTCGCCCGCTACGCTGCCGGGATGCTCAAGAAAAAGGACGAGTGAGTTCCGGCGGCTAGATCTGCCGGAACATATGCCCGAACTTCGGGATGAAATCTTTTTTGCGGGACATGACGCCTTCGAGCCGGACGGGCTGGTCCCGGAGTTCCATCTTGGCGATGCAGGCTTCGTCCCCGGCGGCGAAGAGGTCGCTTGCGTTACTAAAGACGTTCGTAAAGAGGGCGAAGAAGCAGTCGACCCCCATCGTCGTCCGGAGGCGCTCGATCTCCTTGCGGATCTCTGTGGCGTGGGTCTCTGCGAAATCAAACGACGACGCCATCACCTGCGAGACCATGATGCTCTTCCCGAAGAGGTTGTAGCGCTTCATATCCCGGGTGAGGAGTTCTTCCTTCGGGAGGCTGTCGAGGTCCATGCCCTTCCGGATCAGTTCCGGCCCATACTCGGCCGGGTCGACCCCGGCGATCCCCGCGAGGTAGTCGGCCGCCCGGATATCCGCCGGGGTGGTCGTCGAGAGTTTCATCACCATCGTGTCCGAGAGAACCCCCGAGAGGAGGAGCCCGGCAGTCGACGGCGTGGGTTCCACGCAGGCCTCGATGAACTTGTTCGCGACGATCGTCGAGGTCGACCCCACGGGGTCGTTGAGGAACCTCACCGGCTTTAAGGTAGAGATCGCGCCGAGGCGGTGGTGGTCGATGATCTCGAGGATGTCCGCCTGCTCGATCCCGTCCACGGCCTGGGAGTACTCGTTGTGGTCGAGGAGGATCACTGACTTCTGGACTTCCTGCATCAGCGTCGTCCGGGATACGAGCCCGATATGCTGCCGCTCATCGCCGACGACGCAGGCCGTCCTGAACTTGGAGTTCGAGACGACGCTCTTTGCATATTCAAGCGAGTCTTCCAGACGTACTGTTGGAATGTCGGTCTCCATGATCATGCTTGCGGGGAGAGAGAGGCTGATCATCTTCCCGACGCTGAAGGCGTCGAGCGTCGTCGCGAGCACCGAGGCGCCCCTTGTCCGCGCGGCGTCGATCACCCGCTCGCCCACCGGCGCCCCTTCGGCGATGATGAGCGCGGCGACCCCTGCCGATATCAGCGCGAGCTGGGCGGGTTCGTTGTCCCCGACGATCGCGATGTCATCAGGCGTCAACCGGGAGAGGGTGACGTGCAGGGCGTCGATGACGGTGTAAACCCGGGCTTCCCCGAGCGCCTCGCGCGACGAAACGACGATTCGGCCGTCCAGGATGCGGGCGAGGGTCTCGAGCGGCATCGGGATGAGCGAGAGCTGTTCCCGGGGGTTCTTTCTGACGTAGGACCGGGCGAGGCCGTACTCGCTCACGAGACCGACCAGGGTCTCGTCACCGTCTGTGATCGGCATGTTTCGCATGTCGTAGTCGTCCATCAGCGCGGCGACGTCGACCGTCGGGACGTCCTGGCGGGCGCTCCGGGTATCGAGCGGTATATCCGATACGGTGGGCTCGACGCTCGCTACGTAGGCCGGCTCCTCGGCGTTGAACGTATCGAGCGCAAACCTCGTCTCCGGGCTCACCTCCCCGCACCGGGCGGGGATGTACTTCCCGGGCTCGGCGCGGTTCAGGAGTTCGGCGTAGCCGATGACGCTGCAGATGCTGTCGGTGTCGGGCTGCTTGTGGCCGATGATGTAGATCTTGTTCAGTCCCATAGTCTCCTCGGAACCCCGTCGGGGGGAAAGATTGTTCCAAGAGATATCGCCCTCTGCCGTCAAAGGTCTTATGCCGTCCCGGGGGTGATGCGGGGATAACGTTGAAGTAGAGGCTCTCTCCATTCTCCCGTGTGGAACCTGGTCGTCTCCTCCCCATCCTGTTCGTCCTGGTATGCCTTCTCGTCTCCCCGGTTGCGGGAGGGCAGGGCAACGTGACGGTGACGTCCGTTGCGGTCGAGCCGGAGGTCCTGATGCCGGGTGATACGGGCTTTGTGATGGTTGCCGTGCAGAACACCGGCTCGTCCACCCTCCCGCTCGGCGGCGCCCGCCTCTACGAGGACGGCGTCGTCCCGAGCTCCGAACCCTACCCCTCGGTCGGGGCTCTCGGGGCCGGTCTCAACCGGACGTTCACCTTCGCCATCCGGGTGGACGTGCCGGGCGGGACGTATTACCCGCGCTTCTCCCTCGATCTCCGGGAGAACGGAACCCTCACCCACCCGGTTCCGGTCAGGGTCGACGGCACCCCGCTTGAGGTGTCGTTCTTCGAGAGGCCCGAGACCTTCTCCGGGTCCCGGACGGTCGGCATCACGGTTCTGGTGGCGAACCCGCGGTCGAACGCCGCCTCAGGTGTCCAGGTGATCCCCCGGGGCGCGGACTTCTCCGTCACGCCGGGCAGCGCGTTCATCGGCACCCTCGCCCCTGACGCGTCCGGAACCGTTGCCTTCAACCTGACCCCGGCCGCCGAGACGAACGTCACGTTCCAGGTGGTCTGGCGCAACGGGATCAACACTCACACCGCGGATCTCGTGTTGCCGGTCGCGTTCGGCGAGGACAAACGGCAGGCCGATCCCATCGTCACCAACGTCGAGGTCTCCGTCGAAGGAGACACCTACCGCGCGACGGGCGACGTCATGAACGCGGGGCTCGAGCCCGCCCGATCGGTCGTCATCTCCGCGGGCGCCCCCGCGACGCCCACCGAACCCTTCCGGGTCTACGTCGTCGGGACGCTCGATCCCGACGACATCTCGGCGTTCGAGATGACGTTTACGACCGACGGAACCGTGGAGGAGATCCCGCTCGTCATCGGGTATCGGGACGACGACGGCAACCCCTACACCGTTACACGGCCGATCTCGCTCGAGAACCGCACCGCAGAGGAGACCGCCGGTACCGGGCTACCCATTGTGGCCGTTGCCGCCGTGGCGCTGGCCGCCATCGTCGCCAGCCTTGCGGCCCTCTGGTACGTCCGGAGGCGGCGGTGAGCGGCGAGCCGATCCTCCGGTTCGAGGAGGTCAGCAAGATCTATCCCCTTCCTGCAGGCGCCGTCGTGGCGCTCGACCGCGTCACCCTCACCGTCGATCCGGGTGAGTTCATCGCCGTGATGGGGCCTTCGGGCTCCGGGAAGTCGACGCTCCTGAACATGATGGGCTGTCTCGACGTCCCGACCCGCGGCGAGATCTTCCTCTCCGGGCAGGAGATCTCTCAGATGAGCGACGACGACCTCACCCGGCTCCGGCGCGACCGCATTGGGTTCGTCTTCCAGCAGTTCAACCTGATCCCCCTCCTCTCGGCGGTCGAGAACGTCGAGTTTCCGATCATTCTCACCACCGGCCGGGAGGAGAGCCGGCGCCGGGCGATCGAGGTTCTGACGGCCGTCGAGATCGCCGAGACCCACTTCGCCCATAAGCCGGCCGAACTCTCCGGAGGGCAGCAGCAGCGGGTCGCGATCGCCCGGGCGCTCGTCAACAACCCCGACCTTCTCCTCTGCGACGAGCCGACCGGCAACCTGGACTCGAAGACCGGGTCGGCGATCATGGACCTCCTCGCGGCAGAGAACCGGGAGGGCAAGACCGTCATCATGGTCACCCACGATCCGGGGGTCGCCGCGTACGCTCGCCGCACGATCCGGATCGTGGACGGGAGGCTGGCGTAGTGTTCTTCTCGCTCGCGGCACGAAACCTTCAGAGGCACTGGATACGCTCGGCGCTCTCGATCATCGGTATCGTCATCGGGGTCGTCGCGATCGCCTCTCTCGGCGTCATGGGCAACAGCATCAACCTCCTCGCCGCGAACATCATCACCGATGTCGGGGATACCGTCGTGATCACGCCGCACACCGCGATCGGCGGGACCTTCGCCGGAGACCCGCGGACGGCCGTGGACGCCGCCATCCCCGCCCGCGAGGTCGAGGAGATCCGGCGGGCGGCAAACCCACACAGGACGATCCCGGTGCTCCAGGGGGCGGACGAGGTTGAGTTCGGTCGCGGTGAGAGCGGGTATGCCCAGATCATCGGGCTCGAACCGGGAGATATCCCCGTCCTGCTCAATCTCGCGGAGGGACAGTATCTCCGGCAGAATCAGGCGGGCGCGCTCGTCGGTATCCACCTCGCCCGGGAGTATGGCATAGCCCCGGGTTCGAGGATCGCGATCGGGGGTGAGGATGTCCGTGTGGCGGGTGTACTCGCGGAGCGGGGGATGGGGTTTGATATCAACCCGGATTACGCGATCGTCGTCTCCGACGGCTGGTACGAGAGCCACTTCGGGGCGAAGGACTCCTACCCGATGGTCATCGTCCGGGTCGGCGATGTGGAGCAGATCGACGCCGTAAAGGATGCCATCGAGATCCGGATCAACCGGCGAGAGGATCTGGTCGACGTCTCCGACTCGCGCGAGATGCTCGGGCAGTACGAGGAGATATACGATCAGATCACGGTCTTTCTCCTCGGCATCGGCGGGATTGCCCTCGTTGTAGCCGCCGTCAACATCTTGAACGTCATGTACATCTCGGTGACCGAGCGCATCAGAGAGATCGGCGTCATGCGGAGCATCGGGGTGCTGCGCGGGGAGATCCTCCGGATGTTCCTGTATGAAACGATGATCCTCGGGGTCACCGGGAGCGTCGTCGGCGGCATCTTGAGCACCGCCTTCGGCTACCTGATCAGCGTCGCCGCGATCGAGGTCGCCACGACCGGAACGACCTTCGGCGAGAACTTCACGGTCTTTGACCAGAGCGCGGTCGGGTTCATCATCTTCGGCATGGCGTTCGGTATAGGAACGAGTATCGCCGCCGGATTCTACCCGGCGTGGAGAGCCTCTAACCTCGCCCCGGTCGATGCGATGAGGCAGAAATAGGGGTGCCGGGCATGATCTTCATCGATCTCGCGGTCCGGAACCTCGGGCGGCACAGAGTCCGGTCGTTCCTCGCAACGGTCGGCATCGTCATCGGTGTCATCGCCATCGCCTCCCTCGGCATCATGGGCAGCAGCCTCTCGACGCTCGTCGGGGGGATGGTCGCGGACGTGAGCGACACCGTGCTCGTCACCCCCCACCTCGCGGCATCGAGCGGCGACCCCTTCGATCCCCGAAGCGCCCTTGCGGCAAGCATCTCCACGAAGAACGTTGGGCTGATAGAGAAGGCCGCGGGAGAGCACCGCGTCGTTCCCATGATCGTTGCGTCCGACCGGTTGCGGGTGCGGGATACGAGCGGCTTCGCGACGATATATGCCATGCCCGCAGCTGACATCCCATCCTTGATCGATCTGGAGGCGGGTCTCTACCCGCCGGCAAGGTCGTCGGGGGTGATGGTGGGCGCGCTCCTTGCCGACGAACTCAACCTTCATCCGGGAAGCCGCATCGAGGTCGGGGGCGAGAGCGTCCGTGTCCTGGGGGTCGCGGCAGAGCGGGGGATGGGCATCGACATCAACCCCGATTATGCCATCATCGTCACGGAGGACTGGTACAGGGAGCGGCATGGGCCACAGGACTACACCCGGGTCGTCGTGAAGGTGAGCGACCTCTCCGCAATCGAGGATGTTAAGGCCGCCATCGACCAGCAGATCAACCGCAGGAGCGAGGTCGTGGACATCCTGGACTCGCGCGAGATCCTGGAGCTCTACTACGAGACCCTCGACGCCATGAACGTCTTCCTGCTCGGTATCGGCGGGGTGTCGCTCCTCATCGCGAGCGTGAGCATCTTGAACGTCATGATCATATCGGTTACGGAGCGGACGGCGGAGATCGGGCTGATGCGGAGTATCGGGGCGCGAAAACGGGAGGTTCTCCGGATGTTCCTCTACGAGAGCCTGTTCCTCGGGGTCACAGGAAGCATCATCGGCGGCATCGTGAGCACGGTGGTCGCCTTCTATGCCTCTGCCTCCATAAGTGTCCTCTTCGCCGACTTCGCCGTCTCGGGGGAGGCGGGAATCCCCATCTCCGTGGTGATCGGTTATGTCGCCTTTGCGATGGCCTTCGGCATCGGAACAAGCATCGTCGCCGGGTTCTACCCCTCATGGAAGGCGGCGCAGTTGAACCCCATCGAGGCGCTCCGCTACGAGTGACCTGTCCTGCAGGACCCGGGCGGGCGATCACATTGCCACCCCTTGTGGTGGTGATGCATGCGTAATTTCATAGCCATGGAGACCGGAAACTCTATGAGCACTTGCAAGACGATAGACTCCCATGTCTGAACGTGCTCCGACCGTCATCCGGTCCTCAATACGATAGCAATACCCAAGCTGTGTGGAACGAATGTTACAGATGATTACGTGGCTCGACAAAAACTTCAGCTCGCTCCAGCCGACGCGGGCGATCATCATGAGAGCGCTGCGCCACCTGCGCCCCGCAGATCGAAAAAAACTCTTCTCCGAGGATCTTCCCGAGATGCGAACCGCCGAAGGGCGGTGGTTTGAGGCGATCGTCTACGAGATGACCCTCGACCTCTCGCTACGGACCGACCTCATCCGCTCCGTCGTGGCCCGGGGGGCCGACGGACCGTCGAAGGTCAAGCGCGCGCAACTCGGGCAGAACGGGCTCTTCTACTCGAACATCGGTGATATCAAGGTCCGGGGAAACGGCCAGGACCTCGCCGAGGTCGACATGGTGCTCGTCGACCATACCGGGGCGCTGACGTTCGGCGAGATCATCACCTCCCCTGCCGATCTAAAAGAGTTCGAGGCGGAGATCCACTACAAGAAGCAGCTCTTCGGTTACCTCTACGGTCAACCGACCGTGCCGTTCCTCCTCATCTCCTCGGTCGACATATCCCGGACGGCTGTTGTCCGCCGCCTCCTCAAGGAGCCCGACAACGTCCTCCTCACCACCCCGAGTTGCGAGGATTTGAAAGCCCTGATCCGACCCCGGGATCTCAAACAAAGCTCGCAACGGCAGATCCGGCACCCGAAATTGGTCTCGATCACCGATATCCCGCCCCGCCGGCCGTTCGACTACAAGAAACTGCACGACGAACGGATGCAGAACATCATCGCCGCCGTCACCTCGAAGCAAGGCGTCGGGGAACTCGGCACCCCGGACGAGGTCCCGCCGATCGTGAAGAAAGTCCTCTTCGGGGGACTCTATCCCTCCGCCATGCGGATGCTTGATGCCCGCTACCCGATCAGGATCAAGGGGAAGACCTACGACCCCGAGACGATCCAGAAGGAGTTCTCGAAGGTCATCCTGGCCGTGAACATCCCGGAGTACCGGCCGATCATCTACCTGCGAACCCGGAACAAGAAGGAGTATCTCAAAATGGTGCCGAGCCGGACCGGCGGGTTTAAGTTCGAGAGCCGGCGGACGCCCCATATGGCCGGATTCTTCCTCTGGCTCGAGTCCGTCCAGCCGTCGCTCGGTGCGGACCTGACGCGTGCGCTCCTCGATGCATTCCCTGCTGTTCACGTTCCCGAAGCGGTTGCGGCAGAGAATAAACCTGACGTTACCCCTGCAGGAAGAAAACCTAACGTTACCCCTGCACGAAAAAAACCTAACGTTACCTCTGCGCGAAGAAAATCTAAAGTTGCCTCTACAGCCAAAAAACCGTAAGTTACCTATGTTACCGGGGCGCATACCTCCTTACATGACCTTCAGGCGTGGTGATCCGGAATGGACCTGATCGCTCAACTTGCCGAGTTTCTGAGTTTCAGCCTGATCGCGATCGCGTCGATCGTCGCCGTCATGAATCCGGCCTCTACGGTTGCCGTCTACACGGCGCTCACCAAGGGGATGGCAGAGTGTGAATGCCGGCAGATCATCAATTCTTCCATGAAGATAGCCTTCATCGTGCTCGCTTTCTTCGCCCTCACCGGGCAGCTGATCTTCACGATCTTCAACATCACCGTCCCGGCGTTCCAGATCGCCGGCGGTATCCTGCTCGTCAGCGTGGCGACCGGGATGCTCGGCACGAGGGGCGAGACCTACTCGGCCGAGAACCTGGAACACATCTCTGTTGTCCCGCTGGCCTTCCCGCTCTCGGCCGGGCCGGGGACGATCACGACGGTGATCCTGCTCGCCTCGGGACCGGAGGGCCTCTATGGCCTCCTCGCTGTCTTCCTCGGGATCATCGTGGCCCTCAGCATCTCCTACGTCGGAATGATCTACGGACCCTGGATCTTCTCTCTCATCGGAGAAGGGGGGCTCCGGGTCGTCCCGAAACTGATGGCGATCATCGTGCTCGCGATAGCCATCCAGTTCATCATCAACGGGATCGCGGCGGCGATGCCCCAACTCCTCGTGAATCTTGATCTTTCCGGGGTGATATGACCGACTTCCAGATTGCACTCATCCAGACGCTCCAGGATCAGGCGGCGTGGCTCACAATCCCGATGCAGTTCTTCTCGCTCCTTGGGCAGCCCGAGTTCTACCTGCTCGTCGTCGCGATCCTCTACTGGTGCTGGGATCCGCGTCTCGGGCTCCGCCTCGGGCTCCTCCTGGGAATCTCGGGCGGGCTCAACGAGGCCCTCAAGGTCGCGTTCCACCTCCCCCGCCCCTACTGGGTCAGCCCGGAGGTCCGGGCGCTCGGGAGTCATCCATCGTTCGGATTGCCGTCAGCGCACGCCCAGGGTGCGGCGACGTTCTGGGGGCTTGTCGCCGCAGACGCCGGGCGTCGGTGGCTCTCTCTCTTTGCGGTCGCTCTGATCTTTCTGATCGGCGCATCCCGGGTCGTGCTCGGGGTCCACTTCCCGATGGACGTCATCGCGGGCTGGGCGGTCGGGATCGTCGTCCTCATCGGGTTTCTCGCACTTGAGGGACCGGTGGGCCGCAGGATCGCCGCCTTCCGGCTCTCCCGGCAGGTGCTCCTCGCGTTTGCAGGCTCCCTCATCCTGGCGCTACTCTCCTTTGCCGCCCTCGCCTCTCTCGGGGACTGGCAGATTCCCGCGTCCTGGGCGGCCGGAGCGCTCGAGCGGTCCGGCGAGCCGATCCACCCGCTCTCCCTCCTGGATGCCGTCACGGCATCAGGGCTCTTCTTCGGGTTCGCCGCCGGTGCCGCCGCAGAGCATCACCGGGGAAGCATGTGCGCCGTCGGAAAGGGATCGGTCCGCCTCGTCCGCTACGCCATCGGGATCTTCGTGACAGGAGTGATCTGGTTCGGATTCGGCCTCCTCATTCCGCAGGACCCCGCCTGGGCTGCTTACCTCCTCCTGTATCTCCGGGCCGCCGCCGCCGGTGCCTGGGTCTCGTTCGGCGCCCCGATGCTCTTTGCCCGCCTGAATCTTGCGGCCGGTGCCTGAAGGCAAACTATTCCATACTCTTTTATTCCGCCCCGGCCCATTCCTCCTTATGCTTACAGAGGGGATCGCTCTCGGCTGGATCCTGATCGTGCTCGGGGCGGTGCTGCTCCTGGTGGAGGTCTATCAGCCCGGGTATTTCATCGCCGTCCCGGCAACGGTCCTGGTCATCCTCGGAGTCCTCCTCCTCCTCGGCGTCGATATCCTCAGTTCTCCAACCGGCCTCATCGTCGGGGTTCTGGCGGCAATCGTGGCGGCCTCGGTCACCGTATGGCTCTATAGCCGGTTGACGCCGGGGAAAGAGCCGCCGACGACCCTCTCCCGGGACTCGCTCATCGGTCTGGAAGGGACTGTGGTCACACCGGTCGATCCGGAGACGCTTGCGGGGAAGGTGCGGCTCGGAAGCATGGATTGGAGCGCCCGTTCCGAGTCCGGAAGCATCCCGGTCGGGCGAAGGGTTATTGTCGTGCGCTCCGAAGGGGTGCATGTTGTTGTAAAGGAGATTGTGTAAAATGCTTCTTACCGGAGAGTTTCCATGGACCGGGCTTATCACGGTCTTTCTCATCATCGTCATCATCATCATATTCTCCCGTGGCGTGGTGATCGTCCAGCCGTACGAACAGGGCCTCCAGATCCGTCTGGGGCGATACATCGGGAGGATGAACCCCGGGTTCCGGTGGGTGGTCCCGCTGGTCACGGTGGTCAAGAAACTCGACCTCCGGACCGAGGTGATGGACGTCCCGCGGCAGGAGGTGATCACGAAGGACAACTCCCCGACGAACGTCGACGCGATCGTCTATGTCCGGGTGATCGATCCCGAGAAGGCCTACTTCGAGGTGATGAACTACCGGTCGGCGACGGTGGCCCTCGCCCAGACGAGTCTTCGAGGGATCATCGGCGACATGGAGCTCGACGAGGTCCTCTACAACCGGGACGTCATCAACGCCCGTCTCCGGGATATCCTGGACCGGGAGACCGATGCCTGGGGCGTGAAGGTCGAGCGGGTGGAGATCAAGGAGGTCGACCCGGTGGGCGCGGTCAAGCAGGCGATGACCGAACAGACCGCGGCCGAGCGGGAGCGGCGTGCCGCGATCCTCCGTGCGGACGGCGAGAAGCGGGCGGCGATCCTCAAGGCTGAGGGGAACCGGCAGAGCATCATCCTCGAGGCCGAGGGCGAGCGGCAGAGCAAGATCCTCCGTGCGGAGGGCGAGCGGCTCTCCCGGATCCTGCAGGCGCAGGGCGAGGCGCAGGGGCTGCGCATCCTCTCGGTCGGCACCCGGCCGCTTGATAAGCGGGCGATCACGGTCCTCTCGCTCGATGCCTTGAAGAAGATGGCCGACGGTCAGGCGACGAAGATCATCTTCCCGTTCGAGCTCTCGAGCGTCGTCAAGCAGGCCGCCGAATATCTCGGCGCCACCGCCGAGTCCGCAGATATCCCGGAAGGCACGGAACTTCCCTCAGAGGATATCCTCGGGGAGATCCCGGGCCCGGAGGCGCTCAGGGCTGCGGAAGAGGCGGCAAGGAGCATCGATACCAATATCGACGCGGAGATACAGAAGAGGGCGCAGAACCTGATGGGGGAGGGAGAATAGCAGTAAGCCTGCATTCCCCCCTTTTTTTGAGACGCATATCCCGGTATCGCCCGTGCCGGCCGAAGACGCGCCCGGCGTGAGGCGTCCTCGATCCTCCGGGAGGTAAAATCTTCCGTCTCTGGCTGTTTTTCGGTCTAATTCACCGTGCAGATGCGGGCAAAAACGAAATGGTTATTCCTCATCTCATAGAGTAAATCCTATGAGAAACGCTTCAGCAGCATTCGTGCTTCTCCTCCTTGCAGCGGCAGTTTTCGCCTGCGGGTGTATGGGGTCGGAGACGGCCCCTGCAGGGCCGGAGGCGGATCTGGGTCTCGTCGTCGGCGCTCTCCTGCCGCTCTCCGGCGATTACGCCGGGGGCGGGGAGGCGAGCCGGATCGCCCTCGAGGTGGCGGCCGCGGATATCAACGACCACTTTGCCTCAACCGGGTCGGAGCGGCGTGTCGGAATCATCATCGAGGACACGAAGGCCGATCCCGCCACAGCACTCGCGAGACTCCGGGCACTTGATGAGCAGGGCGTCCGGATCGTCATCGGGCCCAGCACCAGCGCCGAGCTCGAGGCTGTCCGGGCGTATGCCGACGAGCACGGGATCCTGGTCGTCAGCACCATGAGCACGGCGCCGTCACTTGGGATCGCGGGCGACAACGTCTACCGGTTCGTGCCACCGGACACCTACCAGGCTGACGTCATGGCATACCACCTGAGAAAGCAGGGGGTGACGGCGATCGTACCGGTCTGGCGCGGCGACGTCTGGGGCGATGAACTGGAGACGCTGACGGCTGCGGCGTTCGTGAGGGGCGGCGGGAAGGTCCTCGACGGCGTCCGGTACACCCCGGATCGCGGGGAGTTTGGTGCGGTGACAACGGATCTCGACGCCCGGGTGGCGCAGGCGATCGCGGCGCACGGCAGAGAGAAGGTTGCCGTCTACCTGGTCAGCCTCGACGAGGCGGCCAGGATCATGGAGGCGGCGGTAGCGACAGAGAACCTGGCGAAGGTCCGGTGGTACGGATGCGACGGCAACGTCCTCCTCGACCCGCTCGCGACGGGGAATGTCGCCCGGTTCGCGGCAGAGACGAAGTTCACCAGCCCGGCGCTCTGGAACCAGGAGGGTGTCGCGTCGAACACGGCCACCATCCAGAAGATGCGAGAGACCCTCGGCCGGCACCCCGACGGTTACGGCCTCGCGACATATGATGCGCTCTGGATCGTCGCCATGGCCAGGACAGAGGCCGGTACCGCGGATGTCGCCATGCTGAAGGCCGCGGTCGGGAGAACCGCAGAGGAGTCCGGCGGCCCCCTCTTCGGGCCGGCGCACCTGAACAGTGCCGGCGACCTCTCGAGTGCGCACTACACCTTCTGGACGGTGAGTGCCGACGGCGACGCCTGCCGGTGGGTGCCGGTCGTCCAGTACGGCGTCACGGCGGCGGGCGCCACTCCGGAGCTCGAGTGGGTCGGCGCCTGAGTATAAAGACCACTCCGACTTTTTTGAGAGAGTATTCCAGAGATTCTCCTCTTCCTCGCCGCACGCGGCAGGCGTTCGGAGCATCCCGGCCAAAAAGAGATGGGTATTACCCTATCGTCATCACGTACCGCAGCGCCGCGACGATCATCGGCATCGTGATGAGGAGGATCAGCATCACCGTCACGAACCCGCTGATCGAGGCGACGACCCGCTGCGCGTATTGGGACCAGCCCCGCCGCTCGAAGAACCGTTCCACGCCTTCCTTCATCATGTAGCCGCCGTCGAGCGGGACGATCGGTATGGCGTTGAACATCCCGACCAGCAGGTTGAACCACCCTGTCCAGAAGAGGAGGTGGACCGTGCCCCAGAAGAGGGGGAACGGCTCTTCCCAGGCGATCTGCTCAGGGGTATCGGAGAGCAGGACCCCGAGTTGCAGGGAGTTGCCCTGGATGAAGGCGTCGATCGGGGCTATCGTCAGGTAGAGCGGTGCGAGGAGCCCGAGATCCGCGATGTTTCCGATATGCTCCTTCACCGCGGGAGCGCTGTAGTAGTAGACTCCCATGAACCCGGTGTCCCGGTCGCCGCCGAGCTCTTTCGGCCATTCATCCAGGGTGAGGGTGTAGGTGCTCTCGACCCCGTCCTTTTCTGCCGTCAGGGTGACCGTCTCCCCCGGCAGCGTGCCGTCCATGATCGCCGAGACCTCCTCCTGGCTCGTCACGGGAACGCCGTTTATGCTCGTGATGACCGAGTAGCCGGGGAGCCCTGCCTCGGCCGCGGGGTAGTCCTGGTAGACTCCCTGGACGAGCGGTGTGGGGAGCGGGGTCGCCATCCCGATGAGGAGGAACATCACCACGAAACAGGCGAGGCCTATGACGATGTTGTTCGTGATCCCGGCGCCGAACATCCGGATCTTCGTCATCCCCTTCGCTGCTTCGACGTCCTCCTCTTCTGGCTCGACGAACGCCCCTATCGGGACGACGGCGATGAGGAGGCCCATGCTCTTCACCCGCATATCCTCGACCCGGGCGAGGATGGCGTGGCCGAACTCGTGGATGACGATCGTGAGGAGGAGGCCGAGGACGACGGCCGCGGTGATCGGGATCGCCTGGTTGACACCCGGTATCGCGAGGAGGTTCCTCGGATCGTAGATCCCGGTCGGTTCGGGTGTGTGCACCAGATACTGGGGAACGGCAAGGAGCAGGGCGAGGGTCATGAAGGCCGAGACCACGACGACCATCAGGACCCCGAGCGTTGCGTAGACCCGGAGCGGACGCCGGAACTTCTGAAACCAGTCGAAGAAGCCGACCCGCTCGGTCTTGATGGCGAGGATCGGGCCGAAGAACATGACATGATCCTTGAATAGCCCTCGTTCGCGGATGTAATAGGCTATCAGGAGGTATGCCGCGACGAGGAGAAGGAGTATCTGGAGCCAGTTCATCACTCACGGTTGGGGCGCGTGAGGCATAAAATCTTGGTCAGGCAAAATCCTGCATGGTTGTCTGGCAGAGGTTCGTGACCGTCTTCCAGCTCCGGCGGGCGCAGGGTGGTGGGCTCCCGTGCTCCCGGATGTAGCCCCGGAGGAACTCGACGGTCACTGCGTCGGAGGGGTAACCGCTCCCGATCGCCCCGTACTGCTGCTCCAGTTCCCGGATCGCCCGGTCGCGGGTGACTTTCGCGATGATGCTCGCCGCGCCGACGATCTTGTGCCGGTCGTCGGCGCGGTGTTCGGCGATGATCTTGCAGGGGAAGTCGAGGTACCCTGCAACCGTCCGCCCGTAGCGTTCCGCGTTCACGTCGCAGGCGTCCACGTAGGCCGACTCCGCCTGGAGCCCCCTGATCGCTTCGGCGTGAAGTTCGGCCACGCAGGTGTTCATGCTCATCCTGCTCCGGGCATCGTCGATCCCGGAGGCGTCGATGGTGACGATCGCTATCGAAAAATCGCGGAAGAGAATCTCGTAGAGCGCCTCACGCTGTTTGGGCCGGAGCGCCTTCGAGTCCCGGATGGGAAGATCCGCAAGGTCCTCGACATCGCGGCAGCCGATGGCGGCAACTACCATCGGGCCGAGAACCGAGCCTTTCCCCGCTTCGTCCACTCCGCAGATCACACAAAGTGATCTATTCGCAAGGTATTTCAATCCCGGCGGTTGAATCCAGATGGATGTACACCATCATCGTCGGCCTTGGCGGAATCGGCCGGAACCTGACTGCGATCGCCGTCAACGCCGGCGACTCCGTGGTGGTGATCGACCAGGACGAGGAACGCGCGAGCGATATCCTGGAGCACTACGACGTCCTCGCCATCACCGGAAACGCGACCGACAAATCGGTGCTCGAGGACGCGGGGATCGACCGGGCCGATGCCCTGGTCGCCACGACGAGCGACGATGCGGTGAACCTGATGACCTGCTGGCTCGCGAAACGCTACGAGGTCGGCAACGTCGTCTCGATCGTCAACCAGAAAGAGCACTCGGATCTCTTCAACGAGGTCGGCGTCCGGATCAGCGAAAACCCCGACGAGCTGGTGGCGACCCGTCTCTACTACTGGGCGAAGAGCCCGAACCTCCAGCAGGTCGCCTCGATCCCCGGCGGCACCATCTTCGAGATCATCGCCGAAGAGGGTGCGCCGATCGTCGATCACGAGATCCGCGACCTCGAGGTCCGTGACTTCGTCTTCATCGCCATCCGGCGTGCGGGAGGCGACCTCATCATACCGAGCGGCACCGTCCGTATCCGGCCCGGCGACGTCATCACGGTCTTCACAAAAAAAGAGGCGGAGACGGAGACCTTAAAGACTCTCAACAAGCAGTTGATACGCTCAGGATAGCGTATCTTTCAGCGCTTTGAGTTCGAGGAGCAGTTTCGGGTTCCGCTTGATCAGTTCCATGATGAGGGCCCGGACCGAGAACTCGCTGAAGCTGATGCTTGCAATCGATTCCGCGAGGGTGTTGAGTTTCGCATCGTCGAGGGTGACGAAGTACTCCTTGACCTTGTAGTTCCGCTCGATGCCCGCACCCATCTTCGATGCCCGCCACACCGTGTCGTAGGGCATCAGCGCCTCCTTCGAGCAGTTGCCCGCCTCGATGCACCTTGAGGCCACCTGAGCGGCGAGCCGTCCGGTATACATGGCGTTTCCTATCCCGCCGCCGGTGATGGGGTCGACGACCCTCGCCGCGTCCCCGGCGACCATGAGCCCATCGGCGACCGTACAGGAAAGCGGCCGGCAGACGGGAACCCCGCCCACGATAAACTCGATCGTCTTTCCTTCAGGGTAGTTCTTTGCGACGAACCGGTCAAGGTAGTCCTTTGCCCGGGATCCGTCCTTGCTTTTGCGTCCGGTGATCCCGATCCCGACGTTCGCCGTCCGGTCGCCCTTCGGGAAGACCCAGAGGTAGCCTTCGGGCGCGATCTCGTTGCCCAGGTAGAAGTCGGTGCAGCCCGGCTCGATATCGATATCGGTCATCAGGTACTGGGCGCAGCTCATCATCTCCTGGAGGGGGACGACGGTATTGAGTCCGGCCCGGCGGGCGAACTGTGCTTCCGTGCCGTCGGCGGCGATGACGACCTCGGAGCGGATATCTGCCGGCGTCCCGGCGGAGAGCACCTTCGCGCCCTGGACTGCCCCGTTCTCCATGATCGGCTCGGTCGCCCGGGTCTTAACGATCACGTCCGCCCCGGCCTCGGCCGCCTGCCAGACGAGTTCGCGGTCAAAGACCTTCCGGTCGAGGACGTAACCGACCTCGTTTCCCGCCCGGGCCTGGTCGAGGCAGATGGCGGTGCCGTTCGGGGCGATGATCCGGGCGCTCTCGATATCAGCGGAGATCCAGCGGGGATCGGGCTTGACGAACTCTTTCAAGAGTTCCTTGCCGATCCCCTCTGCGCACCGGACCGGCGCTCCGATGGCAGGGCGCTTCTCGATGAGGCAGACGGAGTTTCCAGCTTCTGCCGCCGTCTTCGCCGCAAGAGCGCCGGCCGGCCCGCCCCCGATGACGAGGATATCGTAGTTACTCTTCATGGACGACCTCCAGTGCTCCGAGCGGGCACGCTCGCGCGCAGATACCGCAGGCGATGCACTCCCGCTCAAGGCTGAGGTAGGCGTCGATCAGCTCGAGCGCATCCTCGGGGCAGACTGCGACGCAGGTGCCGCAGTATCCGCACTTGTCTCGGTTTATCCTGAGCATTGTACTAATAATGTCTTTTGTCCCGCAAAAACCTTTATGTCCCTCGCTTGAGTTGCGGCATCAGGATGTCTCGTTCCGATACCGGATCGGCGCCCCGGAGTCCCGGACCGCCCCGGCCAGGGCGGTGAAACCGCCACTACGCTATTTTATAGATGTTAACCCAAATCTATCTGGGTAATATGAACGCTATGGGACTGAAGGGTGGGCCAACAGAGGACGAGGTCATGGCCGTCTCGCTCGCAAAACTCGGTGTCCGTCCGGGCGACCGGGTGGTCGATCTCGGGTGCGGGACGGGGAAGATCGCCGTCGCTCTATCGGAGACGGCGGGGCGGGTCTACGCCATCGACCGGCGGCCGGAAGCGGTCGCCTATGCCCGGGATGCGGCGGCTCGTGCCGGCAGGGGCAACATCGAGTTCTTCGAGGGCGACGCGGTGGACGTCCTCCCCGGGCTGGGCCCGCTCGATGCAGCCTTCGTCGGCGGGTCCCGCCGTCTGCCGGAGGTTCTTGATCTCCTCGCCGATCAGGTGCGGGGGAGGATCGTCGTGAACGCGGTGATGGTTGGGACGGTTCAATCGGCGATAACAACCATGCAGCGCCTCGGGATCTTCGTCGAGGCCGTCCACCTCCAGGTCTCGCGCTCGGCCGATATTGCCGGCGGGACGATGTTCAAACCCATCAATCCCGTCTACATCGTCGTCGGGGGTGCCGGGTGCTCGTAGGGGTGGGGCTCGGGCCGGGCGATCCCGAACTCCTGACGCTCCGGGCGGTCAGGCTTCTCGGCGAAGCGTCGGCGGTCTTTGTCCCCGGGAACCTTGCCTGCGATCTGGTGCGGCCATACCGGCCCGATGCCGTCGTCCTCAACTTCCCGATGACGAACGACGAGGACTACATCAAGAGGTGCATGGAAGAGAACGCCGACCGGATCGCGCCGCATGCGAAAGACGGTCTTACGGTCTTCGGGATCATCGGCGACCCGAACTTCTACTCGACGTTTTCACGGCTCTGCGAGGTGATCGCCGGGCGCTATCCGGATGTCTCGTTTGCAACCGAGCCCGGGATCAGCTCCATCACCGCGTTTGCGTCGGTTGCAAACGTCCCGGTTGCCGGAGGATTCTTTGTCTCGGACGGGAATGAACCGGAATCAAGGATCTTCATGAAGGTCCGGCGACCGGCGGCGCTCGCGGCCTCTCTCTCAGAGGAGGGCTACTCGGAGTTCGTCCTCGTCGAGCGGATGTTCATGCCGGAGCAACGCGTCTACCGGGGGGCCGATCTCCCCGAGAAGAGCGACTACTTCTCGATCCTCTTTGCGAGGCGGTTGCATGCATAAGTTCTACATCGTGGGCGCAGGGCCGGGGGCGCCCGACCTCATCACCGTCCGGGGGATGGATCTCCTCCGGCGGGCGGACGTCCTCATCTACGCGGGTTCGCTCGTGAACCCGGTGCTTGTTGCTGAGTCGGGCGCGGGGGTGCGACTCGACAGCTGGGGGATGACGCTAGACGAGATCGTCGATGCCGTTGACGAGCACGTCCGGGCCGGCAAACTCGTCGTCCGGCTCCATTCCGGTGATCCGGCGCTCTACGGCGCGATCGTCGAGCAGATGGCGGAACTCGAGCGGCGCGGGATCGAGGCCGAGATCGTTCCGGGGGTCTCGTCGCTCTTTGCGGCCGCGGCGGCCCTGAAGACCCAGTTCACCCTCCGCGACGTCTCCGAGAGCCTGGTCGTCACCCGCCCGGCGGGAGCGACGCTTGAGGCCGACCTGATCCCCGAGTTCTCCCGCCTCGGGCAGACGATGGTGGTCTTCCTCGGGACGGAGCGGATGGAGGAGGTCCTCGCGCGGGTGGAGTGCCCGCCCGGGACCCCGGCGGCGGTCGTCTACCACGCTTCCTGGCCCGACCAGAAGATCGTCCGGGGGACGGTGGCCGACATCGCGGCGAAGGCCCGGGCGGCCGGTATCGAGCGGACGGCGCTGATCGTCATCGGGAAGGCCGTCGTTGGGGCGACGTCCGGGTTCGGGAGGTCGGTCCTCTACTCATGACCCGGACGGTCGTGATCGCGCTCGAGCGGTTCCTCCCCGACGCCCGCCGGATCGCGGATGCTCTCGGCGCCGACGTCCTCCCCTATGGCCCGGACGTCTTCCGGGCGGCGTTTGCCGGCTACTCCCGGATCGTCGCCGTGATGTCGGCCGGGATCGCTGTTCGGGGGATCGCGCCCCTCCTCACCGACAAGTGGCGCGACCCGGCGGTGGTGGTGGTCGGGCCGGATCTCCGCTACGCGGTTCCGGTCGTCGGCGGCCACCACGGCGGAAACGACCTTGCCCGGGACCTCGCCGCCCTCGGGATAGAGGCGGTGATCACGACCGCGACCGAGACACGAGGAAGGGAGTCGGTCGAGGGGGTAGCCGCCCGCATGGGCTACGACGTCGCGAACCGCGACTCCACGAGGGCGGTGAACGCCGCGATACTGGACGGCGACGTGCCCCTTTATGCGGTCGCCGGCCCCGGGATCGTCGTCGCGGGCCCGGGAGTCTCCCTCCTCGTCCGGAAGGGGGAGTACGCCGTCGGTATCGGGTGCCGGAAGGGTATCGGCGCGGCCGATGTAGTGGAGGCCGTCCGGCAGGCACTCACGGAGGCCGGGATAGCCGAGGGCGAGGTCCTCGTCTACGCGACGACCGCACAGAAGCGCGGGGAGGAAGGACTCCTCGGGGCTGTTGCCGACCTCGGCGGTAACCTTGTCTTCATGGACGACGATACGTTGAACGCACAGGAGGCCCCTTCCCCCTCGCGGGCCTCCCTGATCGGGCTCGCCGGGGTCGCGGAACCCGCGGCCCTCGCGGCCTCGAAGCGCAAGGTTCTGGTTCTTGCCAAACAGACGTATGGTGGTGTCACGGTTGCAATCGCACGATAACAGGGGAAAGCTCTACATCGTCGGCACCGGCCCCGGCGATCTGCTGCAGATGACCCCCCGCGCCTTAAAAGCCCTTGGCGAGGCAGACTGCGTCATCGGCAACGGGTTCTACCTCGATCTCGTCGAGCCGATGCTCGCCGGAAAAGAGGTCTTCCGGAGCAGCATGGGCAAGGAGGTCGACCGGGCATCACGCGCGCTCGACCTCGCGCGCGACCGCGTCGTCGCGATGGTGAGCGGCGGCGATGCCGGGGTCTACGGGATGGCGAGCATCGTGCTCGAGGTGGCCGAACGGTCGGGCACGACGGTTGTGATCGAGGTCATCCCCGGGATCACGGCCGCGGTCTCGGCGGGGGCGCGGCTTGGTTCGCCGCTCTCGGGCGACTACGTCACGATGAGCCTCTCGGACCTCCTGACCCCCCTGGAGGAGATCGAGCGGAGGCTCGATCTTGCGTTCCGGATGCGGGTGCCGGTCGTCCTCTATAACCCGCGATCACGGGGGAGGCCGCACAACCTCGATGCGGCGGTCGCGATCGCACGCCGCCATCTCCCGGAGACGACACCGGTCGGGGTGATCAAGAACGCCTACCGGGAGGGGGAGGAGCGGTTGATCACGACGCTTGGAGAGTTTAACGACCACTTCGCCTTCGTGGATATGCATTCGATCGTCTTTATCGGCGGAGAAGAGACCAGGATCTGGAGGGATGAGCATGGTGCGAGAAGAATCATCACGCCCCGGGGCTACCACCGGAAGTACTTATACTGACCTTGCGGCGGTCACGCCGGAGGCCTACGCGATAGCGAGCACGAGCCGGAACCTGGCCCGGGAGATGGTAGGGAACGTCACCCTCGAAGACCGGATCCGGCAACGGTGCTCGGTCGCGGTCGGCGACTTTGCGATGGCCGACCTGATGCGCTTCGCGGGCGACCCGGTGGAGGCCGGGGTTGCCGCACTTGGGCGGCAGGCGCCGATCATAACCGATATCCGGATGGTGCAGGCGGGCATCCTGAAACGCGGGCACGCAAGCGAGATCGTCTGCGCCCTCGACCACGGCGGGGATATCGCCCGCGAGCGCGGGATCACCCGGACGTCGGCGGGCTTTCTCGCCCTGCGCGACCGGCTGGAAGGCGCGATCGTCGTGATCGGGAATGCCCCTTCGGCGCTCCTCGTCGTCTGCGAGCTGATCCGGGAAGGCGTCCGCCCGGCGGTGGTCGTCGGAACCCCGGTTGGGTTCGTGAACGCCGCGGAGTCGAAGGAGGAGCTGCGCACCGTCGATCTGCCGTCGATCTCGAACGCCGGCACCCGGGGCGGGACGCCGGTCGCGGTGGCAGCGGCAAACGAGATCATCACGATCCATGCCGAGCGTGGCGGTCATGCGGGACCCGGTTACTGACTTCGAGTATCCTGCGGCATGGGTGGCGGCCTGCCGCTCCCCGGCCCTCCTCGAAGATGTCCGGCGCGGTCTCGCGGTCCTGACCGCATCGGGAACGATCCTCCGCCGGGGGTTCTCGACCGGGACGACGGCGGCCGCGGTCTGCAAGGCGGCGGTCCTCTCGCTCGCCTGCGAGACCGTCCGGGAGGTGGAGGTCACCCTCCCCTGCGGCGTCTCGGTCCGGCTCCCGGTCGACGGCTACCGGGGGCAGGCATCCTGCCGTAAAGACGCCGGGGACTACGCCGCCGACGTAACGGGGGGGCTTGAGTTCGTCGCGATGGCGGCCCCCTCTCTCTCCGGCGGAGTCCAGTTCGTCCCCGGCGAGGGCATCGGGAGTTTCTCCCGCGACACTCCCCGCCACCGGCAGGGAGCGCCCGCGATCAGCGTCCCGGCCCTCGCCTGCATCCGGCGCTCCATCGACGAGGCGGTGGCGGAGGCGGACATCTCCGGGGTCACGGTCATCCTCACCATCCCCCGCGGTGCGGAGGTGGCGCAGAAGACGCTGAATCCACGGATTGGGGTGCAGGCCGGTATATCCGTCCTCGGGACGACCGGGTTAGTGGAGCCCTGGGACGATCACATCACAGAGGGGGTGATCGACCGTATCGCCCGGGCTCCCGGGGCGGTCGTGCTGACGACCGGCAGGCTCGGCCTGCGCTACTCCCGTCTCCTCTTCCCGGACCGCGAGGCGATCCTGGTCGGTAACCACCTGGCGGAAGCGCTCCGGGCGGCCGATGGCGATACCGTGATCTGCGGGCTGCCCGGCCTGATCCTGAAGTTCATGAACCCCGACGTCCTCGCGGGGACCGGGTGCGCGACGGTGGAGGAGCTCTCGACGACCCCGCTCTGGGAGGAGACGGTCGACCGGGAACTTCGCGCTTTCCAGGCCCGCTACCCCCGCGTCCGGGTCGTGATCGTCGACCGCGACGGCCGGGTGATCGGGGAGTCGCCGTGAAGATCGTCGGGGTGGGCTGCGGCCCGGGGATGCTAACCGGGGAGGCGGCGAGCGCCATCGCGGCCGCGTCGCTCGTCTACGGATCGGCCCGGGCGATCGCGCTTGCCCGCGACGCCATCCCGCCGGACTCCGAGGTGCACGAAATCGCGGATTACCGGAGCCTTTGCTCCCTCCCCGACCATGCGGTCGTCCTCTCGACCGGGGACCCGATGCTTGCGGGCCTCGGCTACCTCCCGGGCGAGGTCGTTCCCGGGATATCCTCGCTCCAGGTCGCGTCTGCCCGCCTGAAGGTTCCGCTGGCGCGGGTCGTGGTCGTCTCCGCCCACGGAAAGGATCACGGCCGGGCGATAGCCAGCGCCCGGGAGGAGGTCGCCCGGGGGAAGGTCGTCTTCCTCATCGCCGACCCTGCCTTCGAGGTCGGGGTGCTTGCGGCCGCTCTTCCGCCGGAGACCCGGCTTGCCGTCTGCGAGGATCTCGGCTACCCCGCTGAACGGATTGCCGTCGGGACGGCGGCACAACCCCCGGTGCCCCGGGGCGGACTCTATGTGGTGGTGGCGGGGGAGTTCTAAGACCCCGGCACCGGAGCCGCGATGCCCGCCACGGCGCTCTTCTTTCGGAACTCGTAGCCCGACCGGAGGAGGTCGAGGAAGATCGCCTGGTATGTTCCCCGCTCACAGAGTTCGAGGTGGTAGCGGTGCACCGTCGACTTTGTCCCGTACTTTGCCGGTACGTCGCTCCAGGCGCACCCGGTGGTGAGCACGTAGAGAACCCCGTTGAAGAGGTGCCGGGGATCCCGCCGGGGTCTCCCGATATGGGGTTTTTGGGGCGGGAGGTGTCTTTGCACGATCTCCCAGAGGTCGTCGTCGATCTCCCGGAATGCCATGAGCGCTGCATATCCCGGTGAAACCTTATAGTTTTGGGACGCCTCCAGGGCTCACGCGGGTTTGTAGTTCATGACGATGATCTCGCGGACCTCTCCCCGCTTCGTCCCGTCGCAGTTGATCGCCCTCCTTGCGGGGACCCGGTCGATGCGGTACCCGGCGTAGAGGTCGTCGAAGAAACCGTCCTCCGGGTCGACGTTTCTCGGATCGGAGTTGCTCAGCATGAGCTTCGCCCCCTTTATGTCACAGCGTGCGTAGAACGTCGCAAGGCGCCTCTGCTCTTCGTCGGAGAACCTGTTCTTCGAGTACTGCGTGAACGACGACGTCCGGTTCAGCGGCCGGTAGGGTGGGTCGAAGTAGACGAAGGTCTCCTCTGCGATATACTGCTCCGCCTGCGTGAAGTCGCCGAGATGGATGGTCGTGTTCCGGAACGCGAGCGAGTCGGCCAGAAGAACCTCTTCGTGCAGGATCTTCGGCGTTTTATACCTGCCGAACGGGACGTTGAACCCGCCCCGGGAGTTCACCCGATAGAGGCCGTTGAAGCCCGTCCTGTTGAGGAAGATGAACCTTCCTGCCCGTTCGACCCACGCGTCGCCGTACCCGGCAACGTCGATCTTCTTCTCGCGGTTGAACGCATCCCGAACAGCGTAGTAGTAATCCCTCCGCCCGGCATCGTCTTTTGCGAGGAACTCCCTCTCGACGTCGCGGAGGTACTCGATGAGAGCGGAGACGTCGTTTTTCACGACGGTGTAGGCGAGGACAAGGTCCTCGTTGATGTCGAAGAGGTGGCACTCCCTGAACGCAAATGTGCTGTTGAGGTGAAAGTAGACCGCTCCGCCGCCCATGAACGGTTCGACGAAGACCGGAAGGGTCCCCTCGGCGAGTTCCCGCGGAACTCTCGTGGTGAACGCGTCGAGCAGTTGCGTCTTGCCGCCTGCCCACTTGAGGAACGGTCGTGCGGTTGTTGCTGCCATCGGTCTCTTCCATCGGGATGAATGCTGGAGGAGAGGTTGGCCTCGAAGGGCATTAGCGTTGTCCGTCTCCCGCACCGGTTTCAGCCGCTACTTACCGCCCGTTCGAGAACCCTGATTGTTTCAGCATCTTCTCGATTGCCCACCGGCCCCGGCCGAGTTCCCCTCCCAGGACCTCGACCGCCCTCCTCTTCGTCTCGCCGGACTCGGTGAGCGTGGCGAACCGGGAGACCAGAATCTCGCGGTCGGCGTCCGTCCAGGGTTTGCCCCGGTTCGCCGGCTTCCCGATCTCTGGTCTCCGGAGCGTGGAGAGCAGGCTGCCCGGCGAGATATCCCGCAGTTGTGCGATCTTCAGGTCGAAGACCTGCTTTGAGGCCTCGAACCCGGTCGCACGGCGGTTGAGGCCGATAGCCGCTCTTGCGGTCGAGAACCCTCCGAGGAACATATCGCAGACGAGATCCCCCTCGTTGCTGCTGTACTGGAGCATCTTTACGAGCAGGTCCGTCGGCAGTTCGTTCTTGTTCTTCGCCTGCCCCGGTTTGTACTCGCGGTTGATGCGCCAGACGTCTTCGCGGTCGCGATAGTTGGGCGACCGGCCGTCCGGTGTCTTCTCCCCGGCACCGTAGCGCGACTCCAGGTTGAACGTCCGCTCACCGCCAGGTTTTTCGTAGAAGAGGATGTGGTAGTGGGAGGAGACGTACTTCCGGGTGGTGTAGACGCCGAAGTTGTAGCGCCATATGATGTGGTTGACCTCGCGAAGGTGTGTCCCGCGAAGCGCGTGGAGGATGTGGTAGAGGTTCGTGTAGCCCGAGACGATATAGACCGACCCGCCCGGCCTTAGTATCCGTTCGGCTTCCCGGATCCAGTTATTGCTGAACTCCCCGTAATCGGATGCAGGGACCTCGATGTAGCCGTCGACGACGAACGCCTCGTCGCGGTTGTAGTGCTGGTGCAACCGGTCGCCGTCGATGCCGTAAGGGGGGTCGGTGACGATCAGGTCGACCGAGTCGTCGGGGATATGGGCTCTTGCCCCCGCGATGCAGTCGCCGTTGTAGAAGACGTTGCCGTTGATCTCCTCTAACCTCATGCTCTCCCCTGCAGGCTGCAACGTATCCACGTTGGTCGTGCGAGCATAAGATACTCGTTATGGCCCGTCCCTCTCCCACGCGGCCACCCAAATCCACGAGGATCCGGTTGGCCTCCGGCATCCGCCCCTTTTTTCTTATTCAACCACCTGGATCACCGCCACCCGCCACTCGGTCCCGTGGAGTCCGGTCGTCGTCCAGGTGATCTCCTTCTGTACCGTCTGCCCGCCTTTGGCGGCAAACCCATAGGTCGCGGTGCCGTAGCGCTCGGTGGCGGTCCGGCGGGCCACGTCGAGCAGGTCCGGGTAGTCCGCGTAGAGCGGGTCTTCAAGTGTCATCCGCCCGATCTGGGTGTGGTCGGTGTCGTAGAGCACCCGCCCGTCCTTCTGGATGACTATCACCTGGAAGGGAGTGCCGTCCACCGCCGGGCCGACGATGCCGGCGATCAGGGCATCCGGCCGGAAGACAACAGAGACAAACCCGGCAAACTGATCCTCGTCGAAGATCGGCGTGGATATGACTGCTGCCGGGATCCCCTCTGCGACCGTGATCACCTCGCTCATGATCGGCCGCTTTGATGCCAGAAGGTGCCGGACATTGGGCTGGTCCCGGAGATCCGTGCCCTCGACGTCGTGGTACGCCGCCGGTTCGGCGGCGAGGAGCGTGCCGTTCGCGTCGGAGGCCGTGCAGTCGACGATCGATGGGTGGGTGCCGGAGAGGTTTGAGAGGACCCCCCGGGCGGCGGTGTCGTTGAGGTCCGTCTCCCCGAGGTCGAACGCAGCGTGAGCCAGGCGGCCGTCCATGGCTTCGAGCGCCGTGGTAATATCGGATTGCAGGTGGAACAGGAGCACCGCTGCGTCTTCGTCGGTTCCGGGAGCAGGTGGTGCCGCGGGCTGACTCAGCGCCGCGAGACCGGCGCCGGCGGCGACCAGCACCGCCGCAACGGCGACGATCCATGGATACGATTGAGAATTCATCAGATCCCTCGTTAAGAGAAAAAGGAGGCCGAGAGATTTAAGGTCTGCGGAATTTGGCGGCGAAATCCTCCTCTGCATGATCCGCTACGGCAACACGAGCGAAGACGGGGGTCGTCGTCTCCTCCGGGGCTCCGGCCTCTGCGCCGCCAGGGGCGACGCGCTCTACTACCGGCCCCCCTACTCCCGGGCGATGGACCTGACCCATGGGCCGCAGTGGTGGCGCGACCCCGGTCTCTGGCCGCCCCCGGCGGAGTACTACGAGCCTGGCTGGTGGGAACGGCAGCGATGAAGCGCAGCGTCTCTCCGTGCCACCGCTCCACCGGGATGGAGAGCCGGATAAAAAAGAGTTATGCCGTATCCCACCAGATGTGGGCGTAGCGTCCCTCGTCCGGGAAGGTCAACCGTCCGTCCCCGCAGGGAATAAGTGTCTTCTGCAGATACTCCAGGACAATTTTTCGCTGCCAGTCCTCAACAGCCGACAGCCGATCTGCATACTCTTCAAGCGCCTCGGCGTGATCGGCAAACGTATGAGAATCCTTCATCGGGTACACCGAAAGATTTGCCATGATGCCTGCCTGATACAGCGTGTTCCAGATGAGATCCGCATACGGCCGTCCGATGTACTCCTCGTTGTGCAGTGCCTTCCACAGGTCCGTGTTGATCTGTGCCCACGACGGCGTGGTTAAGAACCAGAAGATGTGCACCTGCTTTGTTGCAACCGCGTTCATCTTCAGCAGCGCCTCCCGCAGGTCCGGCACCGCAAGCGCAAACGAGGAGATCACGTAGTCGAATCTGCCGATAAAATCCGCATCCACCTCCTCCCAGAGCTGCGGCACAACGCCGATATCCGCGGAAACGCCCTGACGCACCCTGTACTTCTCCATGGACACCGTCATCGGATGCGACGGCTCAACGACCGTCACCCGGCATCCACGCTTTGCAAGCGGCACCGCAAGCGTTCCGGGACCCGCACCGATATCCAGCACCGTGGAGCCGGCAAGAAAATCCAGACTGACAAGCTGGTCGGAGGCGCGGTCGATCGTTCCCTCGATCAGATCCTTTGCCATCCGGTCGACATTCTTCTGGATCGAGAAGAACTCCGCACTGGACTTGTAGTCGGTAATCTGCTTCTGCAGTTCACATCGCTCGTTCCATTCCGTATTTGCATCGTTCATCTTGTCACTTCCCGGCTCGGGATTCCGTTTCGCAACAGCCATACCGTTCAAGAGCCTGCTGATCCTGTCAAACGCCGGCCCCCCCACGACAGAGAGGTAAATTTCATCAGTCTTTGCCTTCGGATCGATATCAGCACACCGATCCGGATACAGGGCCGCGCCTGGATACAACACGTTGACCGGCGTAGACTCATGGTTGATGCCAACCGGGACATTCATACACCGTGTCGTTTGCAACCGTGTTCACGCCGTGATCACGCAGCTATATCATACTCTATAGAAATAAAGTAGCATTAAATGAAATCAAAATACTGTTCGATGGAAATAAATAGGCACATATCTAACTCAAAATAAGAGTATTATGACGTCTCCCGGATCCGATAAGAACTTCCGCCTCGTTGCGTTCGGACTGCTGATCCTCATCTCCTGCGTCCTTGCCGCAGGATGCATCGGCACTTCGGTCGAAGAGGACGCCGACATAAATACCCTCAAAGTGGCGACCCTCAACGTCATCAAAACGCCGTCATACCTCGGCGACTACAACTTCGGCTTGATGAACGCCATTGCCAATCCGTCGCTCCTGCAGATGGACAACAGCAGCAACATCATCGGCAACGTCGCAAAAGAATGGTATGCAAACGACGACTGCACCGAATGGATGTTTGTCATCGACGACACGTATCACTGGAGCGACGGAACCCCATTGACCGCCGAAGACGTCGCCTTCTCCCTTAAATACCGCGGAGAGAAGATTCCCTCGTCCGCCTGGATTGCAAACACCCTCACCGGCACCAGAGTCGACGGCAACACCGTCACGTTCGCCTTCAGCAAACCCTACGGCCGGCTCGATCTGGAACTCCTCTCCTACTTTATCATCCCCAAGCACGTCTGGGAGGAGATCGACAACCCCGAAGCCCACACCAGCACCGGCCCCTACGTCGGTTCCGGCCCCTATTACATCGAAAAGATCGACATCAACGCCGCGGCCCTGACGTTTGTCAGAAACCCGTACTGGAAAGGAGTCCGGCCGTACTACGACAACATCGAAATCCACTGGTTCGCCAACGCCGACGCCGCAAGCCTTGCGCTCGAAAACGGCGAGATGGACACCTACTGGACGTACGCGGCCTCCTACCCGTACGCATCCGTCGCGTCCTTAGAAAAGAACGATCAATTCAGCATCTTTGAAACCCCGTCAATTGGTCTGGGATTCATCGGGTTTAACCTCAAAGAAGGAGCGGGCGCCGACCTGAACTTCAGAGACGCCGTCAGTTCCGCAATCAACTACGACGAACTCGTAACCATCTGCACGCTCGGCTACGGCACCGTTCCGACCCGCGGATTTGTCCCCGAAGGTATGTCGTACTACAAAGAGATGCCCGAATTAACCTACGACCCGGCAGCTGCCCGAGATCAGCTGGAAAAATCCGGATACGTCGACAAAAACGGCGACGGATACCGGGAGAACCCCGACGGATCCGACCTGAAGATCAGGCTCGTCATCCGCTCCGACTACAGCCGTGAGGGTGCACTGGTAACCGAATACTTAAGAGACGTCGGCATCAACGTCGATCTGAAAAGCGTCGAGGCCACCACCTGGTACGACATCAAAGACAACTACCAGTATGACATCACCATCACCCGCACGACCCCGTGGGGAATGCTGATGCACGCAAACTGGGGAACCGGCTACTTCGACAGCAGGAGAACCGGGCAGGGCGTCCTGCACAACCTCGACGACCCGGACTTCCTCAACCTCTGCGACGAGATTCTTGCAACGACCGACGCCGCACAGCTTGAACGCTATGCAGCAGAGGTGCAGCAGTACTACTCCGACAACCTGCCGGGCATTGCGATCTACTGGAAGAAGGACGTAACCCCGATCAACAGAGAGATCAGCGGCTGGTACTCGTCGCAGTTTAAGGGGATCTTCAACGAGATCAACTTCCTGACCATCCATCCGGCAAATTAACCCCCAGTTTTTTGAAGCATGAACGCGATCTTCCGGCGAAAATTCATCCGCTACGCCGCGTCAATGCTCGTCATTGTTCTCGTAGTCTTCGCGTTCCCCCGCGTCATGCCCGGAAACCCGGTGATGTTTCTCATCGGGGAGGACGTGATCGTAACCCCGGACGTCATAGCCGATCTCAACGTCCGACTCGGACTTGACAGGCCGATTCCCGAACAGCTGTACCTGTTTCTGCAGGGGATCTGCACCGGCGATCTCGGCTATTCCTATCATCTCCACAGTCCGGTTGCATCCCTGATCGGAGACCGCGCCGGCTGGACTCTGATGCTGGTCGGCACCTCGCTTGCCGTCGGCTATGCGGCAGGGATCCTTTTCGGGACATGGGCCGGATGGATGAGCGGCCGCAAATTCTCAAAATTCCTGACGGGAGCGGGCATCTGCATCTCCTGCATCCCGCCGTATCTGCTCGGCCTGATCCTCTTCTCGGTCTTCGTGTACCGCCTGAACTGGTTCCCGTACAAAGGTCTCTACACAACGCCCGATATCTGGAGCGTGATGCACCATCTGGCGCTGCCGATTGCAACGCTCGTCCTGTTTGTGTTTGCCCGCAACCTTCTGATCATGCGGGGCTCGGTCCTTACCGAGAAGAGTCAGCTCTATCCGCAGTTCGCCCGATCGCTTGGAGTTCCCGGCGGGAGGATCCTCTACGGTCACGTGATGCGAAACGCCATCCTCCCGATTCTGACGCAATTCGCAATCGATTTCGGGTTCATCTTCTCCGGCGCACTCTTCATCGAGATCATCTTCTCCTTGAACGGACTTGGGACGCTGATGTACGATGCGATCATCACCCGCGACTACCCGGTGCTCTCCGGCCTGTTCCTGGTGATCGCGGTGATGGCGGTCCTTGCAAACATGCTCGCCGACATCCTCTACGGCGTGATCGATCCGCGGGTCGGCAGGGAGGGGATGTGATGCGCCGCTACATCCTTCCGCTCGCACTCATCGGGGTGTTTGCGACAATGGCGGCATTTCCGGATCTGCTTGCGCCGTTCACTCCGTCGGAGCGCTTTCGGGCGTATCAGGCGCCGGATCCAGAGCACATATTTGGAACGGACGATATGGGCCGGGACATCTTCTCGCTGGTCATCTACGCGGCGCGGCTGTCATTGTTCATCGGGTTTGCCTCCGGTGCCGTGGCGATCGTGATCGGGGCGGCGATCGGGCTTGCCGCCGGGTGGCGGACCGGCATCCTCGACGATCTTCTGATGGGGACGACGGATATCGTGCTGATCCTCCCCAAGATCCCGCTGGTGATCATTCTTGCGGCGTATCTGACGCCGGGACCGTGGCTGCTGATCCTGGTGCTCGGCCTGCTGTCGTGGGAGTCGGTCGCCCGGGTGGTGCGGTCGAAGGTGATGCAGATACGGTCGGCGGATTTTGTGCTGGCGGCACGATGTTTCGGATTCTCGGATACCCGCATCGTTCTCCGCGAGATCCTGCCGGTGGTCTTTCCGGTCGTCGTGCCGAAGTTTGTGCTGGTGACGGCATCGGCGATGATATCAGAGGCGTCGCTCTCGTTCCTCGGTCTGTCGGACCCGACGATGATCTCGTGGGGTGTGATGATCTCGGACGCGTTCAATCACGGCGGGTTCATCCGGGAGATGTGGTACTGGTGGATGCCGCCGGCGCTCTGCATCATCCTGGGTGTTCTGGCGATCACGAGCCTTGCGTTTCTGCACGAACGTGGGGTCCGGGAGGTGGTGCAGCTATGAGGGATGAGCCGCTGCTCTCCGTCGAGCATCTGTCGGTTTCGTTTCCGGGGGCGGACGGCGGTCGCATACGGGCGGTGCGGGAGACGTCGCTTACGGTCTCTGCAGGGGAGACAGTCGCCGTTGTCGGGGAGTCGGGGTGCGGGAAGTCGGTCGTCGCGCAGGCGGTGATGCGGCTTCTTCCACCGGGCACGGAAGTCTCCGGCTCGGTGGTCTTCGGCGGGCAAGACATTCTGGCCGCTTCCGAAAAGGAGATGGAAAAGATTCGCGGAACACGCATGGCGATGGTATTCCAGAACCCCGAACGGGCACTGAACCCGGTGCTCCGGATCGGGCGGCAGCTGACCGAGCCGATGGTCCTGCACGGGCTGTGCAGCCGGGCAGAGGCGGAAGAGAGAGCCCGTGCGGTTCTTGCGGCGCTCGGTCTGGACGCGGAGTGGGTGATGCAGGCGTATCCGTGGATGTGTTCGGGCGGAATGTGCCAGCGGGTGCTGTTTGCGGCGGTGTCTCTTCTGCAGGCGGAACTGGTGATCGCGGACGAGCCTACGAAAGGGCTTGATGCGGACCGGATCCGCGATCTCGAGGAGATGCTTGCCGGGATCACGGCGGACGGCCGGACGGGCCTGGTGCTGATCACGCACGATATCGGGCTTACGGCGCGACTTGCTGATCGGGTTCTGGTGATGTACTGCGGGATGATCGTTGAGGCGGGATGGGCGACGGACGTTCTCACGGCTCCGGCGCACCCCTATACGCGGGGGCTCCTGGGTAGTCTGCCGGAGAACGGGTTCCGCCCGATTCCCGGGATCTCGCCGGCGCTCTTGGATCTCCCGTCCGGCTGCGCGTTTCATCCCCGGTGCGGCGGTGCGGACGAGGAGTGCAGGCGCTCTGTTCCTCCGATGCGGGAGAACGGCGGCCGGCAGGTGCGGTGTTTCCGATGCTGATCCTGCGTGCTGAAAAGATTTCAAAATCATACGGGGATCAGGCGGTATTTGAGGATTTTTCGTTTGAACTTGCGGTGGGGGAGACGGTGGGGCTGGTCGGGCCGTCGGGGTGCGGGAAGAGCACCTGCGCCCGGATCCTCGCGGGACTTGAGAGGCCGCAGTCCGGGACGGTGGAGTTCCGCGGGAAGGATATTACAGGGATGAGCCGCCCGGAGTATGGAAAGTTCCGGCGGTCGGTGCAGATGATCTTTCAGGATCCGGCAGGGTCGTTTAATCCGGTCAGGACCATCGGGCAGTCGATGTCGGCAGTTCTGACGCTTACGGGCGTTTCAAGAGCGGATCATGCGACAGTCCTTGCCGGGGCATTGCAGCAGGCGGGCCTGCAGCAGGAGATCCTGTCGCGGTATCCCGATCAGATCTCCGGCGGGCAGGCGCAGAGGGCGGCGATTGTGCGGGGGCTGCTTGTCTCGCCGTCAGTGATGATCCTGGACGAACCGACGAGTGCGCTGGATGTCTCGGTGCAGGCGCAGATTCTGCATCTGTTAAAAGAGGTTCAGCGGGAGCGGGAGATTTCGTATGTCTTCATCTCGCACGACGCGGCGGTCGTATCGTTCATGGCGGATCGGGTTGTGCGGTTGTGAGGGGGCGCCCCTGCTCATCCGACCCCGCCCCATCGGGAGGCCAGGGCAAAAAATTACTGCCGGAGTCCTTCCGCATACCCGGAGAACGCGCTCATATCCATCAACGTAAACGCACCCTCCGCCAGCACCCCCACGCGGTCGCACATCGCCTGCATCACCTCGGGATCGTGCGATATGAAGACAGAGGCAGTGTTGTTCGTTCGCTGGAGGTCTTTCATCAGCGAGAGCACCTGCGCCTGCACCGACATGTCCAGCATCGACGTCGGTTCGTCGGCAACAATCAGCTTCGGGGAGAGCGAGTAGATCTTCACCATCATCGCCCGCTGGATCTCGCCGCCGGAGAGCTGGTTAGGGTAACTGTAGAACTGATCGGGCCGGAGACCGACAGCCGCAATCAGCGGCTGAAGTTCTGCGAAAACCACCTCCGGCTCCTGCCTCTGGTAGTACGCAAGCGGCTCGGTCACACTTTCGATCAGACGCATCCGGGGGTTCAGCGAGACCTCCGGGTGCTGGAAGATCATCTGCATCCCGGGCCGGATCGCCTCCAGACGCCGGCCCCGGATCTTTGAGATCTCCGTTCCTTCAAAAAACACCTTTCCTCCCGAAAGCCGTTCAAGCAGCAGGAGGCAGCGGCCGAGCGTGGACTTGCCCGACCCACTCATCCCAAAGAGGCCGATCGTCTCCCCGGAATCCAGCGTGAAACTCACGTCCCGGAAAATATCCCCGTGGCCGTAGGTCTTGTGGAGATGCTCTACACGGAGAAGCGGCGGCACCGCACCCACCTCCCTGAGCCATCCAGCATTGCAGGATGGCTGTCTTCTCCTTCAGTGCAGGGATGGGGACAGCGGTCACGGAAATAGCATCCCTTCGGCAGTCGGGAGAGTCCCGGACAGGTGCCCGGCATCGGCTTCATGCCGTTCTTCGGCAGAGCTGCAATCAGCCCCTTCGTATACGGATGCCCGGGATCTTCGAACACCTCTGCCGCCGGACCGAACTCCACAAGCTCCCCGGAATACAGTACGCCAACCGTATCGCCGATCATCTGCGCAAGCTTCAGATCATGCGTGATCATCAGGATCGAGTCGTGCCGCTTCTCCTTCAGTGTACGAAACATCGCTATCGATGCATTCCGTGCTGCATAATCCAGGCCTTTCGTCGGCTCATCCGCAACCAGAAGCCGCGGCTCCGATGCAAGCGCAATGCCGGTCGTCAGCCTCTGGCGCATACCACCCGAGAGTTCATGCGGATAGGACACCGCCGCCCGCCCCGGGTCCGGGAAGTCCAGATACGACAAAATTCGGTCGGTCTCCTCGTTCTGCTCCTCCCGTGAAACCCCGCGGCACTCCAGGACCTCTGCAATCTGTCGGCCGCACCGCATCAACGGGTCCAGCGACCCGCTCGGGTTCTGCGGGACGAGCGAGATCTCATGTCCCCGGAGATGCGCATACGCCGACTCGTTCATCGAGAGGATCTCCTGCTTTCCATAGCGGATGCTGCCCGAAACGATCGCCGTCCTGGGCAGCAGGTGCAGAATAGCCTGACCTATGACCGATTTCCCGGACCCGGTCTCCCCCACGAGGACGCAGACCTCCCCCGTGTCGACAGAGAAACTGACATTCTGCGAAGCCCGGATCATTCCCCGGCGGGTCGGAAACGTCACGTTCAGCCCGGTCACCTCAAGAATCTTCACAGCGCCCCCTCTCCGTCGGACTTCGGATCCGTAATATCCCGCAGTCCCTCTCCTGCAAGGTTGAAGAGTAGCGTCACGATCGTGATCGCAATGCCCGGCACAACCACGTTCAGGGGCGCAGTCCGCATGTGGTCCAGCCCTGCATTGATCATCGAACCCCACTCGGGGATCGACGGCGGAATGCCGAGACCCAGAAACGACAGCGTTGAGATCGTCAGGATTGTGTGCCCGAGGTCCATCGTCGCCAGGATCACCACCGGCATGATGCAGTTTGGCATGATGTGCTTCATTAAAATCCACCAACCCGGAAGACCCGACGCTCGTGCGGACAGCACATACTCCTGATTCTTCTCTGCAAGCACCTGCCCCCGCATCAGGCGGGCAAACGAGGCCCACTGCACAACCGAGAGCATCAGGATCATGTTCACGATGCCCGAGCCAAGCAGGGTAATCAGGGCAAGAGCAAGAATGATCGAGGGAAACGCAAGGAACACATCAATCACCCGGGCGACAACGTTGTCGATCCGGCCCCCTCGGTATCCTGAGTAGCCGCCGATAGCAATCCCGATGATGAATGTTGCAACGATTGTCGTCAGTGCAATGGTCATCGAGGTCTGCAGGCCGCAGATCACCCGGCTGAAGAGATCGCGGCCCAGATAATCGGTTCCGAAAATATGGTTCGCGGACGGTCCCTGATTTTTTCCATAGAGATCGGTGGCGTTCGGGTCCTGCGGTGCAAGCATCGGAGCAAATGCGCTCAAAAGGATCACCGTCGCGAGCAGTGCGAGCACTACCCGCAGACCAGGTCTCTGCATCAGCCGGGAATACCAGTCCGATTCAAGGACGGATGCCCGCCATCTCCGGAATTTTCTCGTACTGCCCATTTCATTCATACGTAATCCTCGGATCGATTGCATGATAGAGCAGGTCGATTGCGAAGTTCACCAGCAGAAAGAGAAGCACGATCACCATGATCGTGCTCTCGATCAGCACGAGATCGCGGGCGGAGATGGCCTTCATCAGCAGGCTCCCGATACCGGGCCATGCAAAGATCGTCTCGATCACCACCGAACCGGCGAGCAGAGCGCCAAACGACATGCCGACGACCGTCAGCACCGGCAGCAGGGCGTTTTTACAGGCGTGGGAGAGGAGCACCGCCCGAGCCGGGAGGCCTTTTGCTTTTGCAAAGACCACAAACGGTTTCTCCATCGTATCGAGCATGCTGGTCCGCATGATCCGGGTGATGGAAGCCATTGTGTGCAGGCCCAGGGCGATCGCGGGCAGGATGACGAACTGCGGGCCGCCGTATCCGGCGACGGGTGTTAAACGACACCAGATGGAGATGATCAGGATCAGCATGACGGCAATCCAGAACCCGGGCATCGAGACGAAGAAGATCGTGACGATGCGGATGAAGTGATCCCGGAGCTTGTTCTGGTGAAGAGCCGAATAGATGCCAAGGAAGAGTCCAGAGATCACGGCAAATGTCATGGATACGGTCGTCAACAGAAGTGTCGGCGGCAGGTACAACATCAGCAGTCTATCCACCGGTTTATTGAACAGGATCGAATAGCCCAGATCTCCCTGAAGAATACCCCCCATCCAGTCGAGATACTGTTCCAGAAGCGGCCTGTCGAGGTTGTAGCGGCCGGAAACCTCGGCGATAAGTTCAGGAGGGGCGACCTCTTCCAGCCCGAGATATAGATGCCGGGCAAGAACCTCGGCCGGCTCACCCGGGGTGGCGTTCACTACCACGAACGTAAACATCGACGCAACCAGCAGCGTCAGAATGAGATATGCTGTTCGTTTGATGACGTAGTGATGCATATACTTACGCCTGCTTCGTTCCTGAAATGAGGTAATAGCACCAGTGATGGGTGATCTTCTGGTACCATTTCAGATATCGTCGCTGATACTCGCGGATATGCATCAGATCTTCCAGAGAGATGTCTGCAAGACCTGCATCCGCAAAGTATCTTCGTGCGGTATCCTCCGGAACACCCCCGAGATTCGGCAGAGCAGCCGAGACCTCTTCGGCGTATGAGGATGGTGCAGGGAGAGGATCAAAGACGTTACTAAGAACCTGACTTACGGTCCTGCGGATCTTCGTCGTTGTCTTTCCGTCATCCCAGACACCATCGATAACGATGATCCGGCCACCCGGCCGGACCACCCGTTTCCACGACGCAAGAGCAACATCCGGATGAGGGAGGGTCCAGAGAAGATGACGGTTGACCACCACATCGAAGTTATCATCCGCAAACAGCGGGTTTTCCGCGTCTCCCTCCAGAAAGATCATCGGAAGCCCGCGATCGGCGTTTTTCTTTCTGCCGACCTCCATCATTCCTTCCGAAAGATCGATGCCGGTGACGCTATGACCCATCTCCGCGAGGATCAGTCCCATCGCGCCGGTACCGCACCCGACATCCAGGATGGAGAGGTGATCCCCCTCCGGTAAAACGTTCTGGAATACGTCCATCCAGAGTTTTCTCTCTTTTTTCGTCTGCACACCGTGGGAGACGTGCAGGTCGTACTGGCCTGCACTCTTATCCCACTTGCCGGTGATGCCAGATTTGATCTCGCTGTCCTCCATCATCTCCACCTCAGGATACCGTCATGAACGGACTGAGCTTGTAGTCGTGCGCCGTCGGATCATAGGCGAACCCCTGCACGTTGTCCCACATGAGGATGGCAACACCGTAGTAGGCGATGTTGATGGTCGCAACATCGTCGTACACGATGCCCTCAACGTCGCGGAAGTAGGTGTACCGCTCCTCCGGGAGGGTGAGGTTGTGGCCTTCCGCAACAAGTCTGTCGACTTCGGGGTTGCTGTAATGGCCGCGATTTGTAGTTCCGTCGGTTGTGTACCAGGTTTTGAGAACATACTCCGGGTCCGGGACCATGGCAAGGTTTGCGGCGATCAGGTACAGGTCCCAGTCGCCTTCGTTCAGCATGGGAGCGATAGCCCCCGTCTCCATGGCAACTTCCGTCACCTCGATGCCTATGCCCTTCAGGTCGGCGGAGATTGCCTCAAGCATCGGTACAAGACCGGGCCGCTCGGTGTAGGTGAGCAGCTTGAGGCTCAGCTTCTTCCCGTCTTTGTCGACATATCCGTCGCCGTCGGTATCTGCCCAGCCAGCTTCGGCGAGATACTGTTTCGCGAGAGCGGGATCGTACGTGTAGGGAACGAGGGTCGTGTTCGCCCAGGCCATAGTCGGCAGGAACGGTCCTGCTGCCACATCGCCGACACCGTACAGCACGTTATCCACAATTCCTTCCCGGTCGATCGCATGTGCCAGAGCTCTTCTGACGTTCAGATCGTCGAGCGGGACGTGGTCCATATTCAGGTCGAGTTTGTAGGTCCGCGGGGTGTTGAACTTCAGCACCTCAATCCCCACAAGAGCGCCCAGCTGGTCGACGCTGCTGTACGGCGGGTCGAAGGTGAGGTCCACGTCGTGATTCTCTATGATCATCGCACGGGTTCCGGGATTCGGATAGCCACGGGTGATGATCTTTTCCAGTGTCGGTGTACCGCCCCACCACCCGGTGTGTCTTACCACAACAACCTCACCGGTCTGCTCGTTGAAGGATTCCAGCTTCATCGGACCGGTTCCGATGGTACCGACATAGTTTCCCGCAGCATCGTAGGACTCCGGACTGATGATTGCGGTATCCGGAGAGTGGAGAGCCGCAGGCAGCAGGGGGTTCTTCTCGTTGGACCGGATACGGATGGTGTACCTGTCTACGATCTCGGAACCTCTGTAGTCCAGCAACGTTGTTCTGCCCGGCTGTTTGGTGTTGATGTTCTCGATGGAGAACTTCACGTCCTCGGCCGTCAACTCATCGCCGTTGTGAAACTTCACGCCCTCCCGGAGTTTGAACTCCCAGGTGGTGTCGTCGATTATCTTCCAGCTCTCGGCAAGAAGCGGTTTAAGGGAGAAGTCCTCCTCGGTGCCGACGAGCGTCTCGGTGATGATGATCTTCTCGGTGATCAGCGTTCCGGTGCCGGTGCCCTGATCCAGCTCGCGTGCGTCGACCATCAGATGGTTTCCGACGATCAACACATTTTCTTCAGCATTACTCTCGATACAGCCTGCCACGGCGATGCAGAGAAATACTGCCGCGAACGTACAAAGCAGGGATATTGCTTTCATTTACTCGGCTCCTTTTCTGCCGGAGATCAGGTAGTACGGGCTGATCGGGTTGATCTTCTGGTACCATCTCAGCCTGTTTCGCTGGTTTTTCCGGATGCTGTCGAGACTCAATACGGAGATCCCGGAGAACCCGGCCGCTTTCAGATACGTGCGAGAGGTTTCCGCCGGAACCCCGCCTCTATTCGGCAGCGCATCGCGAACTTCCTCGGCGTACCCTTCTTCCCCATGCGGGTGCGGCTCGAAGATGCGTGCAAGAGCAGCGCTTGTTCTCCGGCGGGCAGCGGAAAAGGGAGAGCCATCATCCCAGACGCCGTCAATCACCATCACCACGCCTCCCGGCTTCAATACCCGGTACCAGCCGGCAAGGGCAGTCTCCGGGTGAGGAAGCGTCCAGAGCAGGTGACGGTTGATGACTGCGTCAAAGGCGTTCTCGGAGAACGGCGGATCTTCCGCGTCTCCGTTCTGAAAGGTCATGGAAAGGCCTGCGGCTTTCGCTTTCTTTCTGCCGACCGACATCATTCCTTCCGAAAGATCGATCCCTGAGATGGTATGGCCCATCTCCACAAGGATCAGTCCCATCGCGCCGGTCCCGCATCCGACATCCAGGATGGAGAGGTGATCCCCCTCCGGTAAAACATTCTGGAACACGTCCATCCAGAGTTTCTTCTCCTCGTCCGTCTGAATTCCGTGGGAGACATGAGTGTCATAGTACCCTGCTTCCGCATTCCAGGTCTGTGCAATGTGCGATTTCATCGTGTTGTCGTCCATGTTATCTCTCCTGTAAATCCTGTAGTACTCGCTTCAACGGCCCTTTTCGCTCACAGAATGCCTGTTCTGTAAATCCGCCGCCGGTCTTCAACGTCGTATCTCGTGTGGTACGCGGGCAATCGCCGGCGCTCCATGAGCGGCGATCCTTCCGCCGCGCCCCTTCCCTGTTGCGATCAAAAACGGGTTCATGTCGAGATGGACATGAACGGATCGATCCGGTAGTCGTGTGCCGTCGGATCGAACTTGTAGCCGTTTACGGTATCTTTCATGACGATGGCGACGCCGTAGTAGGCGACGTTGATCGTCGGCAGGTCGTCGTAGACGATCGCCTCGATCCGGCGGAAGTGGTCGTAGCGTTCGTTAAGGTCGCCGATATTGTGGCCCTCCATGATCATGCGGTCGACCTCCGGGTTGCTGTAGCCCGCCATGTTGCTGGCCCCGGTGGTGGTGTACCAGCTCTTCAGGACATACTCCGGGTCGGGAACCATGGCGAGGTTGTACGCGGCGAGATACAGGTCCCAGGTGCCGTCGGCCATTGCCGCGGTCAGGGCGCTGTTCTCCATCGAGAGCGTCTCGACCTCGATGCCGATCGACTTGAGGTTTGCCGCAATGGCCTCAAGCATCGGCGGCAGTCCCGGGCGCTCGGTATAGGTCACGACCTTCACCTTGAGGCTCTTGCCGTCTTTGTCGACATATCCGTCGCCGTCCGTGTCAGTCCACCCTGACTCCGCAAGGTACTGCTTTGCAAGCGCCGGATCGTAGGTGTAGGGTTTCAGGTCGGTGTTCGCCCAGGCCATCGTTGGGAGGAAGACGCCCCCGGCCGAACTCCCTACCCCGTAGAGGACGTTGTCGACGATCCCGTCGCGGTCGATTGCGTGGGATATCGCCTTGCGAACGTTTTTATCGTCCATCGGAGGGCGGTTCAGGTTGACATCGAGTTTGTAGATCCTCGGCGTATTGTACTTCTCCACGCGGATCCCGTCGATCGCGTCCAGGCGATCGACCTCGCTGTAGGGCGGATCGACGGTGAAATCGACCTCCCCGCTCTCGGCAAGCATCGCCCGGGTTGTCGGACTCTCGTACCCGCGGATGATCATCCGATCAAGACCGGGTTCTCCTCCCCACCACTCGCTGTTCTTGACGACGACAACCTCCCCGGTCTGTTCGTTGAAGGACTCAAGCTTCATCGGACCCGTCCCGATCGGCGTCGTGAACACGCCCGATGCATCGTACGAATCCGGGTGGATGATTGCCGTGTCCGGGTAATGCAGCGTTCCCGGTACAAGCGGATTTACCGCGTTTGTGTGGATACGGATCGTGTAGCGGCCCACCACTTCACACGATTTGTAGTCGAGCAGTGCTGCGGTGCTGGAAGAGGTTTCGGTGGCCTGGTTCAGTGAGAACGCCACGTTCTCGGCGGTCATCTCCTCCCCATTGTGGAACATTACTCCCTCTCTGAGGTTGAATTCCCACGTCGTGTCGCCGATCTGCCGCCAGTCGGTGGCGAGGTTCGGCACAAGAGTGAAGTCGGCGTCTGCCCCGACAAGGGTCTCGGTCACAATTGCTTTTTCTGTGATGAAGGTGCCCCCGTCGTGCCCGTCTCCCGGGTTAATCGACGATACACGCCACATCTCCCCTACTACAAGGGTCTTCCCCGGATCGGATCCAAATGATTCGGTTGATGTGCATCCGGCAGCCAGCAAGCATGCTGCCAGAATCAGAGTGAGTAACAGCCCAATGATCTTCTTCATCATTTTTCCTCGTTATCGGTCAATTCTATCCCCAGGGATACGCACGAAGGGTCATCGGATCGACCACCACACGTCGTTTTCGTGTAGATAGAATATTAGTGGATAGAGTTCCTTCAGCCTTAAATGTTACGAAATTATACTCTTGTAGCACTAGGTGGCATATAATTCCATAATTTTGTTAAAAATAGCCAAATAATTGCAGACATTTGTTATGTTATACTATGATTCGTTGAATTTTTCTTCCGAAAATCGGTATATTCTCCGGTCCGCCCCCTATAATCCGTCGCAGTGCCCCACACCACTGAAGGCCTCTTTGTAGCGTCCCGCGACGGACCCCCCATGGCGGCCGTGCAGGCAGCTACGGGACTGCGTTGCTGCCGGGAACGTCTTCTTCATGGCTCACTTGCCCGTCCCGGTGCCTCCCGGATAGGATTTGACCCGGATCGAAAAATAGGTGGCGTATCTGTTGGATTTAACTGCTCCCGCGGTTCCGATCCACAGCGTTAGAAATATCCACGAAGACCGCGGCGCTACAGGATTGGTTCGCGGCCCCGGCCGAGCCCCGGGTGACCGGGTGAAGAGTGCTTGTGCCGCGCGACCGGGTTATCTGGGCGTCCGTCCCCGGAACCGCTTCCGATACATCCACCAGCCAATGATCGCAGCCACAACGGCAACAACGATCCCGACCACGATGCCGATCCCGAGCGCGGGGTTCTGCCGGTAGACGTCCAGGAGCACGTCGGAGCCGAGGGCAAAGATGAGGCAGGAGGTGAGCGACCCGATGCAGACACAACCAAAGACCCGGTTATTGTTCAGCCCGAGCAGCCTGCCGAGGATCGCCCCGTTCATCGCCCCGGTTCCCTGGAGCGGGAAGAAGACAAAGAGGATGAGCCCGACCGTCGAGAATCGCCGGAGCCAGGGCTGGCTCTCGGTATAATTCCTGCCGATCGTCATCCCGCTCTCGAGCAGACGGCCGATGAGCGGGATCTTCAGCGCCAGGTCGAAGTTCCAGACGACGAAGAGAGAGACGGCAACGTCGAGGAGGAAGATGACGAGCGTGATGAGCCACCAGGGATAACCCAGGACGACCACGAGCGGGATGATCGTCTCCTTCCCGGCCGGGGGGACGAAGTAAGCGGCGATCAGCCCGGAGATGATGAGGAACTGTTCATAGGGTTCGATCAGATAAAGGGCTGCAAAGACGGCCGGGATGAGGGCCAGCGGGAGAACGAACTTTATGGATCCGACAAGGTAGGGGCTTGCGATGAGGTCTTTGTAGCCATCCTGTCTGGGCGTATCGGTCATATCATCTGCGCTCATAGGTCGGTCTCCGGCCAGGAGATACTCGATTCAGATTAGGATTTTGGGGTTAATACGTTATCTACTGAGATTCCAGCAGGTTCAAGTTCATGGAGCGCAAGGATAGGTAGCATGACCCCTGTTCCCGCTCATCAGCTGCCCCGTTCCCTCCCCGTTGTCGAGACCGGCACCCGGGAGAGCGCGCTCTGCACGATCGCGAACGTCGCGACCGCGCTCGATACCCTGCGCGAGGTGAGGAAGCACGTTCGCGGGGATCACAAGCGGCGCCTCGACGATGTCGCGGTGGTTCTCCGTGTCGTCGCGCTCGACGCGCAGGCGAGCTATGCGATCACCGATGAAGAGGCCCGGTCGTTCATCCAGGACTGCCGCTCGATCTGAGGTCGCCGGGCAGCTCCGGTTCGGTGAGGGCGTGCACGAAGCGTTCCCACCGATCCGCATCGTCTCCGACGTAGTCCCGGACGATCCGGTAGCCTTCCGCGAGGGCCACCGGGTACGCCCGGAACTCCTCGATGAACCGGAGACGCGTCTCTGCCGCTTCCGCATCAAGGAGCAGGATCTCCTGGAGGTACCGGCACGCCTCCTCCCGCGACAGCACGCCGCCGAGGTACCCGCGGGCCACCCGGGCGTTTCCCGTAAGGTTCAGGGCCGTAGACGCGGTAACGACGGCATCGAAGTGCCCGGCATCTTCCGGCTCGACCCCGGCCAGGGGGAAGAGAACCTCCTCGAAGAACCGCGCACGCCCGGGGGCGGGGAAGATCATCTCTCCCGCGAGCACGGCGGCCCCTTCGGCGACCGTCGCGAGCGGTGATGCGAGGGTGACGACCGAGTGCTCGATCCAGCCCCGGGCATGGACGAGCGCCGCCTCCCGGATCGTCCGCATCGTGTGGCGGCCGGGGTAGCCTTCGTGGCAGGCGTAGGCGAGCGCCCGGTCTATGGTGACCGGCAGATCGGCGTTCACCCGGACGAGGCTCTTCCCGTCACCGAGGTAGCGGATGAACGCCTCCCATGGCTCCCCGGCAGCGTAGCCGATCTCGAGCCGCTCCCCCACCGGGAGCGGCAGGCGTTCGACGGTTCTCCGGCGACTCTCGGCAAATGCCGCCGCAAAGACCGGTTCCAGCCGGTCGGGCGTGATGACGAACGAGTCCATGAACGCCTGAAAACGGATGGACAGATCACCATCTCCCGGGATTAGGGCATCGAGCGCTGCATGGAGTTCGCCGTACCAGTCCGGGTCGTCCTCCGTCGCCGCGACCCCGTAGAGCGCCTCGGTCTCGGCATCGAAGGAGAGTTTCTCCCCCGCGAGGATTCCGGCACGGGTATTGAGCGCCCGGATCATCTCCCGGAGATGGGTGTGGCGCATACGCCCCGCCTCCTCCAGGCGATCGGGATCGATCCTGTCCAGGGTGGCAAGGAGGTCGACGGCGTACCCGGCGATGCGGTCGGGCGGGACCGCAACCGTGAGCGCCTCCTCCTTCACCGTTGCCGGGCCGAAATAGGCGTCCACGAAGGCCGGGTCGTGGACCCCGAGCCAGAGCGCGCATTTGACGTAGAATCGTGCCACGGCGTCCATATCCCTGGCCTCGGCAGCGTCATTTCCTGTGTGGACTGAAGGCTCCATCCATCACCTCCTGCTGAAATATGCGCTCCCCGGCTACTTAACCGCCATGATCCGGATCCGCTGGCAGAGGGTTTAACCGGTTCCCCGCCGACTTCAGAAGTGATGCACGAGTCGCTCCGACAGATCGTCCACCTCACCTTCGGTCTCGGGATCGCAGGTTTCGTCCTCCTCTTCGACCGCGACCTCGTCCTCTCCGTCCTCGTGCTCGCTCTCTTCGTGGGTTTCATCCTCTCCGACGCTATCTCCCGGGGCTACACCATCCCGGTCATCTCACAGATCATCGCAGGTCTCGAACGGCGCGACGCCGTACCCGGGAAAGGAGCGCTCTTCTTCGCGCTCGGAGCCCTCTTCTGCATCGCCTTCTTTGCAAAAGAGATCGTGTTCGTCGGGCTCGTCGCGCTCTCGCTCCTCGACAGCATCACCACCCTTGTCGGTCTCCGGTTCGGCAGAACCCGGATCTATAACAACAAATCGCTTGAAGGCACTCTTGCCGGGTTCGTGGTGACGGCAACCGCCCTCTGCTTCCTCGTCCCACCGGGGATCGCCCTCATGACAGCGGCTGCCGTGGCCATCGCCGAACTGGTGAGCCTGGTGGACGACAACCTCGTAGTCCCGCTCGTGGCCTGCCTCGCCCTCACGCTGTTGCTCTGAGACCGCCGCTCAGTCGTCCCGGCGCGCCGTAAGATCGCACTCCGGGCAGGTGGTGAAGATCCCGCATTCGGAGCAGTCCTCGCCGGTGCAGGGCTGGACCCGGATCGTGACGTTCGTCCGGGGGAACTCCCGTTTGACGTCGGTCTCCATGTGCTTCACGACACTATACGCCTCGTCGAGGGTCGCGGTCCGCGGGACGACCATGTGGAGGTCCACGAACCGGTTTGGACCTGACCGGCGGGTCCGGAGACGGTGGAAGTTGATGACGTCCGTGCAGTGTTCATTGAGGATCTCCCGGATCCGGGTCTCCTCCTCCGGGGGGAGGCTCCGGTCGACGAGATCCTCGAACGAGCGCCTGATGAGGTCGAATGCTGCCCGGAGGATGATCCCGGCGACCACGAGCGCGATGAGGGCGTCGAGGATCACAAGGCCGGTCAGCCGGATCAGGACGAGCCCGAGCACGACCCCGAAGGAGGTGTAAACATCTGTCCGGAGGTGCCAGGCGTCGCTCTCGAGCGCGATCGAATCCGTCTTCTTCGCCACTGTCATCAGCCGGGAGGAGACGTAGTAGTTCACCACCGCCGAGAGCAGCATGACGCCGATACCGAGTCCAAGCGCCTCGACGTTCAGCGTCTCCTCCCCGCCGAGGAGGCTTTTCAACGCTTCGTTCACGATCAGGACAGCGGCCACCAGGATCAGGACCGCCTCAAGAAGCCCGGATATACTCTCGTACTTCCCGTGCCCGAAAGTATGACACTCATCGGGGGGCCGGGCCGACTGTCTGACCGAAAAGTAGGCGATGACCGCGGCGATCAGGTCGATCGCGGAGTGGATCGCCTCAGATATGATGCCGACCGAACCGATCGCGATCCCGACGCCAAGTTTCAGCACCACAAGAAGCGTGTTCGAGACGACCGAGAGGCGTGCAGTCTTCTCCTTCAGCACGCCATCCTGGCTCGATACGTCTCGCTCGCTCGAAACGACCACTCCCATGATTGATGAGTGTTCGCCCCCCGCCGGGATAGGGTTTTCGCCGTCCCGGTTCTCTCATTCCACCGTAAGGATGATGAGTGAATCGGTCCCTTCACGCCCCGGGGAGACCCCTTCGGTCAGCACCACGCGCTCCCCGGACTTGATGATGCCGGAATCACGGACCGAGTCGAGGATAGCCTCGTGCCAGTACTCCTTCTCGCTCCGGATCAGGAACGAGCAGACCCCGTAGGAGAACGCCAGGAACTTGAAGGTGCTCGGGTTCCGGGTGAACGCGAGGATCCAGGCCTCGGGCTTGAACCGGGAGATGTTTCTCGGCGTGCTCCCGGAACGGGTGGGCGTCAGCACCAGCCGGATGCCGAGCGCATCTATCGCCTCGACGACGTTTATGGAGACGACATCGTTGACGGTGATCTTCTCCCTGCCTTTCCCCTGCCGGAAGTAGGCGAGCGCGCTACACCCGGCACCGACGATCGAGCGCTTCTCCTCGGTTGACCGGGCAATCTTCGCCATCATCGCGACCGTCTCGACCGGGTACTTCCCGATGGACGTCTCCTCGGAGAGCATGACCGCATCCGTCCCGTCGAGGATGGCGTTTGCGACGTCGGTCACCTCCGCGCGGGTGGGCCGGATGTTGTCGGTCATCGACATCAGCATCTGGGTGGCGGTGATCGCCGGGCGGCCGAGGATGTTCGCCTTCTGGATGATCCGCTTCTGCACCGTGGGAACATCCTCGATCGGCGTCTGGACCCCGAGGTCGCCCCGGGCGATCATGACCCCGTCGGTCTCCCGGAGGATTCCGTCGAGGTTTGCGAGCGCCTCCTGCCGCTCGATCTTGGCTATCACCCGGATGGACTTCCCTGACTGGGCTGCATACTCCCGTGCTTTCAGGATATCCTCCGCCCGCTCGATGAAGGAGATGCTGAAGGTGTCGAGCCCCTCGGCGAGCCCGAAATCGATGCACTCGAGGTCCCGGTCGGTCACGGCGCTGAGGGCAACGATCCCCCCGCCGCCGACGAGGCTCATCCCCTTGCGCGAGAGGAGCGGGCCGCCGATGATCACCGTCGCCCGGACCTCGCTTGCGGCAACCTCGTCTACCCGGAGCTGGAGGAACCCGTCGTTGAGGAAGATGGTGCTCCCCTCCGAGACCAGCTGCGGAAACTGCTCGAAATCGACGGGGATCCGGGACGGGTCGCTCGACGCCGGGCCGGTCGTGAGGGTGACGGTCTCGTCTTTGTGGAGTTCCAGGGGTTCATGTGTGAGATCGCCGATCCGGATCTTCGGTCCCGGGAGGTCGAGCAGGATCGTGACCGGGAGGCCCGTATCGTCCGCCGCGGTCCGGATGTTCTTGATGGTCTCCCGGTGCTCGTCGAACGTTCCGTGGGAGAGGTTGAGTCGCGCGACGTTCATGCCGGCGAGGATCATCCGGGCGAGCACTTCCGGCGAGCGCGATGCGGGCCCGATGGTACAGACGATCTTTGTTTTCTGGTCGGGCAAGGTCATCCGCTTCCGTTTCGCCTGCTCGGATATCCGGTACAGCACCTCTTCGAGCATCATAAGGTACTCTTCGGGCACCGGGACCGGATTAACCTTCTCCCCCGGAGCGGTCAGCCACCAGGAAAACGAGCGCCGAGCTCCGGAATGCCGGTCAGAAGGGGATACGCTCGTCTCTCGCATAGAGGATCCCCTCCGGTTCCTCCACCGGGATCACCGCGAGCGTCCGCCCGCTCTCGGCGCTGTACTCCCCGATACGGCGACGAACGTGCTCGACCATGCCCCCGGTGGTGATGATGAGCGAGTTTTCGCCGATGAGGGCTTTAAGGATGCATCTGTCGATGACGCCGTAGGTGTAGTCGAGGAGAAGCCGTTCCCGGCCGGCGAACTCCTTTGCGCGGGTGCCCATCGCCCCGACGTGGTCGACCGCCCCCTTCTCGACGAGCCGCCGCAGATCGTCCCCGCCGGTCAGGTCGGCGTCGCAGAGGTAGATCCTCCCGGTCTCGCTCCGTACCGCGGCGTGGCCGTGTATCGCCTGCTCGATCCGGTCGGTGAACTCGAGCACGCTCTTTGGAGGAACGTCCCGGTCGATGATGCCCCGGAGGCCGAGCTCGTTGTAGAGGTCGAGGAGAGCGGGAGGTTTCAGCCTGGCTGACGCGAGGAGGCCGTGGTCGGAGAAGACCTCCTCCGGCGGCCCCCGGGCGAGGACACCCCCCCGCTCCATGAGGACGATCGAGTCGGCCCAGCGGTAGGCGAGTTCGACGTCGTGGGTGGAGACGAGCACCGTCCGGCCGCCCGAGGCGAGTTCGTCGAGGAGTTCCATCACCTCCTCCGAACTTGCAGGGTCGAGCGCGGAGGTCGGCTCGTCGAAGACAAGAACCGCAGGTTCCATTGCGAGGATGCCTGCGATGGCGACCCGTTTCTTCTCGCCGCCGGAGAGGTGGTGGGGCGGCCGCTTCTCGTAGCCCCGGAGCCCGACGTAGCCGAGCGCGTCTCGCACCGCCCGCCGGACGGCGTCGGGAGGGAGGCCGAGATTCACCGGCCCGAAGGCCACGTCCGCTTCAACGGTCGGGGCGATTATCTGGACATCGGGGTTCTGGAAGACGAACCCGACCCGCCGCCGGAGTTCGCGGAGGCTCCGGTTGTCGTAGGCGAGCGGTCGGCCGTCGAACCGGATCGCGCCCGAGGCCGGCCGGAGCATACCGTTGAGCATCAGAAGAAGCGTCGACTTCCCGGCGCCGTTCGGCCCGACGAGAGCGGTCTTTGAGCCGGCCTCGATCCGGATGCTCACCCCGGCGAGGGCGGCGGGGCCGTTCGGATAGGTGTAGGCGACGTTCTCGGCTTCAAGCAGCGGTTCCGTCATACGAGCACCACCCCCCCGGTGGAGAGCGAGACGCCGAGAACTGCCGAGAGGTAGAGGAGGCCGCCTGCGAGCGCGAGAACCGAGATCGGTCGGGTATCGCCGGGAATCCCGAGCCTGCCGTCGTAGCAGCGTGCGTCCATCGCAAGAACCAGAGATTCGCCGCTCTCCCAGGTTCTGATGAAGAGCGCCCCGGCGAGCATCCCGAAGGAATGCACCGACTCCCGGAACCTCCTGTAGCCGAGCCGCATCACCTGCGAGCGGTAGATCTGTCCTGCTTCCTCGATGAGGATGAAGATGAACCGGTAGGTGAGCATGGCGAGATCGATGAGGACGGCGGGAACCCTGAGTTTCCGGAGGAGATCGAAGATCTCGGTCATCGGCGTCGTGAGCGCGATGAAGTAGAGCGAGCACATGCCCCCGAAGACCCGCGCGAGGAGGAGAAGGGCGAGGTTCGCGCCGTCCGCCGTGATTGCGAGGGGCAGATCGGGGACTTCGAGGAGCACCGCCCCACCGCCGGTGATGAAGAGGATCACGACGATGCTCATCGCTGCAAATGAGACCGGAACGAGGAGGAGTTTTGCGTAGAACCGTGCCGGGATCTTTGCAAGGGCAAGGACGGCGGCGCTCATCGAGGCCGCGACGAGCAGGGGGGCGACGGGACCCGGCGATGAGACACAGAGGAGGATGCTTGCAAGCCCGATGAAGAGTTTGAGGGCCGGGCTCGTCTCCCGGAGGTTGTTGGTCTGGGCAAAGTCTTCAAGCACCTCGTACATTGCATCTCCCCCTATATCTTTGCGGGATTGCCGGAAAAAATCAGGCGGCCTTCCTGCCGGCCTGCCAGTAGCCGAAGATGTAACCGATGATCACGGCGCCGATGGCGGCCTGCAGGGCAAAGAGGAGCGACTCGATCTCACCGCTCGGGGGCTCCCAGAAGGGCTCGATCCAGGGCTCGTAGCCGGTTGCTTCAATGAGCCCGGCGGCCTCGCCGTCGGCCCCGCCCCAGGCTTCCTGCCCGTCGCTGAGGGTGGCCTGTATCGCGGCGTCCTGGACGAGGAAGACGGCGGCGAAGACGATGATGAGCGCGGCGACCGCGATCTCCATGGCGTACTTCATGCTGCGGCCTCCCGGAGTTTGTTGACGCTGCTCTCGGAGAGCAGGTTTAAGCGCGTGAGGATCTCGGGTTTGAGCTGGACGATGTACTTGAAGACGAGCATGATGATCGCGCCCTCGATGATGGCGAGCGGAACCTGGGTGACGGCGAAGACCGCGGCGAATGCCGAGAACGCCCCGAAGAACCCGGTGGTCCCGGGGAAGGCGAGCGCGAGCTGGACCGAGGTGACGACGTAGGTGACCAGATCCGCAAGAGCTGCGGCGATAAAGACCGTCGCGTAGGTGTTTGCGCCCGCCCGGGTTCCGGCCTTATAGATGGTGTAGGCGACGACGGGCCCTGCGATCCCCATCGAGAAGACGTTTGCCCCGAGGGTCGTGATCCCGCCGTGCGCGAGGAAGACCGCCTGGAAGACCAGGACAATCAGCCCGAGGACGGCGGCAATGAAGGGGCCGAAGAGGATGCCGCCGAGCCCCGTCCCCGTGGGATGGGAGCAGCTCCCGTTGAACGAGGGGAGTTTGAGCGAGGAGAGGACGAAGACGAACGCGCCTGCGACCGCGAGGAGCGGCAGGGCTTCCCGCTTCTCCTGCACGAGTTTGTTCAGCTGGTACAGTCCGATGACGATGAAGGGCAGAGAGACGAGAAACCAGATCTGCCACCAGGGACTCGGTAAGAATCCTTCCATGATGTGCATGATATCACCTGTGATGTGTTGCCGTTCGGCAAATCAAATCAACTTGCGGTAGGGCAAATCGATCTGATATATCGTGGTTATCCCCGGTCATATTTATCTTCTGCGGTATTCAACACTACAGGAACGTTATGCGCACGATTCCACGAATTGTCGTCGCCGGAACCCACAGCGGCTGCGGCAAGACCACACTTGCAAGCGGCCTGATGGCGGCGCTCGTCGCCCGCGGGCTCGCCGTCCAGCCCTTCAAGGTGGGCCCGGACTTCATCGATCCCACGCACCATACGGCTATCTGCGGCCGGACGTCGCGCAACCTCGACCCGTTCATGATGGGTGAGGCGGGGGTGCGGGAGACGTTCGTCCGCACCTCTGCCGGGGCCGATATCGCCGTCGTCGAGGGTGCGATGGGGCTCTTCGACGGGCTCGAAGGAACCGATACCGCGAGCACGGCGCACGTCGCAAAGATCCTCGACGCCCCGGTTCTTCTCGTGGTCGACGCGGGGGGCGCGTCACGGAGCGTCCATGCCATGGTCCAGGGATATGCGGGGTTTGATTCGGCCGTCCGGGTCGCCGGAGCCATCTTCAACCGGATCGGGAGCCCCCGCCACCTTGCCATGATCGAGGAGACGAAGAGCCTCCCCATCTACGGGGGAATTCCCCGGCGAAAGGATCTTGTGGTCGAAAGCCGGCACCTCGGACTCGCGATGGCGGCCGAGACGGGGTTGATGGCGCGGTTCGGCGCGGTGGTCGAGGAGACGTGCGATCTCCCGGGGCTCATCGACCTCGCCCGGTCGTCCCCGCCCCTCCCGGCACCGGCGGAGGAATCCGCCCGGCCGGAGACCGGGGTGCGCATCGGCGTCGCAAACGACGCGGCGTTCTGCTTTTACTACGCGGACAACATCGACCGACTCGTGCGGGCCGGGGCGGAACCGGTCTTCTTCTCGCCGATGACCGACCGGCTCCCGGATGTGGATCTCCTCTACCTCGGGGGCGGCTACCCGGAGCTCCACGCGGAGGCGCTCTCCTCGTCCCGGTGCCGGGAAGATATCCGCCGGGCGGCCGACGACGGGATGCCCGTCTACGCCGAGTGCGGCGGGCTCATCTACCTCACCGAACGGCTTGCGGCCGGCGAGGGGGATTACCCGATGGCCGGCGTCCTCCCGGCGGCGGCGGAGATGACGGGCCGCATCCAGGCCCTCGGGTATGTCGATGCCCGGGTTGCCGGGACGGCACCGATCCTTACCCGGGGGTCGGCCTTCCGGGGCCACGAGTACCACTACTCAAGGCTTGACTGTGCTCGTGACGCCCGGTTCGCCCTGGAGCTCCTCCGCGGGCGGGGTATCGACGGCGGCCGCGACGGGCTTACCGCGCAGAACACGATCGGGCAGTACACCCATGCCTACTTCCCCGAAGGGTTCGCCGAAAATTTGGTCAGGGCCGCAGAGGCATACCGGCGAACGTAAGGGAGTTTCGCAGGCTCCCTTACAGGCACCGGTGCAAAAAAAAAGAGGGTCAGGCGGTGACGATGATCTCACCCTCAAATCCGCCGGTCATCGACTGGTAGGTGTAGTTGCCCACGCCGTTGAAGGTGTAACTGAACGTATCGCCCGGCGCGAGTAGCCCGGAGTCGAAGAATCCAGCCTCTCCATTAGCCGATACGGTCTGGTTCGTCGAAGCTTCGTTGGTCCATCCCACTGTGGTGCCCACGGGGACGGTGAGCGAGTTCGGCGCGTACCCGCTGTCGGTGATGGAGATGGTTTCGTCAGCGACGAGTGCCGCCGGCGGTCCCGGCGGGGTCTCCGTCGCGCCTGCAGGAGTCGTCGCCATCGGTGTTTCGCCTCCCGCAAGGGTCGTCGCCGTTGTCATCGGCGTCTCAGTCCCCACCGGAGTTGTCTCGGTCTCCATCGGTGTTGCCGTTGTCATCGGCGTCTCGGTCTCCACCGGAGTTGTCTCGGTCTCCATCGGTGTTGCCGTTATCGCCGGTGTCTCCTCTACTGTTCCCATCGGGGTCTCGGTGAGTCCCGGGGTTACACCGGGTGTCACCGTCTCGTTGCCCGCAGGCTGCACACACCCTGCAATCATGATGCTCGCAATCACCATGAGAGCAAGGATACCAAACATCCTCTTCATGTGGGGGACGATGCCTCTTGGCGTAAATAAACTTTACCCCTTGTCCGAAAGCGAAAATTCAGGGCGAAAACGCCCTGTTGATGGAGGTTGTACCTCCGTCCAGCCGTTGCGTATCTGCCGTGACCCTGCCCGGCCGGAGGCACCCTCAGCGGTGAGGGTTTCCAGGATAACGGGCTTCTCGCTCGTCTCCGGGAGTCTTGCCGCACCGCCTTCATATGGTGGAATCGAGAGCGGGCCGGGGGGTGTTTGCGGAGCAGAATGCCCCGAATGTTCTTCGGGGTAGTGGGTGCCGCACCGGCCGGCGACAGGGCCTCGCCGCCTCTCCCTCATGCACCCGGTATGGTCGGGGTAGGTAACCCATTGGCCCCCGGTGAAGGTTTTATAACGTGGGTATCAGATAGGATGGCCCATGGAGGGGCTCGATACGCGCCGGTTCGGGAAGACCGGGCGAGAGGTCACCCGGGTGGGGCTCGGGGGAGAGGGGGTTCTCCGGACGTTCGGGCAGCACGCGGAGGCAGAGGCCGTCATCACCGAGGCGCTCGATCAGGGGATCGCCTACTTCGACTCGGCAAAGGTCTACGCCGGGAGCGAGGACTACTACGGCGAGGTCTGGCGGAACCGTCCCGACCTCCGGGAACCGGTTTTTTTGGCCAGCAAGTCGGCGAGCCGGCTCCACGCGGACGCCGAGATGGACCTTCAAGAGACTCTCCAGAGGATGGGCATCGAAACCCTCGACCTCTGGCAGATCCACGATGTCCGGTCTTTCCCCGATATACGGGAGGTTGAAGGGCCGTCCGGTGCGCTCGAGGCGTTCGTCGAGGCACGGGAGTCCGGTGTCGTCCGGCATATCGGGGTGACGGGGCATCATGACCCGGACGTCCTCGCACACGCGGTCGAGAACTGGCCGGTCGACGCCGTGATGATGCCCGTAAACCCCGTTGAGGGGGCGCTTGGCGGGTTTCTCGATGGGGTGCTCACGACCGCGAGGGAGCAGGGGGTCGCGGTCATCGGGATGAAGGTGCTCGGCGGGTCGAACTACCTCGTCCCCGGTGCCGGGGTGACGCCTGAGGTTCTCGTCCGGTACGCCCTCGCACAGGAGATCTCCGTCGCGATCGTCGGCTGCTCGACGCCGGCGGAGGTGCAGGCGCTTGCCGCCGCCGGCCGGAGAGGCCCTCTGCCCGACGACGAAGCGGCGGCGCTCGTCGAGGCGTTCCGACCCCATGCCCGCGAGCTTGCCTACTATCGCGGAGTCCGGTGAGGCGGCCCCGGCAAAATCTTCTTCTGTAACCGATATAACCTGACGGCGCCAACCTACGGGGGATGAGCAGTTCTCTATGGAGATGAGTCAGCATGACGACCGGAATACTGCATCGGCTCCGCGCCTTCAGGAACCGTATCGCCGCATCGCCGGACGCCATCCTCGTCCTGGTCGCACTCGTCATATTCATGGATATGGCGATCTACGGCCTCCTCATCCCGGTCTTTCCCGAGTATGCCCCCCGGCTCGGGGTGGACGAGTCGTTCGTCGGGATCGTCTTCGGGCTCTACGCCGCGATGCTCCTTCTCTTCTCCATCCCGATGGGCCTCCTCTCCGACCGGGTGGGCCGCCGGCCGCTCATCGTCGCCGGGATGCTCCTCCTCGCCCTTGCGACGGCGCTCTTCGGCTTCTCTACCACGGCCACCCACCTGATCGTCGCCCGGGTGGTCCAGGGGATAGCCGCTGCCGCCACCTGGTCGGCGGGGCTTGCCCTCCTCGCCGAGACCTGTGACCCGGCACGGCTCGGGGAGAAGATGGGGATCGCACTCTCGGCGGTCGGGTTCGGGACGGTCATCGGCCCGGTCCTCGGGGGGCTGCTCTTCGAGTACCTGGGCTACACCGCGACCTTCCTCATCCCTGCGGTGCTCGTGGCCGCGGTCGGTCTTGTGGCCTTCGCCGTCCCGGTGCGCACCTGCAGGCAGAAAGAGCGGTCGACGGTGCTGCCCGCGAAGAACCGCCGCCTGCTTGCCGCCTGTGCGGTCGTGGTCGTCGCGGTATCCGCCACCTACGGTATCGTGGACCCCTACCTCCCGGTTCACCTGCACGCTGCCTTCTCGGCGTCCCCGGCAACGATCGGGCTTGTCTTCGCGGTGCTCGCGGTCGCGGCCATCCTCGCCCAGCCGGCCGCAGGAAGGATCTACGACCGCTACGGGAGAAGCCGCCACCTCGCCGGTGGGGGGCTCCTCCTCTCGGCGGCCGCGGTCGTCGCCGCCGTGCAGGCCCCGACCCTCCCCCTCACAACCATCGCCGTCTTCGTGCTGGGGGTCGCCCTGAGCTGCGCAATCGTCCCGGTGATGCCGATCCTCGCCGGCATCTACCGCGACCACGGTTCGCAGGGCGCCGCCTACGGCATCTACAACACCTTCTACTCCCTGGGTCTTGCGGCCGGACCGTTTGCGGGCGCCGCCCTCATCGGCCGGGTGCCGCTGCCGACCCTCTTCCTGCTGCAGGCCATAGGTCTCGCGATAACGGGGGCGGCGGGCTGGCTTGCCGCCGGGAGGCCCGGGCGGTGGTGAACCTCCGTTACCTTCATTGCGGCTGCGCGTGAAGAGATACTCTATTTCAGACCGGGAATCATCATGTCACGAGAATTTTTCCAACGACACGCACCCGAACTGCTGATCGCTTTCTTCGGCCTCATCATCCTGGTTGCGGCCTCCGGGCTCGTCGGTGGGGAGTTCGGTTCGTTCCTCGTCGCCGCGCTCGACGTGGCGCTCTTCGTCATCCTCGCGATGCTCGTCTACCTCGCCGGAACCCGGCACCCTCTGTTCCGGTGGGTCGCCCTCCTCTGGCTCCTGATCATGGTCGCCGGGCTTGCGGCTATCGCGGCGGGGTTCGGCGCCATAGCAATCCTGCCGACCGAGATGCTCGAGTCCGAGGAGGTCGATGCGGAGACGGTCGACCTTGCCATGGCCGCGGAGATTGCCCTCCTCCTCCTCGGCGTCCTTGTCGCGGGGCTTGCAAGCCTCGTCGGGCTTTCCCGCCGGTTCAGGGGATGGCTCGCGGGGTACCTCCCGTTCGACCCCGACTCGCTCCTCCATACGGTCGCGCTCGTGGTCATCCTCGCCATGATCCTCATCCCGCCCATACCGCTCCTTGTCACGGGGGTTCCGCCCTACCTCTCGGAGCCGTTCCTCGACCTCCTGCTCGAGTCAGGGGACCTCCTCGCTGAGACGGTCACGCTGGACGCCTACACCCTTTTCTGGACGCTCGTCGGCTCGTTCTTCATCGCCGGGGCGTTCGTCCGGCGGACGGGGCGCGAGACCCTGGAGCGGCTCGGACTCGTCCGCCCGACGGGAAAGGAGGTTCTTCTCGCCGTCGGTGCGGCTCTTGTGCTCGTTGCCGCTTTCCACTTCATCGACCCGGCGCTCGCCGCGCTGATCGGCTGGCTCGGCCTCCCGGTCACCGACATGGATGCCGTCAACCTCCTCTTTGCCGGGGCGCTCACGCTCCCCGGTATCATCGTCGCGTCGATCGCGGCGGGGTTCGGCGAGGAGGTGAGCATCCGCGGCCTGCTCCAGCCCCGGTTCGGCATCCTCCTCCCGGCGCTCCTCTTTGCGTCGCTTCATGCGTTTCAGTACAGCTGGGACGGCCTCATATCGGTCTTCCTTGCGGGGATCGTCTTCGCCTACATCCGGCAGTATACGAACACGACGACGTCGGCGATCACGCACACCATCTACGACCTGGTGCTCTTCTCGATGATGCTGGTCGGAATATCGATCTGAGGGGTGAAACCCTTTTTTCCGAAGAAAATCAGTGCTTTCGGTATACTCTCGACCGATGACCTACTTCCACCACGACGATCAGAAGGAGATCATCACAGATATTCAAAGTAGCACGGTATTCTCCGACCCCCAGTGAATAGAAAGGGTTCTGGCCTCCTCCTTTCAGTTTCTTCACGTGCCGGGTGGGATCCGGTTCCTGAGCAAGCGCCTCCACCTCGTCGAGGATCCGGGTTCCGACACTCGTGGGCATCTTCGCGAGGTTCCGCACCACCGCTGCCGTGAATTTTACTCTGTATCCCATACCGCCTGCAACTCGGCGCGCGCTTCTTCCAGGGTATACAGGCGGCCTGCCTTGATATCTTCGAGCGACTCCTCGATTCCCCGGATAGCCTCGGCGCTCAGGGGCTCTTCGTCCTCGGCGGTATTCATGAGCCGCCTGATGACATCGTCAAAGGTCTCGCGAGGGTACCGCTTCATCCCTGCCAGCCGCTCCTTCGTCTCCCGGGATACCCACACTGTCGTCTGAGACATACTATGATCTATAGTGGGCTATTGAAGATCATCGTTGCGATCGTCCTCGACACTTCTCTGCGACGCTATCTCTTGCGCCGTAAAGACGGGGATCGAATCGTTTACTGCCCGATATGGTTCCCGTCGCAGAACGGTTTGTTCCGCGATCTCCCGCACCTGCAGAGGGTAACCCGGTTCCTGACCGTGTAGGCCCTTCCGTCGGCGGACTCGACAGGGATCCCGCCGCGAACCCAGAGTGGCCCATGTTCGCCCCTGGCGGGGTTTTCGACCACGACGATGGACCTATCCAGAGCAGGCTCGATCGCCTCACCGCTCTTTCGATCACGGAGAACGAGCCGGCCGGCGGGGCAATGGCATGCCTCTTCTATTGCCGTGTTTCTGGCCTCCGGGATATCGGATTCTTTTATGAGGCTCCAGATCCCCCCGGCCCGCAGGCAAAACCGCGCACGCGCACAGAGCCCAGTATAATCGGTCAGTTCCAGTTCCGGTCCCGTGACGATGGTCGGGCTCTGAAGATCCGGTTCGTCTCCGGCGGTTTCAGTACCGTCAAAGCGGATCTTCGCATGTGTCCCGTCACAGAAGGGTTTGCTCTTCGACTGTCCGCAACGGCACAAGGTATACTGTTCCTGCAGGGGATACTCCCGTACCTTCTCCCACGACCGGCAGTCCCCCTCGTCATCGTAGGAGATCTCCATCACCATGAGCGGGACACTCCCGGTCACGATATACGGGCCATTCGTGCTCACCCGGATCTTCATGGCATCGCCCTCGGTAGCTCTTCTACATGTTAATCTATGGGTGAAGGGGGCCGAACCGGGAAGTTTTCACGCTAAAGGGTAAAGAACACGGCACAATCCAGATGATGACGACCGGAGCCTGCAGGGAGTCTCTGTAAAAGATCCGATAAAAGAATCAATCGTATGTTAAAACGCTGAGGGGGAGATTTGAACTCCCGAGGGGCTCAACGCCCCACGGGCTTTCCAGGCCCGCGCCCTACCGGTCTAGACTACCTCAGCAATGTGCATCATTAGTTGGCGGGATATTCTATTAATATTAACTCCTGGCGTGCGCTTTCCAGCCGCGGGGATAGGTGCCGGGCTGCATCAGGACGGTGGTGGGCGCGACGACGAACCCCGGTTCCCCGGGCTTTAACGCCGACGAATTGACGAGGCCCTTCCCGAGTCCGACGAGTTCGCCGCGCCCGGTCACGATCGCGACCGTCTCGCCCTTTGCAAACCCGCCCTCCTTCCCAACGACCCCCACTCCGGCAAGCACCGCACCGTGGCAGACGGCATCGACGGCGGTGTCACGGATGACGACCTTCGCAAGGTCGGCGACGGCGGCCGCCGCGGGGAGGATCATCCTCCGCAGGGGCTCACTCTCGCCCTCCCGGGCGATTGCAGCGGCATCGGCGAGTTCGTGGAGCGTGACGGCGGCGGTCTCGTCGAACGATCCCGAGCGTATCCTCCGGAGTTCCTCCATGTGGGCGCAGGTCCCGATCGCGTAGCCCAGGTGGATGCAGAGCGTCCGGATGTAGGTCCCGGCATCGCACCTGACCCGGAAGAGGACGAGCCGGCCATCCATATCGAGGATCTCGATCTCCTGGATCTTCCTGATCCGGAGGTTCCTCTTCACCGCACTCTTTCGTGGCGGGCGCTGGTAGATCCGGCCGACGAACTCCGCTGCCGCCTGCTCCACGCTCTCCCGGGATGCGTCACCGTGGAGGCGCATCAGGCAGACATACTCCTTGTTGTGCGCAAGGAGGACGGGGGCGAGCCGGACGGCGCCGCCGAACATGACGACGAGCACCCCGGATACCTGCGGGTCGAGCGTCCCGGCGTGGCCCACCCGGCGCCCGAGGATATCCCCGACCCAGGCGGTCACCTGGTGGCTGCTCGGCCCCCGGGGCTTGTCGACGACGACGATCCCGGACTCCGGGATGGAATAGTCCTGGTCGGTCATCTCCTCACCTCCCTTCCGCGTAGTGGTTCAGTGCTTCAAGCGTCCCGGCGAGCGACCCGTCTCCGACGACCGCCGGGGTATGCCCGCCCGCCCGCATGGCATCGGCGGTGATCTCGCCGATGGCGACGAGGAGGAGGTCGTCGCGGGGCTGCCACCGGGCTTCCCGGTAGGACATGGCGCTCGTGAAGAGGACGGCGTCGGCGGAATCAAGCGCGAGTTCGGCACCGGTGGGGATGAGGGCGTAGACCCGCTCCTCCCGGACGGTGCCTCCCGCATCGGCGATCGCCCCGAGAAGGCCGGGGTTCGGGACGTCGGCCCGCGGGATCCCGACCGTCCGGCCCCGGAGCCACTCCCCGAGGTAGGGGACGAAGTCACGGGAGTAGAAGGTGGGGAGGACCTCCGCCTCGATACCGAACCCCCGGAGGACCTCGGCGGTCTTCGGCCCGATCGCGATCACCCGGGGCCACCGCTCAAGCCTCGGCCCGACGATCGCCGCCGGAAGGGCGCTTGAGAAGAAGAGGCAGTCGAACTCGCCGCGGTGGACGGCCTCGACGAACGTATCGACCCGCTCGGGCCGCAGATCCGAGCGGAGCGGCGAGACCGTGTAGCAGTCGTGGCCATAGGTTGCGCAGAGGGCGCGGTCTCCCGCCGCCTTGTTCTCGAGCCGGGTGATGGCGATCTTCATCGCTACAACCTTCGCCCCGGTGGAATATGACTGTATCGGGGAACGCAATTCGGTTGATTTATCCCCGCCCGCTTCGACCGTTATTTCACGTGCTCGCGAGTATCGTGCTTGGGACAGCGGTCGGCATCGGTTGCGGCGCCGTGAGCGGCCTCGTTCCCGGGATCCATGCAAACACCGTGGCGGGCGTTCTCCTCTCCCTCCAGGCGCTCCTGCTCGCCTGGTTCGATCCGGCCTTCATCGCCTCGGCCATGTTCTCCACGCTTGTTACGCATACGTTCCTCGACAACGTCCCGGGCACCTTCCTCGGCATCCCCGACGCCGACACATCGCTTGCGGTCCTCCCCGCGCATGCCCTCTGCCTCGAGGGCCGGGGAGAGGAGGCCGTCAGGATATCGGCTCTCGGGAGCGCTGCAGGGGTCGCCTTCTCCCTCCCGCTCGCGGTGGCGTTCGTCCTCTTCCTCCCGGCGCTCCAGCCGGCGATCGACTGGGGGATCGGTCTTGTCATTCTCGCCGTCGCCGGCTACCTCATCGTCGTCTCCGAATCTCCCGGATGGGCGCTCGCGGTCTTTGCGGTATCCGGGCTCCTCGGCCTCTTCTCGCTCGGCTACTCCTTCCTCGCCTGGCCAACGGGCGGCGAGTCCGGGGTGCTGATGCCCCTTCTCTCCGGGCTCTTCGGGATCGCGGTCCTCCTCCATGCGTCGCACGGGACGATGCCCGAACAGCGTTTCACGGGGATCGACCTCCCCGCGGGCGCACTCCGGCGGGGCTCCCTCCTCGGCTCGGCCGCCGGCGCTCTCGTCGGCTGGCTCCCGGGCCTCTCGAGCGCCACGGCAAACGCACTGCTCACCTCGGTCGTCGGCTACGACTCCAACCCCCGGGAGTACATCCTCGCGACGAGCGCCGCAAACACCGTGAACGCCTTCCTCGGGCTTGCGGCATTCTATGCCATAGCCCGGACCCGGAGCGGTGTTATGGCGGCGATCGGGGCGCTCGAGGAGATCCCGCCGGCGACCGCCATCCTCCTTGCGGGTGCGCTGGCCGCGATCGGCGCCTACCTCATCACCATCCGCCTCTCGTCGATGGCCGCGTGGTTCTCCGGCGTGAACATCACGAGGCTCAATCACACTGTCATCGCCTTCGTCGCCCTCCTCTCCCTCTTCCTCTGCGGCCCGTTCGGGGTGCTCGTCCTCCTGCTCGCGACCGCCGTCGGTTACGTCCCGACTCTCGTCAACGTCCGCCGGGTCTACTGCATGGGGGCGATCATGGTCCCGGTGATGGTCTACTCCTTCGGTCTTGCCTGACGTTCTTATATCGACTGCCTCCCAATACCGTACCATGCTACAGCGCTACTGGTTCGGGGACGTCGACGAGGAGGGGTGCCGGGGGGCCGGCACCGATCCGGCCGCGCTCGCCGAGCGGGCCGCCGCGCTCCGCACCGGTATGGAGTCGTACGTTCCCATCGACTGGGAGGCTGCCCGGGACTGCGGAGTCGTCCGGACACGGGAGGAGTACGTCGACCTGCTCCGCTCCGTCTGCACCGTCCTTGCCCGGCAGAAGATCGCCCGGGCATACCAGGGCCGGGACGTCGAACTCCTCCAGATGGTCAGGATGCTCGATGAGCTCGACCGCGTCATCAACCTCCTCTCGGAACGTGCAGCGGAGTGGTACCAGGTCACGAACCCCTCGTTCTCCCGGAAGTACCGCAGCCTTCCGGCGAAGAAGATGCTCGGCATCGTCCGGAAAGGGGCGAGGGGAGGGTTATCGGACGTCGCCGACGAGATCGAGCGGCTCGCCGGGACGAGAACCCGCCTGATGCGGGAGGTCTCGGCCCGGGCCGATGAGGTGATGCCGAATACGAGTGCCCTCATCGGCGGGCTGGTCGCGGCCCGGCTCCTCTCCCGTGCGGGAGGGCTTGAGGCGCTCGCGAGGATGCCGGGGAGCACCATCCAGGTCCTCGGCTCGGAGCGGGCCCTCTTCTCTCACCTCCGGGGTGGGACACCGCCGCCGAAGCACGGGATCATCTTCCAGCACCGCCGGGTCCACAACGCCTCAAAGGATCTGCGGGGTCGTGTGGCCCGGGTGCTCGCGGCGAAACTCGCCATCGCTGCCCGGCTCGACTACTACCGGGGCGAGGCGGTGCCGGAGTTCCTCGAGGGCGCCCAGGCACGGATCGACGAGGCGGGGGTCGAGGCATGATCCGGCTCGGGAACATGCTGGTCTCGCCCGGCGAGGGCGGGGTCTACGGGGAGCGGACGCTCGACGGCTACCGGGTCTGGGACCCCTACCGGAGCAAGCTTGCGGCGCTCTACACCCTCGGCGGCGGGGTGGAACTGACGCCGGAGATGAGGGTGCTCTACCTCGGTGCGGCGAACGGAACCACGGTCTCGCACGTCGCCGACTACGTCGAGACGGTCTACGCGGTGGAGTTTGCGCCCCGGCCGATGCAGGATCTCCTCGAGGTGGCCCGCCGGAGGAGGAACATCGTCCCGATCATGGCCGACGCGAACCGGCCGGATGAGTATGCACCGTTCATGGAGGCGGTCGATCTGGTCTACCAGGACGTTGCGCAGCCGAACCAGGTCGAGATCGCGATGAAGAACATCGTCTTCCTCAAACCGGGCGGCCATCTCATCCTGATGCTCAAGACCCGGAGCGTGGACGTCCGGCAGGACCCGGCCGAGGTGCTCGCCGGGGCGCGGGCCGGGCTCGAGCAGCGCCTCAATATCGCGGACGTCCGGTGGCTCGACCCCTACCACCACGACCACGCCGCGATCGTCTGCACCCTCCGGGAGTAGTATATATTAGAGGGGAGAGCGACTCCATCACATGGACCGGGTAGTCTTCAACCCCTTCTCCCCGTTGATGCTCCTTTTCTTCGTCGGACTGCTCGCTCTCTTTCTCCTCGCCGTCATCGTCTTTCCGATCCTCTTTCTCTCGGCTATCGGGGCGACGTTCACGCGGCTCGGGTTTTCCTGGTGGCAGGCGCTCCTCATCCTCATCCTGACGCTTGTCGGGAGTTTCATCAATATCCCGGTGAGGACGCTTGAAGGCCGGCCGGGGGCGGCGGCCTACGACCGTTACGCCGTGATGTACGGGCGGCTCTACCGCATCCCGCAGCAGACACCGCGCACCGTCCTCGCGGTCAACGTCGGCGGCGCAGTGATCCCCGTCCTGATATCACTCTACCTGCTCTATGACTCGGTCGTTCTCAGCGGCGGCTACCTGCTCTTCGCCCTCGCTCTTGTCGGGGTCGCGGTCGTGACGGTCGTAACTAAACTGGTCGCCCGCCCGGTGCCGGGTCTCGGGATCGCGACGCCGTTCTTCATCCCGCCGCTCGCGGCGCTCTTCGCGGCGCTGATCCTCTCGCTCTTTTCCGGCGGCGTCCCGGCCGCGGCGGTGATCATCGCCTACGTGAGCGGGACGCTCGGCACCCTGATCGGGGCGGATCTCTTGAACCTCCACCATATCCCGGAACTGGGGGCGCCGATGGCGAGTATCGGGGGAGCGGGGACGTTTGACGGGATCTTTCTAACCGGGATCATCGCGGCGCTGCTGGCGTGAGATGGCAACAGATCGATCGCGGAGGGGCCGGATTGGGCCGGTCACCCGTCCTCCTCCCCCCGAAAGATCAATATTGCCCGGGGTTCCTGAAGATCGTTCAGAGTCATAGGCCGAGGAGTCCCCGACTTGAGTTGGGGCAGTTGCCCCTCACAGCCACAAAATATAGTGGAACGAGCCGCTACCTGGCGAGCTGATTCCATTCCTCACGAGATATGCCCGCCTGCCGGAGGATGCGCACGAGCAGGTCGACACTGATCTCTGACCTGTGTGGGTTTGGGATGGTCAGAACGAGATCCTCTTTCACCATGAATGGGTGTCTCCCTCCCTGGCACGGCCCCTCGAATCCCAGGGCCTGAAGATTCTTCACAAGTTGGTTCCATGAGACGGGTCTGATCCTATGCTCCGGCACCCGTATCCACCCTGACGATCTCTCCCACGGTGCGGCCGCCGATCGGAGGTATCGGGAGGCCGCGCCGGAGCCGTATGATCAACCATTCGTCGATGACGCCGGCAAGGTTTCTCCTGCACTCTTCCAGCGTCCTGCCGGTTGCAAAGACCCCGGGAAGTTCCGGGATCTCTCCGTAATACGGTTCGTCGTCCTCGATGATCTCGTAGCGGGCGTGTTCGAGTGCCGCGGTGATATATTCAAGGATCATTGCACACGTCAATAGGATTTCCCGCGCATATAGGGTTTTGCTTTCCCCGGTCGAGCGGGATCACGACTGCTGCTGTCGGGCCAATTCTTCGGGGCGGCCCCGATGTGCTACGGGTGCGGTTCACTCCCCGGCACGGTCTTCCCAGAGCCCGGCAAAGACCTTCACCTGCCGGGTGTAGATCTCCACCGAGTCATCCTTGTACTCGAGCGTCGTCGGGACGGCGGGGTGTCGCCGCAGCCGGGCAAAGACCGCCGCAAGATCGAGGCCGCCGTCGGGGTGGTCGAGTGCGAGGTGCTCGTCGGTGATCGAGTTCCGCCGGATGTTCGAGAGGTGGTGGAGGGCCACGTCGAGTTCCTCGAACCGCTCCAGTTCAGCCGCAAACGAGAGATGTCGATAATTTGCGGTGCAGGCAAGGTGGGGAAAGTCGAGGCAGAACCGGGTGATCTTTTCGCCCGCGAGCGCCGTGAGTTCTCCGGCGGTGTTCCCGAGGAGGGGGTAGCCGGCGTAGACCGATGGGAGGTTCTCGAGGGTGAGGCGGGGGTCGTTGTGGCGGTCGAGGAAGTGGGCGAATGTCTCGATGGCAGCGAGCCGTCCCCCCGACTCGTACCTCCCCGCGTGGAGGACGATCGTCTCCGCGCCGAGGATGTCGGCGGCCTCATACGTCCGGTTCATTGCCTCTTCTATATATTCCTCGATCTCTTTCGCCGGCCGGTCGTCGTACGCCGCCGGGGCGCAGGGGTTGACGCCGTGGCTGTGGTGGGGTGCGTGGACGACCGAAGGGATGCCGGACGCGGCGACCTGGTCGAGGCGTTCCCGGAAGACCGGCCGGGGCAGGGGGACGGCCTGCACCTGGATGTGGCGGATTGCGCCGTCTTCGTAGAGGTCCGCGAGCAGGGCGAGGGTCCCTTCGTCATCGAGGCGCACGGTGCAGCCGAGATTGTGATCAATCATATACCACCCTCCGGTGTATGCCGTTTGTAGACGGAGAAAAAGATTGAGTAGCCCGGAGCAGATTCGAACTGCTGTCGCGAGATCCAGAGTCTCACATGATTGACCGCTACACTACCGGGCTATTGGGCTCTAAAATGTTGTCTGTGAATCTTAATTAAAGTGACGGCCGGGGTTTATGCCCCGGACGAGCGCGGGCACTTTCCGCAGGCCCGGCAGACTTCGGCAACAGGCCGGATCTCGGCGCCTGATCTACAAAACGGCTCGATATCGTTGATATCCCGGCGGTAGTAAACGTGGGGGACGAGCGCGATGTGGGTGTAGCGCCCGCAGGGCACGCCGAGCCTGTCCGCGATCATCTTCTGGAGGCGGACGAGCGCATACATATTGGAGCCGGCGGCGGAGAGGATGTCGTTGCTCCTGAAGACGACCTTCATCTGGAGTTTCCCGTCCCGCACCAGGCACTGGACGAGCTGCAGGCAGGGGCAGTCGTCCAGGTTCTCGTCGACGACGGGGTTCCAGGTGATCGCGACCGCCCGCCGGGAGTTCGGGGCTTGCCTGAGTTTCCGGGCGATGTAATCGATCTGGTCGACGTGGACGTCCTCGCCGTTCACCGTGAGGGTTTCGCCCCAGTCGAAGAGCCGCCGGTGGTAGTCGTACTCGAACTTTGCATCGGAACCCTTGAGGAGGTTCTCTGCGTAGACGTCCAGGAACCGCTGCTGGAACCTTGAGGCGGGGCTTGCCATCGGCTCGCTCTCCGGCGACTCCACCTCGAGCGCGAGTTCCTCGCACTCGATCGTCGCCTCGTCGTTCTCGGTGTCCAGCACCCATCCTTTCTCGAGGACGGTCCTGACCGCCAGTTCGTGTGCCCGTGCGAGCGTAGGCGCCCGAATGATCCGCATAGAGAATAGTTTGCGGGCCGGGGTAGAAAAGGCTCCCCACTGGGAACGGTCTTATATATACGTGCTCCGGTGGTCTCCCCGCCGGGGGCGGCCGGCCGGGGTGCGGGCACGGCGGGCACCGGCACCGATCCCGTCCGGGCAGTGCAGGGCGCGTGCGGCACCACGGAGAGAAAGCGCGGCAGGGTCGCGCAGGGAGCGCTGCCGGGGTCGGGAGTTCCCGCTAATCCGCGGAGTAAGATTTTTATCCTCGCGTATCTATGGACTCCGGTGATCCGGGAATGAAGCGTGATCCTGACGTATTCGGGGCGTTTTCCAGTATTGTGGTGCCTTTCGGGGGCGTCGGACACCCGGTCGACCACAAAGGATATATTAAGTGTTCCACAAATATTGTGACATATTCCGTGAATCGGAGTATAGAGCGTGGTGAACCCGTATTCGACGTCTGTCGAGTACCTCGCGTTCACATTCCCTCATGTCATCACAAATGGAGGTATAGTATGAAGAGTATGACAAAACTGATGGTTGTCGCCATGATCCTCGCGGCTGCGCTGGTCGTTGCACCGGCTGCGGCACGGACGATTGAGAACAATGGCTCCACTGTCTACATTGGCGAGAAATCCGTCAACCTGAGTTTGGTGTTTAATGCAACACATGATGCTACCGCGAGTTATGAGGAAAACGGAACCCTGGTCTTCTACACCAGCGTTTCAAATCCGAATGCTGCGACTATCGGGAAGACCATCCCTATAATCGATGCAACGGGGTTCGAAGTGGATGCATCCGACTTCGATACACGAATCGGAGCATGGTATGCATTCAGCAACGGGAACGGTCAATTCACCAACCAATCAGCGGCCGATGGTTTCTTCCTCGTCGACAAGCCCTCGACATCGCTTGATGTCAAGCTGTGGGATAAGACCAAGAATGAAATGACCACCTCGTCCGTGAAGGACAAGTCGGTGTCTCGTTCTGACCAGGTTGCGTTTGAGATCAAACACAACATTAGGCTTCCTGGAGCCGACGTCGCGGACCCCGACAACGGATTCGATATGCAGATCGAGGTTAGAACACCCGACGGCGGTTTAGTGACATCGTTAGGGCCCGCCTCGCCATCGTTCAATCTGCCTCTCAACGGAACTGCGGCCAACACGACTGCCATCACCCTGACAGACGTTAAGCCGGGTATCTACACCGTCCAGGCGAAGTGGAACAACACCGCTGCATTTGAACCCGCAAAACCGACCGCGGTGACCTTCGAGGTTCGCAGCAAGACGCTCACCCTCACGTCCAGCAAGGACACCGTTGTCCGCGGGAACAACTTCCTCGTGACCATCGTCGGTGAGTCCAAGACCGACTACAACGTGTTCGTCAAGAGTCCTGACGCGGCCTCTGCGAAGAACCCGATGATCGTACCGAACCAACCTGATGTCAAGCCGAACGGTATATCTGGCACCAACGCGACCGTGAAAACGGACGCCGGCGGTAAGATCGACGTCGAGTTCAACACCACCACGTCCACCGAGGACAAGCAGTTCACTATCCGTGTCGAGCACCCGACACTCTCGAGTGATTACGACGAGGTCAAGGTAAAGGTTGAGAAGGGAAGCGTCACGATCACCGCATCTGGTGACGGTGTCTACTACATCGGTGAGGAAGTCACCCTTTCCGGTACCTGCACGGACAACGATACTGTCCACCTCTTCCTGACCGGCCCGAACCTCAACAGCAACGGTGTCAATCTCGAGCAGGTTGATCAGAAGGCAACTGACCTTAATGCGAGTACTTTCGCCACCGTAACTGTCAAGGCTGACGACACCTGGTCTCTGAAGTGGGATACCTCTACCCTTGCAAGGGCTCTCGATGCTGGCGGCTACACGATCTACGCAGTTTCGGAGCCCCAGGGTAAAAACAACCTCTCCAACGTGGAGTATGCGACAGCTTCCATCCAGTTGAGGCCCGCCTATATTACGGCAACCTCAAGCGGTGCAGTCGTCGCAAAGGGTGACGACCTGAAGATCACCGGAATCGCCCAGGGCAACCCGACAAACATACGGGTCTGGGTCTTCGGTAAGAACTACTATGGAGCAAGCGATGGTACGCTGAGTCCCAGAAGCGTCAACGTTGAGTCTGATGGCAGCTTTGAGTTCGAACTCAAGAGTGGAGATACCAAGTACCTCACTGCAGGCCAGTACTACGCGATCCTCCACCACCCGATGACCAATGGCTTCGGCATTGATGCTAACTCCATCACCGGGGAGATCTATGGAGTTGATAAAAATGGTCCTACTGGGCAGTTCAACGCGACACTCACAAACCTGCAGGCATCCGCTGCAGCGACCGCGCTGATCAATGCTCTTGATTCCGCGAACATCGATGACACCTACATGAGGCTCTCCTTCGTTGTCGAGGAGCCCCAGATCTTCATCGACGCGATCGGCGACAAGGCTGCGGGCAGCAAGTTCACGATCACCGGCACGACCAACCTCGCTGTCGGCGACACGCTGAACATCGATGTGACTTCCGCTGCGTTCCAGCCGACCACCAAGACCGAGGCCTCCGGCTTCGGCTCAGTCGCCGGCACTACGAAAGTCGAGCAGGGCGACGGCGCGAACACCTGGTCGTTCGAGGTTGACGGCGCGAGCTTCAAGCCCGACCAGTACATCGTCAAGATCGAGTCCATCGAGGCCGGCACGACCGCGACCGCGAACTTCAACGTAGTCGAGGCAGTCCCGACAACTCAGACTACCCCGACCACGACCGCGACCGGTGAGGTCACCCCGACCGCTACCACGACCACTGAAGCTACCCCCACCCAGTCCCCCGGATTCGGAGCACTCCTTGCTCTGGCCGGCCTTGGTGCGGTTGCCTTCCTGGTCCTGCGGCGGGACTAAACCCTAACTAACCCTATTTTTTATTCAAGTCGGTTTTATTGAGCGTCATTTCGGGTATGGGACAGGATGTCAGGCTGTTCGTCCTGGGCCCAAGGTCCTTTTGAATCCCCCGGGCTTCACCCTGAAAAGCACCGAAGAGAGACCCGATTGTCATGGGCTTAACCTGTGTTTTGCCGCCTTCCGGTCAGGATTTGCGGGAGCTAACTCATCCGGATGAATGATGGGGCTGAGGATCAGCATACTCCCCTCGCTGCCTGATGGGCATTTCACCGTATCTGTGTGGATCCGTGCAGAGCGCCACCTCACGCGAAGCCGCGAAAAACGCGAAGGACGGAACGTCCGGAACTTGAGGTGCCACCAGCCGCGTGAGCTGATGGGGTGCTACGTGAAACATTGGATGAAAAATAATCCACCCGGGAAAATCCTTATATCCCCTGCTCCATAAGATCGATGCAGGAGAGGGTTTGAATGAGTCTGCATGCGGAACTGCTCAAAAGAAGGGATGAGATCCTCGAGATCGCAGCCAGACATGGTGCCCGCACCCTCAGAGTCTTTGGATCGGTGGCCCGGGGTGAGGAGACCCCGGCAAGCGACCTCGACCTCCTCGTCGAGTTCGAGCCCGGAAGGAGCCTCCTTGACCACATTGCCCTCGCCCAGGATCTGCAAGACCTGCTTGGCCGTGATGTCGACGTGGTGACCGAGAAAGGACTGCACTGGTATATCAGGGATCGCGTCTGCCGGGAGGCCGTGCCGCTGTGAGTGACGACTGCCTCTATCTCATCCATATCCTCGAGTCGATAGAGCGGATTGAGGATTATACGCGAGAAGGGCGAGACGTGTTCATGAACTCCCCGATGGCACAGGACGCGGTGATACGGAACTTTGAGATTATCGGCGAGGCGGTGAAACAGATTCCGGTATTTCTGAAGGAGGAACATCCAGATATCCCGTGGCGCCGGATTGCGGGTCTTCGTGACGTCCTGATCCACCAGTACATGAGTGTGGACCTGGAGGCCGTTTGGGCTATCACCGGAGAAGATCTCCCTGAGTTCAAGCGGGCAGTTGCGGAGATCCTTGCTGGACTGCAGGGCCGCTGAGCAGCCCGCCCGACCCCTCTCACTATAACCTCACCCAAGCGCCGTCTCGCCTGGATGAGGCGTAGCTCCCGGTCCGGTGCTTCGCCGGGATCTGTATCCACACCAAACGCCGCGAGAGAAGTCCGGGGAATGTTGGGCTCCGGGTAGATGCCGTCTGCCCGCTCCCCCGATCAGCCGTCCTTAAGTAGTACAAAACCTCAATTTCAGGTAGGATGGGGTTACACGTATGAAACTGACCGTGAAACTACTCGACATCGCAAACCGTGGGGTTCTCCTCCACAGCACCGACGCCAGGAACATGCGGGTCCGCGACGGCGACCGCGTTCTGGTCGCCGACGAGGCGACCGGAAAGACCGCCCAGGCCCACGTCGACACCACCGGCTCGCTCATCGAGCCGGGTGTCATCGGGGTCTACCGCCCGCTGAACGCGACGCTTGCCGTCGACGAAGGGGCCGTTGTCGTGGTCCGGAGTGCCGAGCGGCCCGCATCCCTCCGGCACATCAAGAAGAAGATGGACGGCGGCCGGTTCACCAAGGACGAGACCGTGGATATCGTCAGGGATATCGTCGATGACATCCTCTCGCCCGGCGAGATCACCGCCTACGTCACCGCGTCGTACATCAACGGCCTCGACATGGACGAGGTGGAGTATCTGACGAGGGCCACGGTCGAGACCGGGGAACGCCTCCACTTCACCCGGCACCCCATAGTCGACAAGCACTCAATCGGGGGCGTGCCCGGGAACAAGATCACCCTCCTGATCGCGCCGATCATCGCCGCGAGCGGCCTTTTGATCCCGAAGACCAGTTCCCGCGCCATCACCGGCGCCGGCGGGACCGCCGACCTCATGGAAGTCCTCGCGCCGGTCTCGTTCACGGCGACCGAGGTGCAACAGATGACCGAGAAGGTCGGCGGCGCCATCGTCTGGGGCGGCGCCACGAACATCGCCCCCGCTGACGACAAGATCATCACCTACGAGTACCCGCTCCGGATCGACGCCCGGGGCCAGATGATCGCGAGCGTCATGGCGAAGAAGTTTGCCGTCGGCGCCGACCTCGTGGTCATCGACATCCCGGTCGGTCGCAACACCAAGATCCCGGACCCCCAGGAGGGCCGGAAACTCGCCCGGGAGTTCATCGAGATCGGGGAACGGCTCGGCATGCGGGTCGAGTGCGCGCTCAGTTATGGGGAGTCGCTCGTCGGCCACACCATCGGCCCGAACCTCGAGGTGCGTGAAGCCCTCGCCGTCCTCGAAGGCGCGACCGAACCGAGTTCCCTGGTCCAGAAGAGCCTCTCGCTCTCCGGGATTGCGCTCGAGATGGCCGGGAAGGCCGCACAGGGGCAGGGGTACCAGGCAGCCGCAGAGCTACTCCGGAGCGGGAAGGCGCTCGAGAAGATGCGGCAGATCATCGAGATCCAGGGTGGTGATCCGACCGTGAAGGCCGAGGATATCGTTCCGGGAGAGTACCGGTTCGATGTCCGGGCGCCGCAGGACGGCTACGTCATCGAACTGAACAACAGCGCGCTCGTCACGCTCGCCCGGCTCGCGGGCTCCCCCTACGATCACGGCGCGGGGCTCGAGATCCACGCAAAGAAGGGGACCCGGGTCAAAAAGGGCGATCCCATCTTCACCATCTACGCCGAGCGGGAATGGCGGCTCGAACGTGCGATCGAGGTCGGCCGGACGCTGATGCCGGTGGTTGTGGAAGGTATGGTACTTGAACGTATCCCATCCGAGCGCTGGGTGTAAACCGATGCACTCAAATTTTTGACTGCAGTATACTCTTTCATGAAGAAAAGTCGTCTCGTCATAGCTCTTCTGATCACCTGCGCCCTCCTCTGCTGCACGGCGCAGGCGGTCACCCTGCGCATCAATGTGGTCGACGATAAGACCGATAACGCGCTTGGCGATGCCTCGATATACATCGATGGGGATTACGTGGGGAGCACCCGTTCGGATGGAATCTACTCCTACGTCCATTCCGGGAAGAAGGACCTCTACCTGAAGGTTGTCCGGAAAGGCTACCGGAACTGGGTGGAGTACGTTGATTACGATGCGACCCGCGTCAATGTCGATATGATCCGCGAGGACGCGACCCTCACGTTCGAACTCTACGATGCGGGAACCCTGAAACCGATCGTGGGTGGCGTGGTGCGCGTTACGGGTACCGACTACTCCGATTCTGAAGTCACCGGCAGCAGCGGGAGCGCGAACTTCCCGGTGAAGGCGAGCGAGTTGTACAACGCCGAGATCCGCGCGTCGGGATACCACGACCTCTCGAAGAGCGTACAGATGGAGAGCAGCGGCAGAACCGTCCAGTGCCTCCTCTTCTCCAATAATATCCTGGGCGTCCAGGTGCTTGACGCCGGGACTTCCGCCCCGCTCAAGGGCGCGGAGGTGTACATCGACAGCACGCGCGCCGGGGAGACCGACGCCGACGGCAGGGTGCTGCTCCACCTGGAACGGGCGAAGCGGTACTCTTTCAGGGTGACGGCGCCCGACTACCAGCCCTACCAGGAGAGCCGCTACCTCGAGGTGGACAATGTCTTCCTCCCGGTGCGCCTCTCGAAGTCGGAATACCCCGTCTCGATAACGGTCTTCAACGAGGCGACAAAGCCGGTCGAAGGGGCTGAGATCTATCTCAACGGGACACTGCAGGGCAAGACCAGCCAGTATGGCAGGTTCACGCTCTCCAACATCCATGCAGGTGCCTACGAGATTGTGGTGCGGGCGCCCGGTTACGCGGCCTGGAGCGAGACGCGCCAGATCACCGGGCAGGGCGAGGATATCGTCGCCGAACTCGGTTACGACCGGGCCAGCGTGACCGTCCGCGCATCAGACCCTGAGAAAAACCCGGTTGTCGGAGCGGTCGTCGTCATCGACGGCCAGGTCGTCGGGGTGACCGACAGCCTAGGACACCTCAAGACACCGCTCGTCACGAACAAGGTACATGTCGTCACCGCTGCCCGTGAGGGTTACCGGAACATCTCGGTCGATGCCGATATCCCGCTCGGCATAACCGAACTCACCATCCCACTGGTGATGGAGAAGGATTTCAACGTCTGGGTGCTCGTGGCCGGCATCGGGGTTGTTGCCGTGCTCCTCCTCGCGGTGGTCATGGTCGTGCGGCAGAGGCGGGCGGGGCAAAACCGGGGCAGGCCACGCCGTCCGGATAGCCTGTAACCTCCATCTATTTTTCTTCGCGGGGCTGGGTCCCCGAGAGCATCCTGTTCCCCGGCCCGGCGACCGGATCAGTTCCTGGAGGAAAGATCGTTCTCTGTTCCGGAGAATCAACGCCGGTTCATTCAGACCCGGGGCGGTGTGTGGGAAATATGTTTGATTTGAGCGGATATTATTGTCTGATTTGAAAAAGAGGCTTTCTTAGCCGCCTCTTGAACTAACAAGATTTATATGGGATAGCGTGTCAGGAAGACATACGGTGACGTATGAACGGATGGACGTATGCATGCCTGGTGGTAGGGCTACTCTTTCTCGCGGCCCCGGCCGGGGCGCTGATACCTGATGATATTACCCTCAGTACCGATCCGTCGTGGCTGACGGCGGGGAGCGGGGGGACATCGACCGTCACGGTGAAGGTCACAAACGGCACCCTTGCCACTCCGGTTGTCGGTGCTGGTGTCTATCTTACAGTAGACAGTGCCTACGGGAGTATCTCGCCCGCGTACGTGGTGACTGACAGCGCCGGAAGAGCGGCAGCGGCCTTCACGCCCGGGACGCGGAGCGGGACCGCGACGATCACGGCGACGGTGGCGCGCGAGGGGATGGAACCTCTGAACGGGAGCGGCGAGCAGCAGATCGACCACGCGGCGCCGCATAAGATTGTCAATCTCTGGTACGATCCGAAGGTGACCGCAGGGGGGAAGACGAATATCACCGTCCGAATGGTGGATAAGTACGGGAATGTGGTGGACAACCGGAGCATGGCCGAGGAGGTGACGTTCACGGTGGGCTCGCCTGCCGGTTTCATTGGCGGTACGGATAAGATCGCGGTGCCGGTGGACGCGGCCGGGAACGCCACCGCAACGCTCCGGCTCGATACGCTGATCGGGGAGAACATCGTCTGGATCCGCCCCCCGGCACCGATCGTGAGCGACATGATCTCCATCACTGGTGTGGGGGGGCTGCCGGTTGACATCAGGCAGGTCGTCGCCCCGAGCGACTTGGTCCCGGCCGACGGAAAGACGGGGGTTTCGGTCACGTATACCCTATTCGACGAGTACGGGAACCCCACTGCCGAGCAGGGCCTCTGGGTGAACACCACACGAATACGACTGGGTCAGCCGGACGAGTATGAGAGCAATCCTCGCAACACCAATTCAACCGGACAGGTGATGTTCCCGTACAAGCCCCAGGGCTCCGTCGGCATGGCTATCGTCACCGCGACGGCGGCTGCGAACGCGAGCGTGAGCGTGTTGCAGAATCTTGAGTTCACCAGCACCGATCCGGTGAACATGCTCCTCTCCGCAAGCCCGCAGTCGATGCCGAGCCGGGATGTCAAAGACGATTCGGTCTCGCAACTCCGTGCCAAGGTGATGGATATCAGGGGGAACCCGGTCAAGGGCCAGACGGTGACGTTTGCGATCGTATCGACGAACTGCACGCCCTACGTCCAGACCGAGGAACCGGGACTGGTAGCGGGATCCGCCGTGACCGACACCGACGGGTACGCCGTCGTCGGGTTCCGGCCGGGAGCGTTCACGACCGATAAGGACGCTGTGGGCTGGAATGAGGCTGCGACCGGGACGGCGACCGTCCGGGCGACGTGGGCCAACGTCAGCCGGGACATCATCCTGACCTGGAAGAACTATCCCTACCTCTCGGTGGAGACGGAGGTCTCTCCCGAGACGGTGGCGGTGAACGATACGGTCGACGTCACGATCCGGGTGAAGGGCGACGGCTGGGCGCTCCAGCCGGACCCGATCGATGTGGTGCTGGTGATCGATCGGTCGGGGAGCATGAAGTATGATATCGCCAGAAACAGTGGTAGCTCAAACGAAAGGATGGCGGCAGCACAGGCTGCGGCAAACGACTTCGTCGACCAGATGGACACCAGCCGCGACCGGGTGGCACTGGTCTCGTTTGCTTTCGACGCCACGCTGGACCAGAATTTGACCGATGACCCCAGCAAGATAAAGGGAGCAATCAACGGATTGTCGGCTGATGGTGCGACGAACATGCGGCTGGCATACTACACCGCGATCAGGTACCTCAAGGAGAACGGAAGGCCTGATGCGGTCAAGGCGGTCATCCTCATGGGCGACGGCGACTGGAACTATCACGGTTCGCCGCTGGCAAAAGGAACTGGTTACCCGGACAACGATAACTATCTCTCAACGAAGTATTCAAATTATGCTGCTGCCATACCCTCCGGTTACCCCTGGGATGGCTCCTCCTATGACTTCGATAATGAAAAGTACGAGTGGTACCATGATCTCCCTAGCCCGAAAGGTACGCTGGACACGTCATTGAGTTGGTACCGGTACCACCCATATAATGGGTGGCGCACCGGAAAAATATGCGATAACGGTCAGTTTACCAACCAGAATATGTCGGTGTACGCGAACAGCGGCGGTGAGACCGAGCAGGTGAAAGTCTACAGCATCGGGTTCGCTTCGAAACTGGATTCCAATGTTGAGAGGGATCTGGGCGTCCTGTCGGAGGCGACCGGTGGCAACTATGTCTGGGCCGGAAACGAGGCCGAACTTCGGAACGTCTACACCACGATAGCCGGCGAACTCAAGACCGAGGCCGGCGTCGATACCGAACTGGACGTCGTCTTCGAGAACGTCGAGGTGAACGGGAATTTAACCACCGGAACCAGTGTGTTCGACTATGTCAACGAAGAGAATGTATCGACCACCATCGAGAGCTGGATCGACAACGAAACGGTGCATCATTATGAGATCATACCCCGCCATACCCGCGACGACGGGCCGAACTGGACCGTGACGAACCCCCACCTCCCCTTCAACATCGGCACCGTGCGCCTCGGCCAGACCTGGGAGACGACCTTCAGGCTTGCGGTGAAGACGGAAGGCAACATCAACATCTTCGGCCCGGGTTCGACGATCTCGTTCAACAACGGCACCGATTCGCTTGAACTCCCCGACACCTTCATCACGGCCGTACCCCTGAACTACACCGGAATGGACTTTGCGGCGCTGGAGATCACCAACCTCATGTTCACCGGCACGGGACCGGTCGATGAGTTCCTTCCGGTCGCCTGGGACCTTAACTACACCGGCCTGTATAACGTGACGGAGGACCTCTTCTACTCCAACGACAACGAGTATACCTGGGTAAAATTTGACAGCCTGAATGCTACAAACACGACGACGGACGGCGCATCAACGCTTGACGTGCGCGGCCTCCCGCCCGGCGAGTACGTCATCCGGATCCGTGGGTCCGCGCCGGATACCGAGGATGCCTCGGCAAAGATCACCCAGAATGTGACTGCCGGGGCGACCGGAAACGCGTATATCCGTATCCGGTGAAGAACCCCGGCATCTTTTTTTCCACAGGAGAGGAAGACCTCCGCAGCCTGTACTCCCGCCCTCTTCTGTGCAGGGCTCACCCTTTACTCTCGCCGGCTCCCGCCCCCGGCAGCCCCGGGGCACAGGGTCGTGAAGGGTTCGCTCTCCCGGCACCTCCGGTTACCTGCACGTGCCTGTATTTATCCCTCGTGGAACGTTCGCAGCCCTTCCGGGGTCATACCCTATTTTGGCCTGCGTATTCGCGGCTAAATTGTTGGATTGGGTCAATGTTGATTGATTTATGGATTTGCAATGGGTGAAAATTACACGAAATGATCCCTATATGATGGTTGCGTGGGCGAGGTGGTTGTCCGGTCCCGGTTTGAATGCAAAATTGTGATATAATTCCCTGGCTTTTGGCTATTCAAATATCAATGTGCGTTTTTTCGCCGCACCCAAAAATCCGGATCAAATGAAAACTCTTATATATATTGCATGGGATCACGGCTCCCTGATCTCAGCATGAATTTCAAAAAAGTGGTACTCCTCGCGATCCTGCTCGGCCTGATCGTTCCTGCGGTGAGTGCGACAGCCCCCGGCCGGATCACCCTCTCAAGCGATCTCGGCTGGCTCGCGGCAGGCGGAGCCGAGCCCGCTGAAATAACCGTGCAGGTCTTCGACGGGAGCGGGATGCCGCTCGACAACTGCACCGTGGCGTTCGAGGTCGACCCGGTCTTCGGGCGCATATCGCCCGCGACCGTCACCACCGGTGCATCCGGAACCGCGACCACGGCGTTCATCCCCGGCAGAACGAGCGGCGTCGCCGTGATAACCGCACGGGCCGGGGCTGTAGAGGAGACGTTCTCCCTCCCGATCGATCACGGCCCGGCCAGCCGCATCACCTACCTCGACTACGAGTTCGAGGTTGCCGCAGGTGACGTCACCGTCATCACCGTGGGGCTGGCCGACCGGTACGGCAACCCGGTGGACGATACCCGGGGCACCGAGACCGTCCGCTTCAGCGTCGGCTCGGTCGACGACGATGCCGTCTTCATCGACGATCTGGGGGCGCCGGTGCCCGGGATAGAGCGGACAGCCAACGCCACCGGACACGTCCAGGTGCCTTTCAGAACCGGCCGGGCCGTCGGTGAGAACATCGTCCGGATAACCGCTCTCTCCGGCGGGATCGATCGCTACATCTCCATCCGCGGCCTCCCGACCGGAGACCCGGCCGCTATCGCCGTCTCGGTCAACCCCGATGCCGACCCGGAGCCCTACCAGCCTGCCGACGGAGAGAGCACGTTCACCCTGACCTACCGGCTCTTCGACTCCTGGGGCAACCCCGCAGCCGGCCGGGATATCCGGGTCGCCACCTCCCTTGCAGGGGAAGGCACCGTCCTGACGACAAACGGCACGGGCGTCGCCCGCCTTACCTACGGCCCGAAGGATACCACCGGCAGGATCACCGTCAACGCAACCGCCGTGGACAACGCAAGCGTGACGGCATCGCAGGTCGTCGAGTTCGTCCACACCGCTCCTGCAGATATGCTTCTGTCGGCAAACCCCCAGTCGATGCCGAGCCTCGACGTGCCCGGCTCAGGACCGGCAACTCTCCGTGCAAAGGTCGTCGATGTGAAAGGAAACCCGGTCGCCGGAGAGAACGTGACCTTCGCCGTCCGGAACATCGATGCCGGCGAATTCGTGCAGGTCGCCGCCCCCTATCTCTCTGCGTCCTCTGCCAAGACCGATGACGACGGCTACGCGGCCGTCCGGTTCTACCCCGGCACGTTCACCACCGACCGGACCGATCCGCGCTGGAGCGCTGCGGCGAGGGGCGGGTGCGATGTCGTCGCCACGTGGAACGACACCACACGGACGATACCCCTGGCCTGGGAGAACTACCCCTTCCTCTCGGTGGAGGCGGAGGTCTCTCCCGGGACGGTGGCGGTGAACGACACGGTGGATGTTACCATCCGGCTCAAAGGCGATGGGTGGGCGCTCCGGCCGGACCCGATCGATGTGGTGATCTGCACCGACCGGTCGGGGAGCATGCTCTACGACGACCCCGACCGGATGCACTCCGTCCGCGAGGCGGCAAAGGCGTTCGTGGATCAGTTCTCGGAGAACCATGATCGCGCGGCCGCCGTCTCGTTCGGGCGTAAAGGATCCATCTCGCGTCCCGGTGCCAACTCCGGCATCGGCACGCACGAGATCGATAACGACTACACCTACCCGAAGACCTACGACGACTACGCAACGCTCGATCTCGGGCTCACCCGCGATCTCCCGGCGGTGAAGGGTGCGCTCGACGGCATCGTCCCCGACCACGGCACCCCGCTCCGGCACGGGCTGAAGGTCTCGATCGACCACCTGGTCGCCGCTGCAGGCGACGATTCGGTAAAGGCCGTGGTGCTACTCTCTGACGGCGATTACAACTGGTACGGCGACCCGCTTGCCCGGGGCTCGGGTTCGACCCCTCATTCGCCGGAAGGCTACGACACACTGGCCCGGAGTTACTACCGGTACGCGGATCTCCCCTCGAACTGGCAGAACCTGGCAACTTACGCTGCGGACAACGACATCCGCATCTTCACGATCTCGTACTCGGAGAGCCTCTCCAGTGACGCGAGATCGACGCTCCGGAGCATCGCCGAATCGACCGGCGGGAGATACTATCACGCACCGGCTCCGGATGCCCTGGGGCCGATCTACACCGATATCGCCGGGGTCCTCAAGACGGAGGCCGGGGTCAACACCACGATGAGCCTCGACTTCAGCACAGTCCAGGTCAACGGCGAAGACCGGGAAGGGTCCGGCGTATTCTCCTACGTTTACGAAGACGGGGTCTCGACCGTCATCACGAGCTGGGTCGAGAACCAGACCGGGAATCATGCGATCATCTCCCCGACGACCATCAACCAGACCGACGACTGGAGCGACGACCGCAACCTGAAGTTCGCGATCGGGACGGTTCACCTCGGTCAGACCTGGGAGGCGACGTTCCGCCTGAGGGCGCTGACCGACGGCAACATCAACGTCTTCGGGCCCGGCTCAACGATCACGTTCAACGACGCGGCAAAACTCCCCCTCCCCGACACCCTCGTCACCGCCGTGCCGGATCTCAGCAACACGGGTTTCGGCTCCGCGACGCTCACACTCACAAACCCGCGCTACACCTGCATGGAACCGGTCAGGGAGATCCTCACTGCTGCCTGGGACCTCACCTACACCGGAGCGGGGACCCTGACCGAGTCCGTAGAGCACTCGAACGACGGCGGCCTCTCCTGGGTGCGGTTCGGGACCGTGACCGGTGAGGCCGCATCTCTCGATGTCCGGGCATTCCCGCCGGGCGAATACTTGATCCGGGTACGCGCCTCTGCGGACGACGTAGCCGATGCTGGACTGCTCTTCCCCCCCATCCGTGTCGGGGAGCAGCACGCCGCGTACATCCGCATCATGTAACGAAATTGGGGTGCGTGGGTTTGCGCACCCCAAAAAACGACGGACCCAGCGGGAATTGAACCCGCGTCCTTGGGTTCGAAGCCCAAAAGGATGTCCACTACCCCATGAGTCCCCTCTTCGGTTTCTATCGTAAGTTATTAAGCGTTTTTATGTCAGTACTCTATACAATGATCCTCTCATCCAGCGAGATCGATCGCCGGCGCGAGAACGGCGATCTCGTCATCGAGCCGTACCGCCTCGAATCCCGGCAGCCCGCATCCTACGACCTCCGGGCGGCCGAAGAGACCGTCCTTCCGCGCGGCGTATGCACCCTTGTCTCCTCTATCGAGCGGGTGGAACTCCCTGCCGACCTCGCCGCAACCCTCCGGTGCCGCTCCTCGCTCGCCCGTCGCGGCGTCCTCCTCGGCGGCGGGTTCGTCGACCCCGGGTTCCGCGGCCAGCTGACGCTCTGCCTGACAAACGCCGGCACCGAGGAGATCCGCCTTGCAGCGGGCGACCGGATCGTACAGATGATCCTGCAGGAAGTGTTGAACGGCGACCGACTCTACCAGGGCCGGTACCAGGACAGCCTTGGCACGGTGCATACACGATGAGTCCGTCGATACGCTCTGAACGGAAATATCTTGAAATCCTGCGGATCCTTGCGGAATCGCACGAGCCCCTGGGTGCAAAACGGCTGAGCGAGAAGATGGCCGAGAGGGGTTTCGTCCTGAGCGACCGCGCCGTCCAGTACTACCTCCAGTACCTCGATGAGATGGGGTTTACGGAGAAGGCCGGAAACCGTGGCCGCCTCCTCACCGAGGCCGGGATCGCTGAGAGCGAGAGCGCGCTCGTCGGTCAGCGACTCGGTTTCATCATATCGCGGCTCGAACAGCTCGCCTTCCGGAGCACCTTCGATCCCCTGACCGCAACGGGGAGCGTCGCCTACAACCTCTCCTTCGTGTGGGAAGAGGATCTCGGGGCCGTCACGACAGCCTTCGACGAGGTGGTGGCAGCAGGTTACGGGTTCCTCTCCGCCTACCGGATCGTCGACTCCGACCCCCGCATACCCGAGGGCCACGCCGGAATCATGACGGCCTGCAGCGTCACGCTGGACGGCATCCTCCAGAAAATGGGTATCCCGACAAGGCTCGAGTACGCGGGGAGGCTTGCCGTCGACGAAGACGGTTCTGCCGGGTTCCTTGATCTCATCGGCTACCGCGGGACGTCGGTCGACCCGCTCCACCTCTTCATATCCGCCGGGCTCACCTCGATCGACCGGCTGGTGACGACCCGGGCCGGCGTCGCGCTTGCAACCGTCCGTGCGGTGCCTGCGGCCGCACGCCACCGTGTGGAGACGACCGTCGGCCTGATGGGGGAGTGCGGCTTCACCTTCCCCGCCGGGGGGGGCATCGGCGAGTTCAACCTCCCAGAGCACCCCTACCGCCTCCCCGTCGTTGCGTTCAGTGGCATGAACATGATTGGGCACGCTGTTGAGAAAGGCTATGCCATAAAAACCGAGATCGGCGCAGGAACCATACCGTTTGAAAAAATATCGGACGCTACAGCCAGGTGATCCCGCTGTCCGTCTCGTCCGATCGCCTCTCGTCGTCCCGGCTCTTCTGCCTGCGGGCGGCTGCGTCGATCACCGCGAGTTTTCCTCGCGCGGGATCGACCTCTTTTGGGGCCGGGCCGGGCCGGGCAAGTCCCCGGCCGGAAGGCCCATCCTTCGGCAAGGGCGCCCCTTCGCGTACGCGTAGACCGGCTTCTTCGAAGAGATCGTCCTTCGGCCGCTGCATCCCCTGACCGAGCGTGACGCGGTCGCCGGTGAACACCCCGTCTTTCGGTCGCTGCATCCCACGTTCCAGGGTGCCCGCGTCTGCCGAGAGCGCCCCCTCTTTCGGCCGCTGCACGGGCTTGAATGATGCGGAATAGGTTATTGCATCGTCTTTAGGCCCTGCCTTCTCGATGGCGATCCCTTTCAGGCCGAAGGTGGAGTTCTTCGGGGCGGGCATCGAAGAGGTGACGGAGGCCGACCCGACGAGATCGATCTCCCTCCCGCCCGGTTTCGGGGGGAGGATGAGTGCTCCGTCATCCTCTTTCTTCTCGGATTTCGGGAGTATGTCGATGGTATCGTCCCTGCGCTTGTGGTCGCTCTCGCCGCTGCCCGGGAGCGAGATCATCTCATCCTTCTCCGGTGTGGTTGGTTCCGCCATGTATCCGGTCTCCTCGAGATATGCCGACTCAAGGGGCGAGGCAAACCCGGGGATATCGCTGTCGTCCGGCACTTCGGAGACAGTGCCGGCCGCGAGAACTTCCCCCTCCTCGCGCAGTCGCGCCTCTTCCTCGATCCTCAGTCGCTCTTCCTCGCATTCAAGCTGGTATTCCGTCCGGATCTCCCGGAGTTCCTCGACCCGGGGAATGTTGGTGAGCCCCGAGAGAACGATGATGATCCCCACATACGACGTACTCTTCACCGGATAGTCGCCCGATCGCATCTCGAGTCCGGCGATGCTCCGATCGATCCATTTTCGGACGGTCTGAAACCCCTTCATCGAGAGTTCGGCCGAAGGCCCGGCGATCAGCACCAGCGCCTTGTCGGCGCTCGTGAGGTCACAGGGAACCGATACGTCTTCATAGACCGCTTTTTTGGCGAGGGAGATGATCCGGGCGGCCTTCTCCTGCGAACCCTGGATGAAGTCTTTCAGCGACTGCCGCCGGCGGAAGGTGTTTCGCCATCCGGTCGGCAGTCGCTCCGTGGCGTAGCCGACCGCGACGAACCCGTTGCCCTTCAGGGTGTTCAAGACCTCCCCGGCATCCAGAACGATCTCCGCGACGTCGAGACCCGATTCGTTGAACTCTCCGGCGCGAAGGAGAAGGCCGATCTGGCGCGCAATCTTCTCGTTGAGTATGTTGTAACGCGTTCTCGGGTCCGACCCGGTGGGGATCTGGCGCAGTTGACCCATGACGCCGGCGTTCTCGGCCTCGTCTGCAGCGGCGGCCGCCTTGATCTTCTGCGACCAGGTCTCGTTGTCGAAGAGGATGACGGCATCGACGAGCCCCTGGATCACGTCGATGTCATCGGCGGCCTTGGCCGAGACCCGCTTCCCCTCTTCCAGGCACGGCAGCATGGCAAGAGCGAAGATCGGCTCCAGATAGGACTTGCGGATCTCGGCGACGATGAGCGGCGCGATATCGATGACGCTGCCCCCGAGGCCGCAACAGAGGAGGATGGCGTCGATCTCCATCGTATCCATGCTCTGGAGGCGAGTCATCACCTCCTCGATATCGATCACATTCGTGACGAGATCGTGATCGGGGATATCGACTCGCGGGAAGAAGATCCTTGCAGGGTTCGGGAGATGGCGGAGTTGCAGCAGGGAGTTCGGGTCGATGTCGATCGCTACCGCACTCATGCAGTAGACTCTGCTACGCTGGTCATGGTCGTAGAGTTGATCCACAACCCTCGAGCCGGCGCCGCCCAGTCCTATCGTCAGCACTCGCATATGATTATGCTCCCCGTCCGATACCTTCGCATGCCCGGGGTGACCTTTGCCGCGAAAGAAGCATGAATATCATCAAGAAGTAATGATGAATATGTGGGCGGACGAACATATACGTTTCTGTGCGGTTCGGGATGGACGAAACCCGATCAATCGCGTAACTCCCCTATTAGAGCGTTCCGGTTTAACTCTCCCCTGCTGGGGCCTCTTCCCGGGTAAGGAAGAAGAATAGCCTGATGCCCGGGAGAACCCGTTACACATCTCCGTTTTGCACTACCTGTGCTGTGCGTGACGTTTGGAGAGCTCAAAATGATAATATATTTAACCCCCCGCACATAACTACTCATTGAGGTGCATAGCCTTGACTACATATGGAATTGAATTTGTGCCCGGATCAATCAACGTCAAGCAGGTGGTGAACTACACCAAGCTTGCAGAGTCGAAGGATATCGATTACGCTTGGATCACCAACCACTACAACAACCGTCATGCATATCCGACCCTTGCCATGATCGCGGCAAACACCGACACGATCAAGATGGGCCCGGGCATCATGAACACGTTCACCGACACCCCGGCAGCCATCGCATCCTTCATGGCTACCTTGAACGAGATCTCCGACGGACGTGCCGTCCTCGGTATCGGACCCGGCGACCTCTCGACGCTCCCGAAGCTCGCGATCGACCCCGTCAAGCCTGTCGGTCACCTGAAGGAAGGCGTCGAGCAGATCCGCAAGCTCCTCGCCGGTGAGGAAGTCAAGAAGTCCGGCAACCTGGAATTCTTCGACTACGACGGCGCCAAGCTGACCGGCGTCAACCTGCCTGGCAAGAAGGGCATCCCGGTCTACATCGGTGCCCAGGGTCCCAAGGTGCTCGAGCTCGCCGGAACCATCGGTGACGGCGCCCTGATCAACGCCTCGAACCCCAAGGACTTCGACGTCGCCATCCCGATCATCAAGAAGGCGATGGAAGCAGTCGACAAGAAGAAGTTCGACGTCGGCGCCTACACCGCCATGTCCATCGACAGGGACGAGAAGAAGGCCCGGAATGCCGCAAAGATTGTTGCCGCATTCATCGCCGCCGGATCTCCGCCCGCGCTTCTCCAGCGCCACGGACTCAACCTGGACAACGTCGCGAAGATCAAGGAGGCACTCGGCCGCTTCGACTTCAAGACCGTCGGCGGACTCGTCGGCGACGCGGAGATCGACGCCTTCACCATCGCCGGAACCCCCGACATGGTCAAGCAGAAGTGCGAAGACCTTACAAAGGCTGGAGTTACCCAGATCATCTTCGGCTCGCCGCTCGGCCCCGACATGACCAACTCCATCCGCCTCCTCGGCAAGTACGTTGTCTGAGGCGGGAGAACCCAATCGCTTTTTTTACGGTATTACCGGATAATTGACACCGGCTAGGTGCTCCCGGGTCTCGCCGTAGTCTCCGGCACTACCGTCCGCAATCCGGACAGGGTTTTATACGCACGGCGCCCCAACCGGAGTATGAAGGGTCATGTTCACCACCCGCGAGATCCTGACGGAACGAGGAATCCTCCAGTACCGCCAGGAGACTCTCACCGGCATCCGCTGCCGGATCAGTCCTGTCCGGGTTGAGAGACAGATCGATGCCGCTCCTGCCATGCCTTCATCCCGCGACGGCTGTCCCTTCTGTCCCGGTGCTATCGATACCTTCACCCCGACGTTCGAGGACGGCACCCGGCTCCGGTGCGGGGAGAGCGTGACGTTCCCGAACCTCTACCCGTTCGCCGGGCGCCACGTGGTCACGGTGATCACACCCGATCACGGGCCCGGCCGGTTCGATGCGCAGTGCCTTGCGGACGCCATATCCGGAACGGCTGAGGCCCTCGCTCGTTCTCCCGGGTATGCGAGCATCAACTGGAATCACCTCCCGTCGGCGGGTGCGAGCATCGTCCACCCACACCTGCAGGGCATCGCCGATGCAGAGCCCACACGACTTGCAGACCTCTATATCTCCGGCGGCCGCCGCTATTTCGCAGACCATGGCCGCCTCTACTGGGACGACCTCGTAGAACGCGAACGCTGCTCGGAGCGGTTCCTCTTCGAGGACGAGATCTTCTGGTCGGCGAACCCCGTCCCCCTCGGCGAGCGGGAGATGCGGGGGATCCTCCCGGTATCGACGCTTGATGAACTCGAACCGTATGTCGGGCCGCTGGCCGAGGGTATCCTCCGGATCATCGACTTTTACCACAGCCTCGGCACCTACGCCTTCAATGTCTCGATCTTCTTTGACGCCCCCGGAAATGCCGGGCAGGGCCACCGTGCCTTCTGTTCCATCATCGCCCGGCTCAACCCGAACACTTTTTCCATGTGCGACTCGGCTTTCATGGAGCGGCTGCACCTGGAACCGATCATCCTGACGCTCCCCGAAGACCTCGGTGCGCTCTTCCGTGAGAAAAGTTGATCTGGAGGCGTACCGGCTCTCTTTCTATGACAGACCCGCGTAGATTTCTGGTCGGCGGAGAATGGCGAACACCGATATTCTGGACGTCCGATCCCCATACACCGGGGAGGTCGCCGGCCGGGTCTGCCTTGCCGGGAGTGCTGACGTCGAAGACGCTCTCAGTTCTGCCGAACGTGGGTTCTCCATCACCCGGCGCCTTCCCGCACACCGCCGCTCGGCGATTCTTTACGCGCTGGTAGAGATGGGGGGCATGCCCCCCGACGGTCCCATAGCATCAGTATCTGATGGCCCTTGATGGCCATGATCTCCCTCGCTAGCGGTGGGAACCAGACGGCATACTCTAGCAGGCAAAGCACCCTACAAGTTCGAAAAAAGGATTGGTGTTGAGTTTACTCGGGCTTGCTGATGAGAGCGGTCTTCGAGACGATCTCGCCGGTCTTCTTATGGGGCTTCCTGATGACCGCGTCCACACCCTTCTCGAGTTCGCGTGCTTCCTCGCAGAGTTTCATCGCCTGGCGCATCATCTCGTGGGCACTCGAGACGATCGGGATGTACTTCTCCCACTCCTTCGTCATGAAGCAGCCCTTGACGTTGACGCCCGCGACCGACTGTGCGATCTCGTAGGCTGCACGGGCCTTCGCGAGCGCGTAGGGGTTGCTGAACTCGCCGTCGACCGCCTTGTCGGAGGTCATGACGATCTTCGGGAGTGCGAGGTCCGCGCCCTTCTTGCCTGCCTTCACCTGGTCGATCACCTTGTCGAGTTCCTGCTGCATCTTGCGGAACGCGCCGGTGATGGCGAGCACCTTGACGAGGTTTCCGTTGTAGTCCGCCATCTCGATGGGGTCGAGGAACTCACGGCGGGCGCCGATCATGGCGTCGGCCTTCATGATGATGTAGCCGAAGTTGCTCGCCTTGAGCGCTTCGAACTGCTCCTTCTTGGTGGTGACATCGTCGGTGATGACGACGCAGGGGATTCCGGCCGCTGCAAGGTCCTCACGGGCCTTCACCGGGCCGGGGAGGACACCGTTCGGGGAAACGACGATACAGAAGTCCGGGGCCCATGCCTTCATATTGCTGACCACACGGTCGATATCCTCGGGCTGCAGTTTCGTGCCGGAGGTCGCCATGAAGGTGATCATATCCTCACGGTCGGCGCGCTCATCGAGAAGAAGTTCGGCCATTACACCGCTGGCAATATTACCGAGTTTTGCAATTCCAACTTTTACAACCACATTAACACCTCTCAAAATTTGAGAACACGATAGTATCGCCAAGTTCTCATATAAACATTTTGAAATGCCCCCGATAATCCCATCCCGTGATGGGAAGGTTAAGGGAAAGTGTTTAAGTTTACACGGTCAATATATATTTGATGAAGCAAGGTCTGCTCACCGATCGCCAGAAGGAAGTCTTACGGTACCGGAAAAAAGGGCTAACGCAGCAGCAGATTGCCGAGATCATCCATACCTCGAAAGCTAACGTCTGCACCATCGAGAAAGCTGCCTTCGAGAACATCTCTCGCGCGCGCGAGACGCTCGAGTTTCTCTACACCCTTGATGCCATACACCTCTGTACGCTAAAGACCGGCCTCGACCTGCTCAAGGCCCCCGAACTCATCTATGCCGAAGCGGAGAAGCAAGGGTTGAAGGTCAAATATGACACGATCTCGCTCATAAACAGGCTCAGGGATGCGAACCCCGAGCGGTTCAGCGGGAGACAGGTCCGCGAGGATGTTGAGATCTACATCAATAAAGACGGCGATCTCTACTTCGGGTGATCCGGTTCAGTGAGCGCGCACACGGGCCCTGTGCGGGGGATCGAGCCCCGCGGAGCATGCCCTGTGCCGTGTGCCGCGAACGCAGTCATTTCAGCCCTTCATTCATCCTTCCACCCCCTCAGCCCGACAAACCGGTGCCGCGCCTGTGGCGATGAAGCAGTCTGCGCAGAATCCTGAAAGATCCAATAACAAGGTTTATATCTCATTTTAAGTAATGTTTAAGAAACCGGTCTGCATGGTTCCGCCTGGAACCGGGGGAGATCTGGCACCGCGAGTGCCTCTGATCCCCGGGATGGGTCCCCAAACCGCATATATCCGGATTGAGGACTCGCGGCGGAGAGTGCAGGAGGTAAGAGACAAGGTCGAACCCTCCTCACGGAGGGCCGATGTCGATACGGAGTTGTGCTCGTCACAACGGGATGACAGGCTGGATCTGATCGAGACGCTGGGCCAACGCCAGTGCAGCGCGCCCGGTTCCGGGAAGAGAGTTCCCGGGAGCGTCGAAGAGTCAGGATCTATTGGCGACGACTGGAATGTACCCGGTGCACACCGGGACGGCAGAGAGTGATCGGTCGAGGCGCATGGAGACGCATGTCTCTGTGCCTTCTTAGCGTTCCGCTGCCTCCATCAACTGTTTCCCTTGCGCTACGTCAAGAATGGCGTGGCGTTCGATATCCCGCCCCATATGGGTTCGCCAGAGGGGTTTGCCGTGCCGGTCCGTCCGGCACGGCTGCCCGGCGCACGCATCGCTCTGCAGCGAGTCTGCAGTCGATGCCGCACGCTACAACGCATGAAGGGTTGATTGAGAAATGGCGAATTTACACAGACCACGCAGAGGCTCCCTCGCGTACAGCCCGAGAAAACGGGCAAAAAGTCCGGTTCCCCGCTACGGCTCATGGCCGGAGTATGCGGGAACCCCGGCCGTGCAGGGGTTTGCAGGCTATAAGGTGGGAATGACCCACGTCATCATGGTCGATGACCACAAGAGCAGCCCCACCGAAGGCAAGGATGTGATGGTGCCGGTGACCGTGGTTGAGGTCCCGCCCATGCGGGTGGCCGGCGTGCGCGCATACGGTGAAGACACCTACGGAAAGCACGCGCTGACCGAAGCGTGGACGACCGATCTCGACGAGGAGTTGTCCCGCCGGATCAACGTCCCGAAGAACCACGACACCGCCGCCGCCCTCGACGCCGTCAAGGCCGCCATCGGTGAAGGCAAGGTCACGGAACTCTACGCTCTCGCCTACACCCGTCCGATGGAACTCACCGGCGTCCCGAAGAAGGTCCCCGATCTGATGGAGATGCGGATCGCCGGCGGAAGCCTCGACGACCAGATCGCCTATGCTGGTGAGATCCTGGGCAAAGAGATCGTGATCTCCGGGAACCTCGAGGTCGGCGAGTACGTCGATGTCACCGCCGTCACCACCGGCAAGGGCACGCAAGGGCCCGTCAAGCGGTGGGGCGTTCAGGTCCGGAAGCGGAAACACTCCCGCGGCGGCAAGAAGCGCCACATCGGCAACCTCGGTCCCTGGCACCCGCACCACGTCAGGTGGCAGGTGCCCCAGATGGGCCAGATGGGTTACCAGCAGCGCACCGAGTTCAACAAGCGGATCTTGAAGTTCGGCACCGACGGCGACGAGATAACACCGGCAGGCGGGTTCCTGCACTACGGTCTCGTGCGCGGCCCCTACGTGCTGATCAAGGGTTCCGTCCCGGGACCGAACAAGCGGCTGGTCCGGATACGCTCCGCGATACGGCAGGGTGAACACACCGTTCGCACGCCGACGATCAACTTCGTCAGCGTGCAGAGTCAGCAGGGGTGAGCAGCGATGAAGGCACAGGTTCGAACACTGACGGGCGATATCGCCCACGAGATCGATCTCCCGGAGATCTTCAACGAAGAATACAGACCCGATCTAATTAAGCGGGCAGTCCTCGCGCTCCAGAGCACCCGGTTCCAGCCGCACGGGACAAACGTCTATGCGGGCATGCGTACCTCCGCAGCGTCCTGGGGCAGCGGTCGGGGTGTCGCCCAGATCCCCCGCCTGAAGAACGGCAGCAAGGCAGCCCGGGTTCCTCAGGCAACCGGTGGGCGCGCAGCGCATCCCCCGAAGGTCGAGAAGATCCTCGTCAAAGAGATCAACAGAAAGGAGAAACGCAAAGCTTTCAGGTCCGCCATCGCCGCCAGCACATACTCCGACCTGGTTCGGGGACGCGGGCACCTCTTCGAGGGCGACCTCCCGCTGGTCTTCGAAGACCGGTTTGAGGAGATCACCCGTACCGGCGACGTCATCGCGGCGCTCACTGCGCTCGGTGTCTATGCCGACGTCGAGCGGGCGAAGGGCAGCCGGAAGGTCCGTGCGGGGCGGGGTACCATGCGTGGTCGCCGCTACAAGCAGCGCAAGAGCGTCCTCATCGTCACCGGCGGCGAACCGCTCCGGGCAGCCCGCAACCTCGCGGGCGTCGATGCCGTGACGGTCAACCAGTTGAACGCTGAACTGCTGGCACCCGGCACGCAGGCAGGGCGCCTGACTGTCTGGACTGAATCTGCGATCAGGAGACTGGAGGAGTTCTCATGAAGCTGAAACACCCGTTCGTTACGGAAAAAGCAACGATGATGCTTGAAGGCGAGAGCAAACTCCAGTTTATCGTTGAGAGAGATGCCAGCAAGCACGAGATCAAGCGCGAGCTGGAATCGGCCTTCGAGCAGGAAGTGGCCAGCGTCCGTACGATGATGACCATGAAAGGCGAAAAGAAGGCCATTGTAACGTTTGCGGACGCGAAAGCGGCTGAAGAGATCCTCAGCCGACTGGGAATTATGTAAGGTGAGTGACGATGGCACACAGAATTATAGCACAGAGCCGTGGAAAAGGCGGCCCAACCTACCGTGCACCGTCGCACCGGTATAAGGCGGCACTGCGGCACGCAGGAAAGAACGACGTCCTGGTCTCCGGGAGCGTCATCGACATCGAGCACGATCCGGCCCGTCACGCACCGATCGCTCTCACCAGACTCGAGAGCGGCGAGAAGATCTACGTCCTCGCCACCGAGGGTCTCGGTGTCGGGGATGCGATCTCCTGGGGCACGGGTGGCGCGGTGAAGAACGGCAACACCCTGCCGCTCCGGGAGATCCCGGTCGGCGCATACGTCTGCAACATCGAGTCCAAGCCCAACGACGGCGGCAAGTTCGTCCGCTCGAGCGGTGTCCAGGCTCTTGTCATCGGTAAGGCCGATGACGGCAGGGTCGGTGTTCGGATGCCGAGCGGCAAGAACAAGTGGTTCAACGGTGCCTGCATGGCAACCGTTGGTATCGTTGCCGGCGGCGGGCGGGGCGAAAAACCGTTCGCCAAGGCAGGAAAGAAGCACTTCCACGTCAGGTCCTCTTCTGAGAAGTGGCCTCGCGTCAAGGGTGTCTGCATGAACGTCATCGACCACCCGTTCGGTGGCGGTGGACACCAGCACTGCGGAAGACCGAAGACCGTTGCCCGTGGCACGTCCCCGGGAAGGAAGGTCGGGCATGTTGCCGCCCGGAGAACCGGCAAGTGGAAGAAGTGAGGGGTGAAGCATGGCAAAGAAGATACAGAAGAGAATGCCACGGCGTCGTGAGGAGTTCACCTATCGGGGTTACTCCGTTGCGGACCTGCAGCAGATGGCTCTCTCCGAGCTGCTGCCGCTCATGCCGGCCAGGGCACGCAGAAAGTTCGACCGGGGTCTCTCCCGGGAGCACGAGAAACTCCTCGCCGATCTCCGGTCGGGAGACGGAAGCATCCGCACCCACCTGCGCGACATGATCATCATGCCCGAGATGGTGGGGAGAACCATCGAGATCCACAACGGAAAGGAGTTCCAGAAAGTGGAGATTCAGCCTGAGGCGGTCTTCCACTATCTCGGTGAGTTTGCACTGACCAGGAGAAGGGTCTCCCACGGCAGCGCTGGTATCGGTGCGACCCGGTCGAGTAAGTACGTACCGCTGAAGTGATGGACATGGCAAGAACAGGTTATTCAGCAACAATTGAGGGCGAGAACGTCGCTCGCGCAAAAGCGAACGAACTTCCCGTCTCTCCCAAGCACTCGATCGAGATTGCCAGGTTCATCCGGAACATGAACACCCTTGAGGCAAAGGCATACCTCGCCGACGTGGTGGCGCTGAAGAAGGCCATCCCCTTCAAGCGGTTCAACCGGAACGTCGCCCACAAGCGGGGGCTCTCGAAGTGGGCCGCCGGCCGGTATCCGGTCAAGGCTGCAGAAGCCTACCTCAAGCTGCTTGAGTCCGTCGAGAAGAACGCCGAGTACATCGGCCTTGATGGCGAGAAACTCCTGATCAGCCACGTTGCCGCCAACACCGGCCGTGGCCTCAAGGCATTCTTCCCGCGTGCGATGGGTCGCGCGACTCCGAAGCGCAGAGAGACCGTGAACATCGAGATCGTCGTGACCGAGGTGGCGTAATGGCAATCGAGAAGAAGTTTATCACTGAAGGCGTGCGCAACGTCCGCGTCGAGAAGTTCCTCACGAAGGAACTCAAACGCGCGGGATACGGCGGCATGGACATCACCCGGACGCCGCTCGGTACCCAGGTGACGATCTTTGCGGAGAAGCCCGGTATCGTGATCGGGAAAGGCGGCAAGCAGGTTCGCCAGTTGACGCAGGATCTCGCCACCGATTACGACATCGAGTCTCCGCAGGTGGAAGTCCAGCAGGTCACGAACCCCAACTTCAACGCCCAGATCATGGCGGAGAGGCTCGCGAACGCTCTCGAGCGCGGCTGGTACTTCCGGAAGGCCGGATCGAGCACGATCCGCCGGATCATGGAGTCCGGTGCGCTCGGCTGCGAGGTCATCGTCGCCGGGAAACTGACCGGCGCCCGGTCACGGACACAGAAGTTCACCGAGGGTTACATCAAGCACTGCGGCGAACCCAGCGAGACGATCGTCGAGAAGGGTTACGCGGTTGCGATCAAGAAACTCGGAACCATCGGGGTTCAGGTCAAGATCGTCCCGCCGGATGCACGGCTGCCCGACACCTTCGACGTCCTCGAACCCGAGCCGAAACAGGCTCCGGCAGAACCCATCGAGCCTGAAGAGGTCGGTGAAGAGGTCTTCGAGGAAGAGTTCGAGGAGACCTCCGGAGAAGTGTTCGAGGAGGAGAGATAGATGGCAATCTTTCGGGCACAGGAAGTGAAGCAACTCTCCGATGTCGAACTCCTCGAGCAGGAGCAGAAACTCTCCCTCGAACTGATCCAGGAGCGGGGGAAAGTCAGCGCCGGCGGTGCCACCGAGAACCCCGGAAGGATCCGCGAGGTCCGGAGGACGATCGCGCGCATCCGAACCGAACAGAACACGCGGAGGAACGCATGATCTCTCCCCAGAACGTCCTTCGCCACGAGTTGATTGGCCTTGACGTTCTGGTGGTCTGTGCGAGCAACCCGGGTCATGCCGGGGTATCCGGTCGCGTCACTGACGAGACCCGAAATACCCTGGTCATCATGACCGGGCGGGGAGAAAAGCAGATACCGAAACGGTTCAGCGCGTTCCGCTTCCGGCTCCCCGACGGCACGACCGTCGATGTCGACGGGTCGAGCCTGGAGATGCAGCCGGAACGGCGGATCGGCATGCGCATCAGATAAACGAGGATGAATAATGGCACGAAACATTGGGTTGGACGTCCCCATTCCAGAGAAGGAATGTGAGGACGTAAATTGTCCGTTTCACGGCACTTTACCGGTACGCGGCCAGGTGATTACCGGCAAAGTCGTGAGCGACCGTATGAACGGTACCGTCGTGGTGGAGCGTGAGTTCCTCCACTACGTCAAGAAATACAAGCGGTACGAGAAACGCAGATCCCGATACCACGCCCACAGCACGCCCTGCATCAACGCCGGCGTGGGCGACGTGGTCAGGATCGCGGAGTGCCGTCCGCTCTCGAAGACCAAGAACTTTGTTGTGGTTGAGGTGACGAAGGAATGAAGGCGATGCAGGCAAAGATTCCGCGCGCCCTCGCCACCGGCTCCCAGATGGTCTGCTCCGACAACACCGGCGCACGGCTTGTGGAGGTCGTCTCGGTCGACCTTTACCACGGCGTCCGCCGTCGGCAGCCCTGCCTGGGCGTCGGCGACACCGCGACCGTGAGCGTCAAGAAAGGCACCCCCGACATGCGGCGGAAACTCGAGAAGGCAGTGGTGATCCGGCAGAAGAAGGAGATCCGCCGCCCGAACGGCATCCGTCTCTCGTTCGAGGACAATGCCATGGTGCTCATCAACGATCGCGGCGAGCCGAAGGGAACCGAGATCAAGGGGGCTGTCCCCCGTGAGATCGCGGAACGTTTCCCGAAGATCGCCTCCATGGCGACGACAATCGTGTAAGGTGTGGTGAAGAATGGTACGCATAGTTAGCAAACAGCCGAGAAAACAGCGCAAGGCGCGTTACAACGCACCGAACCACACCCGGGGCCGTTTCCTCTCCGCACCGCTCTCCTCTGAGCTCCGCGGGAAGTACAACAGCCGGAGAATTCGTGTGGTCAAGGGCGACACCGTGAAAGTGCTCCGTGGAGACTTTGCCGGCGACGAAGGCGTCGTCGATGCGGTGGACCTGAAGACGTGCCGGCTGGTCGTGCACGGCGTGATGGTGACGAAGGCGGATGGAACCGAGGTTCCCCGGCCGGTCGATCCCTCGAACGTGCAGATCACGAAGCTCAACCTGAAGGACAAATTACGTGAGGAGAGGCTCGGAGGCGGAGCATAATGTCCAAATATCTCAAGCGACTGGTAGCGCCGGAATCCTGGCACATCCCTAAGAAAGTACAGAAATTTGTTATGAAGACCGCTCCGGGTCCCCACAACGCCGGCGCCCTGCCGGTCGGGGTCTGGCTCCGCGAGCACATCGGTCTTGCACAGAACGCAAGCGAGGTTCGGAAGATCCTGCACCAGCGCGACATCATCGTCAACGGACGGGCCTGCAAAGACCCGCAGATGGGCCTCGGTGTCTTTGACATCGTCTCGATCCCGAAGCTCGAGAAGCACTACCGGATCCAGCTCGACATGCGGGGCAACCTGGTCGCCGTCGAGATCCCGGCGGAGTCCGCAAAGACCCGGCTCTGCAAGATCCGGAACAAGACTACGGTCAAGGGCGGCAAGGTCCAGTTGAACCTTGCGTTCGGTGCGAACATCCTCGCCGAGAACACCTACAAGGCAAAGGATTCCATCGTCGTGACCCTCGGGACGAACAGCGAAGACCGGTTCAAGATCGTCGACCACTTCCCCTTCGCGGAGGGCAACATGGCCACGATCGTCGGCGGAAAGCACTCCGGCAAGGTTGGTAAAATCGTCGAGATCATCAGGACGGCAAGCTCCGTCCCGAACCGCGTCATTCTCGCGGACGACTCGGTCGGTGAGCGGTTCGAGACCATCGAGGAGTACGTCTTCATGGTCGGCCGCTCCGCGATAGCACCCGAACTGGAGGTCCTGGCATGACCGCGATGAAGGATATCTACATCGACAAGGTTGTCGTGCACATGGGCGTCGGGGAGAGCGGCGAGCGGCTGGTCAAGGCGGAGACTCTCGTGAAAGAGATCACCGGACAGAAAGCCGTCCGCACCATCGCGAAGCGGACCCAGCCGGCGTTCGGTATCCGGAAGGGCGCACCCATCGGGTGCAAGGTCACCCTGCGCCGGGAGAACGCTGAGAAGTTCATCACGACCGCTCTCGGTATCATCGAGCGGCGGCTTGAATCCTCGCAGTTCGACCGGACCGGGAACGTCTCCTTCGGTATCGAAGAGCACACCGACTTCCCGGGAATGTCGTATGACCCGGCTATCGGGATATACGGCATGGATGTCAACGTGGTGCTCGAGTACAAGGGCGTGCGGATCGCACGGAGAAGCGTCGAGCGCAGGAAACTTCCGGCCGACCAGAAAGTGAATAAAGAGGAAGCCATCGCGTTCATGCGCGAGCACTACCAGGTGGAGGTGTAAGGAATGGCGGAAGAGTCAGGAGCACCTGCAACGGGTGAGAACGTACGGAAGTTCGGCGGCGGCGCGAACGAGTGCCGCATCTGCGGCCGGAAGCAGGGCCTTGTACGAAAGTACGGCATCTACTTCTGCCGCCAGTGCTTCCGCGAGTGGGCGAGCAAGATGGGCTTCAAGAAGATGAACTAGGGGTGTAGAAATATGGCACGACTGAATCCAATCGCTGACGCGATGAGCACCATCAAGAATGCCGGAGACGCTGGAAAGGGCGAGGTCATTGTAGAACCCGCCAGCAAGCTTCTCGGTGCAATGCTCCGCGTCATGCAGGAAAACGGCTTTGTCAGCGGCTTCGAGTTCATCGACGACGGTCGCGGCGGCCAGTTCCGGGTCCAACTTTCCGGAACGATCAATAAGTGTGGCGCTATCACCCCCCGATTCCCGGTGGGAATGGCTGATATGGAATCCTGGGAGTCACAGTACCTCCCTGCAAAGAACTTCGGCATCCTGATCATCTCCACCTCGAAGGGAGTCATCTCCCATGCAGAGGCCCGGAGTGCGGGTGTCGGCGGGCAGTTGCTGGGATACGTCTACTGAAGGAGGGGAGAGACATGGCAATAACACGACAGGTCGAGATCCCTCCCGGTGTGGACGTCACGCTCGAAGGCAGCGTGCTCAAGGTCTCCGGACCGAAGGGCACGCTGGCCCGTGACATGCGCTTCCCCCAGATCGACCTCAAGGTCGAGGGCGGCGAAGTTATCGTCTCCACGACATCCGACAAGAAGCGGTTCCTCGCCATGACCGGCACAATCGAGGCGCATGCGAAGAACATGCTCCGAGGTGTCACCGACGGCTACGAGTACCGGATGAAGGTGGTCTACAGCCACTTCCCGATCCAGCTCAAACTGCAGGGCAACCGCCTCGAGATCAACAACTTCCTTGGCGAGAAGCAGCCCCGGGTCGCAAAGATCATCGAGGGCGTCACCGTCAAGATAGGAAACGACGAAGTGACGCTCACCGGTATCGACAAGGAGAAGGTGGGCAACACGGCCGCAAACATCGAGCACGCGACCAGGATCACGAAGCGGGATCCCCGGGTGTTCCAGGACGGCGTCTACATCATCGAGAGGGCGTGAAAAGAATGGACGAAACAAGAAGACTGATCCGCGCCCGCACCCGGCACAACAAGCCTGCCTTCAAGAGGCGGGGCATTCACCGCAAATCGAAACTGGCAGATGTTTGGCGGCGTCCGCGCGGTCTGCACAACAAGCAGCGGCGCCAGTTCAGCGCAAAGGGCGTCCTTCCCAGACCGGGATATGGAAGCCCAGCCGCAGTTCGCGGACTGCACCCGAGCGGGTATGCGGAGGTACGGGTCTTTACACCGGCGGATCTCGTTGATCTGAACCCGGAGACCCAGGCTGTCCGGATCGGCGGATCCGTGGGCAACAAGAAGCGCGGAATGATTCAGGAGCGGGCACTGGAACTCGGGCTCAAAGTCCTGAACGCAAAAGACCTCACCCCCGCGGCCGGGGTACCTGCCGCAACCGAAGAAGAGGTGAACGAGGATGAGTGATCTCGCCAACCAGAAGAGAATGGCGGCCGCCGTTCTCAAGTGCGGGATCAACCGTGTCTGGTTCGATCCCGAACGCCAGGCCGATATCGAGGGAGCGATCTCCCGAAACGACCTGCGCGAGCTCATCGGGGAAGGCGTGATCAAGGCGCACCCCGTGAAAGGAAACAGCCGGGGCAGGGCCCGGGCACGGATGGCGAAGCGTTCCTACGGTCACCGGAAAGGTCCGGGCCGCAGGAAGGGTGCCGCCGGAGCCAGGGGCTCCAGCAAGCGCTCATGGATCCGGAAGATCCGAGCACAGCGGCGCACGCTCCGTGAGATGCGGACAGAAGGCACGATTGAGCGGAGCCTCTACCGCCTGATGTATCGGCGTGCTTCCGGAGGTCAGTTCCGGAGTGTGGCACATCTCGCGGCTCAGATTGAGATTACGGCAGGGAGGATGAAATAATGGCAACCGGCCCAAGATACTTCGTGCCCTTCAGAAGGAGGCACGAGGGCAAGACCGACTACTACAAGCGGATGTCGCTTCTGTCGTCGGGAACGCCGAGGATGGTCGTCCGGAAGACGAACCGGCAGATCATCGTACAGCTGGTCGTCGCTGAGCTCGAAGGGGATCGCACCCTGGTAGCTGCGTACTCGGCAGAACTTGCCGGCTACGGCTACGAGGGATCGACTGCGAGCACCCCGGCCGCTTACCTGACCGGGATGCTCTTCGCGGTCAAGGCGCTGAAAGAAGGGTATGACGGGGCAATCCTCGACATCGGGCTCGCCCGGGCAAAACCCGGAGCGCGGGTCTTTGCCGCCCTCAAGGGGGCGGTGGACGGCGGTCTCGACGTCCCCTACGGCGAATCGATCCTCCCCGATGAAGAACGGCTCAAAGGTGCCCACATCGCGGAGTATGCTCCCGAGAAGGCGGGCAACCTGGTAGCGAATGTAGAGGCTACGGCTCTGGCCATCAAGAAGGAGCTGGTGTGACATGGCATACGTACAGGAAGAATGGATTCCGCTCACCGGTCTCGGGCGCATGGTCGCCGCAGGCGAGATCACCAGTATCGATGAGGTGCTCGCGAGCGGCAGGCCGATCAAGGAGCCCCAGATCGTTGATCTCCTCCTGCCCGACCTGGAGGACGAGGTGCTGGACATCAACATGGTCCAGCGGATGACGGACTCGGGTCGCCGTGTGAAGTTCCGCACCGTCGTGGTTGTCGGCAACAGGAACGGTTACGTCGGGTTCGGCCAGGGGAAGGACGTTCAGGTCGGCAACGCGATCCAGAAAGCAATCGTAAACGCAAAACTGAACCTGATCAAGGTCTCCCGCGGTTGCGGGAGCTGGGAGTGCGGCTGCGAGGCAGCCCACTCTATCCCGATCGAGGTAACCGGCAAGGCAGGCAGCGTCAAGGTGACGCTGAAACCCGCCCCGCAGGGTATCGGTCTGGTGACCGGGGATATCCCGAAGAAAGTCCTGACGCTTGCAGGCATCAAGGATGTCTGGGCGTTCAACCGGGGGCAGACCCGGACGACCATCAACTATGCCAAGGCGACGTTTGAGGCGCTCCGGCAGACGAACATGGTCCGGATTGGGGGGACGCAGTAGATGTACGCGGTAGTTCAGGTGCGCGGTGTGGTCAACACCAACCACGAGATCAAGGATACCTTAAAGATGCTGCGCCTGCATCACGTGAACCACTGCGTCCTCGTGCCCGATACGCCTGCGTATCTCGGCATGATCCGCAAAGTGAAGGACTTCGTGGCGTATGGTGAGGTCGATGCGGAGACGCTGGCTGCCATCCTCCATACCCGCGGCAGACTGACCGGGGACGAGAAACTGACCGACGAATACGTCCGCGCGCATACTCCGTATGCCGACATCGACGAGTTCGCGGCAGCGCTCTGCAACGGTGAGATGAGTTTCCGTGATCTGGTGGAGATCAAACCGGTGCTGAGACTGCACCCCCCACGAAAGGGCTATAAAACCATCAAGCGAACCTTTCAGCAGGGTGGAGCACTCGGCTACTATGGCCCTCAGATTAACGATCTCCTCTATAAGATGAGGTGAGACTGATGCCCGTAAACAAGAGATCCAAATACAGGGGTTCACGGACCTGCGGTGGCGGTACGCACAAGAACCGGCGTGGCGCCGGCAACAGGGGTGGACGGGGTAGAGCCGGGCAGCGCGATCACCGCTTCTCTCACTTCTACCTGAAGGGCGAGATATCCAACGGCAAGCATGGCTTTGTCAGCAAGGTCTCCGTGCCGGTATCTGCTCTCGATATCGGTGATATCGACCAGATGGCAGAAGCGCTGCTTCGTGAAGGGCTTGCCACCCAGGAGGGCGATATCATCGCCCTCGACGCCACCGAACTCGGCATCGAGAAGGTGCTTGGTGGTGGAAGAGTCACCCACAAAATGAGTATCTCAGCCCGGGAGTTCTCCGAACGTGCCCGGGCTAAAATCGAGGAGATGGGCGGTCAGGCAACGACCGTCTGATCTTCTTTTTTAGGTGAAATTATGGGAGATCTGCTGGATAGATTTGAACCCATCCTTGCAGCGATGCCTGCAGTCAGAGGGCCGGATGGGCACGTCCACTTCAAGAACAAACTTATGTGGACGGCTGCGATTCTGCTCCTCTACTTTGCATTGACCAACATCAATATCTTCGGGCTCTCTCCTGAGTCGCAAGATATTTTCGGATTGTACCGTGCCCTGCTTGCCGGTGCGAGCGGCTCGCTCCTGCATCTCGGTATTGGGCCGATCGTCACCGCGTCGATCGTGCTGCAGCTGCTCAAGGGTGCCGGACTCCTGCAGATCGATACCAGTGAAGCACGTGGGCAGGTCATGTATATGGGCCTGCAGAAACTGCTCATCTTCGTGATGATCATCGTCGAAGCGTTCCCCATGGTCGCGAGCGGGATGATGATGCCCGATGCGTCGGTGGCAACGCAGTTCTTCGGTGGCAATATGCTCACGGTCTCGCTCCTGATATTCCTCCAGGTCTGCCTCGGCGGACTCCTGGTGGTGCTGATGGACGAGGTCGTCACCAAGTGGGGCGTCGGCTCAGGCGTGGGGCTCTTCATCGTTGCGGGAGTCTCGCAGGGTCTCGTGAACGGGTTCCTGAACTGGCAGACGGGCACCGATCCCTTCCCGATCGGGTTCTTCCCGCGCCTGTTCGCCATAGGTACCTCGGGAGCGAGTTTCCTCGAGTACTTCGGCACGGACTTGCTCGCCCTCATCACGACGGTCGCCATCTTCATGGTCATCGTCTACGTGGAGTCGACCCGTATTGAGATCCCGCTTGCGCACACCGCCGTTCGCGGCGCCCGTGCGCGATTCCCGGTGAAGATCATCTATGCGAGCGTTCTGCCGATGATCCTCGTCCGGGTGCTGCAGGCGAACGTCCAGATGATCGGAATGCTCCTCTCGAACGCCGGGATAACCATCTTCGGCGAGTTCCAGGGGCAGACGCCGGTGAACGGCCTGATGTGGTACATCGCACCGATCAACGCCCCGCAGGACTGGATGTGGTGGCTCTCTGATCTCGGGCACGCACCGTGGGAGATCATGGTGCGCATGGGTCTCGACATCACTGTCATGGTGGTCGGAGGCGCGATCTTCGCGCTCTTCTGGGTCAAGACCGCCGGCCTCGACTCAAAGGACGTGGCCCGGCAGATCCAGAGAAGCGGGATGCAGATCCCCGGTTACCGGCGGAATGCCCAGGTGCTCGAGAAGTATCTCGATCGCTACATCCCGCGGATCACCGTCATCGGTGGTGTCTTCATCGGCCTTCTCTCGGTCGTCGCGAACCTCTTCGGTGTGGTTGGCGCGGTCGGGGGAACGGGGCTGCTGCTTGCGGTGAGTATCACCTACCGCCTCTATGAAGAGATCGCAAGTCAGCAGATCATGGAGATGTACCCGTTCATGCGGTCGTTCTTTGGGAAGGAATGAGTCCAAAACTCATTTTTTCCCCCAAGACCGCACTACATCTATTTTTCTCCTGAATGGCTCTCGCGATCGTTTGGGGCCGAAGTATTCCGAAAGGCATTACTCTTTCGGGCACGGATTTATCTGAACAGCGAATAATACCCTAACGGGAGTGACAAAATTGGGAAAGAAAGTTGTCGTGACGGGAGTTCCGGGTGTCGGAAAGACCACCGTCATCAATGGCGCGATGGAGAGGCTGGCGGCTGAAGGCGTTACCTACACGCCCGTCAACTTCGGCACGTTCATGTTTGAGGTGGCCAGAAAAGAGAATCTGGTCTCGGACCGGGATGAGATGCGCAAGCTGGCAAAAGACGTCCAGAAACGTCTTCAGCAGGCGGCGGCATCGGGGATCGCTGCCATGGGTGGGGATGCGAACATCATCATCGACACCCATAGCAGCGTCAAGACCCCTACGGGGTTCCTTGCGGGGCTGCCCGAATGGGTGCTCCGTGAGTTGATGCCCGATATCGTCGTGCTGGTGGAGACCGACCCCGACCAGATCCTGATGCGCCGGCTCGGCGACGCTTCGAGAACCCGCGACGTGGAAGGATGCCGTGCGATCGCCGAACACCAGGAGTTCAACCGGTCGGTCAGCGCGGCATACGCGATGTATACCGGCTGTACCATCAAGACCGTCCGGAATGAAAACTTCCTGCTCGAACAGGGCATCGATGACCTGGTGAGTGTGCTGAGGTAACCTGATATGGTAGACTTGAAGAAGCAAGGGCCGACGATCGCCCTCCTCTTCACCATGCTCGTGATGCTCTCATACGGCATCGAGGGGATACGGGTGACGGTCGGTCACGCGATGGATGCAGTGCTGGGTCCCTTCATCGACATCCTCGGGGTGCCGTTCTTCGTCATGATCCTGATCCTCTCCAGTATCACGGGTCTCTACTCCTCGCTCGTCCAGAAGTACACCATCGACTACGAGAAGATGCAGGAGACACAGGCGAAGATGAAGGTGTTCCAGAAGGAGTTCCGGGAGGCTCAACTCTCCGGGGACGAAAAGAGGGTCAAGAAACTCCAGGGGAAGCAGGAGCGGATGATGCAGGACCAGCTGGATATGTCCAAGCAGCAGTTCACCCCGATGGCGATCATCCTGGTGCTCTCCGTGCCGATCTTCTTCTGGCTTCTCCTGCGGCTCCCGCCGGTCGGCGTGGTGGCCGCCACTACCCTGCAGAACGGTATCGTTTTGCCCTTCATCGGAACAGTTGTCCTCTCGGACTTCGCATTCTGGATCGTCCCGGCCTGGATCCTGTGGTACATGCTCTGTTCACTGACCGTCAGCCAGGTGATCCGGAAGTCTCTCAACATCGGAGGGCTCTGATGCGGATCACCATCAGCGGCCCGCCGGGGAGCGGGACGACGTCTCTCGCCCGCTACCTTGCCGGGAAGCACGGGCTCGATCTCACCTCCGCAGGAGAGGTCTTTCGCCAGCTCGCGAAGGAGCACGGCATGGAACTCGCCGAGTTCGGGAGGTTCGCGGAGAGCGATCCCTCGGTCGACCGGATGATCGATGCACGGCAGAAGGAGATCGGTGAAGCCGCCGCCGACATCATCGTCGAGGGCAGGCTCTCGGGCAGGATGGTCGAGAACGCCGATCTCCGTATCTGGCTTTCTGCATCGATCTCCTGCCGGGCAAAACGCATTGCGGGGCGTGACGGGATGGATGAGGAGGCGGCCCGGGTCTACACCGAGAATCGGCAGCGTTCGGAGACCACTCGCTACCTGAACTACTACGGTATCAATATCGAAGACCTCTCGCCGTATGACATCGTCCTCTCGTCCGGAACCTTTGGCGTGGACGCTCTCGCCGCGATTGTTGATGCCGCTATCGAGTGCCTCGCCCGGCAGCGGGAAGACGCTTGTTAGTGGGAGAGCACTTCATCTCATTTTTTCGTCTGTTGCCTCTCGTTGTGCCGCGGGAGCCCCGGGCCTCGACTGCGCTCACGCTCGTTCCCGTGACGAATACAGGTTCCAGCTGCATAACTGGGTGAAAGCATACCGGGCAATTCCTGCACGATGGGCGGCGGGCGGGAATGACAACAGGCCGCCTCTTACGCGACAGGGACAGGGGAGGGGAGCTGCTCCCCTCTCCCAATGGCGATACCCCCATGGTCCACTGCACGAAGAGATGCTGGAGATGGGTGGCGCCCCGATTCGCCCTGGAGAACACGGCTTTCCAGAGGGGTATCGCCACGCATTGCCCCCACCCCGAGGGGCGGGGGAGGAGCGCGAAGCGCGGGTGGGGTGGGGGTCATGAAGGGAGAGAGCGACAACTCCTGATTCATCACACCCCAAAGCGGCGACCTCCACCCGAGCCCGAATGGTGGGGTAAAATCGTCCATCAAAGCCCGGTGCCCCTCTTCGCCTTTATCTTTTTGATGCGCCGGAGTCGTGTCCACTCCTGACGCTCCATCTCGTCGCGCTGATCATCGATGAACCGGCGCAGCTCCGTGAGTTCCGGGATGACCTTGAACTCCAGCGCGTTCACCCTCCGCCGGGTCTTCTCGATATCGTTGAGGAGTTGCCTGACCCCTCCTTCGCGTTCGGCGGTTGCGATGATCGCCATAAGGAGTTCCTCGTAGGCGTCGGCTGCGTCATCGATGACCGACGATGTCCCGAGAATGCCGTAACCCCGCTGGTCGAGCGTCTTTCTTACCATCACCGGTTCGAGGTCAGGGAGCCGCACCCCGAAGATGTTCCTGTGTCCGGCTGTATAGGACGGATCGATCTCCACCGAGAGCGCTGCAAGGAGCACTCCTGTCGCCCCTTCCATCATGGCGGCGACCGCCACCATCTCCCGCGCACCGGCGTATCTCTCCTCGAGCGCCCGGCGCCCTTCTGCGGCCTCTTCGGTAAGTTTGACCAGTTCCAGCATCATACCGTCGAGTTTCATCGATAACAGCCGGTGAACCCGCTCCGCGAGCGCCAGCCGCCGCTTGACGATCAGGAGGCCGGCCCGGGTGGGTTTGATGTCGTCGGTCGCCATGTTCTCTCTCCTACAGGACGATGTACTGCCATATCCGCTCGGGCGCGAGATCGAATGCTTTTCCCCGTGCGATTGCTCGCAGGTTCGCGACCTCGTACTTCTTCCGCTCAAGGTAGGCAAGCACCGGCAGAACCGAGAACGGGTGTCGCCGGGAGAGGCCCTCCAGGTGGTGGAGCCTGACGCGGGTGATTGCCATCTCGATCTCGTGAACGGGCCGCCTGCGCTGATGCCATCGCTGCCAGACCAGTTCTGCGGCGTCAACGCTCGAAAACTCCGGGTCCTGCCGGAGCTCGCGCACTGCCTGGGCGAGAACCGGGGCGATATCGGTCTTAAGGAAGATGCTGACGAACTCCCCTTCCGTCTCGATGCTGTAGAGTCTCTGGAAGAGGGCGATGGGGATACGGCCGCCGGGGATCATTGTCCGGCTGACGGTCGCGATGTCGCATGCCTCTTCTGCACAGTGGAGCCGGAGGAGGTTCTTCATGTTGACGATGTCGATCTCGAACCGGAGGTAGGCGTTCAGTTCCCGGCACCCGCTACACCCGGTCGTGGCAAGACTGAGCAGGCTCGCGTAGTATTGCCGGTAAAGTTCGTTCTCGATACGGGCAAAGGCGCCCCTCTCGCCGCAGATCCGGTAGTACTCCGCAAGAACCGGGTAGAGCCGCCAGTCCTGAAGCCCCTCGATAGCCTCGCCGCAGTTCGTGAAGGAGAGGAGGCGGTCGAGGAGCGCGCTGTCGAGTTCCCCTGCCGGGACGAGGAGATCGCGGATCTGATGCCGGGGGATGTCGTACACCGTGCCCCGCAGGATTGCCATGACGTTAGCGATATCCCACCGGTTGAGGTATTCTCCGGTCAGGGTCCGGAGGTCACCGGGAGCGATCGTCATGGCATCCTGGAAAGACTTTGCCAGGTTGCGGTTCACCGCCTCCTCGATGAGTTGGGCACCGGAGAAGTCGTGCGCGAGATCCAGGACATGCTGCCGGTACGTCTCCTGCCGGGTGAGGTGAGCGACGATCTCCGGTATGCTCATCCGCATGATCCGCAGGTACTCAACCCGGGGGAGAAGCGCCGTCCTCTTTACCCGGAACCGGGTGCAGGCGTAGATATACGAGGGGGAGGTCACGCCCAGCAGGGGCATACACTCAGATTGCCGTCACCCCGTATAAATGAGCACCCGGGCCGACCGGGAGGTATCGGCGGCAGCATGGCGTACCCGGGAGGGTTAGCGCACCGACATGACGATCATCGTCAGCAGTTCGCTCTCCGGACACTCCGGTTCATTGTAGTAGCACTCGTAGACGATGCCGGTGGGCGTAAGCGCGGTCTTCGCTATCCAGCCCGCCATCTCGCCGTATGTCGAGGCCATATCCCTGTAGGGGCCGCGGTACATGCAGAAGACGACGTTGCCTTCTTCGACCCCGACCGGATATCTCCCTTCCCTGTCAATGCCCTCGATACAGGAAATCCCATCTCGACGTCGAGGTCCTGCATGTCCATGTTGTGATACGCCACATAGGGGACGTCTGAGAGCATCTCCCCCAGTTCCTTCAGGTGTTCGGCTATTCTACAGTATCTCTCACCGATCAGCATGGGCAGGTCTCTGGCGTCTGCCCTGGTGCGGATGGATAGGGTGGGTTGCTCTCGCTTCCGTAGTATCTCGATCTTTGATACTCTTGGCATCTCGTTCCTCCGGCTTGTTCTCTCTACGAGCGCTCAAGGTTTACTCTTCTCATGCGATCATTCCATCCCCTCCTTCAAAATACCTTCTGTGGAAGGGTTGCCTCCCGCCGCTCACAGATAAGATTCATATCCCGCGCCGTCAACCCCCATCGATCGCCATGCCCTGTTCGGTCGTGACGGGGGACCTCTTTGCCAGCCACGATGCGCCCGGCCACCCCGAGTCGCAGGCACGCCTCGATGCCGCTCTCGCGGGGGTGCCGGTCGGTGCCCGCCGCATCGCCCCGGAACAGGCGACGCCGGACGACCTGGCGCTCGTGCATACCCGGCGGCATATCGAGGAAGTCCGTTCGTTCTGCCGGGAGTGCCCGCCGGGCCGTGCCTGTTACCTTGACCCGGACACCTACGTCACCTCCCGTTCTTTCGACGCGGCGCTCTATGCGGCAGGGGCCGCATGGCAGGCGGTGGAGCGGGCGCTTTCGGGCGAGCACTGCTTCGCTCTCGTCCGCCCGCCGGGGCACCATGCCGGGCCAGACCGGGCGATGGGGTTCTGCCTCTTCAACAACGTCGCCGTCGCGGCGGCACGGGCGCTCCGCGAGGTCGACCGGGTGGCGGTCGTGGACTGGGACCTGCACCACGGTAACGGGACAGAGGCGATCTTTTACGGGAGCGACCGGGTGCTCTTCTGCTCGGTCCACCAGGCGGGGCTCTTCCCCGGCACCGGGTGGCCGGGGGAGCGGGGCGCCGGCCCGGGCGTCGGGTATACCGTCAACGCGCCCCTCGAGCCCGGCTCGACCGGCGCCGACTACGCCCTGGTCTTTCGCGAGATCTTCGTCCCGGTGCTCCGATGGTTCGACCCGGACGTCGTCCTGGTTTCGGCAGGCCAGGACGCGCTCGTCGGTGATCCGCTCGGCTCGATGCTCCTTGAGCCCCACGACTTCGGAACCCTGACCGGGATGCTCGTGGACGCGAGCCCTGCGCCTCTTGCCCTGGTGCTTGAGGGAGGCTACGGGCGGCTGCATGGAGCAGCCATAAAAGCGATCCTTGCCGCCCTCGACGGAGCCCACTTCAAGCCCGGCGGCGGTGAGGTGAAGGCAGGCACCCGGCGCCTCGTGGAGGCGTATGCCGCCGGCAGGCGTGCCGTCCCCAGGTGAAGGGATCAGGTTCATCGTCTCTCCGGTCGACCTCGGGGTGGTGAACAGAATGCCCGACCGAACTCCGGTTCTCATGGCTCTCCTCCTTGTCGCGCTGACCTTCATTCCGGCCGTCTCCGCTGTCACAGTCTATCCCGGAAGCGAGGTTCTACTCGCAGGGACGAGCACGGGAAGCGATACCGTCTACCTCTTCGTGACCGGCCCGAACCTCCCGCCCGCCGGCGGGCGACTTGATAATCCGCATACCGCCGTCCTGTCCGGGAACCCGGGGAGTTTCACGAGGGTGACGGTCGGCGCCGACGACCGCTGGACCTACCGCTGGAGGACGGGTGAGGCCGGGCTCGACCCCGGGATGTACACTATTTACGCCGTGGACGCGCCCGTAGACCGCCGGAACCTCGCCGGCCACGGTTACACGACCTTCCCCGTCGCCCTCGGTTCGCCGCCGCCAGCCCCGGCAACCGAGACCGTTGCTCCGGCCACCCCGGCGCCTGCGGAATCGGAGGGCACGGCAATGCCGACGGCGACTCCCGAAACTATCCCCACGACGGTAGCGCCGGTTTCTGCCCTTGCAGCGTGCAGCGCGGTGCTTCTGGCGGTGGTCGTTCTCGTTCGGCGGTGATCCGACCCGGGCCAGCGAAACATATATATTCCACAATGTACTATTTTGTACAACGATGTATTCTAAATCTCGTGGTTCCGCCACCCTGCCCGTCGCTTCCGGGAACGCTCCTGGAGGACTCTTCTGGCCTCTCCCTCAGCCACGCTGGCGTCCATACTGATACCTCTCTATACTCAACCCGGATCGCCCGTCGAACCCCATACCTCAAAGACTGATATCATGAAATCAAGAGATATTGCAATCGTTGGCATACTCCTTGCCATAGGGGCCCTCATCAGGTACATGTCGCTCCTGATCCCCGGCCCCATCGTATCGAACCTCGTGATCGCCTTCTATAGCCTCGCCATCATCCTCGTCGTGCCCACGTTCCGCGAGGCGCTCGGGATCGGCGTCGTGGCGGGCATCGTCTGTGCGCTTCTCAGCCACTCGATCTTCCCGCCCGCAAACCTCATCAGCGAACCCATCGGTGCGGTCGTCTGCCTCGGTGTCTACCTGGTACTGAGAGACCGGTTCGCCCTCGCCCCGGCCGTGACGGTGCTTCTGGCCACCTTCGCGAGCGGGTTCTCGTTCATCCTCATCGCGCTCCTTGCCGTGGCCCCGACGGTGCTCGGCAAGTTCGGAACCCTCGAGGCGTTCCTCGCGGTCACGGTGCCGATCGTCCTCATCACGGCGGCGATCAACGCCGTCGTCGCGCAGGCGCTCGAGATACCCGCATCGCGGGCGCTGATGCGGGGAGCCCGGCAGACTGTCCCCGGACGGGAAGCGAGGCCGGTCGATGAGTCCTGAGACCGGGCGGGAGACCGCCCTCTCCCTGCGGGGGGTCACCTACACCTACCCCGGATCGGAGACGCCGGCCCTGAGCGGGATCGACCTTGAGATCGGGAAGGGCGAGATCGTCTTCGTCACCGGCCCGACCGGGGCGGGCAAGACGACGCTCTGCCTTGCGGCGTCCGGCATCCTTTACCATGAGTACGGCGGCGCGCTTGAGGGCACGGTCGCCATCCTCGGAAAGGACGTCCGGGACTACCGGGATATGGGCGAGATCGGGCGAGATCTCGGCGTGGTCTTCGACGACGCCGATGCCCAGCTCATCTTCACGACCGTCGAGGAGGAGGTCGCCTCCGGGCTCGAGAATCTCGGCCTCTCCCGGGAGGAGATGGAGCAGAGGCTCCGGGAGGTGATGGAGGCGACCGGGATCGCCGACCTCGCGGAGCGTGCCCCACACACCCTCTCCGGGGGGCAGAAGCAGCGGGTCGCCCTCGCCGCGACCATCGCGCTCGGCACGAAGGTCCTGATCCTCGACGAACCCACCGCCGAACTGGACGCGGAAGCGACCGCGGCGGTATCCACCCTTCTCCGGCGGCTCTCCGGCGAGGGCACCGCCGTGCTCATCGTCGAGCAGAAGATCGGCGACCTTGCCGCCATCGCGGACAGGATGGTCGTCGTCGAAGACGGAGCGATCGCAGAGGTCGGGACTCCCGCGGATATGATGCGGGAGCACCCGACGGTCGGCAGCGTCCGGCTTCCCGCACCGGCGCCAACCCCGCGGGGCAAAGCGCCCTCCGTCATATCCGTCCGGGGGCTTGTCCACCACTATGACGGGGTCGAGGCCATCAGGGGCCTCGATCTCGAGATCGCTCCCGGAGAGATCGTAGCCGTGGCAGGTGATAACGGGTCCGGGAAGACGACACTCGTCAAACACTTCAACGGACTGCTCCGTCCGACCAAAGGCAGCGTCACCGTCGATGGGCTTGACGCCGCAACCGTCCCGATAGCAGAACTCGCGCGTCACGTGGGCCTCGTCTTCCAGAACCCGGACACCATGCTCTTTGCCGAGACCGTGGAGGAGGAGGTGGCATTCGGTCTCAAGAACATCGACCCTGGCGCCTCAGGGGAGCCGATCGACGCGGCCCTCCGCGAGGTGGGCCTTCTCCACCGAAAGACGACCTACCCGCGCTCTCTCTCGCGGGGCGAGCGGCAGCGTCTGGCCATCGCCTGCGTCATCGCCATGAAACCGAAGGTCATTGTTCTCGATGAGCCCACGACCGGGCTCAACGCTCGCGAGTCGGGAAGTATCATGGAGATCCTTGCCCGGCTGCGGCGGGACGGCCACACGATCGTCATGGTGACGCACGATATGTATCTTCTCCAGGAGTATGCGGATCGCGTCGTCAGGATGGAGCAGGGAAGAGTCGTCCGCGAGAGCGGAACATCTGAGGAGGAATCATGTCCGAGATTATGCAGTATGTCATCCGGGAGAGCGCCTTTCACCGCCTCCACCCGTTCACCAAACTGATCTTCGTGGTCGTCGTCGTGGCTCTTGCGGTGCTGACGAGCGATCTCGTCATGCTCGCGCTCCTTGCCGGAGCGGTCATGGCGGTGGCGATAGCGAGCGGGCTCGGCCGCGATCTCCTCCGGCAGGTGCCCCTCCTTCTCTCCCTCGCGGTGAGCCTGCTTGCCCTCACCATCCTCACCATCAGGAGCGGGGAGATCGTCGGCTACCTGATTCCGCAGTCGGTCCCGGTCATAGGCGGGGCGTTTCCCGTCACGGTAGGGGCGATCGACCTTGCGCTTGCGATGTCGCTCCGGTTCGCCGCGATGCTCTTTGCGTTCCAGCTCCTGGTCATATCGACCCAGCCGCGCGACCTCGTCCACGTCATGGACCGCCTCAGGGTGCCGGTCGACTACACCCTCATGCTCCTGATCGCGCTCCGGTTCATCCCGAGCCTGCAGCTCGAGGGGAAGCGGATCCACGAGGCGCAGCTCGCCCGCGCATACAACCCGGGCAGCGGCATATCCGGAAAGGTGCGGGGGCTCTTTCCCATCATCATCCCGCTGGTCTCGAACTCGCTCGGGAAAGCCACCGTCCTCGGGCTGACGATCGATCTCCGCGGGTACCGCTCCGGGACGCGGACGCCGATGCGCGACCTCTCCCCCGGCAGGGCCGACGTCGCCGGGGTCTGCTGCATGGGCGTTCTGGTCGCAGGATATTTGGCCATGCTGCTCGTATGATCGGGTATGCATAGCGGTGGACCCCCGACGGCGTTCGAGTTCTACATCGGCGGAAGCGTCGGGCCGTCCCTCTACGTCAGGCTCGCGGACGGCCGCCTCCTCTACGAGTGGGCGAGTGGAGGCGGTTACTCCGGTGTGGTGATGGAGGCGTCGCCCACAGAGGAGGAATGGGCGCGGTTCCGGGAGATCGTCGACCGGCTCGGCGTCCGGGAGTGGGAGCGGGAGTACGTCGCCGCCCACTCCTGCTGCGACGTCACCTACTGGCACCTGCGGCTGGAGATGGACCGGGAGAACACCGTCGTCCGGGGAGCAAACGCCTACCCGGGTTCAGACGGCCCGGAGGTCTCGAAGCAGTTTCGGGAGTTCCGCGCGGCGGTGGAGCACCTGATCGGGCGCGCGCCGTGATGGTGCCCCGCTTACCTCTTCTTCAGGAGGAGGACGGCTGCGGATAATGCGCAGATGAGCGTGATCCCGCCGAACCCCGGCGACTGGACAGCCCCGGTTGCCTCCGGGGTAGCCGTCACGGAAGTCTCCGGATAGAGATAGCCCGTCACTTTTTCCAGCGCATCCACGATCCGCGGGCTCCCCCGGCTGACGACATCCGCGTCGATGACGTAGATGCGGCCGCTTTTGACCGCATCGAGCCTCTGCAGGCGGGGTTCGTTGACGATGTAGTTGTAGATGGCGTCGTACCCGTCCCGGTCCATCCCGCTCCCTGAACTGACCAGGATGTAGTCGGGGTTCATGGTGATGAACTCCTCGAGGCTGACGATGCTCCAGTCGTCGAACGCGCCGAACGCGTTGGTCCCCCCGGCCATCGTGATCACCTCGTCCTGGAACGTCCCCTTCCCGCTGACCCAGAGCGGGTCGTGCCAGATGACGTGGGCGACGGACGGACTCCCGGCCTGTCTCCCGTCCACCTTCCCGGCAACGGTCTCGATACGCGCCCGGAGTCCCTCGATGAGCGTTGCGGCCTCTTCTTCCTGCCCGGTCGCCCTTCCGGCAACTTCGATGTCGTGCAGGACGCCGTCGATCGTCTGCGTGTCGAGGATGACGACGGTCATCCCGAGCGACCGCAGGCGGTCGATGACCTCGTCGGTGTTGGCGGGCGCGGCGAAGATCAGGTCGGGTTCCATAGCGATCACCTTCTCGATATTGACGGTGCTGAACCCGCCTACCTTCGGTTTATCCGCTGTTACCGGCGGGTAGTCGCAGCGTTCGGTGACGGCGACGATCCGGTCCTCAAGCCCGAGAGCATACAGGATCTCGGTGTTCGACGGCGCGAGCGAGACGATCCTCTGCGGTTCGCCCCGGATGAGGATGGTCTTCCCGGAGTCGTCGGTCACCGTCATGGATTGTTCGCCGCCGTCCGTGGGTGTCGCGCCGGCCGACCCGGCGAGCAGGAGCAGCACGACGAGCGATGCAGCAGTGAGTATCAGGCGCGTGGTTCGCATTAGTATAGGTACACTTGCGTTGAAGTAATAATAATTTAGCAATCGATATCGCGGCGTGGCATTGAGGCGCTCACCCGCCGGACGCCCGGGTGTCTGTCGGCCGCCGGATGCGGTCCTGGAGGCTCAATCGCGGTCGGGGCCATTCCGTGAGAGGCGGGCAAGGAGTTCTTCCGCCCCCTCGACCCGGAGCGCCCCGCGCGCCTCCAGTTCGGTCAGCACCGCCCCCGCCTCGCCTCCGGTGTAGTCTTCAATCCGGGCCGTGCGGTCTCGTGCATAGAAGATTACCGCTTTTGCCGGATAGCCGAGCAGCGTCCGGAGATTGTCGAGATTTCCCCTCCCTATCGGCATTGCCGTGACGATGACGGTCTCTGCGCTCTCCAGGCAATCCCTGAGACGCGAGAGCGATTCGGGGGTGATACCGTGGAACGGGGGCTCTGCGATGCAGGGAAGGCCGAGGTGCATCGCCGTCCCGTAATCGGTGTCGAGGATGTTCAGGACGCCGCAGGTGACCGTGAACTCCGCAGCATGGAGGAGGTGGAGGATATCGGAACCCGTCCCCCCGCCGCAGACGACGTGCACCCGCCGGTTCGCCCCCGCACCCGACCGGTGCATGTAGACCGGCAGGACGTAGGGTCTCCCCGTCAGCGGGTGCGGCCTGACGAGCATCTCCATCCCGAAGACCTCGCGGATCTTCTCACGGGTCAGGACTTCCCCGGGCGCTCCTGCGGCATAGACCTTCCTGTCTTTGAGGAGCAGGAGCCGGTCGCAGTAGTATGCGGCCAGGTTCAGGTCGTGGAAGACGCTTACGACCGTGAGCTTCCCCGCGAGATCCCTGATGATGTTGAGGATCTCGACCTGGTGGCTGACGTCGAGGTTCGAGGTTGCTTCGTCGAGGAGCAGGATCTTCGGTTCCTGTGCGAGCGCCCGGGCGATGAGGACGCGCTGGCGTTCGCCGCCGCTGATCTCGTGCACGGACATCCCGGCGAGATCGGTGACGTTTGCTAGAAGCATGGCATGGTCGCAGATCTCCACGTCCCGGGCTGTCTCGGAGGCAAACCTCCCGATGTAGGGGTGCCTGCCCATCATGACGACGTCGCGCACCGAGTAGTCGAAACCGATCGAGATATCCTGCGGGACGACCGCGACTCGGCGCGCGAGTTCGCGGTGTTGGAGGGAGTCCAGGTCCCGGTCGTCGAGCCGGATCTCGCCGGTATCCCGGGCGACGACCTTGCTCATCGCTTTTAAGAGCGTCGTCTTCCCTGACCCGTTCGGCCCTACGATCCCGAGGATCTCGCCCGCTTCGGCGTGGAACGTGATCGCCTCGAGGATCTTCTTCGCGCCGTAAGAGACGTCGATATCGATGATCTCTATCGGTTTCATGCTTTCATCCGGCTCCGGAGGAGGTATATGAAGAACGGTGCGCCGAAACAGGCGGTCAGGATGCCGACCGGCATGTCGCTCGTGAAGGTTCGCGTGAGCGCATCCGCCCATACGAGGAGGATGGCGCCTGCAAGTGCGGCCGCGGGGAAGAGGAAACGGTGGTCGGGCCCGACAATCAGCCGCATCACGTGCGGGGTGATCAGGCCGACGAACCCGATCGAACCGGCCACCGCAACGGCTATACCCGTCACGAAGGCGCTCAGCGCGAGGAGGATCAGTTTCGTCTTCTCGACGTTCACCCCGAGGTGGGTCGCGTCCTCTTCGTTCAGGGCGAGGATGTTGAGGTCGCGTGCGAAGAGGTAGATCCCTGCGCCCCCGATCAGGATGGGAAGGGCCACGATGACGTCGTTCCACGATATGTTCCAGAACCCCCCCATCAGCCAGAACATGATCTGGTGCAGGCTCCGGCCGGCGGTGTACATCAGGAAGGAGAGGAGCGCCGAGAGAAGCGTCGCGAGGGCGACACCGGAGAGGAGGAGCGTCTCGACCGGGATCTTGCCGCCTCTCCGGGCGATGAAGTATACGGCGAACGTTGCGGCCATCGCCCCGACAAATGCAAGCACGGGGCGTCCCGTGCCGGCAAAGAGGACGATCGCGAGCGTGGCCCCGAGCGCTCCGCCCGAGGACGTGCCGATGATGTAGGGGTCGGCCATGGGATTGCGGAAGAGCGCCTGCATGGCCGTGCCTGCGACAGCCAGCCCCGACCCGACCAGCGCCGCGGCGATCACCCTCGGCACCCGGATCTCCCAGAGGATCATCCAGGCGTTCTCCGAGGTGAAGAGCGATCCAAAGGAGATCCCGCTCGGTCCGAGAGCGATCGCAGCGGCCATGCTGATGAGAAGCGCGCAGATGAGTGTTGCGATGATGATCGGTGCCGTTCTCCGCATACGTGTGTCGTAAAATTTAGTTTACTTTGTTAAAATCTATTTGGATTACCTGCGCGGGTTCCTCCCGGGACAGGGTGTATGCGCGGGTCTGCTTCACTGAACCGCATGGAGCAAACCTCATTGCCCTGGATGACCAAGAGATCAGGCATATGGGTAACCTGAACATTGCCGTGCTGGGACCCGCAGGATACGCCAAAGACCTCGGGAAGAAGGGCACGGAATCCGATATCACGTTCTATAACCTGAAGAAGGGCGAGGATACCGTCACCATCATCGAGCCTACCCGGTATCCCGAGCGACTGGCCCCGCTCTTCTACGCCGCATCGATGGCGGATGCGGCCCTCGTCGTGGTGAGCGCCATCACCCCGACGCTCGGGGAGTGGGTGCTGATGCTCGACGAAGCGAGGGTGGAGCGGGGCTACATCGTCCTCCAGAACTACCTGACCCCTGGAGACGTCGCACCGCTCCTCCGGGGGACGGTGCTTGAGGGCTACGAGTTCGTCGAAGAGGACCCGATCGCGCTGCGCGACCGCCTGCTCGGTGAGGCGCATGCCCGCGTCCCTGCCGAGCCTGCCGCGGGTGCCGTGGGAGCCATCCCCATCGATCACCACTTCAACGTCCGCGGCATCGGGACGGTCATCCTCGGCGGCGTGGTGCGGGGGGGTATCCGGAAGCACAGCGCCCTGAAGGTCTACCCCGGGGAGCGGCCGATCACGGTGCGGTCGATCCAGAAGCACGACGACGACTTCGACTGGGCGGCGGAAGGCGACCGCGTGGGGCTTGCGCTCAAGAACATCGAGTCAGACGACCTCGATCGCGGGTTCGTCCTCTCCGACGACCCCGCGCTCCGGACGGAGACGAAGATCGAGGGACGGGCGACCCTGGTCAAGTACTGGCCGGCGCCGCTCACGACGGGGACGGTGCTCCACATCGGCCACTGGATGCAGTTCATCCCGGCGAGGGTGGAGGCGGTGCAGGACGGCGGCGACTGGTGGCACCCGACGCTGACGCTTGCGCTCGAGAAAGACCTCGTCTACCTCCCCGGCGACACTGCGGTGCTCCACTACCTCGAGGGCGGGAAACTCCGGATCGCCGGGCATATCGAACTGCCCTGAATACGTAGAAAAACCCTAACCCCTCATTTCTTCCTGCAATTTCGCCGTTACCGTGCACGGATTCCCCGCGATTATCGCCACACACTGCCCCCGCCTCTCGCGGACGGGGGAGGAGCGCGAGTGGCGGCTACACGTCTCTTTACCGGGGGCGGAGATACTCCACCTTCATCCCCGCCCCGAAGATCCTCTGGTTCTCCGCTCCCCTGACGATCCTCTTCGCGAGCGCAGCATCGGTTACGACAAAACCCGAGAGATCGGAGACGCCGTAATCGAAGAAGACCGAAGAGAGAGGGGTCCCCGGGCCCACGATCGTCACGCTCTCTGCGTTCTCCGAAAGTTCGAGGAGCCGCGGCATACTTTTGTCGCCGAGAGCGCTACAGGTCAGGAAGATATAATCGGCCTCCGGCAGCAGATACTCGCAGGCAGAGTAGGGGTAATCTCCCTCCTCGGGGTCCCACTCAATGATGCTCAGGTCGGAGACGGGGGCGATCAACTTCTCAAGGAACGGGAAATGACCGACGACACAGACTTTCTTCCCCTTCACAAGATTCTGGGACTTGATGAACGGGTCTTTCAGCCGTTCCTCGACCCGTTTCTTCTCTGCGACCTCGATCCCCGCCCTCCTGGCGGTATCCGGGTGATTGTACCACGCGTTGATCGCCGCGTTGCCGATCGACGCCTCCCAGAAGTTCCAGGACTTCACACACCCGGCCACCTCTTTCAACGGTTTCCCGATCCTGTTCTCGGTCATCATCGGGGCGCGCTGGATATAATAGCGGTATCCGGCGATACCGATGCCGCCGTTTGCCTCGACATACGTCAGTTCCCCGCCGAGGACCATATCTTCAACGACAATGTCGTCGGGGATCCCTTCGATCAACTCATCGTATAACTCCCACATACTACCTCTCCTGGAATTCCGGAATGCTCTCTTCCGTAACGATCTCTCCTCTCCGGAGCTGGTTGCGGATAGTGAGGAGGGCGGAATCGATCGCCTCGATCTTATGCAGCGTCTGCTCCTCTTCTGTGGTCGTCTCGATCACTTTTGCCACGCCTCCGTTTCGGATGACGATCCTTTTGTCGGCACGGAGGGCAAGAAGCGGGTCGTGCGTCGACATGAGGACGATCTTCTCGTTGCCGACGAGGATCTCGATCGCCTCCCGCCGGTCGATTCCCGCATTCTCCAGCTCGTCGATGAGGATGATCGGGGATGAACTCAAGAGAGCGGTATCGGCGATCATCAGCGACCGCGACTGCCCCCCCGAGAGCTGGGTGACTTTCGTATCGAGCGTGAACTTCTCCCCCGCCAGAGAATTGGCGACCGCAAAACACTTCTCCACAACCGCGGCGGAGTCCGGGATCATCCGGCTCTTCGCATGCATCTCCAGGAACTCCTGCACCGTCAGGTCCATGACGAAGTTCATGTTCTGCGAGAGCTGGGCTACCAGTTTCCCTCCGGTGGAGAACCTCGTATCGAGGTCAGGGACCGATCCGTTGATGAGGATCTGTCTTGCAGTCGGCGTGTCGCGCTGAGCAAGGCATTCGATATCCTCAAGCAGCCTGCTCTTCCCTGAGCCGGTGGGACCGACAATGCTCACGACCTCGCCCGGTGTCACCGTCAGTTCGAGCATCTCGGGCCTCCCCGTCTTGTCCCGTCCGCCGAGGATCGTGATGGAGGAGATCGTCTCGATAGTCTCATCCGTCCGGGAGAATGCCTCCAGAAATGCACTGAAGTGGAATATGACCTCCTCGCGGTCAAGCCCGAACTCCTCGAGCATATCCTCGTCGACGTTCTCCAGGATCTCAGGGAGCGTCTTTGTCTCATCAACCCCGACCAGCCGTATGTTGGCGAGGTAATCGACTGCGAGAGGATAACGGCGAAGGATATCGCCGATGGGCACCGACGAGACCTCTGCAACATAGTCAAGGCCCTTCATGCGTCGTCAAACTCCACCTTTTTGACCATCCCCATCTGGTACATCTCTCCGATGAGGGTCTCGCCGGTACAGTAGGAGCATATGGCAGCGGGCATCGTGAACCTGAGTTTACGGTCGCGAAGCGTCTGGATATCCAGCGTATCCTGCCAGTGGCGGGCAAGCATAAACGCTCCCTGGCCGGTGATCCCGTTCACAAAGAGGACCGTTGCCGATGCATTGACCTCGCGGATGTTGAAGGCAAAGACCTCGCGCTCCGCCTGGGAGACAACATCCCCCTTCGTGACGACGACGATATCGGCATACTTCAGCATCGGGCCGATCTTCCTCGGCGTGTTGATCCCGGAGAGATTGTCGATGACACAGACCGATAAGATGCCGTTCACGTAGGGCGAGCACCGGTTGCAGAGCCCCGCGCTCTCCGTGACGAGAACCGACAATCCCTTCCTCATGCCCCATTTGACCGCCCCTTCGACGTTGCTGACGAAATGGTGGTCCGGACAGATCTTTCCGGCAAAAGCAGTCTGATTGGGTATCTGCTGTTCATCGTAGCGCTGATGATCGAAGGAGGTGAGCGAGTCGAACTTCACGACGCCCACGCTCCCGGGGGGCAGCCCGAGAGCTGCAATGGTCTTGAGGATAACAGAGGTCTTCCCCGAAGATGGGGGACCTGCAACGGTAATCAGCTTCATGGGCGCCTGATGATCTGGTATGGGGCTCGCCAATGTATAGTTATTACTAAAGCCATCAATTCAGGGTAAACCGGTTTACACGGGCGCACCCCCTCCTCAGAGCGGGGGCGAATACCGTTCACTGAAACTGCAAAAAAAGGGTTTAAATGAGTTTGAAGAACGGGTGGCTGTCGGTCTTGGGCTCGATGCCGAGATCGCGCACCGCTTCCATCACGACGATATCCACGTAGGCCTGCGCGGTGATCATCGCCTCGACGTTCTCGATCGGGCCGTACATGATCAGGTCGGCGCCGAGCGTGCTTGCAACCATGTTGCAGCCGATATCGGGTGCAGACCAGGCTGCCTGGCGCATACCGTCAGTACCGCCGAGGTAGTGGTGGGTGAGCTGCTCGACGAGGGCATCCTTGCCTTCGAGACCGGCCAGCTGCTGCGAGGGGTTCTTCTTCGTTCCCTTCCAGCGCTTGAGCCAGGTCCAGGAGACCGTCATGTTGTGGTACGCGCCGCCGGTGGGGAGACCGTGGATCGCCTTGCAGGCGAGGATCTCACGGTACGAGCCGCCGGAGCCGAGACCGAGCGGGGTTGCCGCGGTGTCGAGGATCGGGCGGGTGATGCCGCACTTCTCTGCGATCTCGAGCATTCCCATCTCCTGTCCGGCAACGCCGCCCTCGACCAGGACCTTCTCACGACCGGCAACCGACGGGTCGCCGGGGTTGAACGCGAGGACGATGGCTGCGTTCACGTCGCTCTTCGCGAGCGCTTCCATATTCTCGGGCAGGATCGAGCCGTTGATCGAGTTGTAGATCGCGCGGTCCGCAACGCCGGCCTCGGTGACGTAGTTGCACGCGTGTGCCAGCGCCGCCGGGACGGACGAGTCCATCAGGAACGCGGTCTTGTCGTCGATGCTGCAGAACCAGTCGATGTAGCTCTCGAAGGCCTCGCCGAACTCCCCGATGATCTGGATGAAGTGGGGGATACCGGTGATATCCGAGAGTTCCTGGCAGCGGTTCCAGAGCCCCTCTGCTTTTATTTTGTCGATCTTTCCGGTGTGGTCATCCAGAACAACCTCGTGCTTGTTGTAGAAGATGGATGCACCGAGCACGGTCGGGTACTCTCCAGGCTGCCCGCCGATCATGGTACCGTTGAAGTCGTGTACCGTCTGCTCTTTTTCGAACTTGAACATATTCGTCAATCCTCCTTACAGGTACCCAACCAATTTGGGCAGTAATACCAACAACATCATGAATACAATCAAACCTGCGACCAGTCCGTACAGGATGCCGATATCGCGTCCGACTTTTCTTCCGACGCGCTGGGCGATCTCTGCATCGACGAACTCGATCCTCTCCTCGATGGCGTTGAGCCGCTCTTCGATCTCAAGGAACTGCGGGTTTGCTCCTGCGACAGCAACTTCCGCCGCACCGCCTTCTTCCTTGACCTCGACGATCATGGGTTCTGCGCCGAACGCACCGGGGTCTTTGGCCTTGAGTTCATCGATCTTGGCCTTGATGGTGCCCATGTCCTCGCTTTCCATGATGTTGACCATCTCGACCT
>JAEWLJ010000014.1 GCA_023393455.1 Methanobacteriota archaeon | reverse complement strand
CCCCCCGTGAGATGCAGGAGATGGGCGTCGAAGCGCTGATCACGAACGCCTACATCTTCAGGCGGAGCGAGGCATATCACGACCGGGCGATCGCGGAAGGGCTTCACGGCGTCCTCGACTTCGACGGCGTCATCATGACCGACTCCGGTTCGTTTCAGCTCTCCGTCTACGGGGAGGTTGAGGTGAGCAACCAGGACACGCTTGAGTTTCAGCAGGCGATAGGAAGCGATATCGTCGTCCCCCTGGACATCCCGACCCCGCCGGACGCGGGGAGGGAGAGGGCGGAGCGGGAACTTGCGGTCACGATGGAGCGGATACGGGAGGCACAGGGCCTCTTCCCCGACGCGAACCTGGTGGGGCCGGTTCAGGGCGGCATCTTCCCCGATCTTCGCGAGGAGGCCGGCCGGGCCGTCCAGGACCTCGGTTTTACCTTCGCTCCCATCGGTGCCGTGGTGCCGCTGATGGAGAGTTACCGCTACCGGGAGCTCGTGCAGGTCGTCCTCGCGGCGAAACGCGGCCTCTCCCCGGGTACCGCCGTCCACCTCTTCGGTGCAGGCCATCCCTCGATGTTCGCCCTCGCTGTTGCCATGGGCTGCGACCTCTTCGACTCGGCCGCATACGCCCTCTTCGCACGGGAAGGGCGCTACATCACTCCGCACGGGAGCCTCAAGATCGACGAGCTCGCGGAACTCCCCTGCGCCTGCCGGGTCTGCCGTTCGATGACCGCCGACGAACTCCGGAACTCCGACGACCGTGAGCGGCTGCTTGCCCTCCACAACCTGCACGTCACCCTCGCGGAGATCGCCCGCATCCGGCAGGCGATCCAGGACGGGACGCTCTGGGAACTGGTCGACGAACGGTGCCGGAGCCACCCGCGCCTGCTCGACGGCTACCGGGAACTCCTCGCCCACGCTGTAGATCTCGAACGCGACGACCCCGTCTCCAAGCGCCGGTTCTTCTACCGGGGCTCGGAGAGTTGCCGGAGGACGGAGGTGCTCCGGTTCCACGAGGTCGTCGGCCGGATCCCCGTCGGTGAGCGGGTGCTCGTCTCGTTCGACGGGAAAGCGGTTCCCGGGTTTGATACCCTCCTGAACTTCAAACCGCCTTTTGGGCCGTATCCGGTGGAGCTCGCGGAGACCTTCCCGGTAGGCCAGAGCGAGGTCCCGGGGTGGGACGACGAGATGGTCAGGTCGGGATGCGCAGGCATCCGCTCGCTGATGGAGGCGCACCCAGAGAGCCGGTTTGCCATCCGGTGCGACCCGGTGTGGGCGCGTCTCGTCCTCGAAGAGGTACCGGGTGCGGAGGTGCTCCATGAGCAGGTATGAGGCGCAGAAACGCGACGGCCTCGCCCGGATAGGAACCTATGCGGAGGGGGAGGCGAGCGTATCCCTCCCCGCCGCTCTCGATACGGGCACCCTCTTCCCGGCGCTCCGGGAACGTCCCCTCTCGAACGTCCCGCTCGCCATCGACCCGGCGTTCGTGGAGAACTACTTCAGCCCCGGCGAGGGGCAGCCGGTGGCCGTCCACCCGCTCGCCGCCTCGGCGGAGTCCGGGGACTGCGTCATGGTCGCGAACTGGCACACGGCAGAGAAGAACCCCCGGAACTACGCGGCGTGGCTTGCCGCCCTGAAGGAGACCCTCCCGCCTGACACCGCGTGGTACGCCCCGGCATCGGCGCTTCCCTCGACCGCCTGCCTCCTCGTCTACTCGGGCTTCGACCTCTTCGACTACCGGGCCGTCGACCTCGCGTCCGCGCAGAAGAAGTTCTGCCTCCCCGAAGGCGAGTTCCCGGCAACACTCATGGAGACCGGGGCCTGCGGGTGCGAGGGCTGCCGGGAGGGCGACCTCATGCGGCACAACCGTCTCGCGCTCGACCGCGAACTCGCCCTTGTGCGTCACTACATCGAGTCGGGACGGCTCCGGGAACTGATGGAGGCCCGGTGCCGCACGGACGCCGCACAGGTGAGCATCCTCCGGTTCCTCGACCGGAACTATGCCTTCATGGAGCGCTTCCTCCCGGTGGTGCGGGCGGTGACGATGCGGGCGAACACCGCCGAGTCGCAGGATCGTGCGGAAGTCCGGCGGTTCGCCGACCGGGTGATCGAGCGGTTCGTCCCGACCAGAACAGACGTCGCGGTCCTCCTCCCCTGCTCGGCGAGGAAGCCCTACTCCCTCTCCCGGAGCCACAAACTCTTCATGAACGTTGTGGACCGAAGGGCGCACGAACTGATCGTCACCTCGCCGCTCGGCCTTGTCCCGAGAGAACTCGAGCGGGTCTACCCGGCGGGCCACTACGACGTGCCGGTGACCGGTTACTGGGACCGCGAGGAGTGCGCCTTCATCGCCGATATCCTCGCCCGCTACTTCGCCGCGCACCCCTACCGGAGAGTGATCGCCCACCTCGACGGCGGGGCGCTCACGGTCGCCGAGATGGCGGCGGAGACCTGCGGGTTTGACCTCGAAGTGACCTGTCAGGGGCACCCGACGGCGCCCGCCTCGCTCCGCGCATTGAACGACGCCCTCGAGGGCGAACGCCGGGTACAGACCGACACCATCCGCGGCACGGTCTCCTGGCAGTTTGCGACGGAGATCAACACCAGGGGCCTCCAGCTCCGTGGGAGGAGCATGCAGATGGCGGTCCTCCGCGGGAAGCAGCAACTCTTCAGCATCGACGCCGGAACCGGGCTCTTCCGCCCGACGTTCGAGGGCTGGAACCTGATCCCGGAGGGCTACCGGGTCAGGATAGACGAATTCGTGCCGCAGGGCGACGTCCTCGCGCCGGGGATCACCGACTGCGACCCCCGGATACGGGAGGGCGACGAGGTGCTGGTGGAAGGGCCGCTCGCGATCGCCACCGGGCGGGCCGTGATGGGGGCGGACGAGATGCTCCGGTCGAAGCGCGGCATCGCGGTCAGGGTAAGGAAGACGCAGAAGTTTTAGGTGGGACCGGGGGCTTCGATCCCTCCGGGCTCGCTCTTTGCGGCGCTCAACCCTAGAATCATCAAGGGCATCGCCTTTTGTGTCTGTGATTTTCAAACGCCCGCCAGTCCATATGCAGGGTAAACGACTGCTGGAACTGTCGAACGAGGGTAGAGCCCGGTACAGTGAACCGTGGTTGCTATCGCCACGCGGGGGCGGGGGCAGTGCGTGGCGATATTCGGTAGAAATCCGTGTATGAGTCTACACAATACCCCACGGTCACTTCATCTCCAGCCCTCCTTACCGCAAAGATAGTCCCACCTGCTAGTGGGCCACACGACGCCTTTCACGATAACCACGGGCTCAACCTATGCCCGTAAATTCCAACCAAAAAAGGGCAGAATGTTCTGCCGTAAAGAGCCGGGGACTCACCCCCAGCCCCTAATAAACCTTACTTCTTCGGGACGAGTTTCACTGCCGTCCCGTAGGCGAGGAGCTCCGCCGCGGTCGCCATCGTCTGGGACGTCGTGAAGCGTATGTTCAGCACGGCATCCGCCCCGAGATCGCGCGCGGCGTTGACCATCCGGTTGTATGATTCGGTCCGGGCATCAGAGAGCATATTGGTGTACTCCTGGAGTTCGCCGCCGACGAGGCTCTTTAGCCCCGCCATGACATCCTTTCCTACGTTCTTCGTCCGTACGGTGTTGCCGAAGACCACGCCGAGGACTTCTCCTACGGCGTAGCCCGGAACTTCTTCTGTCGTCGTCAGTATCATCATCTCTGGTTTCACTCCTTGATCGCTTCGATGGTCTCCTCGCGCCCCCGCCACACGATCAGCGCGAGGCCGATCACGATGAGCGGGACGGCGTAGATGAGGAGAAACGGGAGCCCTATGATCGCTACGGCCGCGATAACCGCGCCGATGGCGGTCAGGGCAATCCCCCAGAGTACCTGGCTCCGCATACCTATTCCTTTGACGGATCAACGGATAACCGTTCGTTTTCTTTACTCCGCATCCGTCTTCGCTCCGGCCGGTCGCGGGGTACTGATTCAAGGTAGAGGAGCTGCAGTAAAGAGGCTGGAGCCACAATATGTACGAAGCGTTAGATGCATTTTGACGTTGTGACGATTAACATCATCAGGAGTGAAGCGGTTGTATAAGGTAGAATTGGCGACGAAACTCGCCGACCGGGTTTACGAATACTGGATACGTGCGCCGCAGGTGGCGCAGCACGCACGGGCGGGTCAGTTTATTATCCTCCGCCTGCACGAAGCGGGCGAGCGGATACCGCTCACCATCTCCGCGGTCAGGGGAGACGCAGTACGGGTGATCTTCATGACCGTCGGCAAGACGACCGAGGAGCTTGCGACCCTTCGCGCGGGCGACAGCATCAGCGACGTCGTGGGACCGCTCGGAAAGCCGAGCGAGATCGAGAACTACGGCACCTGCTGCGTCATCGGCGGCGGTGTCGGGATCGCAAGCACGCCCCTCATCGCGAAGGAACTCAAAGCGGCAGGCAACCACGTCATCGGGATCATTGGGGCGAGGAACGCCGATCTCCTCATCCTGGAGGACGAGATGGAGGAGATCTGCGACGAACTCCACATAACGACCGACGACGGGAGCAAGGGCGTTCACGGGTTTGCGGCCGACGTCCTGAAGAAACTGCTCGCAGAGAGGAAGATCGACCGGGTCTGGATCATCGGCCCCGCCATCATGATGAAGGTCACCGCCGGCGCGACGGTTCCCTACGGCGTGAAGACCTACGTGAGCCTCAACCCGATCATGGTCGACGGGACAGGGATGTGCGGCTCCTGCCGGGTGACCGTTGGGGGGGAGACGAAGTTCGCCTGCGTCGACGGACCCGAGTTCGACGCCCACCAGGTCGACTTTGCCGAACTGATGCAACGGCAGCGGATCTATACCGGGCAGGAGAAGGTCGCGCTCGAGCGGTTTGCGGAGCACCGGTGCCGGTGCGGCGAAGGAGGCCACCACCATGAGTGACCGGCCTGCCGACGTCCGGATCAAGGACTTCAAAGAGGTCGACGGCGGCCTCTCCGCCGCAGAGGCCATCGCCGAGGCGGAACGCTGCCTCCAGTGCAAGAAGCCGCTCTGCGTCCGGGGCTGCCCTGTCTGCATCGACATCCCCGCCTTCATCGGGCACGTCGCGGAGGGCAACTTCCCCGCCGCCGCACGGGCGCTCAAGGAACAGAACATGCTCCCCGCCATCTGCGGGAGGGTCTGCCCGCAGGAGACCCAGTGCGAGGGCGTCTGCATCCTCGGTAACAAGGAGACGGCGATCCGGATCGGCGCGCTCGAGCGGTTCGTGGCCGACCGGGAGCGGGAGAGCGGCGCCGAGCTCCCCGAGACAGCAAAGCCGACCGGCAAAAGGGTGGCAGTCGTGGGCTCCGGCCCCGCCGGGCTGACGGCCGCGGCCGAGCTCGCCCGTGCCGGCCACGCCGTCACGATCTATGAGTCGCTCCACGAGGCCGGCGGCGTCCTGACCTACGGCATCCCCGCGTTCCGGCTCCCGAAGGATGTCGTCCGGGCGGAGATCGACCAGGTGCTCGCCCTCGGCGCCCGGTTGAAGAAGAATTACCTCGTGGGGAGGAGCGTCAGCACGGACGAACTCCTCGGCTACGACGCGGTCTTCCTCGGGACCGGCGCGGGGCTTCCCGCGTTCATGTGCATCCCCGGGGAGAACCTGAACGGCGTCTACTCGGCAAACGAGTTCCTGACGAGGGTGAACCTGATGCACGCCGAGGCGTTCCCCGAGTTCGACACCCCGGTTCTGCACGCCGCCCGCGTCGCGGTGATCGGCGGCGGCAACGTCGCGATGGATTCGGCCCGGGTGGCGCGCCGCCTGGGGGCAAAGGTCTCGTTGATCTACCGACGCGGCGAGGAAGAGATGCCGGCAAGGAGGGCCGAGGTCGAGCACGCAAAGGAGGAGGGGATCGAGTTCTTCACCTGCGCGAACCCGACCCGGATCCTCGGCGAGCAGCACGTCACGGGGATCGAGTGCGTGAAGATGTCGCTCTGCGGCATCGACGCGAGCGGCCGCCGGTCCCCGGAGCCGATCGAGGGGAGTGAGTTCACCCTTGACGTGGACATGGTCATCCAGGCGATCGGCACAAGCCCGAACCCGCTCCTCGTCTCCCTGATCCCGGGCCTCGAGCGCGGGCGGAAGGGCAACGTCGTCGTCGACAAGAGCGGCCGGACGTCCATCCCCCACGTCTACGCCGGCGGGGACATCGCCACCGGCGCAGCGACGGTGATCGAGGCGATGGGCTCGGCGAAACGTGCGGCGGCGGCGATCAACGCGATGTTGAAGGGAGAGTAAACTTTTTTTTTGGATCGGCCCGGGGACAAGGCCGGGTCCAACCCGTTCTTCAGGTGTGCCGCCTGGAGGGGCGATGTTTCACCAAAGCGGAGTTCGAGCGGGATGCCCCCTCATGCCCGGATGGGCAGGCGCGCATGCCGGACAGGAGCGTTTGCAAAGGGCGTATCCGCCGCCCCGACCCTATCTCCGCTTCCGGTACAGGACGAAACTCATCCCTACGCCAAAAGCCGCGAGGATCGTTCCGAACCCCGGCGTCGTCGTCCGGAGCGACTGCCCGGGCGCCAGGTCCGAGGGGATCTGCACGACGTCCGTCTCCCGACCGGCCCGAACGGTGATCTCCCAGACTATCCGGTCGCTGTCGTAGACTTTCAGCACGACGTTCTCGACGCAGGCGCCCGGAGACTGCCCGGAGAGGACCTGCGCCTCCGCTTCGGCTCTCCCGACCGTGAGGTTCTCTTCCGAGATGTAGGTGGTGGAGACGATCTCTCCTCCCGAGAGGTCGACGATGTACTCCGTGAACACGCCGGTATCGTTGATGAAGTAGACCTGCGCCCGAGAAGGTTTGGACGTGATCTCCTCATAGCGGTTGGGGGATTGATTCTCGACGTACGACCGCACCCCGCCGTCGTTGCTGAGCGCCGGGTACTTCGCAAAAATCTTCGGGAAGGTGAGTTCCGCGGCCAGGGGCAGCGCCTCATCGCAGCCGATAATCCAGATTTGCCCGATGGACTGTTCGCCGCCGTGTTCATCGGCTCTAATCTTGTTTAAATAGACGAGCTGTTCTTCGCAGGCGTTCGCCGGCACGATGTACACGTACTCATGCGTGTGGTTGTACGTGCTCTCATGCCACCAGATCTCCCCATGTTCAGCGATGAATGCGGTGATCGTCTCGTTGGTCTTCGCGTTCGGGTGAACCCCAAACAGAATTCCCGTCTGGTTTCCCTGCCCAGGGAGAGGCGTCACGACCGCATCTGCGGGTATGCTGCAGACAAGCACCGCAAGGATGAGACCGAGCATCAGAAGGACAACGCTTTTCGACATAAAAAAGGGTTAGTTATACCTCGGAACCTCTCCGAGGAGAATCTGCGTTCTGAAATCTTCGTACCTGAGAATGCCATCGCCGGTTGGGTCGTTCGGGTCCTGCGTGTAATAGGAGTCATCGGCGTCACCGTAGATGGTGATGTTGATGTGGTTGTTTCCCGCTGCCCTGTAAACCTGGGGATTGTCAAATACATCCCATGTTGGATCCGAGTGGATCCAGGCATTTCCATTCCATGATTCTGCAATAGCATGCCCTGTTATATTACCGGAAGGCAGTTCCATGGTGAACGATAGGAATCGCGTCGGGATGCCCAGTGCGCGGGTGAAGGCGGTATACAGGGTCCCATACTCATCGCAGACCCCTTGATATTTTCCGTTTATGGGAGACGGATGGTCTAGGGTATACAGATCAGAAAATATATACTCAACGTACATTGTTTCGTTATTATATTCCATCATATCATGAACCCGTTGCATTATTTCGTAGGCAGACTGATACGGCTCTGTCGTACCATCAGCTGCCTGCGCTGCTTCGAGTAACACCCTATATCCCTCACTGAATGGGAAATGATATAGATCACTTGTCTCGAGGTTTTCTCCGCCGTCAGGATCGAAGAGATGCGCCGCATCGTTGTTATACTTTTCTATGGCATCGATCGGCATTCTTGCCATCCACGACGTAAGGCCGGTCGGATCAACTCTGATCTCGACTGCCATCGGTTTTATTCCGATGGAACTGTGCTGTGGGAGAACCTCGAATGGAACCGTCACAGTGAGGTCCGCTCCCGCTGCAAGATCCGAGAAGGGTACACCACACCCATACCCATCCTTAAGCGACCAGAGGATGACCATCCCGCTCGCTGCAGAAGAAGCATAGTTATGAATCGTGATCTCGTGGTAGACAAATGTGTCCTGTGTCCAGTACCAGGAGATAGTTCCCTGGGTCATCCTCACGTCCGGCATTAAATCCCTGGTGCCGAGGTCACTGCTCTCGGTTTGCAGCGTCAATGATACTTTACCGGGAGAGGTTGGAACTATGTCTGCATCGATTACCGGGAATTCTGATTCTCTCTTCGGATCTAGAATGATTACTCCGGGGTGCTGCCGTGCGATCTCCTCAGTGATCGGAACCCTCTGCGGGGTTTCAATGACCGGAGTATACTTCGACATATCCCTTGGCTCAACCCACTGGTCGAACGTATCGAGCCAGCCCCTTGATTCATTCTCTGCACTCACCGCCGGCACCATCGTTCCGCTCACCAGCAATGCAGCGAGAAGCATGGAAAGTGCCCGCGGTCCAATTGTTTCTTTCATCTGTTTGCCTCCTCTAACGTCCCCGGAGGCAAAGAGGCACAGTTCTTAAGTACAGGGAGTGCAAATCTATCTCTTGCCTTCGGGCAGTGGGGGGGCTCATCCGGTCTTGGACGGATAGGGTGAGCCTCCACGGTTTTGCGAACGCTGTTTTGAGCATCCGCACAAGGGGATAGACCCGGGCCCATATAGCATTTATCTCACAATCATCTACATGTCCATTGGCCGTTTGTGAAAGTGAGACGATCGGTCCGGCGGCGGGGAGCACGGAAACAGGAGGAAGGCTGTTCTCGCGGCGAGGAAAATCATGCGGTCTGCGCCGCGGAGGCTACCCAATGGATCAGGAGTAGAAGTTCGAGCAGCCGTCGGGCTCTGCTGTGCGGCTTCTCCGCAGGGAAAGGAGTCGAAACGCCGAAAGGGTGACTTGCGACGATTCGTGAGTGCGACGAATGGAACGTCCGGGACATCGTCATCGACAGGGACGGCCGGACGTCCATCCCCCACGTCTACGTCGGCGGGGACATCGTCACCGGCGCGGCGACGGTGATCGAGGCGATGGGCTCGGCGAAGAAGGCGGCCGCGGCGATCGACGCGATGCTGAAGGAAGAATAATTACTTTTTTTCGGGGTTGGGCCGGAAGTTCTGCCGGGACAAGACCGGGTCCAACCGATTCTTCGGATGTGCCGTCGGAGCGTGAGCACCATGTATGCGAGTTAACTCTCCGCAGGACGGGAGTTCAGAAGGGGCACAGATCTTTGGGCAAAATGCTCCCTCTTGAGCCGAAAGGAGCGCGGACATGCCTGAATGGGGGACGCATTCTCCTAGAGGTCATCCCAATACTCTCGCGATCATGACGCTGCATGCCAGGTGAATCAGTCCCATGAATGAGTGCTCATACCGCTCGTATCGTGGGACAATCTTCTTAAATGCTTCAATCCAGCTGAAGAACCGCTCTACCGCACTGCGCTTCTTGTAGAGCTCCGGATCGAACCAGAACGGTCTTCCGCGTTTCGGATGTTTCCGGGATCTTCGATTGGCCGGGATATTACTTTTAATTCTTCGTTTCCGGTTGTATTGTCGGATCTCCCGTGCATCGTAGGCTGCATCTGCGGAGATGATCCTGAGACGAACTTGCACCTCGGGAATCTCAAATGCTTCGAGAGTTGGCTCGTAGAGCCGGGAATCATGGGTATTTGCCGGTGCAACCGTGCAGGCAAGCGGGAGACCGTTCCGATCGACCAGAGCACTCAGTTTATTCCCGTTTACCTTTTTATAGCCATCATAGCCGGTTGATCCCCTTTTTTAGCCTGGATGTCCTTGGTATCTGTCGCACAATGCGAGAGATCGATTTTTTTGATCTCGTACCCCGACCGGAGAAGGTCAAGGAAGATCGCCTGGTACACTCTTTTCTCGCAGAGTTCGAGGTGGTACCGGTGAACCGTTGATTTGGTGCCGTATTTCGCCGGGACATCGAGCCAGGAGCATCCGGTGGTCAGAACGTACAGGATGCCGTTGATCAGCCCGCGGGGATCACATCGGGGTCGACCGATATGCGGCTTTGTTGGGGGGAGGTATTTCTGAACAATCTCCCAGAGATCATCGTCAATTTCCCGGAATGCCATGATCCCCGGTTTTATCCGAGGGGCCTTATAATT
>JAEWLJ010000017.1 GCA_023393455.1 Methanobacteriota archaeon | reverse complement strand
CCCGAGTGGCGATATCCAATGGATAAACCGTTTCACCCTTCTTGTCCAGAATGTGGTTCAAATGATAGATAACCGGGAAGTAAGGACTCGGTTAAGGTATACCGAAGGTTCGGAGATCTTTTTGGGACGACCTCCCTCTCTCCCGGACGGCATTTTTCGGCGAAGATCCCGGCTCTCACGGTTGGGCATCCACAGAAGAGACCTCACATGCTATCCGAAAATAGAGATTTTATATCGCCTAAATTTCGATTCAGCAGGATTTTATCGGTATTCGATACCCTCTCCGGGGCATTTATCATGTAGAATCATTACAAAACCTATAAACCAAATATGAGACCACGCTTTACAGTTCATTCCTACTTGCTGGTTCTGCATTCCCGGAAACGGCCCATCGTTCAGGGAAGATGAACTCGCAGGATCACAAAATCGCCTGAGTAGCGACACTCAAAGACACGAGGAGACACCATGGTCAAAAGAATGCTGAGCGAGTTCGAATCGTACGATCTCCTGAATCAATACGGTGTGCCGGTACCCGAACATGCGATCGTCAAGACCCCTGCAGAAGCAGGCAAGACGGCGGAGAAGATCGGGTTCCCGGTCGTCATGAAGATCCACTCGCCCCAGATCGTCCATAAGAGCGACGCGGGCGGTGTTATCGTCAGTATATCCTCAAAGCAGGCTGCAGAAGAGGCGTTCGACAAGATCGTCTCAAACGCGAAGGCGTACAACCCTGATGCCGAGATCAAAGGCGTCATCGTCGAGCAGCAGGCGGCGCCGGGGCTTGAGCTGATCATCGGCGGGAAGACCGACCCGGCCTTCGGGAAGGTGCTCACCTTCGGTATGGGAGGCACCCTCGTCGAGTTGATGAGGGACGTCACCCTACGGATCCTGCCGATCACTGAGGAGACCATCCGGCAGATGATCCGGGAGATCCACGGCTACCCGATCATCCAGGGCTACCGGGGGTCAAGGCCGCGGGACGAGGAGACGCTCGTCCAGGTCATGTGGGCCATCAACTGCTTCTTCGCCGAGAACACGCACGTCGTGGAGTTCGACATCAACCCGGTCAGGCTCTATGAGTCGGGAGCCTGCATCGTCGACGCCCGTATCTTCGTCGACGACGATGCGGTCGATAAGGTGGTGAAAGAGCGGCCCTTCGTGCCGGTCGAGTACTTCACCCCCCGGTCGATCGCGGTCATCGGGGCCTCGTCCGAACCCAAGAAGATGGGCTACGCCGTGATGCACAACCTCCTCCACTTCCCCGGACAGCTCTACCCGGTGAACAACAAACGCCCGGAGATCCAGGGGCTCAAAGCGTATGCCTCCATCCTCGATATCCCGAACCCCGTTGATATGGCGGTCATCACCGTCCCGGCAAAACACGTCCCGAGCGTCATCGAGGAGTGCGGGCAGAAGGGCGTCGTCATGGCGGTCATCATCACCGCCGGGTTCAAGGAGATGGGCGAGGGAGGGAAAGCGCTCGAGGACCGGGTCATAGAGATCGCAAAGCGTTACGGCACGCGGATTATCGGCCCGAACTGCCTCGGCCTGATCGTCCCGCCAAAGGGCATCGACACCACCTACGTCCACGAGTCCCCGAAACCCGGCAACATCGCCTTCATCTCCCAGAGCGGAGCCATCGTCAACACGGTGGTCGACTGGAGCATCAAGCAGGACATCGGGTTCTCCGCGGTCGTCTCGGTCGGCAACCAGGCGGACCTCAACTTCATCGACTACCTCAGGTTCGTAGAGCGCGACCCGAAGACCAAGGGCATCATTCTCTACGTCGAGGAGATCCAGGACGGCAAGACCTTCATGAAGGTGGTCAGCGAGGTCGCGAAGACCAAACCCGTCGTGGCGATCAAGGCCGGTTCATCCGTAAAGGGACAGGCGGCGGCTTCGTCCCACACGGGTTCGCTCTCGGGGTCGTATGACGTCTACATGGAAGCCTTCCGCGAGTCCGGGGTGATCCCCGTCCACACCCTCTCCGGCACCTTCCAGGTCGCGGAGATGCTGGCGACCCCGAAGGGCTACCCCCGCGGCAAGCGGGCGGTCGTGATCACGAACGCCGGTGGGTTCGCCGTTCTCTCCTCCGACTACGCCGAGCGCTACGGCATCGACCTGATCACTCTCCCGCCGCAGGTCTTGAAGGAACTCAACGACCTCCTGCCTGAGTTCTGGAACAAGAACAACCCGATCGACCTCCTCGGTGACGCCAACGAGAAGCGGTTCGAGCAGACGTTCAACGTGCTCGCCAAACACCAGGACTGCTGGGACATCGCCTTCGTCGTCGGGTTCCCGAACCTGGTCATCGGCTCAGAGCAGTTCGCAAACCAGATCATCCGGTTCTCCGAGAAGACCGAGAACATGATCGTCGGGACGCTGCTCGGCGGCGACTCGATGGAACGGGGCCGTAAAATCCTCAAAGAGAACGGTATCCCGATCTTCGACGAACTGGACTTCACCTTCCGGGTGATGGGGAGAATCCTCTGGCAGCGGTTCCGCTAAGACCCTCTCCCAAAACAATTCTTTTCTTTCTGCTCCGGATGTTCACTCAGCAATCTTCCTTGCCAACCGTCTCCCGTCCCTTCGCCAGACCACCAGAAACGACGAGAGGACCGCGAGCGTGTAGCAGGCCCAGAAGAGCGGGATCGCCGTGCCGGAGTCCGGGCCGAGCGCGACCGCCCGCATGATGCCGACGGCCATAGATACCAGGACGGCCGCAATCACGATGAGAACCGGTCCTATCCCGACACGGGCGGCGGACCCCGAAACCACCTTCGGCGTCACGACGAACGGGAGTTCCCTTCCCGAGACGGCGTACCAGATCGCCCGGGCGTATACGAAGGCGAGGGTGTTGAAGATCGCCTGCGAGAACGCGAGGTCATGGAGGGAGTAGTGCCGCTCGCGGATGCTGACGACGACCTGGATCGCGATCACCACGACGAGCACCACGGCAAAGGCCGGGGGAACCCAGACGGGGAGGATCGGGATACCGAAGAGGAGCGTGGCGACCGGGAGGAGAAAGAGCACCACGTTCACCCCTCCAAGCAGGTAGATAGAGACCGTAACGAGGAACTCAAGCCAGTGCGCTGCGGTCATGCTCCGGGGTTGCGTTACGAGCTGCCGGAGGATCGTCCCGAGGAGCTGGGTGTTTCCATATGCCCAGCGGAGTTGCTGCGTGAAGTATGCGGCGAGGTCCGGCGGCGCAACGCCCTCCGCGTAGACGGTGTCGAGGAAGACTCCCCGCCGACCCCGGAGGTGGAACACAAACGACGTGGCGATGTCTTCGGCGATGCACGCCTCGTCCATCCCGCCGACGGCGGCGAGATGGCTCGCCCGGAAGAGGCAGTTCGAGCCCGTCAGCATGGCGGTGTCGTTGACGGAGAGGCCCCTGCAGACGTGCTTGTTGTAGATGTGCTGCTGGTAGGAGAACGTGACGCTTATCGGGTCATGGGGTTCCGTTCGGAAGAACTGCGGGGTCTGGACGAAGGATACGGCCGGGTCGGCCTCGAGGATGGGGACGAGGTCGGCGAGGATCTCCGGCCTCACCCGCTGGTCGGCGTCGATGACCAGAAGGTAGGGTGTACTGGCATCGAGCTGTAAGAGGGCTTGATTGATCGCTCCCGCCTTGAATCCGTCTCTGTGGTCGCGATGGAGATAAGAGAGGCCATACCGACGGGATATATCATTCATCGCGGAGCGTTTCCGCGCATCCGTGGAGTCGTCGAGGAGAAAGATGTGGAAGTCGGGGTAATCGATCGCCGTGCATGCCCGGACACAGGGCTCGACCACGTCCGGCTCCTCGTTGTAGACCGGGATGAAGACCGCGACGGGAGGGGTCGGCGCCCCCGGCTCTTGCGGTGCCGTGGGGCGGTAGGCATAGATTGACCGCAGGAGGTGATCGGCGTAGCTCACAAACTGGATCACGCCGAACGCCGTGACGCCGACGAGAAAGAGCGAGAGCCCCCTCGAAAAAGGGCTCCATCCGGCTCCGGTCAGTATGAGGTGCAGATCGTGGATAAGGATGATCGCGAGCAGCACCATCAGCATGGCGGTAAAGAGCGAGATACGTGCTGCCGTCCTCATGGAATATCCACCGCAGTCTTGCTGGCATCAGGGCGCCTCGATGTTGTATGGCGACCCGGAGAACCGGATCCAGCCCGGGTGACGGAAGGCGCGAGGCGGTCCGGATACCATCCACTCTACCGGAGCAATTAAAGGTTTCGGGCATGGGCGAAGATATCCCTCTGGCCCCGGGACGGTTCTTCCCGATCCGTTGCGGCACGGTGAATCGTCGAGCTCAGCCTTCCCGATGGCCTGTGCAGGCATTGCAGAGGGGATGGTGTGGGTACACGGGGGTGCGGGCGGACCGTATTCTCCGGGAAAGATCAAGGCTTAAATAGATCCCCTTCCTTCTGAAATATGATTGCTATGGCTGTACAGAAGATGGCAACTGCATCGTTGAAGAAGTACGAGCTGCCGCCGCTACCGTATGCGGCCGATGCGCTCGAACCGCATATCTCAAAGGAACAACTCTCCCTGCACCATGATAAGCATCACCAGGCATACGTGACCGGAGCGAACGCCAACCTCGAAAGACTGGAGAAGGCGCGACAGGAAGGCACAGAACTCGATATGAAGGCGCTCTTAAAGGAGCTCTCGTTCAACATCGGTGGCCACGTCCTGCACACTCTCTTCTGGCCGACGATGGCCCCGGCCGGAAAGGGCGGCGGGGGGACCCCGGACGGCGCGCTCGCTGACCGGATAGACCGGGAGTGGGGTTCCTTCGACCGGTTCAAGGCCGAGTTCACGAAGGCGGCCGCGAGCGCCGAGGGCTCCGGGTGGGCGGCACTGGCCTACGACGCCATGACCGACCGTCTCATGATCATGCAGATCGAGAAGCACAACAACAACGTCTACCCGACGCTCGACATCCTGATGGTGCTCGACGTCTGGGAGCACGCCTACTACATCGACCAGAAGAACAACCGGGCCGGGTTCATCGACGCCTTCTGGAACGTCGTGAACTGGGAGACCGTGAACAAGCGGCTGGAAAACCTCTAACACCACTTTTTTCCCCCGGGTGCAGATCCTGAGATAGGCTCCGGCACCTGTTTGCCCCGGAGGGGCCGGAGAACGGCCATATCCAAACCATTAAGTAGTCCTCGCAAGAGGTATCGGCAACGTCACTGGTGGGGGGAAGGAATGGATCGATACCGCAGGCGATATATCCTTAGTCTAAACTGTGCCCGCTCCCGGAGGGGAGGAAGAACCGCCCGTTCGTATATGCATGCAGCAGGGGCGATCCAGGAGACCGGGCATGCTCGATAAGGCCATCCCCGTACCGGAGATGGAGATTATCCGTAGCGCAATCACGGACGGGGCTATACGCCATCTCCTCGACGAAGAAGATCCGCGGCTCCGGAACTTCCGGCTCTGCAACGCCTGCGGTTCCTGCACACCCTACTGCCCGGCACGGATCAACAATCCCGGAGCGAACGAAGACCGGGGCTATCTCGCACGGAAGGTGACCGCAGCCCTCCAGGCAGGCGGACGACCAGGGGTCGATCTTGCCGACTGCGTCCAGTGCTACTCCTGCGAGACCATCTGTCCGCGCTCCGTCAGTGTCGGCGGGATCATCAACGCCGTCTACGAGACGGAGCGTCTGCAGCCGATCTTTCGACGAATGCTCCTCGACCGGGGGGGCCTCCCTCCCCGGGCTTTCCTTCCGCTCTACGTTGAGAGGGGCAACCTCAGGAAGTTCGTCGCAAAGGCGATCCGCTACCCTTATCCGGTGGACGGGAGGGCGGTCGACGAGGTCCGGCGGCTGCTCCTCCATCCGATCGACGCATCGGCCTTCTCGGCGCCCGGACATTCCCTGCTGAGGGAACCGCTCGTCCGTCCCGATCGGGTCTTTCACCTCAACTCCTGTTGCGCCTTCAACTATCCCGGCGCAGACCTCTCGCAGAAGATGATCCTTGCCGCTCTCGGTATCCGCTACGAGACCTCAGCCATGCAGACCTGCTGCGGGGGTGCTCCTCACTACATGGGCGGGGCGGGTTTTGCCGACCGGCTGCTCCTCACCGCACGGAACCTCAGCGTCATCCATGACGCGTTCGAACCCGGCGCCAGGATCGCCGTGACCGGCATATGCCCGACCTGCAGCGACTCGTACGCTACCGCGCTCGATATGCTCTCGCGGAGCGCCAACAGGGAGGTGGTGAACGAGGAACTTGCGAGGATCGGGCGAGAGGTGACCGAGCCGGGGGCGTTTACGGTTGCAAACGTCCTCGACCTTTATCCCCTCTACCTCGACGAGATCCGGCGGCTTGTCAGGAGACGGCTCTCTGGCCTGCGCGTCGGGGTGCATGTCAGCTGCCACTACCGGAAGATGAGCGGCACCTTTGCCGTCCCGCCGGGGTTGCAGGCTCTCACAGTGGCGACGGGAGCGAGGATCACGAAGAGCGTGATGGAGCACTACTGCTGCGGCGGGGTCAAGAACCTCTTCGACCGGCTCCAAAAAGGCCGCCCCCGGGAACTCTCCCGGTTGAACCGACTCGTCTACCAGGACTTCATGAACAACCGCCTGGACGTGATGGTCGTCGACTGTCCGGGGTGCGAGCTGGTCTACGACCACATGGGCGTGCCGGTGCTCCATATCACCGAGCTCCTGGCGCTTGCTATGGGCGCCGACCCGCGGAAGACGGTCTGCGTTCAGGGTCACCTGACGGCGCTCTCACCCGCACTCGACCGGATAGGGATCCTTTAGGCGAGATGGATCCCGGTGGAGGATGCGCGATCCCCGTCACGAGAGGCGGCAGGGATCACGGCACGGAACGGCAGGGTGCGGCCGGCGGCATGGCAACGGCCAGATATGTGCGGGCGATCAAGACTGCAGACGGTCCGTGACCTGCCGTGCTGCCACCGCAAATCACTTATTACGGGAATATTATTTATTTATATAATATTTACAAAATAAAGACGTCGGGGAGTGATACCTGTATGAATAGAGCGGATTCGATATCTACCATATCTCAAGAGACGTTTCAGATTCTCGATGAGCCCGGCGCGGGTATCCTTGTGCTCGATCAAAAGATGCAGGTGCTCTGGGCAAATGCATTTGCCATGGTTCTCCTCTCTACAAGCGAAGAGGAGATCCTTGGGTTCGACGCTCACAGCGTCCTCGATGCACATCTGGCGCCGCTCCTGCAGGAGAGGGATGCGGTCGATCGACTCCTCGCCACGATGAATACCGGGATACCCGGTCTCGACCTCTCGGTGCAGGGCTCAGGGGGGGAAGAGCGGCAGGTCCTCTTCTCCAGCCGGAGGATCGAACGGGGAGCGTTCGCAGGGATGTGGGTGCTCTGCATGCGGGACGTCACCGAGCAGAGACCGGCAAACGAAGGGTTGCTCTCCGCGAACCGGCAACTCCAGGTCCTGAACCAGATCATGGGAGTATCCGCGTCGTCCCTCTCGCTCGACGAACTGCTCGAAGCGTCGCTCTCAAAGACCCTTGATCTGCTCGGGTTCGACCTGGGGCTGACGTACCTCCTGAACCCGGACCGGACGGTGGCGCTCACGCGCTACCACCGCGGCGTCCCGGAGACCTATCTCGCCCGGAACAGGACGATCAAAGTTCATCACTGGCCCTGGAACTTCGTCTTCGTCGCCGGGCAGCCGCGCTACCTCGAGGTGCCGGGCGAGGGAGGCGCGATCGAGGAGGAGATCCTCGCCTCGCTCGGGGTCGCCACCCTTGCCTGCATCCCGATCCTTGCGGAGTCGGTCGTGGTCGGGGCGCTCTTCCTCGGGAGCAGGAGGGTCAAGGGGTTCAGGGACGAGGAACGCCGCCTCCTCGAAGCGATCGGGAAGGAGATCGGTTCAGGTGTTCTGCGGAGCATGCTCTACAAGCGGCTTGAGGCGGCCCACCGCGAGACGAACCTCTACCTGGACGTCATGACCCACGACATCAAGAACGCGGAGAACGTCGCGAACCTCTACTGCGATCTTCTGCTCGATGCGGTGGAGGGCGATGCGGCCCGGTACGCGCGGGGGCTCAAGGAGAGCATCCGCAAAAGCAGCGGCATCCTCCAGAACGTCTCGACCATCCGCCGTATCCACCAGGAACCGTCCGATCTGAAGGCGGTCCATCTCGGCGGCGTGATCAGCGCGGGGATCGAGCGCACCCCGGAGACGCCCATCTCTTTTGACGGCACCACGGCTGAGGTCTGGGCCGACGACCTGCTCCCCGAGGTCTTTACGAACCTCATCGGCAACGCGGTGAAACACGGCGGGCCGGACGCCGGGATCGCGATCCGCGTGGAGGACTGCCTCGATGAGGACCAGACGGTGGTGGTGATCGTGGAGGACACCGGCCCCGGTATCCCCGACGAGGCGAAGGAGAGGCTCTTCGACCGGTTCAGGCAGGGCAGGAGCCAGGGATGCGGGGAAGGGCTCGGCCTCTACATCGTCGCGATGCTCGTCGAGCGCTACGGCGGCAGGATCTGGGTCGAGGACAGGGTGGAAGGCAGGCCCGACCTCGGTGCGTCGTTTAAGTTCACGCTGCGCGAAGTGGTGCACGACGGGTATGAGGGGTGAGACCCTCCTATACCGGAGACCTCACGCCGCTGTCGGCGCAGCCAGCTGACGGGTCTGGAGCCCTGCCGAATACCGGCGCGCCCAGACGTACCCGAGCACCGCACCGAGTGCATTGCCCGCCGCGACCCCCCACCAGACGCCGGAGAGGCCGAGGTCGAGTTCGATCGCAAAGACCCAGACGAAGAGGGCCGAGAGGACGACGGTCTGCAGGACCGTGATCGTGAGCGACCGTGCGCCGAGCCCCGTCCCCTGGAAGAACGACGCCGAGACGAACCCGAACCCGATCATCGGATAGACCAGGCTCATCACCCGGAGGTAGGTCGTCAGTTCCGGGGTTATCCCGGCTGCGTCGCCCGGCGCCGCAAAGAGTGCGGCGATCTGGGGGGCGAAGACGAACATTCCCACCGCGATGCCGAGACCGATGACGACCCCGAGCCTGACGGCGTAGAGGAGGGCGGACTCCATCCGGGCATACGCCCGGGCGCCGTAGGTGGCGCCGGTGACCGCGACCATCGCCGAGGATATGGCGAGGATGGGGGTTAAGCCGATGCTCACGATCCGCCACCCGGTCGAGTAGACCGCGACGCCGTCCGTGCTCGATATCAGGACGATGACGCCGTTCAAGACCAGGGTCATCAGGGCAAGCGAGAGCTGCTCGACGGCGGCAGGGAAGCCGACCCGCAGGATGTCGCGGGTGGCCCCGGCGTCGGGGACGAACTCCCGGAGGTGAAGGGAGACGTAGGTGTCCCGCTTCACAAAGAGCCAGTAGACCATCGGAATGGCGGCGATGACCTCGGCGATGATCGTCGCCCAGGCTGCACCGTCGATCCCCAGATGAAGGGTGTAGATCAGGATCGGGTCGAGGACGACGTTCACCACCGCGCCGAGCGCCATGGCGTACATCGTCCGTTTTGCATCCCCTTCCCCGTGCATCAGCGCGTAGGCGACCTCGCCGAAGAGGAGGGCGAACGTCCCGAGGAAGAGGATCTGTGCGTATTTTGTGGCGAGACCGACGGCGTCGCCCGCTCCCATGAGGACGAAGATGTCATGGGCAAAGAGGTAGAGCGGGATGGTGACGACGACGGCGAGCACGGTCATCAGGAGGATTGTGTGCATCGCAACGCTGCTCGCGCCGGCCCTGTCGCGTGCGCCGATCATCCGGGCGAGCGCCGCTTCCCCGCCGGTCCCGAGGCCGCTTGCTAACCCGATGGTTATTATGAAGAGCGGGAATGAGAACCCGACGGCGGCAAGAGCGTCTGCACCGAGACCCGCGACCCAGAACGCGTCGACGACGTTGTAGAGGGTCATGAGGGTCATCGCGATCATCATCGGCACTGAGAGCCTGAGGATCGCGGTCTTCGGATCGGCGAGGAGTATCTTTGTTCCTTCTGTTTCTTTCTGGTTACTACTTGAGGGTATATCGTCTTCTGAGTCACTTGTCGGCATACATATCGCCTGCTGGCGTGCCCGCGCCGCCGGTCCCGGAGAGATGGGGAACCGTTTCTAAGACGGTTTGGGCATCGTGCCTGTCTGCGGATTTTGATTGCCGGATGCACCCGGGAGATGCGACGGAAGAGAAAGCGGCCGGTTGATGGTCGTCCCAACTATCCGATTTCCTGGCACTATAGGGCAATACAAGAAAAATGTGGGCGCGGATCAGTAAATATATCTTCGCATCCGGCGGATCGAAACGGGCGGTAAAACGTTCCTCTCAGGCGGTTTAAAAGCCCGTTCGGCGGGTATCCGGGCTCCCGGAGAGCCGGTGGGGTGCGGGAGCGCGCCGGGGAGGTGAACTCCGCGGGAAAAAGGACGGGATCAGCGGGCAGGCACCCCTACGGCCGCCGCCCCGCGTCTCTTCACGGCGCGGTCGTAGACGAGCCAGTTCTCCTCCCACTCCGGGTTCCGGTCATGGAGTTGCTCGAGCACCCGGCTCCGGACCTCGCTTGAGGGCATCCCGTCGTAGGCAGTCCGTTCGACGGCCTCGCCGATCGCCCTTGCCTCCTGTGGCGGCGCTCCGGATTTCAGCGCGCTCACGACCACCTTCTCCCGCACGAACGGTTCCCTCCTGCCGTCGGCCTTGACAACATCGACCAGTTCGATCACCTCGAAGCGTGACGGGGAGTCCGGGAGCCATAACCTTTCCGGTTACCGCCGCCGCGGGGGAGGTGGCCTGAGAAGTTCCGTCGCGGATGCAACTCCTTTCAGCCCCTCTCTGAGGAAGAGGATCCCGAAGACCGATTCGACCAGCGTCCCCTTGGCGTGGTTGATCGTTCGTGTGCTCCTCGGGATCTCCGTATCGAAGTGAATCCGGTGCTCGTAGAGGTTCCAGCGGTCGCAGAGCAGGGCGAGGTTCGAGTTTCGGTCGTATGCCTTCCGGTTCTGGGTCAGGACTCCCGCTTTCGCGAGATCGGGATCCCAGATTGCCGGAAGGAGACCGATCTTCAGGGCAGCATCGCCGATCCACGCGAGCGCCCCGGCTGCCTCGTGGAGGTGCGCAAGGTCCCGCAGGTCGGCATCGATGAGGGTGCACCAGTCACCGCTCCGGGCATCCTCCGCGATCTCGTCGAAGAGGTTGCGGGTGCTCGGCCGGAACATGGCGATGACGAACTGCTCGCGGTCCCCGAGCGAGTAGCCGAGGTCAGCCTCGACCTCCGGTTGCACCGTCCTCGTGATCATGGCCGCCTTCGCGAGGACGGTCTCGATCTCCCGGACCCAGCGCCCGAACTTTCCGCTCTCTCCCGGAGGGAGCGCCGGAGTCTCCCGTACGAGATCCTCCCTGAGCGTCGCGAGCCGCCCCTCGATCCCCGGCAGATCCCACGTAAGCCAGCGGTGCATCTCTGTGTCCATCACTCCCGCGGGGCATGAGCCTTTCGGAGACCACCGTAGATGACGACGTCTGCAATGCCGCGGCCGCCGAGGAGGCTCATCGTCCGCTCGAGGAGGAAGTCCGAGCCGAGAACCGGGTCGGCCATCCTCTTTGTCCTTGCGGCGGCGAGAAGCTCCCGGCCTATCGCCGAACGCCACTCCCGCTCGTAGGCCACGAGCGGTTCGCCGTGCAGCAGGTGGCGTGCCGCCGCAAGCCCGGCAAGCCGCCCGCAGATCATCGCGGTCGCGATACCCCCGCCGTTGGAGGCGACGACGTGGCCGGCGGCATCGCCGACGGCGAGGACGTTCTCGCGGATGGTCTCCCTTATCGGCCCGGAGATGGGCACGAATCCGGCCATGACGTCCCGACCGGCAAACCCCATCCGCGCGAGGAACGTCCTCAGGAGAACCGGAACCGGGGTGCCTCTCTTCTGCACGCCGAGTCCGACGTTCGCGCACCCCAGTTTCGGGAAGATCCACGCGTACCCGCCTGGTGCAATCTTGTTCCCGAAGTAGAGCCGGATCCGGTCGCCGAACTCCCCGTCGACCCGGCAGGTGATGGCGGGGGCGAGGGCGGCGTTTTGCTCCATCCCGGCCGAGCGGCATACGCGGGAGAGCGGGCCGTCCGCGGCGATGACGACCCGGGCCTCGACCTCGCCCCGGCTGGTTGTCACCTGCCGGCCTTCCCGGCCGAGGAACGCCGTATCCGAACGAAGCACGGCGCCTGCACGGACGGCCGCATCCGCGAGGTGCCGGTCGAAGGCATCCCGGTCGACGGTGTAGCCGAAGAGATCAAACTCATACTCCCGGCCGCGGGGGGAGACGGCGACGGCCCCCCGGATCTCCTGCCGGATCAGCCCGGGGTCGACCGGGAAGAGTTCGTCGAGGCCCGGGGCGTTCGGGAGCGCTTTCGCGAGCACTGCAGGTGACGCATTGAACTCCCCGCAGCAGACGGGGGTGCCGATCTCTCTCTTCCTGTCGATCAGAAGGACGTCGAGTCCCGCCTCCGCCGCGTAGCGTGCCGCGGTGCTGCCGGCGGGGCCTGCACCGACGACGAGGAGATCGCACCGGTCCTGCATCGGTGCTCCCGTGGGAGCAACGGAATATAAAAGGGTGGGTTATTGGCCGCTACGGCTCTTCAGCCGCGCGATCCTCTCGGCGACCCTTTTCTGGGCCGCTTCGGTCCCCTCGACGTCCCGGCGGACCGTCATCTCGAGGATATCCCCCTCCCGGGCATCGCCGGGGAGGAGGGCGACGGGGAGGGTGAAACTGATCGACTCCTCCTCGCGGACGAGGAGGACAGCGAGTCCCTCCTCGACCCGGTCAAGGCTGACACGGAAGGTCGACTCCATCCTCACCCCTCCAGGGTGCTGACAACCGCCCCGCTCGTGTCGGCGAGCGTGGCGATGTCGCCGTCGTTGTTCCAGACCGGGCTCGACCGGCCCCAGTAGAGGTCGGTCGCGGTATCGTTCCCCGCGCCGGAGTGGACGGTGACGTCGGCGCCCGAATCAAGGGTGAAGGCCGGGAAGGTGTAGGTGTTCCGGGCTCCCTCGTCGGTGATCGTCCAGCCGGTGAGGTTGGCCGCTGCCGGTTCTCCGTTCGCGACGGAGACCCACTCCTCCTGGAGGTCGAGGCCGGTGATGTGCACACCGGTGGGGAGGGAAGTCGGCGCCGGGGTCGTGGTCACTGTCGGGGTCTGGGTTGCGGTCGTCGCCGGCAGGGCCGTCACGGTGGCGGACGGCGCCCCGCCGGCGGTGACGGAGAGCGCCTGGCCATCGGTGGCGATGACGACGTTCCCGTCGAGGTCGGTCCGGTAGATGCGCGAGCCGGTCGCCTCAAGGCGTTCGACCGCTTCTTCGTGAGGGTGGCCGTAGCTGTTGCCGGCACCGACCTGGATGACACTGATCGCAGGGCTGACTGCGGAGAGGAACTCTGCCGAAGATCCATACCGGCTCGCGTGGTGGCCGACCTTCAGGACATCGGCATCGAGGTCGAGCCCGGCCTCCATCATGCTCTCTTCCGCGGGCTTCTCGGCGTCGCCCACGAAGAGGTAGGAGATCTCGTTGTAGGTGACCTTCAGGACGACCGAGTCCTGGTTGACCTCGCCGATCGGTTCCGCGGCCGGGTTCAGGATCAGGATCTCGAGTTCGGGGTCGAGGGCTATCGTCTGCCCGCGCTCCGCCGCTGTATATGCTATCCCCTTCTCTTCGATCAGGGCGAGCAGGTTCTCGTAGGTCGCGGTCGAGTGCGGCTGCGCAGCGTCGACGAACTCGCCGACCGGGTAGGCGGAGATGATATCGCGGAGGCCGCCGATGTGATCGGTGTGCGCATGGGTCGCCACGACCACGTCGAGCCGTTCAACGTTCTGGTCGCCTAAGTAGGCGATGATCCGGTCCGCCATCCCGCGCTCACTGGCGTCGATGAGCATTGTCTTACCGCGGAACTCGAGGAGAATCGAGTCCCCCTGACCGACGTCGAGGAAGTGGACGATGAGATCGCCGGAGAGATCGGAGCCGATCTCCGGTTGCCCGGGGACGGCGGAGCAGCCTGCGGTGATGATGCAGGCGAAGGTGCATGCAGCAAGTGCGATGCAGATCAGGTATCGTGCAGGTGTGGACGACATTGTTCTACACAAATAGAGGATGCCGGGCTATAAGTTTGCTGAGGTCAGGCATCGGCGCCGTACCCGGCGTTGTAAGAATTCCATCCGATCTGTCGGCGGAATAGAGGGAATGGGGGATAGTGGAAGCGTGCAGGAATAGAAAGGATGATATGCGCCGACCGTCACCGCTTAACAGTAAGGACGATGAAAAAAGTATCACCCCTTGAGATCTATAACGAGTTTCACGACGACATCCAGGCCATCTTCCGGTCGAGGCTGCTGACGCAGGTGATGCTTGGCCTCGGCAGCGGGAGCAAACCGCTCTCGACCCTTCGCGAGATCACGGGAAGTTCGTCGCAGGCGCTCATCCCGAAGATCCGGCAGCTCGAGGCCCTGCATTACGTCGAATCGGTACGAGGCAACTATGTACTCACCCCTATGGGGAGGCTTGTCGAACCGGAGATCGAGCGGGTGGTCATGGCGATGGGAGTGCTCCAGCATCACGGGGATTTCTGGGCCGAACACGAGATCGAGGGCATACCCGCTGAATTCCTGAATGAGATTGAGCACCTGTATCATATGGAAGTGGTGAAGAACAACGAAGGGGATGTCTTCGCCGTGTATGCAGCGTTTCATGCCATAGCCAGAGAAGCAGCGTGGATCTACAGCGTATCATCGATCATGAGCCCACTCCTTGCGGATGCGGTTAAGGGTATAGTTATGGAGGGCAGGCCCGTGGAACTCGTCGTCACCGGTGAGCTCGCCCGGGGACTGGGCGATGAGCCGTACAGGACCATGCTGGAACCCCTGAGCGGGCATGAAAACTTCAAGATGTATACCTCTTCTTCGCCGATTCGCCTGGGATTGACGGTGACCGACGGGTACCTGTCACTAGGGCTGTACAGACGCGATACAGGCAAGTATGACGCCGCCACGGATCTCGTCGGTACCGATGCGGCGGCGGTCTCCTGGGGCGAGCGACTCTTCCAGCACTACAAAGCGGGCGCTCAAGTACTGGAGATATCTCACTAGTCCTTTTCCCGGATGCCAGTCCCCCGGCACCCGTGGCATAATTGTCGTTCCGGGATCCGGGGGATATACGATCACTCAGAGTTCAGACGATACCCTATCTATGTTCACCGAGTGATCCGGAGGGCAGAGCGAATGAAGCGCTCCCGATTGCTCACTCTTCTGCCAAAATGACGCGCTCAAATAGCAGGATTCATCAGAGTGATGAATCTTCATCGGAGTAATAAATATTCGTCGCATTTCTGAAAATCACTCCATGTTCGGATACGCCAAATGTCCCAACCCTGTTCAACCGATCTCCCGATTCGTCGCCCACCTGGTCGTATACAGTTCCCTGTATACCGCTGCCATGATGGCAGCGATGGTGTACCTCTCGTGCCTCCTGCAGGGTCTTCCCTTCGACCTGGCCGCCGCGGCGATCCTGGCGCTCGTCGTGTTTGCCGTCTACAACCTCAACCGCAAGACCGACGAGGAAGAAGACGTGGTCAATCACACGGAACGCTACTCGTTCACGAAGAAGTACGAGACCATCCTCTTCCGTTCTGCAATCATGGCCTTCATCCTCGCGTTCTGCCTCTCCGCCCTCCAGGGGGTCGGTAGCCTGCTCATCACAACCATACCCCTGGCCGCCGGAGTCATCTACAGCGTTCCGCTCTTCCCCGCCAGGTTCGGGTTCCGGCGGCTGAAGGAGGTGCCGTTCATGAAAAGCCTGATTGTGGCGATCTCCTGGACGCTCCCTGCGACGTTCCTGCCGATCTGCCACGCCGGCCTCTCCGCAGGCGCCGCCACCGGCATCGTCGGTGTCTTCTTCCTCGTACAGACCTTCACGAACACGGTGGTCTACGATATCCGTGACTTGGAGGGGGATGTTGCGTCCGGTATCAGGACGATCCCGACGATCTTCGGTTCCGGAAGGACGCTCCTTCTCCTCACGGGGATGAACGCCGTCATCGGAACAGCACTGGTACTCGCCGGTGGGACGTTGCCTGGTTCTTACGCAATGCAGGTAATGGGTGTGGGGATGGTCTATACCCTGGGATATCTTCTCTGTTTCCGGCGGTTCGGGACGGAAAAACTCTCCTTCGAGCTCTTTACCGACGGAGAGTTCATCCTGCTGGCCATCATCCTCTACCTCCTCACCCTTGTGGTCACGCATCTCCCGATAACAACATAGAAGATTCATTGAAGGGGTGAAGATTCATCGACGCAACAAATGTCTGGTAACCGGAGAGCATCTTAAGGTACGACATGAGATCACCTGGTGACAGCGATCCGCTGAAGAGTAACCCCGATGCTCAATACCCCGAGGCACAGGAGCGGGGGGTGCCTACGTTGCACGATAGCGCAGAGGGGCGGCTGCCACAGGATGAGATGAAGCCGCAACGATGGGGTTGCCCTTCGTGCACATACTATGACCCCGGATGCGTCTACTGCACCTACATCCAGGCTCCCGTGGACGTACTGTTCGTCTGCCCGCAGGTTCTCGACAGGCGCAGAAGGCCGGGGCCTGCATAGTGAGGTTACGCCGTTCGTCCGGCAATAACTCCGGCGGATCGCCCGCCCTCGCCGACGCGCCGCAAAAGGAGACGACGCAGGATCGGATCCCCAACGTTTTTGTAGGCCGCCCGCCATGACGGAAACCATCATGCCGGGTACAGAATACATCTACCCGAACGTCACGGAAGCAGCCCAGCGGGGCGGGCTCCTTGAGCGCTGGCGCCTCGCCGAGCCGCTTGGGTGTAGATACATCGAGATCCCCGCCGACTTCATCAAGAACCAGACGGAGGTGGAGCGGACGGGGCAGGATATCGGGTCGATGCTCAATCGGTCGTCCGTCGAACTCCTCTACGACCGGGATACAACCCTTCCGGGCGACCTCAGGTATCTCCTGCACACCGAACCGGCCATCCCCCGGAGAACCCCGCACGGCCGGCAGGCGACGGCAAGCCTGCGGTGGCGCGATCCCGGCTGGGTGGCCGCTTTCGGCGATATGCTCCTTGAGATCGAGGACCTTATGGGTATCCCTCCGGAGATCATCGAGATACACCCCGGCGACCGGAAAAACACTCACGCTGATATCATCGCGGCGATGCACGCCCTGATCGTCACCCACTGGAACGCTTTCGGGGCGGAACCGCTGGTGCTGCTCGAACATCATAAAGACCAGGGCATCTCCACGGCAAGTCAGATACGGATGTTCTGGGCGACTCTCAACGATCTCCATCCTGAGATCGCCGGGCTGGCCGGGATAGTGCTCGACCCCTGGCACCTCCACGCCGCCGCGAAAGAGGAGTTCCCCGGATCGCTCGGCGAGGTTCCGCTCGAAGCCCTGCAGGCGTTTCATATCCATAACGATCTCCGCCCTCCATCGGTTGCCGACAGTCTGCCCTGGCCGCAGGTCTTCGAGACGATCGGCGGCGTGAAGACACCCCGCATCAAACCCGTGGTCTACCAGAAGAGCAGGGTCCCGGGGGCGATTGCCTTCTGCGAGGAGATGCTCGCCGCGCCGCGGGCGGTGTACGCGGGGCCGCCGACGTGAGGTCCCCGCCAACATTCATTACTCTGAAGCGCTACAGGGTGTCGCATGAGACCGATGGCCGCCCCTGATCTCACCCCCGGTATCGAGTGGCACAACGTCGACCGCCCTCTCTCTCTCCGCGATCTCGCCGGCAGGGTGGTGCTGCTCTCCTTTATGACGTTCACCTGTTCGAACTGTATGCGACTGACACCGGATCTCCGGCGGCTCGAGGAGCGGCATCCCGGGCTGGTGATCGTCGAGGTTCATTATCCCGGGTTTGAATCCGCCGCGGTCGGCGGGAACTTCCGGGAGGCCGTGCACCGCGCCGGGCTGGAGCATCCCGTCGCCATCGACCGCGACCGACGGCTCTGGGAAGCCTTCGGGATCCGGGACTGGCCGACCTTCGTCCTCATCGACCCGGTGGGAAACGTTGTCGGGAAGACCGCCGCCGAAGGGCTTTACGGGAGGCTTAGCCCGATGATCGAGCAGATTACGGCGGAGTTCGGAGAGCAGGGCCTGCTTGAAAGAGAGCGGTTGCCGTCGGGAACCGCTCCGGAGACGACACGGGAGACGAGCCTGTATCGCCCCGTCAAGGTAGCGGCGGACAACCCCGGGATGCGCCTCTTCATCAGCGACACCGGCCACAACCGGATCGTCGTCGCCGATCCCAAAGGAAAGATCCTGGAGACGATCGGGACCGGGGCTGCCGGAAACGCCGACGGATCGTTCAACGAGGCTGCCTTCTACCTCCCGGAAGGCCTCGCATTCGACGAAGAGGCGGGTATCCTCTATGTTGCGGATACCGGGAACCACACGATCCGCCGGGTCTCATGGACGGAGCGGGAGGTCGCGACGATCGCCGGGACGGGGCTTGCCGCCCTTTCGTCCGGCGGGCCGGGAACCGGGACCGCGCTGAACGCGCCGCGGGATCTCGCACTGCTCGGCGGCCATCTCTACATCGCGATGGCGGGAGCAGACCAGATCTGGCGGATGGATCTCGCCACCCACGAGGTGGAGCCGTATGCCGGGTCGGGCCGGAAGGGGCTGGTCGACGGCCCAACTGGAGAGGCCGCCTTCATCGGGCCTGCCGGGATCGCCACCGACGGCGAGGCGCTCTACATCGCCGACAGCGGGACTTCCGCGATCCGCCGCATCAAGCGGGGGATGGTCGAGACCCGCATCGGCCACTCCCCCGACGACTTCGGCGATCTCGACACCATCGCCCGGATGGCGCGCATCGATCACCCGACGGGCATCGCCTACAGCGACGGGTCGCTCTACATCGCCGATGCCGGCAACAACAAGATCAAGCAGTTCGATCTTGCGACCGGGTGGGTCCTCACCCAGGCAGGAGAGGGCGACCGCGGCTTCCGGGACGGGCTCTCGGGAGACGCGAGGCTGAACGAGCCGGGCGGTCTCGCCGATCTCGGGGGACTCTGGTACATCGCCGATACCGGCAACGATACCATCAGGGTCTATGATCCCGTCCGGCACGTCGTCTCGACCCTGACGCTCTGGAAGTAGGCGACCGATACTTTATGTAGGGGGAGAGAGGAGGGACGGAGCATAGAGTCTTCAGGGTGAGCCATGCGAACGAACTACACGCTGTTCATATCCGTTCTGGCTATCGGGGCGGCGGTTCTCATCTGCGGCTGCACGGGCCCGCAGGGAGACGGCGGCCTGAACCGGACGAACGAGACGCCGGTCGGCGAGAACCTGACGGTCGGCGAGGTGCTGGCCCAGGACGGCAACTTCTCGGCGTTCGCCCGGGCGCTCGATACCGCCGGACTCGGGGGGACGCTCGCCGGACCGGGGCCCTACACCGTCTTCGCGCCGACGGACGAGGCGTTCAGCCGGGTCCCGGAGACCGCGATGGCAGAACTCTTCGACGACCCGAAGGGCATCCTCGCCGAGACCCTGCTCTACCACATGGCTCCGGGGAGGTATACGGCAGTCGGGATTGCTGCAAACGATACCGTTCCAACCGTCCAGGGCAGTCCGATCGCCGTCGATTTCGCCGACGAGAGCGTGACGGTGAACGGCGCACGGATAGTCCGGAGAGATATCCCTGCCGCGAACGGCGTCATCCATGCCATCGATGCGGTCATGATCCCGCCAGACGTGATCCTATTGCCGGCAGACGAAGTCGCCGTGAACGCGACGGAGAATGAGACTGCTGTGAATGTGACGGAGAACGTGACCGGGTGAGGGGCGGTCCGGCCCCTGCACCGGAGTATCGTATACAATATGTATTCGTGCTCGAACGGCTCATTCCCTCGAAGACCCGGGTGAAACTCCGAATCCTCTTCCTCCTGAACCCGGAGCGCGAGATCTATCTCCGAGAGGTTCAGCGGATGACCGGAGAGAACCTCAACGCTGTCCGGCGGGAACTCGCAAACCTCGAGGAGATTGGCCTCCCGACGAGTACCCGCCGCGGCAATGCGCGGTACTACGTGGTAAACAAGAATTTTCCGATCTACCCCGAGTTGACTGCTATCATCCTCAAGACCGAAGAAGTGGCCAAGGTCGTACGAGAAGGCCTCGCCGGCGTCGGCGGCGTCGATACCGTCTTCATCTTCGGCTCCTTCGCCAGTGGAAAGGCTGGTGCGACAAGCGACATCGACCTCTTCATCGTCGGGGATGTTGATGAAGACCTCCGGATGCCCGTCGTCCGGGAGACAGAAGCAGCACTTGGAAGAGAGATAAACTATGTTCTCTTCCCGAGAGAGGAGATGGATCAGAGGATCGCCGAGGGCGATCCGTTCGTCATGAACGTGCTCAACGAACCAGGGGTGATGCTGATTGGCGAAGGTTGAAGACCTGAAGCAGCAAGGGTTTATCCGGGTGGTCATCCCAAAAAGCTCTCCGAACCTCCGGCATACCCTTATCGGAGCCAATAATTCTCAGGAATCTGTCATCTGAGCCACATCCTGAGCCAGATGAATGCAACGGCTTTCCGTTGGATATCGCCACTCGGGGGAGGGATCGGGAGGGGGTGTCCCCCTCCCGGAAAAGAGGTTTTAGGACAACCTCGATCTCACGAGAAAACCCGAATACCAACCATTTTCCCGCGGCGGCACAAACAGATGAGTCATAACGGGGGCTTCCCCCGGGTCCGTCCATGCCACGCTTCAACCTCAGCCCGTCGCTCATCGGCCGGTTCTTCTACCACGACTGCGAACGCCATCTCCGCTACCACGCGACCCCGGAGCAGGAGCGTGCCAGAGCCGGTATCCCGGCGGCCGCGATCGATACGAGCCCGGTGACGCGAGCCCTCCTCGATGCCGGCATCCGGTGGGAGGAGGAGGTGATCCGGACGAAACTCATGGGCAGGGTACGAATCCCGGACGGGACGGGGCCAATCTCCGAGAGGTCGTTCTCCATCGAGGAGAGTTTCAACCTCCTCCCTCTCCTCTCCCCGGGCGAGGCGATCTACCAGACGACCATCCCGGCCTCGATCCACTTCCTGCAGGACTACGGCCTCGACCCCGGGATGCACCGGTTCTCCCCCTGCCGCCCCGATCTCATCAGGGCCGATAAAGAAGGGTCTCTCCGGATCATCGATATCAAGGCAAGCGAAGAACTCAGCGTCAGCCACCGAATCCAGGCGACGCTGTACGTCCTGATCCTCGATCACGCCCTGGACCTGCTCGGGCTCGATCTCCCGGTCGACCGGAACCGCGCGGGGATCTGGCTCTACGGGGAGGACGAACCGGAACCCTTTGACCTCTCCCTCAACAGACGGGTGATCGAGGAGTTCCTCCGCCACCGCCTCCCGGGTATCCTTGCCGCCCCTCCGGAGGACGTGCCCTGGCACCTCACGTCGCGATGCGAGTCCTGCGAGTTCTACGCCCACTGCCGCGCTGAGGCGGAGGCCTCCTCCTCGGTATCGCAGATCCCGGGTCTCTCGTCCGGCGGGCGACGTTACCTTCGAGAAGCCCCGTGGGACGGCGGGCTCCCGATCAACGCGCTCTCCGACCTCGCCGACCTCCTCCGCGATCCGGAGAGCGATGGCTGCCTCGACAACTGCGGGTCGCTCGCCGGCCAGGGCGACCGCCTGCGGGCGACCGTCCGGGCGCTCACCACGGGAGAGGTCATTCCGCTCGCCGCGACCTCGCTTGCACTCCCCGTCTACGAGGATATCGCCGTCACCCTGACGCTCCAGAAGGATCCCGTCTCCGGCCGGGTATACGCCCTCGGGTTCCGGCGGAGCAGGGGCAAGGCCGTCTATGGGACGCCGTCGCACGAAGCGATCTATGTCGCAAAAGACCCCGGCGACTGTGCCCGGGTGCGCCGGGAGTTCTTCCGGGCTCTCGCCGCGGAACTCACGACCGTCGACGACTACAACCGGGGCCGCGACTGGGCTGAACAGGAGTCGGTGCAGACCTACGTCTACGACACCTACGAGGAGGAACTCTTCACTCGCCTGCTCGAAGAGGCGCTCGACGACCCCGTAACGGCCGCGGACGCTCTCAGGCTGCGGTTCTACTACCAGGATCCCGGCATCGCTCTTGGGTCAAGCCACCCAAGTACGTCCGTTTCCTTCCCGATCGTCGCCCTGACAAGGGAGATCCGGCGGCTGCTCGCGCTTCCCGTCCCGTTCACCCTCCGCCTGCCCGAGGTCCTCGCGGCGATCCCCTCCTCCCGGTTCGCGTACCGGCTTGATGCGAGCTCCCTCTTCTGGGGCGAGCACGGTAACGCCATGAAGAGCGACGCCATCATCATGGCATGGCACGGGAACCGGCCGGAGGCTCTCGACTGGGTCCGGCAGGAGGTCTCGCGCCGCCTGCTCGCCGCGGGGAGCGTCCTCGACGGGCTCCGCGAACGGACGAAGGAGAAACTCGTGCGGTGGGCGGAGAAGTTCCGGTTCCCGGGTTCCTGGGACGCTGCGACGCCCGAGATATCCCGCCTCCTCTTCATCGCAGAGTACGAGTCGACGATGGGTGCCCGGCAGGTGCAGGAACTGCGGAGCGGGCCGCGGGCGGCAAGGGTCCGGGACGGTGTTAGCATCCCCCTCATGAAGAGCGAGGGGAACTTCTGGAAGGTGCTCGGCCCCCTGGATCTCGCACTCTTCGAGCAGTCACGGGCGTTCAGTTACCTCCTCGTGCCGGAAGGCGAGGCGGGCGAGGAGGCGGAGCAGGCGTTCGACGACCTCCGCTACCGGAGCAGCCCGAACCCCAGGAACAGCGGGGTCTGTTTCGCGAGGGTCCGCGACACCATCGTCGACCGGACGGCCGGGGAGGTCAGGGGGCTCGTGCTGGAGGTGGCCTACTCCCGGGATCACCCGCCGTTTGACGAGGGCGATCTCGCGGTGCTGCACCCCCGGTTCACGGACTTCATCGCGCCGCGCTACGTCGACCGCCTCCTCGCTCTCGACGAGCAGCCGGAGAACGACTTCATTCGTCTCCTCTGTGACCCGCGGGGGTTCGCCGCGCCGACCGGTGAGCCCCGAGGGGTCGCCGCCGACGCCGGGCGGTTCGCCCGCGAGGCAGGGTTCACGAGAAGCCAGAATACGGCGTTCTCCCACGTGACGGAGAACCGCCTGACCCTGGTCTGGGGGCCGCCCGGAACCGGGAAGACGCACTTCCTCGCGACGACCATCCTCTCGCTCGTCAAAGCCCGGCGGGCGCACGGGGAGCGGATCCGTGTGGGAGTCGCGGCGTTCACTCACGCGGCCGTCGAGAACCTGCTCGTCAAGGTGCAGGCCTCGGTCGACGAGTTCGGCCTTGCTGCCGGTCTGCCGATCTACAAACTGGGGGATATCCGGACGCCCGGCGGGGAGCGGAGCCTCGAGGTGCTGGCTCACGACCGGGCGGAGACCGTCGTCGGCTACCCTGGCCTCCTCCTCGGCGGGACGGTGCACGGGTTCGCAAAACTCGAGAAGTCACTCCCGTCCCTCGATATCTTGATCGTCGACGAAGCGTCGCAGATGCGGGCGGCGGAGCTCGCGATGGTGCTCCCGATGCTCGGGCCGGCCGGCCGGCTCGTCCTCGCGGGGGACGACCTCCAGCTTCCGCCGGTTGTCCAGGGGGCGTATCCCGCACCGGCTGACGGCCTCCCCGGGCTCGAGGACTCCGTCTTCGCCTACCTCCGGCACCGCGACGACCCCGCCCGCCCGGTCTACACCTGCCAGCTCCAGGAGAACTGGCGGATGAACCGCACCCTCTCGGGGTTCCCGGCGGAGACGCTCTACGGCACCGGCTACGCTCCCGCAACCGACGCGATCTCGGGGCAGCGGATCGCCCTCGCGCCGGCTCCGCCGCTGGAGGAGTGGGTGGAGTGGGCCATCGATCCGGCATACCCGCTCGTGCTCTGCGTCCTCGAGGGCGTCCGGACGACAGTGGAGAACCCGGTCGAGGCGGCGCTGGTCGCCCGGCTCGCCGGAGCGCTCCGGGAGCGGCTCGTCGATCCCGGTTCGGGAGAACGGTATCCGGCGACGGAGGACGGAGATTACCGGTTCTGGCGGCACGGGCTCTTCATCGTCAGCCCGCACCACGCCCAGATCGGCGCCATCAAGACCGGTCTCGCCGGGGTGCAGATCTGGAAGTATCCGCCGTTCGTGGACACCGTCGACAAGATGCAGGGACAGGAGGCAGAGAGCGCGATCATCAGTTACGGCGTGAGCGACGTCGAGACCGCCCTTCGCGAGGCCGAGTTCATCTACAGCAGAAACCGCCTGAACGTATCCCTGACCCGGAGCCGGGCGAAGTGCGTGGTCTTCCTGCCCCGGCCGCTCTTAGAGCCGCCGCTTGAACTGGTGCAGAACGAGAAGGCGGCGGCGGGGTTCCGGCATATGCTCGACCTGCAGGAGTTCTGCCGGGTGCACGGCGATACGCGGACATTCGAGATCGAAGGCGAGTCGGGCGTCCGGCTCACGGTGATGCGGGCGCGGATGGAGTGAAGAGGCTCGTCGGGGCGCGCTGTGAGAACGGGTTATTGGAGCGGCCTCCGTGCCCAAAAGACCTCTTATCACATCTGTAGGGATTAAAACTCTGCAGTTTGTAAGAAGATTACCTGAATTGCGATCTACCCCGGCGGCCCCGATACACTGGACCGTGGGGATACCAACTGGAAAGCCGTTCACGGGCATGCGAAAACAGAACGGCGAATATTCAAGCCCGTTTTCCAGAGAAGGCTGTAACTACATCATTCTTGTTCTGGTTCAGCGAACCTATTTACATTCATACGCGTGGGATACTCCTCCACCCCCCGGCCCAACCTATTTGCCCCTGTCAGACAAACGATATACCGTGATCGGTAGCCTCGACCCCGACCAGAACGACCTCGAACAGCGGATCCTCGAAGAGACCCGGGCGCACGGGCCCACGCCAGAGACCATCGCTCTCTTCCGCGACCTCATCCTCTCCTACTTCCGGGTCCACGGCCGCGACCTCCCCTGGCGGCACACCACCGATCCCTACCGGATCCTGGTCTCCGAGATCATGCTCCAGCAGACGCAGGTCGAGCGGGTCGCCGTGAAGTACCAGGAGTTCATCGAGCAGTTCCCGGGCTTCGGGAGCCTTGCCCGTGCCCCCAGAAGTGAGGTGCTCCTCGCCTGGCAGGGGATGGGCTACAATCGCCGGGCAATCGCGCTCCAGGAGACCGCGCGGCGCGTGACGGAGGAGTACGGCGGCAGGCTCCCCGCCGACGTCGAGACGCTCGCGACCTTCCCCGGGATCGGGAAGGCGACCGCGGCGGCGATTGTTGCGTATGCGTTCAACATGCCGGTCGTCTACATCGAGACGAACATCCGGCGGATCTTCATCCACTTCTTCTTCCAGGACCGGGAAGGCGTCCGGGACGACGAGATCCTCCCGCTCGTCGAACTGGCCCTCTACCGCGAGAACCCGCGGGAGTGGTACAGCGCGATGATGGACTACGGTACGGTCTTGAAGAAGCGGACGGCGAACCCGAACCGGAGGAGCGCGTCCTACTCCCGGCAGAGCCGGTTCGAGGGTTCCGACCGCCAGATCAGGGGGCGAATCCTCGCGCTCGTCCTCGATGAAGGGACGGTCACGGAGAAGGAGATGATCCTCCGGCTCTGCGAAGAGCCGGGGCGGGTGAAGCGGATCCTCGGCGACCTCGCCCGCGAGGGGTTCGTCGCCGAGAGCGAGGGCACATATACCTGTAGGTAAGGTTGATGCCTGTCCGGGATCACCCGGGAGAGCCATGAAGATCGGCTACCCGTGCATCAACCGGAGCATCGGCTGCTCTTCGGGCCGCACGTTCCGGCTCTCCTCCTACTCCGGCGAACGGCTGGAGGAGACCGTCCGGGAGAATCTCAGGTGCCTTGGGGAGATCCTCCACTTCAATCTCAAAGAGTGCTCCTCTTCTTCCGGATCGGCTCCGGCCTCGTGCCGTTCGCATCGCACCCGGTCTGCACCGCCGACTGGCAGGGGGCCTTCGCGGAGAGGTTTCGCGAGATCGGCCGGTTCGTTCGCGAGCACGATATGCGGATCTCCATGCACCCCGACCAGTTCGTCGTCATCAACGCGAAAGACCCCGGTATCGTTGAGCGGAGCGTCGCGGAACTCCGCTACCACGCCGCCCTTCTCGACGCCATGCACCTCGATGGGACCGCGAAGATCCAGATCCACATCGGCGGGGTCTACGGCGACCCCGAATCCGTCATGATGCGGTTCACGAACGTCTATTCAGGGCTCGACGAGTGCGTCATCCGTCGGCTGGTCGTCGAGAACGATGACTCGCGGTACACCCTGGCCGACTGCCTCCGCATCCACGAGGAGACCGGCATCCCGGTGCTCTTCGACGCCTTCCACCACCAGGTCAATCCCTCCGGCGTAACGGTAGCCGAAGCGGTCGAACTCTCCGGCGCGACCTGGCGACCCCGCGACGGCATCCCGATGGTCGATTACAGCACCCCGATGCCCGGCGGGCGAAAGGGCCGGCACGCGGAGAGCCTTGATGCTGCCGACTTCGAGCGGTTCCTCGCCGCGACCGCACCGGCGGATATGGACATCATGCTCGAGATCAAGGATAAGGAGAAGAGTGCCCTTGCCGCCGTCGGGATCGCCCGGCGGGACGGGCGGTTCCGCCTGCCGCGAGAGCGGTAGCCCGATCAGGGGGTGACGATCTCCAGTGTCGGCGGGACGAGCGCCGACGCTATCGCGTGGCAGATCCCGTTGGTGCAGAACGCGTCGGTATCGACGAGTGGGACACTGTTGACGGTGATTCCCCGGTCGGAGGACCGTATGACGAGATCCGTCCCGAGGCTCGACCGGACGGCGGCGATGCTCCGGAGATCCTCCGAGGCCAACCGCCCCGGCACGACGTGGTAACTCACGATGAGGAGGAGTTTATCCGCATCCTGCCGTATCTCATCCATCCGCTCCTTCTGGACCCGCGAGAACGCCTCGTCCGTCGGGACGAAGACCGTGAACGGCCCCCTCTCACGGAGCATCGGTTCCATCCCCGCTATCCTGACCAGATCGAGAAAAACGGCGAGGTTCTCGGAGTCCTCCAGGGTTTCGATGATGTTCTTCATGTTGCTCTCTCCACGCGCACCTAACCGTACCTGATTATTTATACGTTCCGGCTACCCGCGTACGGCGGCCGTTCTTGCAACGGGCGGCGGCAGGAGCAGCGTGGAGACCGCGTGGCAGATCCCGTTGGTGCACCAAGCATCGGACTCCACGACCGCCGCACCGTTGACCAGCACCCCCCCCGGCGCAACCTCCACGGTCAGGTCATCGCCCTGGAGCGACCGGAGCGTCCCTATGCCGAGGAGATCGATCATGGAGTGCACGCCGGGGACGGTATGGTAGTTCAGGGTATCGCCGAGCCGGTCGGCGTCCCGGAGGATGGCCTCGAGTCTGGGCCGGGGAACCTCCCGGAAGACATCGTCGTCCGGGACGAAGAGCGTATAAGGCCCGTCGATCTCGAACCGCTTCTCCATGCCGGCCGCCCGTACAAGGTCAAGAAAGACGTCAAACGATCCCGAGTCACGCAGGGTCGCGAGGATACTCTTCATGCGAACTAACTCCCGCGGGAGTTGCGGGGGCACGATATATATAACTACGGGCAGGCCCGCACGGCCCGATGAGCCGGCCGATCCACGCCGCCGGACGCTCTCCGGCCGGGAACCTATCGCTTCACCCGCGCCTCGACCACCTGCGGCAGGAGCACCCTGTCGATGACATGATAGATGCCGTTCGTGCACTCGACGTCGGGCTGGATGACGGTGGCATCGTTCACCCGTAGCGCACGAGGAGGCCCCGTAAGGTCCAGGTGGTCGCCCTGCAGTGTCCTGATCGCCTCCATCTGCGCGAGTTCGTGCGTGGTGAGCTTGCCCTGGATCACATGGTACAGGATCATACCGGAAAGCCGCTCCCGATCGGCCGTGATGCTCTCAATCGCCTCCCGGGAGAAATTGGAATATGCCTCGTTCGTTGGGAACAACGCGGTATACTCCCCTCCCTGGAGCATCTCCACCTTCCCTCCGGCCTGCAGCATCGCAACGGAGGTGCTCAACCGGTCATCTTCCCGGGCTGTCTCAATGATACTCTTCATGGGTAACCCCCGGGATCATTTTACTGGATATATAAAATTACTGGCATGGTGATGCCGGCCCGGTGAGAGGAGCGCTGTATCCTGGCGGGAAGAAAAAATAGGTTCCCGGCCGGACGATGCTCTCCGGCCCGGGTTCAAACGTTCGTCGACAGGTAGGCCTGTTCGGCCTGCGCAAGCGTCGCAAAGGGAACACCGTCCAGGACATGGATGATCCCGTTCTCCACCTCGATGTCTCCCTCGATCACGACGGCCGTGTCCACCTGCGTACCCCGGTCGGTCTTCCTGACCATGATGTTGTTTCCTTCGACAGTCTGCACGACGTTCTTTTTCAGGAGCGCCTCAAGCGTGCACTTGTGATTGCCGATCGTGAAGAAGTCGATCAGGTGCGAGAGCATCTGTTTGTCGTTCATGATCATCGACTGGTTCGGTTCGGGGATTGCGTCCCACGCCGAGTCGACCGGGGCAAAAAACGTCATCGGCCCTTCGCCCTGCAGCGTCTTCTCCTCACCGAGGGTCTGGATGATCTCGACCAGCCGGCCGAACCTGCTATCATTCTGTAACGTATCAAAGATCTTCGCCATTACCAGGTACCTCCCTGCGGGCGGTTCGTGGTCGGCTCTCATATATAGATATTATTATATGTCGTGAAATATTGAACCCGGTGAGGATACGCACCTCCGGGAAGAGGGTCGCCTCTCACTCGCGTGTCGGATCGGCGATATATCCTTCGAGGAGTTCGAGCGCCTCCCACTCCCGGGCGCCGCCGCACTTCCGGACAAGGGCGCTGTGGTGCTCGATAAGCTGCCCGAGCCATGGATCGCGGTTCTCGACGTAACGGGTGGCATGGACTGTCGCGTCCACGATGCTTGCAAACCCCCGGTTCACCGGGCGCAGCCGGAGACCGAGCACCTCCTCTTTCAAGGGGCTGAGCCGCACGACAAACGCCTCGCCGCTCGACCGCTCCACGTCGGCGGCAAACGCAGCCCATGCCTCCACGTCACGGAGGCGGGAGACGGTCATCCCGTCGATCTCCTCGGAGACGAATGCATCCAGCGGGAGGTCCTCGAACGCGGTTCTGACGTAGATCACCGGGTCGAAGACGAAGTTCGCCACCACCCACCGGTCGCGGGCGATGTTCCGGGCGGTGTGACTGCCCCGGAAGAGGACCATATGGAGCGAGCCGTTTCGGTTGATGATCCCCATCGGAGCGGCGTTGTGGTCGGTGGTCGCGATCACCTCGTTGATCCCTTCGGTCAGCAGTCCCACTGCCACCCCTCCCCGAGCGCCACGTATATCCCGGCGATGGTTATGTCGGCTATCGATCCCGGGTTGATCCCGGCGGCGACACACTCCGCATCGAATGCGGCGAGATCCCGCCTCCCGTCGAGCACCTCCTCCGCGGCCCGCATCGTCTTCTCCGCCACGGCCTCTCCGTGCTTCTTCGCGATGAAGGTGTCCGGCTCTGTGGCCAGGAGATCGAGGAACGCCGCGACGATCGACTCCCTGCCGCACCCGTGCGCGTGGAGCAGGTCGGCGCACCGCCGGGTCAGGCGAAATCCGTTCGTCCACTCGCGGGCGACCATGTCCCGGGGCGCCGAGTAGGCCATGACGTCGGCCAGGGTCATCCCGCGCTCCTGGATGGCGGCGACCGAGGCAGGGTCGTTCACGTCCAGATCGTCGCTCTCCGCCATCCGGACGCTCGTGAGGCCGAACGCCGCGTAGAACTCGACCGCGTCCTCGACGTCGGTTGCAGCGACGATCCGCCGCGCCCCCTCGATCTCGCCCCCGACGACGAGGGGGATGAGGAGGATGAACGCCCCGAAATGGGTATTCCCCCCGGAATGCCCGTTCGTCACGCTGACTGCCTCCCTGATGAGGCTCCCTACCCTGCCGCCGGTCTTCTCGGCTTTGTCAAAGACCGGGCGAGCGAGGATCGTCGACGCGAGGAAGTGCTCGAGACGGGTATCCGGATAGTCGTGGCACCGGTCTACGTTCCCGGGTTTTGGGTAGGCGGAGACCTCGAGCATCATCGCCATCTGCGCACGTTCAGCTCGATTCATCGACGGACTCTTCTTCATCGAATATCCTGTGCATGATCTTTTCTGCGAGGTGGTGCTTGCACCGCATGTACTCCCGTGCAGAGAGACCCTTCTTCTCAAGCGTCATGTTGCGGAACATGCAGGGAGAACTGATCTTGCAGCACCAGGCGAGGCTCCCAAAACAGGTGCTCTTCCCGTCTTCGAGCGGGGTCCCCTTCGCCGCCTCCTGCTTGAACTTCAGGTAGTTGTCCCGGGAGAGCCCGACCCTCTCGAGGGCCGGGAGGAGCGGACAGGCCTTCACCGGCATGCAGCAGAAGGCGAGCGCCCTGATATCGCCGCCGCGGCAGAGTTGTTTCGGGGCGTTGTACCAGCCCCCCTCCTCGGCCGACCGGGTGATGGCGGCATCGAGGCCGGCAAGCGTCCAGGGGTCGGACTTCCGGGCGAGCGAGATGAGGTCGGCCCCGTGGGAGAAGGCGTCCATCGCTTTGTCGAAGGTGGTGATGGAGTTGTTCGCGATCAGCGTCAGGGGGGAGGCGTTCCTGATCTGGCGGACTTTGTTGTGCCCGAAGTCCATCAGGTCGACGTGAAGGATATCCGCCCCCGCCTTCCAGACGGTGCGGGCGAGAGCGGCGTCATCGGCGGCGACACCCGCCCGGATCTTCACCGAGACGGTCACGTCTTCGGCCTTCAGCGCCCGGATGATCTCGGCGAGTCGCCCCGGGTGCTGGAGAAGATACTCGCCGCACCCGGCCTCAAGCATCGCCGGCTGCCTGCAGTGGGCGTCGATCTCGTAGACCACCGCGTCCTCGAACGCCCGGGCGACCCCGGCATAGGAGGCGGGCGTGCTCCCGCGGAGGTTGATGCCTGCGACGACGTCGCTCCCTTTCAGGGCGTCGATCTCGCGGCCGAGCGCTTCGAGTGGGTCGTCGTACAAAAACTCTTTGCGACCCTCCCCGGCCATCCGCCGGCTTGCCTCGATGGTGGGGGCGTCGATGGAGTAGCCACCGATGAAAGCCGCCCCGACGTGATCCGCCCGCTCGAGGACGTACGCCGCATCCACGATCCCGGCCATGGATGCGATCGCTACCGGTGTTTTCACGATCCGATCGTTTATGAGGAGCTCAAAACGATCATATGCTTCCATCATACTTCTCCATCAGTTGGCGGTGAGAGAGGATATTTGTGTCGGGTCCCGGCAGGTCGTACTCCACGCCGGATGGCTCAGATGCACAGCAGGGCCGGAGACCGTTTCTTACCTGGCCCGGGCACTCCCCTGGTAGCCCCGCATCAAACTGGAACTTTACGACAGGGAGATTCCAGCGGCCGGTCTTCCGGATGAATGCGGAGATGGCATCGATCGGGTGGACGGTGTCCCTGTCGGTGTGTACTCAATGGAAGGCATCGATGCACGGGGTATTAAACCTGCTCAGCTTGAGCCGCCAGGCGGACCCGTGGATCCGTCGGTGGGTGAGTACCTGGCTGATGTAGTGGGCGATCCCCCGTTCGAATTCAGCCACCAGATGGATCTTGAGCCGGAGCCCTTAGACCCAATCGGTAATTATTTTAATATCATATCGTATTACCTTGTAACATATGGCTATGAAAGGTATGTTACTGGTCGGCCACGGGAGCAAGCTCCCCTACAATAAGGAACTCATCGAGACCACCGCGAAGTTCATCGCCGAGAGGTCGGACGATTACATCATCAAACCCGGTTTCATGAGCCTCAACACTCCGACGGTGGGGGAACAGCTCGAGGCGTTCCGGAGCGAGGATATCGATATGCTCGTCGTCGTCCCGCTCTTCCTCGCACGAGGCGTCCACATCGAACAGGACATCCCCGAGATTATCGGCCTCCTGAAAGGAGAGCGGAAGGGCGAGTTCCAGATGAACGGGAAGACGGTGCCCCTTGTCTACGCAAACCCGATCGGCAGCGACCCGCTCCTCGCCGAACTGATGCTGAAGAACGCGTCCGACGCGATCGCCGAACTGAAACCCTGAACAATATGCGAATCCTGGTGCTGGATACCATCCACGGCGGGGCGGACCTCGCCGGAGCACTCCGGGATGCCGGCCACGAGGCAGACGAGGTGGACGTCTACCGGGGGCAGGCCGGCATCTCTGTCGAGGAGGCGCTCGGCCGGACCTACGATCTCGTCACCGCACCGGTCCACCTCGATCCCGATCACCCGCTTCTGCGGCGCCACGGCCCCGCAGTCTCGCACCACGAGATGGTGCAGCAGGTTCTCGGCAACCGGCTCCCTCACCCGTTCATCGAGATCACCGGGGCACGAGGGAAGACCACGACCGCCCACGCCATCGCGGCGTTGCTGCCGGGCCCGGGCATCCTGCACACCTCGACCGGGACCTGCCGCTACCCCGAACGGGAGCGGCTCTGGAGGAGGAGCATCACGCCCGCCTCCCTGATCCCGGCGGTTCGCGAGGCGGAGCGGATCGGGGGCTGGCTGGTCGCCGAGGAGTCGCTCGGGGTCACCGCCGCCGGAGACGTGGCGGTGCTGACCTCACCGGAGGATTATCCGGTCGCGGCGGGGAAGAAGAGCGCGATCGTGGAGAAGTGCCGGCTGCTCTCCCGGGCGCGGACGGTCGTGCTCCCGCCGGAGATCAACCTCCCCGGAGCGTTCGCGGCCGACAGTATGGTATCCTTCGAGGGGACAGCCTGTCGCTACTCGGGGAACGGGATCGCCGGGTCGTTTGAGAACCCGCTCTGCACCCTTCCGGGCTATCGGACACCGCTCGCGCTCGCGGCCGCGACCGCCTGCATCCTCGGGATCGACCCATCCCCTCTTGGGGGGTTTGCCGCCCTGCCCGGCCGGATGGCAGCGCGACGGGAGGGGGGGATCCTGATCGTCGACAACGCAAACAGCGGGACGAACATGATGACCACCGTTGAAGCCGCCCGCTACGCGAGGGAACTCTCAGGCGACGCACCGCTGACCCTCGTCATCGGCGAAGAGGCGAGGGCGGTCTGCGAGGGGTTCTCCAGGAACGAGATCCTGCGGACGGTATCGACCGTCAGGCCGACCGCGACGGTCTACGTCGGGGAGGGGTATCCCGCGGCGACGCTTGAGGCGGGGCTCGACGCCGCCCGGAGGATCACCCCGGCGGGCGCGATCGTCCTCGCGGTAAAGATGTGGAGATAACTATGGACTACATTCAACCAAGACCGAGTTCTATCGTCGCGGCGCTGTATACCGCCCGCGACCTGGGGGTGGACGTGGCGATCCTCCACGGCCCGTCGGGCTGCTCGTTCAAGCACGCCCGTCTCCTAGAAGAGGACGGCATGCGAGTGCTGACGACATCGCTTGCCGACAACGAGTTCATATTCGGCGGGCACGACCCCCTGATGCGGGTGCTCCGCCACGCGGAGAAGGAGTTTGCACCCCGGCGGATAGCGGTCGTCGGGACGTGCGTCTCGATGATCATCGGGGAAGACCTTCAGTCCGCGATCCACGATGCGGAGGTCGAGACGCCGGCGATCGCCGTGGATATCCATGCCGGGTTCCGGGAGAACATCGACGGGGTACTCGCGACGCTCGAGCCCGCCGCTGCCGCGGGCTGGATCAGCGCCGACGAACTGGAGCGGCAGCGCTACCTTTTAGCGAAGGCAAACGAGGTGGAGAGGCTCCGGGGAGCGGCCTCCCGGGCCTACATCGAGCCCTCCCGCGGCGACCTCAAGCACGTCGCGGCAGAGCGCCTCGTCGAACTCGCCGACTCGGGTGCTACGGGAGTCGCGGTCATGAACGCGAAGAAGGAGACCGCGTATATGTTCGCCGACGAACTGATCGGCCTCCATGACGCCTGCCCGGATACCGCCATCACTTACATCGCAAACCTCGAAGACCGGGGCCTCCCGAAGGTCCGGGCGGACGCCGACCGGATCCTCGCGGGGATGCGGGAGCACGCGGTCGACCCCGAACTCCTCGGGGCGCTCGATGAGTACGGGGCGAACGGTCCCGCGATCGGGGAGCGGCTCCGGGAGATCAACCCCGACTTCGTCCTCATCGTCGGGGTTCCGCACGCCGTCCCGCCGGAGTACACCGAAGGCATCGAGGTCTTCTCGGTCACGAACGGGCCCCGGCAGGTTGCGCCGCTCCGGGAGATAGGGCACCGGCACGTCATGGTCGAGATCGACCTGCACCCGAAGACCCTCGGGGTCCGGGATATCGTCGCAAGCGAGTTCGGGGCGGTCCTGCGGAGCATGCGATGAAGTCCTTCCTCATCGCCGGCGACCGCTCCGGGAGCGGGAAGACGAGCGTCACCCTGGCGCTCTCGGCCCTCCTCTCGACCGATCGGACCGTCCAGACCTTCAAGGTGGGGATGGACTACATCGACCCCTCCTACCTCACGGGCGTGACGGGCCGGCCCTGCCGGAACCTGGACGGCTACGTGATGAGCCCGGAGGAGGTCCGGGCGGTCTATGCTCATGGCTGCCGGGGAGCGGATGTCGCCGTCGTTGAGGGGGTGCGGGGGCTCTTCGAGGGTGCGGAGGCGCTCACCGACCTCGGGAGCACGGCCGCGATCGCGAAACAACTCGACCTGCCGGTCATTCTCGTCGTCAACGCCCGGAGCATCACCCGGAGCGCGGCGGCGCTCGTGAAGGGATTCCAGGCCTTCGACCCGGACGTCGATATCCGGGGGGTGATATTGAACAACGTCACCGGGACCCGCCACCGGGAGAAGGCCGTCCGTGCGATCGAGCACTACTGCGGCATCCCGGTCGTGGGGGTCATCCCCCGGACGGAGGAGATGGAACTTGCGATGCGTCACCTCGGCCTCGTCCCCTACCGGGAAGGTCAGGGGCACGGGGAGTTCCTCGACCGGATCGAGGTCGTGAAGCGGATGATCGCCGGACACGTCGATCTGGAGGCGCTGCTCTCACTCGCCCGGGAGGGGGAGCCGCCGGCGGAGGATACCATATGTGCGGCTCCCGATCTGGACGTCCGGGTAGGTGTCGCGCTCGACGAGGCCTTCAACTTCTACTACGCGGACCTCTTCGACGTCCTCGCGTCCTGCGGCGCGAAGGTCGTCCCGTTCTCCCCGGTCCACGACCGGCTGCCGGAGGCCGACGGCTACATCCTCGGCGGCGGCTACCCGGAACTCTTCGGCGCGGAACTCGAGGCGAACACCGCGATGCGGGAGGGATTCCGCGAGGTCTCGCGGAACGGCACGCCGATCTACGCGGAGTGCGGGGGGCTCATCTACCTCACCGACCGGATGGCGCTCGCCCCGGGTTTCGCGGGTGCGGGAGAGGAGGTTTACGAACTCGCCGGAGTCTTTGCCGGCGAGACCCGTATGCCCGCACGCCGGATGCTCGGCTACGTCGTCGGGACGAGCGCGGCAGAGAGCCCCGTGGGCGAGGCGGGGTTCAAGGGGCACGAGTTTCATTACAGCAGCGTCGACCTCGCGCCGGAGACCCGCTACGCCTACCGGCTGAGCCGGGGGAGCGGGATCCGGGACGGGTTCGACGGTGCAGTCCGCGACCGGACGATCGCGAGTTACACGCACCTCCACCCGGTGACGAGCAGAGGGATGCTCGCGCACTTCGTGGACTGCTGCCGGGGCTGAAGCGGCCCCGGGGTCTATTTTCACCGGTCTTCCCGCCTTCCTGCCGGGAGCACGAAGCACAAAACATACTAACTTACCGATACTACACTGATTCCATGATCATTTACCTTGACGGCAAATACGTCCCCGAAGAGGAGGCGAAGGTCTCGGTCTTCGACCACGGGCTTCTCTACGGCGACGGTGTTTTCGAGGGGATACGGGCCTACAACGGCAGGGTCTTCCGTCTCGACGAGCACATCGCACGGCTCTACGACTCGGCGAAGGCGATCGACCTCGCCGTCCCGATCACGAGGGAGGAGATGGCCGAGGCGATCAAGGAGACGCTCCGGAAGAACAACCTGCGGGACGCCTACATCCGCCCGATCGTGACGAGGGGCAAGGGCGACCTCGGTCTCGACCCCCGGAAGTGCGAAAAGCCGACCGTCATCGTCATCGCCGTCACCTGGGGCGCGATGTACGGCGACCTCTACGAGAAGGGCCTCCGGGCGGTCTGCGTCTCGGTCCGCCGCACCCCGCCGGAGTCGATGCCACCGAACGTCAAGAGCCTGAACTATTTAAACAACATCCTCGCGAAGATCGAGGCGAACTACCGCGGCGTCGACGAGGCGATCTTCTTCGACACCAAGGGCTACATCGCGGAGGGCTCGGGGGACAACATCTTCGTCGTCAAGGACGGCGCCATCATCACCCCGCCGACCTTAAACAACCTGCGCGGCATCACCCGGGCGGTCGTCCTCGAGATCGCGGAGTCGATGGGCATCACCCTCCTCGAGCGGAACCTCGGCTACTTCGACCTCTACACCGCCGACGAGGTCTTCGTCACGGGAACCGCGGCGGAAGTCGGCCCGATCCGCGAGATCGACGGCAGAGTCATCGGGAATGGCAAGCCCGGTCCCGTCACCCGGCAGCTGATGGCGGCCTTCAAGACCGTCACCCAGAAGGAAGGAAGCCCGATCGACGGGTGAGAGGGACGGGGCCGCCGGCCGGGCCGGCCGGGTTCCTCCAGGCATAACTTTTTTATCCGCTCGCGCCCAAGTTGTATAGCACTTCGGTGCGTAGATTCGCTGCTATAGTGTAGGGGCCAATCATGTCGGCCTTTCACGCCGACGACTGGGGTTCGAATCCCCATAGCAGCATTCTGTTCTCAAATTTCGAATTCAATGTTATCACAGATCCACTGGAGCCATCGTTTAACAGTCGAAGCTCTTCTACGTAGCGTGTCTCCCGATAGCGTAGTGTTCGCCTTTATAACATCTGCCATGTGAGCGATGCTCAATCTATCAAGATTACAATTCAATCGGATAAGCTCGTGAATTAAAGTATTGAAGGTGGGCTTTGCCAGAATTTGCTTCAGTAATAGCAAATTCCTCTGATTCCGGTTGTTGTAATGTCGTAATGTTTCGCCAAGGGGAGTGAGTTCAAATGTGTTTCTCCTGTCATCGTCACGTTTCATGAACCCAAGATAAATGGCTGCATTTGCGTAATAGTCCCCCTGCCTTTCATCAAAGTCAAAGAATGTGGAGATTAACTCCTTTGTATTGAGGATCTCCTCTTCAAAGTTGGTCACGAGATCTATGACTTTATCGAGGTCATTTGCCTGAGGATAAGGAACACCTTGGGGCTCTTCGCTCGCGACCGGGACTGTTTTAATAAGCTCACCGAGATTGATGCTCTGCTTGGCAGGTTCATTAATTACGAATCCCTGAGACCGAACAACTTCTAACTCCCCAAACCTGTCCCCAAACTTAAACTCGGTTAGGTAAAAGATTCCATTGGTGTATATGACGAATATTGGGACAACCTCTTTATCCGTCCGGATAGACCAGTCGCGATACGGATAGTAGAGTTGCCGGATATGGAAGTCATCTCGCTTCCCAATTTTGGCCTCCAGAACGTATATTTTATCCCGACTCTCAAAGCCGGCATCTACTTCAATCTGAACCCCTGATACGTTGACACGATGATCACAGTCAGGGAGACTGAAGTCGAATTTGGTGGAACGTAATCTTCCACGGATGGTCAGAAAGAGATCGGACTCATTCGTGAATGTCCTTAGCAAAGATATAAGATAGGCATAATCGATTGCTTGCGACTCGCTTGTTACCGTACTTAATCGAAGCGTCTTGAAATTCTGAATGTCAGCTCTGGGGACGTATTCCGTGATTAGAGTACTATCCAGCGACGCGCTATATGAATAGTAACTCTGCTGGGTGTCGTCTTTAAAGATGATGTACCTGCCGTTATCGACAGGGAAAATGGAGAGGTTATGCTTTCTGAAAATGGTAGGCCGTGAACTCAGAGTATCCTGCTTTGCCATTAAGCGTGGTTCACGATGGTTACCACTATTCTCTTTGAGTTCATCAGCGGTAACGTAGACAAACCCATTATTATTGATCTTTTCCAGAAAATTGAGATTGTTAAAGACGTTTTGCCATGCGTCGTCGTTCTTCCCCATCAAAACACCGAAAGATCGTTTCTTCCAGTTTTGTAATTAGTTATTATCAATTCATTGATTTCGCCCCGGCTCTTACCGTTACAATTAATTGCGCGACGAGCAGGAACCCGATCGATATAGTAGTCAGAATACAGATCATCGAAGAAGTGATCAGCAGGATCTTCATTTTTAGGGTCTGAATTGCTCATCATCAGCTTCGCTCCTTTTGAATCCAAGGTATGGAAGAACTCAGCAAGGCGCCTCTGGTCATCATCTCCAAAGCCATCCTTGGAGTAGGAGGTGAAACTCGAGGTCTGGTTCAGGGGTCTGTATGGTGGATCAAAGTAAACGAACGTGCCCCCATCGACATACTCAGCACATGTCGAGAAGTCACCAAGATGTATGTTCGTATTTTCGAGAAGAACTGAATCGCTCTGGAGCACTTCTTTATGCAGTATTTTGGGGTTTTTGTACCGACCGAAAGGCACATTAAACTCACCTTTCGAATTGACCCGGAATAACCCGTTGAAGCAAGTTTTATTGAGGAATATGAGATCTGCTGCTCTCTGGATCCAAGATTTACTGTATTTCTGCCACTGAATAGAGGTCTTAAATTCGTTGAACTTGTTACGGACTTCGTAAAACAATTCTTGTCTCTTATCGGGATCTAATTTCAGATATGCAGTTTCCATATCTTTCAGTATCTCGATGAGTTCGTCAACATCATTCTTGACAACAGTATAAGCCAGCACAAGCTCTTCGTTTATGTCAAAAATATGACACTCATCAAAGGTGTAATTGTTGTTTATATAGAAATAAACCGCTCCTCCACCTACAAACGGCTCAACATACGTATCTACAAGGCCCTCTCTCACTTCCGGAGGGAAACGAGTTTCAAACTCCTCTAACAACTGGCCTTTTCCACCAGCCCACTTCAAAAACGGCTTGGCATTCTGAACTTTCATCCTGTTGAACCTCTTTAGCAACCCCTAGTGTCTTACACTGAGTATGATCAATAGAAGTATTTGAGTGTAATTTTCGTGGTCTGAAGCAAAAAAGAATGCGAATGCCCAACGGTGAATGCACTAATCTAACGGGAATTCTGTAATTTCATCTAGTCCCATATTCTAACCAGATCATTCTGCCTTAAAGAAACTCAAAGATTTGTTTACATTGCTTGACGAGCAGCAACAATTCCCTGGGAATAGACAACCTCGCCGAGGACGGCATCCCGGATCCGGGGCTTCAGGGTATCGGCAATAACAAGGTCCGTCTTCCGCCCCAGGAGGTCCTCGAGATAGAACTTGAGATCCATAAAATGATCAAAAGTCTCCTCCCCCTCCCGGAACTCCCCCAGGATTTCGATATCGCTTGCCGGCGTCTCCCAAAGACCCGAAGATGCCGATACGGGCCACGCCGTAGCGCTCCCGGATAGTGCGGAGGTTCTGTCGGATTGGGCGAGGGGATGCATCGTTACTCTTGAGCACTCCACCCATCATCTTGTACCCACCGATACCAGGGAGCAGCGTCTGGATTGGCGCCGATACCGTCATCAATCCCGGCGTAACAGTCGGGAATAACGTGGTGATAGGTTCGGGCTCTGTCGTGACGAAGGATATACTCGATAACGTGATTGCCGCTGGCAATCTGTGCAGGGTCCTGCGCCCAATAACGCTTGAAGGTAGGAGATACCCGGAGGGACAGAGAGAGGAGTATATGAAAGAACAGACCGGTCCGCCACCGGGCTGAAGGAACCCCTGCCTTCGAAGCGATCTCAGATGATGCCCTGCTTCCCACAGAGACAGGGACCGGCCGCTTCAGAGGACGCTGCCGCCCCCTCACTCTGACCCAACCCGGTACTGCCCCTTCGGTACGCCGATCTCGAACCGTGCACCCCTGCCTTCCTCACCGCTCTCCCTGATGGTAATGCCGGTGATATCGAGGATCTCACGCGAGAGGGACAGCCCGAAACCGGTGTTCTTCCCGAACCCCCGGGCGAAGATTCTCTCCTTCAGCCCGGACGCAACGCCGTCGCCGTCATCCTCGCAGATGACGATGCACGCTCCGTCACGACTCTCGGTCGCGAACCGGACGGTGGTGACCTTCCCGCCGTGGCGCAGGGCGTTGTCGATCAGGTTGAAGAAGACCTTGCTGATGAGCGGATCGGCAAACACCTCTATCTCCCCGGGAATCTCATTTATGAGCGCGACCTGAGGCGAGCCGGCGCTCCTGTCTGCATCCTCCACGAGGGCCCGGAGGTCGTGCCAGACAGGAAGGTTTACCCCGATCTCCTGATATTCCCCGGTGAACTGGATCATGGACGAGATCCGGCTGCTTGCCGTGGCAACGCGGGACAACCTCTCCGCAAACGAGGGATCGGTATCCTTCTCCTGCAGGAGCCCGAGGTACCCGTTCAGGATCTGGAGCTGGTTGCTGATATCGTGCCGGGTGACGCCCGAGAGGAGGTTGAGTTTCGCGTTCGCCTGTTGCAGTGCATCTTCTATGCGCTGCCGCTCGGTGATGTCCCGAAGCGATATCAGGATCGACGGGGCGCCTTTGAAGACGATGGTCTTCCCGAGGCACTCGATCCACCGGACCTCCTGGTTCATCGTGGTGATCCGGTAGCGTGCAGTGTACCCATCCATTCCTCCTGCCACATTCTCAAAATCCCTGGCCACGTCTCCCTGTGATTCGGGGGCGATGAACTCCATGACGTTTCTTCGCCCGATCACCCCCTCAAGATCCTCGATCTCCACGAGCCGGCCTACGGCATGGTTCGCGAAGAGGACGGTTCCCGTCGGATCGAGGATGAGGATGCCGTCGAGCGAATGCTCCACGAGAGTCCGGAACTTCTCCTCGCTCTCGGAGAGAGCCTTCTCGGCGGTCATCCGCCCGATCTCGGCCGCTGCTTTGGCGGCAACGATCTCCAGGATCTCGGGGGCGGATGGCGGCAGGGCGAGCGGCGTCCTGCTCAGGATACAGAGGATGCCCAGAACCCTGCCTGTGGAATCCCGGAGCGCGGTCCCGGCATAGCCCCGGATGTTGAGTTCCTGGAGATCCCGGCTCTCTGGAAATAGTTCCGCAACGTTGTCAGGGTAGACACAAAACCCGGCTCGTGCGGCATTCTCACAGGGCGTCCCCCTCAGGGTATAGGAGTGGTCCGGGACATTCTTGCCGTCAAGGAGCATCGAGAGCAGTTGGACCCGCTCACCGTCCGGGGCAATCTCGCCGATCATGACGCAATCGGCTTCGAGCCAGGCGCTGATGCTCTCCGCCATCCGGTCGAGCGCTTCTCTGCCGGTCGTCCCTACCATCCCGGTTACGAGTGCGTTGAATGCCGATTCCGCAGCCCTCTGATCGGTGACGTCGCGGACGACCGAAAGCAGCGTCGGCTTTCCCTTGAGCTCGAAGAGACTGACGCTGATCTCGACAACCTTCTCCCGGCCGTTCTTTGTCCGGAAGTCGATCTGGAAGACGGCCTGCTTCTTCTCCGTCAATTCCTGCATAAGCGCCGGAGCGCGCCTCTTCGTCTCAGGGGTATCGAGATCGATGAGCCTCATGCCCTGCAGTTCTTCGTGGGTCATCTCGAGGATCCGACAGGCGGCATCGTTCACATCGATGAACCTCCCCGGCCCCATCGGCGTGAGTTCGTTGATCAGAATCCCTTCCCTCGCGTTCTCCCGGATCAGGCGATAGCGCTCTTCGCTCTCGCGGACCGCCTCCTCTGCCTCCACGCGTTCGGTGACATCCTCAACCGCCGAGAGGATGTTGGGCCTGCCGTTGATCAGGGCCATCTTCGAGAAGAACCGGCAGGTAATGACCGCCCCGTTCTTGTTGCGGCACTGAATCTGCATGCCCTCCACGGGGCGTCCCGCCTGGAGGGTCGTGACGAACCGGAAATACTCGGCGTGATCCGCAAAGAGCCCTATCTCCTCTGTCCTCCTGCCAATCACCTCTTCCCGGGCATATCCGGTGGAGCGCAAAAACGCATCGCTGGCGTCGACGAGCGTGCCGTCGATAGCCGAGACAAGGGTGAGTATGAGGGGGCTGCTCTTAAAGAGCGTGGCAAACCTGTGCTCTGATTCACGCAACGCCTCCTCTGCCTCGACGCGTTCGGTGACATCCTTGAAGATTCCCCGGGTGTACCGGCTTCTTCCGTCCACTATCTTGCAGTCCGCCACACCCTCGACGTAGACTTTCCTGCCGTCCCGGGCCTTAAAGGCCGCTTCGATGAACCCTATACTCTCGCCGGCCATCACCCGCTGGAACGTCTCGGCGCAGTGTTCTGCGCTCTCTTCATGAATGATATCGGATATCGTGAGGTTCGGGAGTTCGTCCATCGTATACCCGAGGGTATCCAGCCATTTCTTATTGACGAACCGGAAGCGCCCGTCAGGGGTGACGCTCTGGATCAGGTCGTTCGCGTTCTGGAGATCCAGGTAGCGCTGCTCCTGCTCCGCGACGGTAATCTCCGCCCGTTTTCGTCTCACCGCCTGACGAACTTTGTGCGCGAGATCGGCGAACTGCGTCTTCGGGTCCCCGCCTTTCTGGACGTAGGAGTCGGCGCCGTTGTTTATGGCCTCGATCACGACCTCCTCGCGGCCCCGGCCAGTGAAGAGGATGAACGGGATGTCGCCAAACTGCTCCCGGACCCCCCTTAAAAACGCGATCCCATCCATCTCCGGCATCTGGTAATCGGAGATGACGGCATCGTATGACTGGAATGCAGGATCCGCCAGGGCTTCCCGTGCCGATGTCGAGGTTGCGACCTGGAACTCTCCCGTACTCTCCAGGAAGAGCCGGGCCAGCTCAAGGAGATCCTGCTCGTCATCTACGTAGAGGACCGATATCATATAGTGTTCTCCTCGTGCTCCTCTGGCCAGCGTGCAGGGCAGCATATTTCGGGGAGAAAGATACCGCTGTACTCGTCCCCTGCGTCTCGCCGAAGATCTCGATGCTACGTAATTCTACACTCTATTATATATATGTTTCATTGGTGACGAGTGAATAATATCTCCATATTTAGAAAAATATGTGTATTTTTATCAATTTTACCCTCTTAATCTCGGGAAAACTTTCCAAACGTTCACAAAAAGCAATTATTTTGCACTCGCTCGACGGTCGTCCCGGACCACGCGAAACTCTTCTTCGGCACGGCAACAAGAGTCTCCCCACCAGGTCGGCCCGGTTCAGGGTCAGATGCATTGCTGCCTTTCCGTTTGGAGCATCAACGAGAATGACGGGGTCGTACCTTGGGTGTCCGGGAGATGCCCGGATATTTTACCCCCCCTTTCCCTAGCTTCCAGGTTCAGAGCGGCAACTTCTTACTTCACGTTGGTCTGAATGTCGCGAGCGCAAAAATTATCACCTGCCTTGCCGGGAGTCGGACGTCCGCTCCGGTACAGGCACATGCCTCCCAATCCTCGGAGAGCCGAAGAGAACCGTGACCTCCGGGAAGAAAGGGAGAAGCCGCACGAGGCAAAGCGGCAGGGGAACCCTGTATCCGACTGCTCTGGTCGGGAGAGGCCGTCAGCCCTCAAAAAGAAGGCATTCCGCAAGACCGAGGAGAAGATCGAGCGGCTCGCCACCCTGAACGATTCATCCGCAACCCCCTCACCGTCGTCATCGCTCTTGTGGAGATGGGGATGCGGAGGTTGACCGGAAGATTACAAGGGGGGCATGAGCGATCGATGCGATCATCGACGAGCTCGACCGGGGATGGCCGGTCTCACAGAAAGTGAAGGAGTTTTTGAAGAAGTATTGCCCGTGCGGGGCACACCGACTCCGCTGCAGGAGCGACCTCTGCAAACTTCCGGGCGGGTGTGGGAACCGGTACCGACGGCATCTTCTACCACCGGGAAGTCGTGGTTTCGAGAGATGCCGTTCCCGGTATCGGCGAAAGACTATTTGCCGTTAATAACTCCTGGATATTACCATTTATCCAATATAAAGGGGATATCGTTAAAATAACAAATGGAAAGGGTTATTAAAAGATGGATCTATACTGTTGTTGCCTGTTGGCACGATGTTCTCTGTTAGACCGGGCAATGCCCGTTAACACTTCTCATCGCAATCCTTCAGGCGATCATTACGAACTTACCTGATAACAATATCAGATCACGTCTCATTCCAACATCAGGTGTCTCACAGCAGTTCAATCCACAACGTCGCCTCCTGGTTAACCGGCAGGCACCAGGAGGGGGGAGGGGAGGCCACTGGTCTCCGGAGAGGGGAAACGGCACGGGGGATGGTTCACATCTTCCGTGCCGCGGAGACCGGTCCCCCATACACACCCTGTGGTGCAGGCCTGTTCCGGCCGGAAGCCACGCCTCCCGGGGCGCGGCGGTTCTCATTTTAACTCTGTAGCGTCAGCGTTCTGGTGATCGCCCTCGGTAGAGAACGTCTGCCGGAACTGGCGCAGCCTCTACATCGCTATCGATTCTGCCACCCGCACGAGTTCATCTCTGCCGAGTATGCCGCTCGTGATCCGGTAGGAGTATTCCCCGGAACGCCAGCGGAGCTGATCTCTCCCACCGGTGGAGACGTACTCGGCCTTCCGGCCATCGGCAAGGAGGCAGGGCTCGGGCGTGCCGGGGAGAACCGCTTCCTCCCGGTACGGGTCGTAGAGCCGTTCCACGATCTCCAGTTCCCCGGTGCTGTCCGTGAACCGGAGCGTGGTATAGGCGCCGGGGAGGAGCGTCCCTTCTTTGAAGACATAACCCTCCGGGAGGTAGGACGGCACCCCCACACCATAGCGCCGGGCGTCGTCGATACTCCACAGGAAGAGCGGCGTGATCGCAGCCGTCGGCATCGGCCGGACCTCGACACCTGCCGGCGGATCGAAGACGAAGAGGTCGTCCGGGAGCCCGGTGTTCGCCGAGGGATCGGTATATTCTGCAGAGAGGATCAGATTCTCGTCTTTACCATACATCTCCACGCCGAGGAGGAGCCAGGTTTCGGCGTCGATCCATGCCCGGAAGCGGTATACCGCCTCCCGGTGGTGGGTGGGCGCCTCGAAGAGTTTTGATCCGCCCGCAACCTCAAGGATATAAGCGGTGTGGCCACCGACAGATTCGCTGCCCCGGTAGGAGGCGTTCTGCTCCTCAAGCGACTCCGCGACTGTTTCGGCGTATCCCCTGACCTCCTCCGCCCAGCCGGGGTAGGGCGGCCCGGAGAAGGTAGCATTCATATACGGCCCCGCGACCGTCAGCGCCGTCCGGGTTGCCGGGTCGTAGCGCCACTTCCGGGTGCCGTTCGAGACGACGACCGTCCCCGCGAGGTCCGCGGGCTCGAGGAACTCCAGCCGGTAGTTCTCGGGGGCTTTCCGGAACAGCCTCGCGGTGACGTTCTCGGAACCGGCCGCTACCGCCACGGTGGCGGTGAAGTCCGTCGCCTGCTCCTCCGTCGCGATGAACCGGGCGGCGATCTCGTCCGCCGGCGGCGGGTCCGCGGCGGTGTCGAGGCACCCGGCGGTGCAGGCGAGGAGGAGGAGCACGATTGCTAAATACTTCATCGGCAGGTCACCGCCGCTACGATGAGGAGCAGCCCGACGACCGGCATGAGGAGAAGGGTATACAGGGGTCCGATGAACTCCATGAGACCTGGCGCGGGCACGGGAGGGGGGATGAAGAACGCACCAGAGGCAAGGAAGAGCGAGACGATACCGAGGATCGCGACGACGCCGATCGGTATCCGCAACATCGCCCGGCAGTCGTCCGGGAAGGAGGAGAGGAGCAGTGCCGCGGCCGGGGGGAGAAAGAACGTCATCTGGAAGGCGGGGTTCCCGGAATGATCCGGCACAACCCACTCGGCGATACCCGTCCAGAGCAGAAGTGCGGTGCAGACGGCTGCGAACGGGATGGCCCAGAACCACCGGGGCGACTCCCGCCACATCGCCCGCAAGAACTGAACCGACCCGGCGAGCGAGATGACGGAGAGCAGGAATATGACGCTCCCGGAGCCGATGGAGCCATGGGATGCGAGCGTCACCGGCATGACCACCCAGAGGAAGAAGAAGACCGCGCTCGCGGCGATGAGCGGTTCGGCCTTCATCTCTGCCTCACCCCGCGGCAGAGGAGCGCGATCCCGCAGGCGGCCATCGCCGCGAGCACCCCGAACCCCGGGGCCCGGGCGGGCGCCGTCCACCCGTTCTCCCCGAACGACCGGGTCGTGCCGGCGAGGACGTAGCCGCGATCGTCCGTCGCCGCAAGGGCCGAGATATCGTCGGTCGCATCACCGCCGAAGGAACGGGCAGCCGTGACGTTTCCCGTATGGTCCAGGAGCACCAGCCACCCGTCGTGCGGCCCTCCGGCGTAGACCGTCCCGGTGAAGGCATACTGCCCCGGAGACGGCGCGACCGCCGACGTGACCGGCGAGAGGCTGGGGATCTCCGGCGTCACGGTCCGGGCGACATTCCCGGTGCCGCCGATCATGCTGATGCAGGGGCCGGGGAGGTCGCTTCCGGGCCGGAATGCCCCGCCGGCGACGAGGTAGCCGACGGCGCCTCCTCCGGGGATTTCGAGCAGAACCGCGCCGGTGCCGCCGTCCATCCCGTCAAGCGTCTTCGTCCAGAGAACCTCCCCCGCCGGGTCGGTCTTGAACAGTCGGATGGGCGCGGCGGTCCTGGAACGGTCCGCTTCCCAGGGGTTCCTCACCGCGACGAGGTAGCCGCCGTCGATCGGGGTCGATATGACGCTGTCCACGATCCCGGAATCGTTGCCGCCGATGGACCGGTTCCACTCCTCTCTCCCATCGCGGTCGACCCGAACCAGCCATGCGTTGTCGGTTCCGGTCTTTCTGTTCCCGCCGAGGATGAACCCGCCGTCAACGGTCATGGCGATGGTCGAGAAGAGCCCGTCCCCGGGAAACGTCCGGCTCCAGACCTCCCGCCCGTCCGGCGCGACCTTGAAGAGCCAGGCGCTACGCATATCCTTCTCCGGCGTCCAACCGGTGCTCCCGGCGACGACGTAGTGCCCGTCGTCGGTCGCGACCACGGCACGCACAGTATCCCAGTCCGGCCCGCCGTAGGTCTTCCTCCAGACCTCGTTGCCGTCGGCGTCCGTCCTGAGCAGCAGGGCGTCGCGGAACCCGGTGTTTCCGGCGATCAGGTATCCCCCGTCGTCCGCCTGGAGCACCGACGCGACGTCCGCACTATCCCCGCAGGGGTAGGTCCGGTTCCAGGCCTCGTTCCCCTGCCCATCCGTCTTGACGAGCCAGACGGAGAGATCGTACCAGGTGGTCGTCGTGCCCGTGGGCTCGGTGGCAAACGCCTCCGCCATGGCCCGGGCAATCTCGGCGAGCCGGGCGTTCTCCTCGTCGGTCAGGACCGGGTTCTCTCCCGCCGCCGGGTCGAACGCGATCCGGGTCACCGAGCCTTCGGTCTCGCGCACCACCGGGTATTTCTCCCAGATCTCGCGGAGGGACTCCTTCATCGCTTCTTTCTCTTCGACGGAGCGGGGGGAACGGTCAATGTAGCCGAGCAGGTTCTCCCGCTCGTCTTCCGTCCCGACGAGCATGACGTAGTAGTAGGGTGACGCCTGTTTCACCGCGTCGTCGATATCAAGCCGGTCGACGGGCGCCTCCACCGGGCTTTCGGCCGGGCGGGGGGTTTCGGCCGCCGCCGCAGGGAGGACAAGCAGGCAGAGAAGAAGAATAACGTAAAGATATTTCATCGGATCGACTCCGGCCTCCCGGGGCGCCTGTTCCTCTCGGGGGTTGGTCTGAGGCGCTCATGAGCGCAACGGGAGGTCTATACGAGAGCAGTTTGGGAGAAGGCTTTATATCCTTTCTGTGCCGTCCGTCTCCCCATGGACATCGAACTGGTGCCGGGCCACGAACTGGCGCCACGGGAAGGTCGTCTCCGAGAGCTGTGCATCGACATCGACTGTCAGATTCTCCGTCCCGCGTGAGACGAGGAGAAACGGGATCTCCATCGCTCCGTCGCCCTGAACCCCCGTATCCGGGATCTCAAGAATGCTCCCGTATCCGTCGTCTACGTGCTGAAAACGGACCGGCGGAAGCTCGACGCCGCAATCCCCCAGGTATACGTCCACGGGGCCCCTGACGCCGATCACCACGCTCTCGATCCGTATCCCTGCACGGTCTCCGAGCATGACGGCCAGCCGGGTCTGGTCGGGAGCGAGGAGGGGCTCACAGACCGCCGATACGGGGAAAATCTCCTTACCGTCGTGTAGATAGACAACCTCCCCTTCATCTGCGGCATCGTATTCGGTCAGCTGAACCGGAGCGGAGAGGAGCGCAAAGACCAGTCCCGCCGCAACGATTGTCAGAGCAGCCGCGCCGAACCGGTATGCGCGGTTCACCTCTCCCGCCTCGCCCCATGGGCGGCGAGCAGCCCTCCCGCGAGCGCAAGGATGCCCATCCCGGCGGAGAACCCGGGCGCGGTCCGGGCCTGCGGCGGCTCCGGCTCCAGTTCCAGGTCGAGCCGGTTGGTGATGTTCTCGAAGGAGACTTCCCGGTGCAGGGAAAGGTAGCCCTCCCTCTCGACCGATATGTTCTGGGCGAAGCCGAACGCGTTCTCGATCAGGTAGCCGCCGTCGCCGGCGGTTTTGGTCGTCACGGGATACGGTGCGCCGAAGAGCGGGAGGGCGGACTCGAACTTCACCGTTGCGCCCGGGACCGGACGGCCGTCGGTGTCCCTCACCGTCCCGATCACGTAGATCCGCGGCGGCGGGTCGACCTCGACGTTGACGTAGACCCGTAGTGCAGTCTCGGTAGTCTTCCCCAGGCTGTCGATCAGGGTCACGGTGATCGTCTCGCTGCCATCCGCGACCGGGACGGAACAGGTGAAATTGGTCGCGTTCCCGCAGGAGACCACACCCACGCTGCTCTCGACCACGACGTCCCGTATCCCGTTCGAGGCCTCGGCCCTGCCGGTGACCGTGACCTCAGGCGGGACGAGATCGCTCCATACCGTCTCGTACTGCCTGGGGGAGGTGACGGAGAGGAACGTCGACGTCTCGACCGTTTCCCCCCCGGCGCTCGCCGGGGCTATAGCCGCAGAAAACAGCATGAGAATACTAAAGATCGTCAGAAGGGTTCGTCTCATTGCCCGGCTCCTTGAAAGAGCGATTGGAAGGGATCGTTTATACCCTTTCTGTGCCGACCGTCTCCGCGTACACAACCCTCTCCGCCAGGGCGATCTCCCGCGGAGGAAAGACGACCAGCGCCCGGGGGTCCTCGTCGATGGCGGTCGGCGTCCGGTTTTCGTCCGGCGGGTCAAGAGGGTAGATCTCGATGGTGTTCCAGACCTCCGTGGTGGCAAAGGAGATGAACTTCAGCGGGCGGAGCGTGCCGTTCTCGACGGCGTAGATGTTTCCATAGGTGTCGTCGTAGGTCCGGTTCTGCTCGTGGTAGAAGATCTTCAGACTCGTTCCCCCTTTGTCGTAGGAGATCTCGTCGAACGGGATGTCGTCGGCAGCGGCGAGGGTTCCGAGCGGGTGGGCATGGGGAGGGCGGTAATCGAGCCGCTGGGACGAGAGGTAGGCGCTCCCGTTCTGAAGGACAAAGGCGGAGTGGACCCAGGGTTCATCCTCCATATCGGCAAAGAAACCGAACTGGATATAGGTGAACGAGCCGTTCGCATCGAAATCCATGACAAGCAGCGACGACTTCGCCGTCCGGTTGTCGAACGGGATCTGCTCTTCCATCGCCTCCCAGATCTCGAGGAACGGGGGGTTATGCTGTTCCGCCGGGAGGACGGGGACGGTCTCGTACTTGATCGTCTCGTAGCCGGGCGGGACGTAGGAGGCACGCCAGAGGACGAACGCCACTACGATAACGATGCCGAGCATAAGCCACCGGTCTCTCATGCGTTCGTGCTCCCGGCGATGAGGTAGCCGCCGTCCGCCGTGCCGATGCCCCGGAACGAGTAGAGGTCGATCGGCTGCTCCTGCCGCCAGATCTCGCTGCCCGTAACGTCCCTGCCGACGAGTGTGGAGCCCCCATCGGCAGCGGTGGCCGAGAGGGAACCGCTCGGCGATGCGACCACGGCACCGCCGGCTTCGGCGGCGGTTCTGTAATCCATCACCTCTCCGTTCTCGTCGAGCGTAAAGAGGTAGCCGTGGTTGGCCCGTTCGACACCGCCCCAGAAGTTCTCGGGGAAGGTCGTCGACCGGTAGAAAACCGCGAACCGTCCCGGCGCCGTCTCCCGGACACCCAGGAGTTCGTCGAGCCCGTCGCTTCCGAAGTCCCGCTTCCAGAGGACGGTACCGTTCCCGTCCAGGCGGACGGCCTCCAGGTAAGTCTCGAAGTGATCCCCGGAGAAGACGTGCTGCCCCTCTGCAACGACGAGAACGCCGCCCTCAGGGGCCGGGTAGATCGGGTGGTACTCGATACCGCCCGCGGAATCGAGCGAGGTCTGCCAGAGCCGGGTGCCGTTCTCGCTGAAGCAGGCGACCTTATCCTCCCACGCCGCGACGTAGCGACCGTCCTGAGCGAGGAGGGAGACGGGCACCATCCCCTGATCGTCTTCGACGAACGATCGCTCCCAGACCGCCTCGCCCCCGGCACCGACGCGGACAATCCCGGGGGTCTCCGTGGCTACCAGGAACCCGCCGCCGGGCGCCGGGACGAGCGCGGTCACGCGCCCATATCCGGCTTCGGCGATCACCCGGCCGAGGGCGTCCCCGTCTTTAGTGTAGGTGAGGATATGCGCCGTGCTCCCCCCCCGGCCGTAATCCGTGACCGCGAGAGCGTAGCCGCCCGGGAGTTCAGCGAGGACGTCGGGCCGGTCGTAGGCGTCGATATCAACCCGCGCCTCCCACTTGATATCGCCTGTGGCGGAGACCTTGACGACCAGAATATCGGTCTCCGGCGCGGGCTCGCCGCCCGAGTAGGGTGCCGGAGGGATGACGCCCACGGCGATACCGGCCGTCGCGAGGAGCGGCAGGACAGCGATGAACGCGACGGCGACCGCCGCGAGCGGGAGAAGGTCGCGGTACGGCCGCTCCGGGTCGAGGAACGACGCGACCAGCCCCCCGAGCCCGGCAACCAGCGTCGCGCCGCCGACGAGGAGGAGAACCTGCCCCGGGGCCGCGACGAGCGACTGGACGAGGTAGGTGGGGTTGCCCGCGAAGAGGAGCGTCCGGGCGGCGATTCCGGCGACCGCACCGGCAAGGAGGGCGGAGAGGAGCCGGGTGCGTCGCGAGGCGGTGCCGTTCATGTACGCCGGGAGGAGTCCGGCGAAGAAGAGCACCAGCAGGATCGAGACGAACGTCTGGGTGATCCCCACCCCCAGGAGAGCCTGGTTGTAGGCGGACGGGGCGCTCCAGTACCGCGTGAGCGCTCCCACCACCCCGAGGACGGCCGCCCCGGCAAGGAACCCGATGCCGATCGAGACGGCGGCGATGCGGCGCGTTACAGGGGGTTGCTCCTCCATCATAGTGAGTTCTGGGACGCGGGAATATATACGGTTTCTGTGCAGGCCGTCTATTCACAAGCCCCGGTTTCTCTGAAACCCGGCAATGAGGGTCGCCGAAAAAGCACAAACATAATGGTTCCTTACCCCAATCTCTGAAGCATGCGACGCCGGGCGGCTATTCTACTCCTGATCGTTCTCATGGCCGCTCTCCCCGCCTCTGCAGCCGCCGGGTACACGGTCAGCCCTGCCGGCAACTACGTACCCGACGGCCCGCCACAGGATCTGACGCCCATCGAGTGGTGGCAGGTTCCGCCCCAGGTCCTGATAACCGGTATGCTCATCGGGACATCCCCCGAACTCCTGGTCGTCGCGAATGTCCTCGTTCTCCTGAACGTCTGGCTCTTCTTCGGCTACCGCCGGATTGCAAAACGCGCCGCGCTCGAACACGAGACCCGGACGGCGATCTACGACCACATCCGCGCTCACCCGGGCATCCGCCTCGGGACTCTCGCCGAAGACCTCGGGATAAACCGGGGAACCCTGCGGTACCACCTCGGGAAACTGCAGGAGTTCGGGATGGTCGCCGCCGCCGCCGTCGGCGGGCAGACGGGATACTTCGAGAACCGGCAGAGATACTCCCCCCTCGAAGCAAAGGTGTTCATCCACCTCAAAAACCCGAACACCCGGGAGATCCTTTTCACGCTGCTGGAGGAACCGGGGGCGTCGCGGCATGAACTTGCCGAACGGCTCGGGATCACCGCCTCGTCGGTCTCGTGGCACCTGCGGCGCCTCTCAGGCGACGGGGTCGTGAGCCGGGAGGGGACGGGAGGGGAGGTCCGGTATTTCCTCTCCGATGAGGCGGTGGCGGTCGTCGGGGAGCAGGTGGGCAGCGGGACGGCGAAGTCCGGGGATTGCCGGGACACCGAGGGGCGTGAAGGAGCGGGTGCCGGGATCGGTGGATGAAAAGGTTGTATTCAGGGTTAAGAGGAATGCTCAGACCTGCGGAGCGTCGGAAAGGGATTAGCAAATATGGTCGCTACTTTCCGAACAAGCCCCTCAGTTTCAGCAAAATCTTGCCCGGCAGACTGGCAGGTTTCATTGAGCGCTCCGGATGCCGGCCCTGACCCCGTGATGGTCAAAAGAACAGCACTCCTTCCCTGGCCAGAGGATGGGGCGGTTGCGGGAACTAAGAGCACCGGCATTGAACGCCAAGGCCAGACACGGTTATTAGGGCGTATGCTCATCCACCCGGGTGGCGCTCCTCGTCGGCTCCGCAGGAATATTTATGTGGGCATATTGTAAATGTTATTTACAATATGTCCATGAGGATGCAGGGGATGATCCGGCGGGATGCAGAGGCACAGATCCGCTCGCTCGCTCTCGGCTTCCCGGCAGTCGCCGTCGTCGGCCCCCGCCAGTCAGGAAAGACGACGCTCGTCCGGTCGATATTCCCGCAGTTGCCCTACGTCTTGCTCGAAGACCCCGATACCCGCGCCTTCGCAGAGGAGGACCCCCGCAGTTTTCTCGCACAGTACGAGAAGACCGGGGCGGTCCTCGACGAGGTACAGAGGGTCCCGGAGCTCTTCTCGTACCTCCAGGGTGTCCTCGATGCGAATCAGAGGCCGGGACGGTTCATTCTCACCGGGTCGCAGAACTTCCTGATGATGGAGCGGATATCTCAGTCGCTCGCCGGCCGGGTCGGTATCGTCAAACTCCTCCCCCTCTCGATGGGGGAACTTGCCCGTGCTGGGATCACGATCGAACGCTACGAGGACCTCCTCTACGCCGGCCTCTTCCCCCGCCCATACAGCAGCGCCATTCACCCGGCGGACTTCTATTCGTCGTATATCCAGACCTACATCGAGCGCGATCTCCGCCTCCTCAAGCAGGTGCAGAACCTTTCGGCGTTCCAGACGTTCATGAAGATGTGCGCTTACCGTTCAGGCCAGGTGGTGAACTACTCGTCCCTCGCCCATGACTGCGGCATCACCCATAACACGGCGAAAGAATGGCTATCCCTCCTGGAGACAGCGATGCTGATCGTCCAGGTCAGGCCCCACCACAAGAACTTCAACAAACGGCTTATCAAGATGCCCAAACTCTACTTCACGGACCCCGGCCTTGCTGCACACCTGGCCGGGGTCCAGAGCGCCGACGACCTTGTTTACCACCCCCTGAAAGGGGGGCTCTTTGAATCGCTCATCATAACGGAGTTCCTGAAGTTCCGCTTCAACCGGGGTAAAGAGTCCAACCTCTACTTCTGGCGGGACAAACTCGGCCACGAAATCGACTGCATCATCGAGTACCAGGGGTGGGACCCCATTCCGGTCGAGATCAAATCAGCCCGAACGGCAAGTTCCGACTTCTTCAATGAGATCACCTACTGGAACGGGCTCTCCGGCAACTCCCCGGATCGCTCGTTCGTGGTCTACGGGGGCGACCAGCCGCAGCATCGGGCGGCAGGGCACCTGGTCGGGTACCGGGATCTTGAGTCGATCGTCTGGTACCTGGAGTGAGAGGAGCCCGTTTACACGCCTTGCACCGCTCGGCATGGGCCATCAGACTGCTCCCGTAACAGAGTCTTCCTGCTGCTTCTTCATCCGGGTTTCGCTTTTGCACGGCCACCGGCGAGGAGCACCGCTTCAGGCGTGCCGGGGAGCGCTCCCCCCTCGCCGAACCGGAACCCGAAGGAGTCCTCGATGGTCTGCCTTGCCGTCGTCCCGGCGTTGACGGTGACCCCGGGCAGGAACCCGACCTCGATCGCGTGGTCGAAGTCGGCCTCGGTCGGCCGGTCCACGGAGTACCGCTGGACGACGGGGTTGCTGAGCTGCGCGCCGATCTGCGAGAGTTCCTCGGGGGAGAAGTCCCTCCGGGCGGTCGCTATGGTGTAGATATCGACGAGGTGCAGCTCGCGCAGGGGGAATCCCAGTGAGCAGAACCTCTCGGTAAGCGTCGGCAGCCGTGGATCGCGGGAATAGTGTGCCTCTATCCGGTGGACGTACGAGGCCATGTATAAGGTTGGATCTGGTGAAAAGGGCTACGATGGGGAGGGGGTGGGAGAGTGTGTGGTCGGGAAAATGGAGTATATCAGGAGAGATTTGAGCCCGTGATCTCATCCTTACCAAGGACGCGCTCTACTAAATCACTGTGCAAGAAGAAGAGATTCAAACCTGAAATTGAATGCGTCGATCCTCTCCTCTTCCCTTATGATCGACTCCGAAACCTCATTCTGAACCTCGGTGAGCATCCGCCCGACTACACAATCACCCGGATCTCGTCGACCTCGACGCGGTCCGCAAACCCGCGGTATGGGATGGCGTCGCGGCCGGAGGGGAAACTGCATTCAGGCATGCAGGGGAGTTGCTGAAAAAGAATATGTTTTTTATGGAGGACTCCCCACTCACAACTTGAAGTAAAGATTGTGAATGTATGACGAAGATACTCATCGATACCAACATATTCTTGGGGCTTTACGAGTCAAATGAAGATACAGTAGATATATTCAAAGATATTGAAAAAATTAAGACCAAACTGGTCATTCCACAGCAAATCTATGATGAGTTCCTCCGAAATCGAGATCGGATATTGCGTACGCTGATACAGAATATTAAAAATGCAAATCAGAAAGGAATGCATTTGACAGCCTTAATCCGACATTTAGCAGAATATGAATCTTTAAAAAATGCGAAAAGGGAACTGAGTCAAAGAGGTCATCCCAATACTCTCGCGATCATGACGCTACATGCCAGGTGAATCAGCCCCATGAATGAGTGCTCATACCGCTCGTATCGTGGGACAATCTTCTTAAATGCTTCAATCCAGCTGAAGAACCGCTCTACCGCACTGCGCTTCTTGTAGAGTTCCGGATCGAACCAGAACGGTCTTCCGCGTTTCGGCTGTTTCCGCGATCTCCGGTTGACCGGGATATTGCTCTTGATCCCTCGTTTTTGGTTGTATTGTCGGATCTCCCGTGCATCGTAGGCTGCATCTGCGGAGATGATCCTGGGATGATCCTGCACTTCAGGAATCTCAAATGCTTCGAGGGTTGGCTCGTAGAGCCGGGAATCATGGGTATTTGCCGGTGCAACCGTGCAGGCAAGCGGGAGGCCGTTCCGATCGACCAGGGCACTCAACTTGTTCCCGTTTACCTTTTTATAGCCATCATAGCCGATGGATCCCCTTTTTTTGCCGGGATATCCTTCGTATCCGTCGCACAGTGTGAGAGATCGATTTTTTTGATTTCATACCCGGATCGGAGCAGGTCGAGGAAGATCGCCTGGTACACTCCTTTCTCACAGAGTTCGAGGTGGTACCGGTGAACCGTCGATTTAGTACCGTATTTCGCCGGGACATCGAGCCAGGAGCATCCGGTGGTCAGAACGTACAGGATGCCGTTGATCAGCCCGCGGGGATCACAGCGGGGTCGACCGATGTGCGGCTTTGTTGGGGGAAGATATTTCTGAACAATCTCCCAGAGATCATCGTCAATTTCCCGGAATGCCATGACCCCCGGTTTTATCTGGGTGGACTTATAATTATAGGATCACCTCATTCTTACCAAAGCTGATCCTATCGAATGAAGATATAAAAAGAATAAATTCGAACTTCAAGTTCTGATGCGCCGACCAAGATTCGAACTCTGTCGAGGCCAGAATACAGATCAATCCCATTGTAAGGGCTTATGACTTAAAAGGGAAGAAGCCCCAGCCGAGATTTGAACTCGGGACCTGCTGATTACAAGTCAGCCGCTCTGCCAGCTAAGCCACTGGGGCATACCTTATACCGTGGGCGGTCTGCGGTAAAAAAGGTGGCGCCGGTTCTCCTCACGCCTCCCTCGTCCAGATGACATCACCGTCATACAGTATCCGCCGGACCCGGTGATACGGAATACACGCCACGTGCGTCCCGGCATCCACCTCCAGGTACTGCGCATCGAGCGCGAGGACCCGGTTGCCCCGGACCGTCGAGCGGTCGCCGGGCGCGCCTCTGTCGACGTACTCGACCTCGATCCGGGAGAAGTCGTAGCCGGGGTCGTGATAGAACCGGAGCAGCAGCCGGTGGCTCGTCCGCATACCGCGACTTCGTCGCCCCGGCGCGGCATAAAGGTGCCGCCGCCCGCCCGGAGCAGCCGCCACGGCGTGCCCGGCACTTCACTATTGTGTGGCATCCGGTATCGAGCAATGCAACCTCGCGCGAGAACAAAAAAGAAATTAGCAACACCCAGAAACACCGGAGCTCGCACCTCTGGTGCTCACGTTCGCGGCTTCGCGGCTTCGCGTGGGACTATATCGTTGTCTGCACCAGTTGTCTCGCGCGAAGAACGACTTCCCCTTTGGGGAAGGAGTTTGAGAAGCCATAGGCTTCGAGCCGCGAAGAACGCGAAGGACGATGTTCCAGCAGGAACGGAGTTCGAGCAACCGTTGGCCTGCGAAGAAGGAGTTGGAGCACCGAAGGTGCAAAAGGAAGTCAATGGTTTGACCTCTTGGGGTCCGTCTCAAACATTTCAGCGTAGTCCTGCACCCGGAGCACCGCCCGCTCTTCCGGCGAACCGGTGCCGTGAGGGAGAGGTCTGCAACGTTCATAACAGAAGAGCACAGAAGTACCAGCAGGATGTCGCATCTCACCGTCGATCTCGGGGGCCGGCCCGGCCTCGACTGCCGGGGATTCTGTTCGTACTGCTACTTCAAACACGTCAAGGACACGACGTCGTTCGGCTGCAAATACTGCCTCCCCTTCCAGAAGGGCTGCGACTACTGCACCCGGGGGGTGCGGGAAGGCTATGATGCGTTCAAGAGCCTCCGGACAGTCGCCGACGAGACGCTCGCAAACCTCCAGATGATGAGCGACGACGTCGACCGGATCACCATCAGCGGCGGCGGCGACCCGAGCTGCTACCCGGAGTTCAGCGACCTCGTCGAACTCCTCGGCAGCATGGAGGTGCCGCTCCACATCGGCTACACGAGCGGCAAGGGGTTCGACGACCCGGCCATCGCCGACCACCTCATCGAGAACGGCCTTGCCGAGGTCTCCTACACCGTCTTCGCCGCCGACCCGGAACTCCGGCGGCAGTGGATGCACGACCCGACGCCGGAGGCCTCGCTCGCGGTCCTCGACCGGCTCTGCGGGGCAATCGACGTCTACGCCGCGGCGGTCGTCATCCCGGGCGTCAACGACGGTGAGGTGCTCGAAGAGACCTGCGCGTGGCTCGAGGAGCGCGGCGCAAAAGGGCTGATCCTGATGCGGTTCGCGAACCGGACCGACCAGGGGCTGATCCTCGGGAACGCGCCCATCATCGAGGGGCAGCAGGTCCACACCGTCGACGAGTTCCACGAGCTCGTCACCAACCTCAACGATCGATTCTCGATGAAGATCAGCGGGACACCGCTCGGCGACCCCTCGATCGGTTCGCCGTTCGCGATCCTCCACGAGCCCGACCTCTTGAAGAAACTCCCCCGCGTCCGGAAGCGTGCGACGGTGATCACCGGGAGCGTCGCCGCCCCATTCATCCAGAGGGTCCTCTCGATCCGCGGCTCGATCGCAAGGGTCGTTGCGGTCAGAAAGGAGATCGCCTGCCTCATCACCGCCGACGACCTCGCCGGGGTGAACCTCCGAAGGCTCGAAGACGTCGTGATCCTCCCCGGCCGGGCGTTTGTCCACGACGCCGAGGCGAGAAAGATCCTCTCCGCCGACGGCGTCGACCGCGAGGTGGTGCGCGGCCCTGATATGCTGACCGCCGACGCGGAGACGAGCATGGGCATGACCCGAACAGACGTCCTCGAGAAGGAGATGGAGGGGTTCGCGGCCCTGATCAACACCATCAACCGCTACGGGCTCTGACGGCCGGTCAGCCCGACGAACCGCTCGACGATCCACTCGTTCCTGACCTCGGGGTGGAAGAGGAGCCCGTAGAGAGGGAGCGAGCGGTGCCGGATCGCCTGGACGCAGCGATCGGAGGCGGCGAGCGGTAAGAACTCTCCGGGCACCTGCACGGCGTCCTCGTGCACCGTATATGCGGAAAACACCTCTCGCCCGGCAAAGAGGGGGTCGGGCGCGAGCACCCGGACGTTGACCATACCGATCTCGCAGCACGGCCCGGTGCCGCCGCCAAATGCCGCCGCGAGCGCCCGCATGCCGGAGGATATGCCGAGCACCGGCCGCTCGAACGTCGTGAGCCACCGGAACGAATGCTCGATGAATCCGGTGTCCATCAGCGCCGTGCCGCAGAGGATCGCCGCATCCGCGGCCTCGAGATCCGGTGCACCGACGGCGGTGTAGTGGCGGGTCGCAAACGGCACGCCGATCCGGCAGAGCAGTCGTTCGACAGGCGCGACGAACTCGTCCCGGGAGAGTGAGCCGTCCCGGCAGCAGAGATCGATCAGCAGGATCACTTCGCCACCAGCCTCGCACGCTCGATCCGCAGAACGCCGTTGTGGTTTCGGTAGACCTTCGATGTCTCTTCTATCGCGATCCTTTGAGCAAAGAAGGGGGCGTCGGTGACGAACGTCTCGAACTCCCCCCCTTCGCCGGTGAGGGTGACCTGGTACTTCCGGGCGATCGCCCGGAGTTCGTCGAGGCTGGAGCGGTCGATCTCCCTCCCGAGCCAGGAGTCGTCGAAGGGGGAGGAGAAGACGCCCTGGATGACGACTGTAAAGCCAGCGTCGATGAGTTCCTCCATGTATGCCTCCTGGTCGGCGAGCCAGAGCGGGTTGAAGCACCAGAGCCCCAGTTCCCGGCAGATCCGCTGGACCCTTGTCGCCTGGTAGACCGAGAGGATCGCCCCGGTGACGACCCCTTCGATCCCGTAGCGCTCCCTGGCGGCGAGGAGAGCCCGTTCAAGGTCAAGGAGTTCCGTCTCCTCCTCCCCCGCCGTCTCCACCTCCACGAGAGGGAGCCCCGCCGCTTCGGCCTGCAGTGCGGCGAGGCGGATGTTCGGGGTGTGGAACATGTAACTCTCGGGGTTTCTGGAGACAATCGTGATCAGGCAGACCACCTCCTCCTTCTGCATCGCCTTCCAGCAGGCGAAGAGGGAGTCCTTCCCGCCGGAGAAGAGCACGCCGAGTTTCATGAGTCTTCCCGTACTGTTCTCCTCCATGGCACGATAACTCCTGCGGCGGCGGTGCCGGAAGCGGCCGGCGACAAAAGGCGGGGCCCGGCACCCCATAGGGGCGAATCGCACGATCCGCGGCCGCCGCCGCCGGGGGAGGATCAGGATTATATGGTGTCGAATCTTCATCGGGTGTGAGCACCGGGGGTGTATCGGGAGGTTTCACTATGACGGAAGTCAGGCAACATCAGGAAGGAGAGATCGAAGTGGTGGTCAATTGCGTCCTGGTAGACTACCGGGGGGATTCCGAGTCGCGGGGCCGGATTGTCCATGCGATCCTCGAGTGGGCAGAGGAGCACCCGGAAGAGTGGAACGAACTGCAGGAACGTTGCCAGCAGCGGCACGTAGTGCTGGCGTAAGTCCCCGGAACACTCTTCTCTTCTCCGTTCTTGAGGCGGAAACTACGGCGTGCAGGTTTGTTTGTGTTCTATGGACGGTTACGCTCCGGAAATGCGACGGCTCCGGGGGAAAGCAGTGCCGGGATAAGGTGTTTGAAAAATCGAATGCGAGGGGTGAGATTCGAACTCACGAACTCCTACGAGACCAGGCCCTCAACCTGGCGCCTTTGACCTGGCTTGGCAACCCTCGCACGGGTGTGCATGGACGGAAGATGCAACGGTTGCGTTCTCACGCCCCGTTTACCTCATTTAATCTGTTGTCATACATAAAATACCTTTGTGCGACGGGTGCGATGAGGATGCGTGTCGCCGACTCTGCGGCCGCGTCTACAAGCCCTGACGGAAAGCCGGAACAGAATAGATCGCCAGGAAACAGCCTTGGAATAACCCCGGGTAGCAAGCATCTGGATGGAATGTTTCAACATTAATCGGTAGATCTCTGCCATCAGGAAATGCGGCCCCGCTGCTCAGAGGGCGCAATCATGGCAGATAGTGAGGGTCAGCACCTTTCCATCCAGAAGAAACTGGTGTGCATTCGCGTTCACCAGATGTCTGCGCCCTCCCTTGCCGACAAGGATCATCTCACATGCCGCCGTGCCTTCCTCCAGAAGCCTGCGTAACATGGCTGCGCAGTCATCCGCGCAGTTCTCATCACAGATGTCCATCAGAGACAGTTTAAGCATCTCGTCGCGTTCGTACTCCAGTTTATGCAATGCCGCTTCGTTCACGGCGGTGAAGGATCCTAGTGTGCCGCCGACGATCTCGTTTACCATGATCGCGTCGCTGACATTGTCGAAGATTTTCCGATAACGTTTCTCACTCTCAACAAGTGTCTCTTCCATCCGGTGCCGGGCAAGCGCAATCTCGATACTCCTGACGATCTCGTGGATCTGGCACGGTTTTACGAGGCATCCATACGGCGCGCTCTGAGTCACTCGCCGGATCACTTCAGCATTGGAATAGGCTGTGAGATAGACGACAGGAATCTGGAAGAGATCGAGGATCTGCTCCGCGGTCTCGATGCCGTCTATGCGTCCATCAAGAACGATGTCCATCAGGACGAGATCGGGATTATGACGCGGCAGTTCCCGGAGTACGTCCTCCCCACTTCTAAAGACTGCTGGAACGGTAAATCCATTATGCCGCAACGAATCCTCTAGTAGCCTGGCGACGTGATCATCATCTTCGACAATGACAATCCTCTTCTTTGGAGAGAGATCCGAGTCCATACTCATTTTATCCAGACATTAAGACATCTCGCTGCCTCATGAGGGGCAGCGTGTTCGCACCGTAAACGGTACAGGGGCATACAGAACGTTGAACGTTCACAGAGGTTAGATCTCCGCAGACCAGTTCGAGCGGGTCTCGCGCCGTTGCTCCACGGGGACTCTTCACGGCACCCGTGCCGGTTGCAGACGGCCGTACCGGCAGGTCGTGCCAACGGGCACTGCCCACACAGAGTTGAGGATGGCAAGAGTGCTTGTGATTCCGTGGCCTCCCGTATGGTGAGGCCAAAATCCGGCAGAAGGCATACAGAAGGGTCGATCGGCCGGGCAGGTATGCATGCCATCTATCATCGTCCCACTACCCGTCTTCAATGATAAACTTGAGGATAGCAAAGATATCCTGTTTCTTTCGACGAATGTAATCTTCACCGGCCGGGGTCGCCACATACACCTTTGAACGCCCCTCCGTTCTTGTTTCAAGGAAATCCCGCTTTTCAAGATCATAGAGATAAGAGTAGATCCGGGCCATCGGGACGAGCACATGAAAATGTTCGTTGATCTCGCGCAGAATATCATATCCGGAGACCGGTCGGGCGAGACAGGACAGGATGAGCGGTTCCAGCAATCTCTTTACCATATCTTCAACGATCGTGCGATCTGCGAGATTGATGTCCAGCAAGTCAAGTGAATTCGACCGAAAAGAGACTATCGTCTCGTTGACTGTCATGATAGTAGCATTCGGCATCCCCTGGATAATCTCCGATACTTCGGCATCCGTCATCGCGCTGATGTCGAATGCAAGCAGAGCGGATATGGGAAGACTCGCATCCTGCATCTGCAGGATCTGGTGCTTCACCGCCATGATCTTTTGCATGTCGTCGATCCTGGAGAAGTCCAGCAAGCACCTGATCCCTTGACTCTCGTCTCCATCTTCGGAGATTCGGCAGATACTCTGCGGCACTTTGTCGATGGAGTTTTGCAGTTCCAGGACAGAAATTTTCCCGGCACGAATGTCCGATTGCAGAGTCGTACGTAGTCTTGTATGGTAGTATGCGTACAGGCAGTGTTCGGATCGTTGCAGCCCCTGATACAGGTATTGAACAAAGTAGTGGTACTTGTTTACACCCTTCGAGTAGAGCAACAGGCTTGTTGGCGGGAGCAGGTGCGACAACAGCACCGCGTTCTCAATATTGTTTGTTTCCGATAGAGTACACACCATAGAGAGCCACCGATTGGTATTACAGGGACAGACGCAGATAATGAATGATGGGCGATCTGATCAAACATTCAGTTCCGTTCACTCAAATAAAAAGGTTCCGGTTAGATACACTACAGCAATGATTATTTCAGGAAATTTCATTCAGCTGACATTAAAAAGGAGCCTTCGAGGACACGCAACACAGTCGTGAATGCTTTTCGCGACCTGTGCCAGATTCTCACCGTTCCCTGCTATGGATACGGTTATGGCGCTCATGTTAACCGGGCGCAGGATGGTGGGGGTTCCGCTTGCCCTACGGCACCATGCGCAGGTTCTTGGTTCTGCTGAGAAGGGCAAGCTGAATTATCAGACGGGTATATCGGGCAGTTGGTGTCCGCTTGATGTCGCTCGGTGTCAGGTTCTTCTTGTAGTTCATTGGAAGAACCGTAACTTGGGAGCGAACCTGATCAGGATCTTCCGGTACTGCCACTTAACTGCCGGGATCATCGGGGGGGCATTCCCTGCTATCGACACCACTGCCGTAACACCATGGTAACAGAAGGTATAGAGCAGCTTTCCTCCTTTGCCGTTCCAATGTTTAAGTGCTGAGAGAGCGTTATGATGCCAAACAGATATGAGGATGGCGTTTCAGGCTCGGACCGCCTGCATCGTATGGTGTGTAAGGCTTATACTGCACTGATGTCTCCATCATATCTGTTACGCCTCATAGAACCGGGAAGATACAGTTCTTAGATTCATCATCCTGGGGATCTATTCGGGGCATGCGGGGACCGCCCACGAATTCTCATTTAGCCACGATATGGAAAAAACATGTGCATGCTTTCATCGTTTGTTTCAAAAAACGAAATGTCGCGGAGGATCATCGTCGGGTGCGGTGGCCTGTCAAAGATCATGCTCACTGCTGGGCATATACCGTGAACCAGATCTTCACCGAATGATACAAGAGCCTCCGTTTCAAGACTATGCCTTGATATTCCACATCATGTATCAAAAAATGATAAGTTGGGTCTGTTTAATATAATCGTTCACATAATTTCCCCTATAGGGTTTCTCTCTGTGATCGGGAAGAAGTGCCACTGGCTCAGCGGAATATGGGTTGAGACTATCCATACCCGGGCGCATCCCTTGAATGCGCTGCTCCTTCGAAAGAAAAGTAGTTGAAACGAACACTTACAGGTACTCCCAAGCGCATGCCATACGACGATCAAGTAAAGAAGCCCGGTGTAACAACTGATGTCCCCGAGGAGAGATCCGCAGCAACTGTCCTGGAGAGCGAAGTTGAACTGAGAACCAATTTCCTCTCGGTCGCAGCACACGAACTCAGGACACCCCTCCAGCCCATTTTAGGCTACCTCTACCTCATGATCGAAAGCCCCGACCGGTTCGGATTGAATGAGGAGGGTGTGCAATTTTTGAATGCCATCCTTGAGTGCGCAAACCGGATGGCCGATATCGTAAACAGGACCCTCGTCGTGAGCTTCGCTGACGCCGGGCGAAAACCAGTACATCCCTGCCAGGGGGTTGTATCGCTCGAAAGACTTGCCATGGACGTCGTTCGGGCATGCAATACCGGAGATGGCACGACATATTCCATCGATATACCTCCGGACACGACGATCGAGACCGATTGGAAGTATCTCTACGAAGCATTGTACGAGATCTGTGTCAATGCGGTGAAGTATTCAGACCCCCCGCGCCATGTCACCCTCAGGTATGACGAGGACTCAAAAGCCCACATCGTCTCTGTATCCGATAACGGCCCCGGCATGGATGAAGAAACTCTGAAGAACCTATTCCAGCCGTTTTATATTGGTGATCGAAACAACCTCTCTAGGTCGTGCGGACGCCTCGGACTCGGGCTTACCATTGCAGAGAGGGATATCGAGATAGTGGGGGGAACCATCTCAGTCGACAGCGCTTTGCACCAGGGAAGTACGTTCACCATCCGGATCCCCAGGCGCCCCCATGAACCCGATGACGCATGCAGGGTTCCTGCGGTAGACACTCCTGCCGACAGGTGATTACGATACAGGAGGGGGATCGTTGTCCCTCTCCTCCGGTGCAGTGGCCCGGTCTTCCTTCTTATTGATGAGGCTGATAACTTTCATCGCTGCATAGACTCCTTTTACCGGAAGGTCGCCCCCCCGCCTGAGCAAAGCCCTGATCGATTGGACCGTCTCACCGTCCCCGATCTGCTCGAGGATCGTGACCGCTCCATCCTGGATCTCCTTATCTGTGTCGAAGAGCGCATCGATGAGGGTGCCTGTGGCCTCTTTGCCGAGTGCAGCAACCTCATCCCATCTCTTGTGCACCAGCAGCGCTGTTGCGCGCTCCTCAGGGTGGTGCGGCTCCCACCCGCTCATTTCAAGCGCTGAAAGCACTTCCCGCCGGATGGAGAAGCTGCCGAAACGAAGGAGCGGGGCGAGATGAGAGATTGCCTTCTCCTCGCCAAGAAGGAGTTTTAAGGTGTTGATGGTGTTACGCCGGATAACCGGGTCGTCGTCTTTGAGGAGAACGGCCACGCGCGACCTCCAGTAATCGACCAGTTTCAGTAAGGATGACAGGGCAGCTGACGCTACATCCGGTTCAGCATCCTCAAGCGCAAGGAGCAATGCACGGACGGCTTCATCATCTTCAAATTCAGCAAGAGTTGCAATGGCAAGAGTACGTGTTCCGGGATCGGGGCTGCTCGTCAGGTCGCAGAGCGGACGGACTGCGCTGGCAGGCCTGAGAGTCGCAATCGACTCGGCAGCACGCCGTTTCACCTCGAACACCGGGTCATCAAGTGCGACGATCAGGGCACTGGAGGCACGCAAGTCGCCGAGCATTCCCAGAGACAGCGCTGCACGCCACTGGATCTCCGGGTCCGGATCGACCAGCGCGTTCATCAGCGGCCGAACGCCCCGGGTGTCCCCGAGTTTGCCCAGTGTTTCAGCGGCCTTGAGTCGTAGTATCGGATCCGCATCGGGATCGGCCAGCGCCTTGATATAATAGTCAAGGCCCGGCACCACGTCATCCGCTGCCCGGGGCGCGTTCCGTGCTCTGGGGCCGGTATCACCCTCTGTGTTCTCATCGGGCTTAGCCTCTTTTTGGTCGGCGGCACCCGGTTTTCCGTCGTGCACATCCTCCGGGATCAGCAGGGGTTTAGGATCCTGTGTCTTCGAAACCGGGCTTTTGATCAGTCCGAGGCGCCGTATCTCCTTCCAATCTTCTTTCGCAATGAGGTAAGCCAACTGTTCTTTCGCGTTTGCTGGTTTCCAGCCTATCGCATCGAGCGCCTTTGCCGCCGAAAGCCGCACTTCCGTATCCTGGTCTTCGAAACGCGCGATAAGCGGCTGAACCGCTGCCCTCGCCCTCCGTCTGCCAAGCACCTTGGAAGCCTCCCTTCGTATTCGAGCGTCAGGATCGCTTAACGCCTGGATGAAGAGGTCGGTCGTCTTGGCTCGGGGATACGGGCGGAGCGCCCGTACCGCCTGCATCCGGACTTCAGGTTCAGGATTGGCGAAGAATGAGGGCAACACTGATAGAAATCGGGCATCCTTGAGATGGCCCATCGCCTGAATTGCACTCAGGCGAACCTCGGGATGTTCGTCATCGGCCGCAGCAAGAACGGCCGCAATGGAGCGTTCCGATTGTAGCCGCCCCAGCGCTGTTATCGAGCATTTGCGAAGTTCTACGTCTCCCGCCCCGAATGCCCTGACTAGAGCATCCACAGCGCCCGTGTCTCCGATCTCTCCGAGCGCAAGCGCGGCGGCACTCGCAACGCGCTCGTCCGCATCTTCAAGCGCTGCAATGAGCGGTTCGACCGCCCGTCTATCGCGGCCGTGACCGAGTAGCGAGGCCGTTCTCCATCTGATATCCGGATCCGGGTTCTGCAGCAGCCTGATCAGCGGTTCAGTTGCAAGACTGCCGATTATTTTGAGAGCCTTTGTTATGTCATCTCTCTCTGCAGCCTGCCGCTCCTGCAGTTCCCGGGCAAGGGGGGCAACACCGTGCATCTTAAGCCGCACCAGGCCAATCCAGTCGTCCTTTGCGCTCAAAAACAGGATCTGTTGGTAAATTGTCCTGGGTTTCCAGTTCAGCCGCTCCAGCGCCCCCGCTGCTACTTTGCGGGTGCCCAGAAAATTGCACTCGAGAGCGTGAACCAGCGCGCGAACCGATCTGGCGTCCCCTATCTCGGCCAGGGCAGCGGCAGCCTCGTAGCCGACGACTTCCACAGGATCGTCGAGGGCCTTCTGGAGATGCTCGACAGCGTACCGGCTCCTCGCTTCACCGAGAAGTCGTGCCGCATGCATCCGGACGTCGAAATATTCGTCGCCGAGCGCCCAGATCAGAACGTCGATCAGTTGCCTGCTGTAGCGCGAAACCTCCTTCCAATCTCTTTTGGCAAACGCAAAAACTCCTTTTTCTCTTGGGTCGCCGGGTTTCCACCTGCACGCTTCCAGGGACTCCGCGGCTTTGGCTCTGATTCCCGGGCGCCGGTCGAGCAGTCTCTCTCGTAGTGCTGCAACCGCACCGCGGTCACCAAGCCTCCCCAGCGCCCAGATTGCCGCGGTTTTGATCTCCTGGTCGCCATCCGAGAGGCACAGGACGATGGGTCTCGTCGCCCTTCGGTCGCGAATCTTCCCGAGAGCCCAGAGTGCCTGGAGTCGTGCGGTCTCGTCGGGATCGCCCAGGAGATGAATGAGCGCTTCCGTTGCGCGGGGATCGCCGATAGAGCCAAGGGACTCTGCAGCCTTCCACCGGACGTCCGGATCACGATCGGACAGCAGATCAATGAGAGGCTCGACTGCCTCGCCGGCCAGCAGTTCCCCGAGGCCTCCGGCTGCCATCCACCGGATATCTTTTTCATTGTCTTTAAGTGCGGCTATCAGGCCGTTGATGTCTCTCTTTGAGATAAAATAGGCAATATCAGCAGTATCAGTAGAATACGATCGCATGCTACACCTCCGAGAATGCCCCTGCGTTCCCTCTCCAATACGCCCATCAAGAGACGTGGCGTGCGATGATCTCCTTTAACTGCGCCGGCTCGATTGGTTTGATGGCAACTTCAGAGACGCTGTTTGCGTAAGGCGCAAACTCTTCGTCGTTCAGCCTCAATGCCGAGAGGATCACGACCGGGACATCCGACGCTCCGGAAACCTTCTTCCGCTCCTCCAGAAATTCCAGTCCGCTCATCGGGGACATCATGAGGTCGAGAAGGACGAGTGCCGGAGGATCGTTCCGGAGTACCTCAAGGCCCTTTACAGGGTCGCTCACCAGAACCGGAGTGTAACCAAACGATGTTATCAGTAAATTGAAGATTCGAAGAACTTTTTCGTCGTCGTCGACGACCAGTATCCGCTTTGCCATAGAGACTCCCACCCATAGATCCGTTTCCAGATGCGCGCAATTCCTCTGGAGGATCGGCTCGAAGAATATTTTTCTTCTGGGTGGATATATATAATTATGTGTTCTTAACGCGGCATAATATGCCGTTTTCTTGCATTTTTTTAATTTTTATTGATTCTGTCAATATACTTACAGTAAAATGAGGCTTTAACACCACCCCGGCAGAGCGTAGGGTGTGTTTGAGAACCCGCCTCCAGGAAGCACCGATGAGTTCGCTTTGCAGGGGAATCCCTCCTATCCACCCTTGCTGCCGGATCCCTTGCCATAGGATGACTCAGGCGGCGGGAGAAATCCGCACGATGCGAAGATCTTCCGTAATTAGTGCTACCGGGAAGAATAGAATACGTGCAAAACACTTGATACTCATTCATGTGACGCCGCAACAGCCCCGGCAGGCCTGTAAGACCCCTCCGGAACGAGAATCTCGAAACGGGTGCCTTTCCCCGGAGTGCCTGCCTCCCGAATGGTGAGGTTGGTGATGGAGAGGATCTCACGGGCAAGGAGAAGCCCATAGCCGGTGTTGGCGTAATGTTCTCTCTTAAATATTGCCTCTTTAAGGTGTTCTGGAATCCCGACGCCGTCGTCTTCACAGACGAGCACCAGATCAGGGCTTTTTGTCTCCGTTGAGAAGGTGATACGTGTCGTTTGTTTTCCATGGGTGATGGCGTTCGTTGCAAGGTTATAGATCACTCGCTCGAGGAGGGGGTCGGCATAGACCTCCACAGGGTCGATCTCCGTGGCGATCGTTACCCCATTCGGTGTGACGGTGGCCAGTGCTCTGGCGGCCATCTCCTGAAGATTCTGCCAGACCGGTTTCTCGATCCCGATACTCTGATAGTCCCTGGCAAACTCCACCTGGTCACACAAGGTGCGGGTGAGGGTGTCTATCTCGTCGACGTATTCTGTCAGCGGCTGGGTTGCGGGCGCAACATGTTTGATCATCGTGATGTACCCTGTCAGAATCTGGATCGTGTTCAGCATGTCGTGCTGTGTCATCTTGCCGAGGAGCTGGAGTTTGGTATTGACCTGCGTGAGAGACGCGTTTGCCTGCTGCAACCGTGCCCGTATCTCATAGAGGGGTGTCACATCACGGATCGACTCGATAGCCCCGACTATCTCCCCCTGTGGGGTGTGGAGGGGAGCTGCTACGGCTGAGTACACCGCCGTTCTCCCGCGACCGTCGTCGGCCTCGATCTCTCTGGATAATACGCCGTCAGTGTTCTTGAGATACGTCTGTTGTTCCCCGGACAGCCCATGCTCCCTACGGAGAAGGAGGTCGATCAGAAGCGGGGAGGGTACGCCGAGGATCCGGTCGATGGGCACGTTTTTTTCCTTGCCTAAGACCTCTTCGCTTCTGATGCCGGTCAGTTTCTCCATTGCATGGTTCCACGCAATGATCCGGCCGTCCAGATCCTGCGCAAATGTTGCATCGGGGAGAAAGCTGACGATGTTGTCGAGGGTCTGCCGTGACGCAGCCAGTTCCTCCTCGGTGCGCTTCTGGCGGGCCAAGAGGGTCGCGGTGATGGCCGCCACAAATATGAATAGGCCGAACTGTATAGCCGCCCCGGCAACGTTCTCTATCTCCGGGGTGAACGAAGCGATCATGACGACGTAGAGGGATGAAAGCACAACCGAGATTAGAAAACCTCTCATCCTGTAAAAGAGGCAGGCGAGGACGATGGGGAGATAAAAGAAGTTCTGGAAGATGAAGTACATGCCGTGGTCGAGCGAGTAGAGGCTGACGGCAACGGCAATGGCGCTGCTGCCGAGAACCAGCATGGCCTGGGCGAGTTCCGGATCGCTACGGGGGAAATACAACTCCGATTTCATGATACCGATTCTTTCGTGTCGTTCAAGCAGGCAGGGACGCAACGGTTAAACGGGAACCGCTTTATGATATCGGGGTATTCACCACTCCGGCGATCCGTGTGTTTGGTCTATATACTGCGACTGGCAGGTTGCAAGAGTTATATCAAAATGGTGGTGAGCAAGATTATTTAAATTTTATTTTACCTTATACCCCGGGATATCCTGGATCCGCAACAATTGCCCAACAAATAATATCTTTTCCTCATTTACAGAGATGTTTTGCCTTATTGCTCCCCAGGTTGTTTTGTCCCGCCGTTCAGGCGGCCACCGCGCCCCGTTTCCGGCTCACGGCAATGAGACGGGCGATGTAGATCCGGGCCCAGCCGTATCCGAAGAACGCGCCGAGGATGTTGCCGACGACGATCCCCCACCAGACACCAGTCTCGCCGAAGTCCATGACGATCGCAAAGACGTAGGCGAAGACCACGATGGCACCGAGGTTCCTGAAAAATTCGACGGCAAGGGCGAAGAGACCCTTTCCCGTCCCCTCGAAGACTCCGGCGGACATCATGCCCGGCGAGACGAAGGGGTAGAAGAGGCACATCGTCATCAGGAAGGCGGTGATCCCGCCGGCAAGGTGCATGCTGCCCGTCGAGTAAGCGAAGATCCCGGAGATGGCGGGCGCGAGGAGCCAGGTGGTGATGGAGAGTCCGATACCTATGAGGATGCCCGAGCGGACTGAAAAGGAGTGGGCGACCCTGAGTTTGTCGTGCTTTCTGCTGCCGTAGGCCGCCCCCGAGACCGAAACGACGGCGATGGACATGGCGATGAAAGGTATCAGGGCGAAGAAGACGATCCGCCACCCGCCGGTGTAGACGGCGACGGCATCGGGCCCGGAGACGTGGACGAGGAGCATGTTGACGACTATTGCGGTGACCGACATCAGCACGAACTCGAGGCTTGCGGGGATTCCGACGCCAAAGATGTCCATTGTCGTGCGCCCGTCGGGCGAGAAGCGCTTCCAGTCGATGTTGATGTAGGTGTCCTTCCTGACCAGGAACCAGTAGAGGAGGAGGGCGCAGCCAGCTGCCATAGAGATGAGCGTCGCCCATGCGGCACCGGCGACACCCATGCCCGCACCGTAGATGAGGATGGGGTCGAGGACGATGTTGAGGACGGCGGAGGCGGCGACGGCGTACATCGTCCTCCGGGTGCTCCCCTCGGCCGTGAAGACGGCGTAGAGGATGTCGGAGAGGAGGATGAAGATGGTTCCGGCAAAGACGATGCTGCCGTACTCGACGGCGTATGCCGCGGTCTCCCCGGCCCCCAGGGCGAAGACGAGCGGCTCGATGAAGAGGAGGAGCGCGGGGGTTACGACGGCTGCGAGGGCGAGCACGACGGCGATGCCGTGCATGGCGACGTTGTCCGCTCCGGCTCGGTCCCCGGCCCCGATGCGGCGGGAGGCGGCCGAGATGACGCCGGCCCCAAGGCCGTTCCCGAGGCCGACGAGGATCAGGAAGATCGGGGTGACGAACCCGACGGCGGCAAGGGCGTCCGAGCCGAGGCCCGCGACCCAGACGGCGTCGGCGAGGTTGTAGGTGGCCTGGAAGAGCATGGCGACCATGATCGGGCCGGCAATCTTGAAGATGGCGCGTTTCGGGTCGCCGGTGAGAACGGCGACGCCTTCGGTGATTGTGTCCCGGCGTTCTGCCGGTTCGGAGGTGATGGCGGTGATTTCGGTCATAGGTATCCTTCGGATACGGGTTCTTTCTCCAGGTGTATCGGGAGAAGAGGTTTCATGCTCTTTTGAGCACGTTCGTCGCCGGGAAGAAGCAAGGATCTTCGCTCTCCGGGGGCATAACGATTGTGTTTTAATGCGCTGTTCGCCGTCCGGGGCGATCAACAGGCTGCCAGATCCAGGTCGCCGTGCGGAGAGATAATACGCCGGAGTCTGACCCGGGGGAGGGTTTTATGGGGTGAGCGGCGAGGTTCCGCGGAGTAAGGGTTCGGACGAGTGGCATTTGTCCGCGGCGTTTCCGGATTGGAAAGAATCTCGAAGAAGAGACCCGGCTCCCGTGTGGTTACCGTGCCGGCGGCGGCGCTCCGGCCCGAGATCCGCGGGCGGTCACCCGGGATCTTAGCCCAGATGTGAGAGTGTATTGGATGACTGTGTAATTGAGAAAGAGGATTTGTGAAACTGAGACGTGAATCACAATTTGATATGGATATCTAGTGCAATCCAATCAACAACAAACCTTATCTTTAACGCCTTTTCTTCGAACTCCATAGCCCTTTAATTTCCCCTGCATTACCATATTTACTTGAACGTTGTCGGAGCTCGTAATATTTCCCCGTGACAGGATTATATATCCGTTTTTTGCTCTCACTCGGCATTGAGCACCCTCAAGTAAAAGTATTGCACTCAGATACAAGTAAGTTTCGTATCAGATATGTGAGCGTACACGCCTATACGTTCAGGAGAGCGTAGTACAATCATCACATAAAATAAATCCCTAATTGTGACTCAGATTTATATAGGGGTTAATAGCATTTTAATAGTTAAGCATGAGTATCTTGGGAAATTATCGTTATGACCCCCTCTATAGGGTTATAGACGTTACGCCAGAGATGCGTACTATTGAAGGTCACTTGCGAGTTCAATTTGACCGATTAAAAAGTATCAACAATCTAGGTATTATTCCTGAAGTTGTCGAAATGGCAAAATACAATAAATACGAACATTCTTTTGGCACCATCCATCAAATCAACTCACTTCTGCATATCGATACTAAAATTCCACACAAATATCATCAACCATTAAAGATTGCCGCAAAATTCCTCCATCTTGGCCATCTGCCGTTTACATATTCTACCGAAAGAGCAATAGTCATTTCGTGCTACATTTCGGAGAAAGCAAATTCGTCATTCGTGAAGGATTATCTTTCGACAAGAATCCAAACCGTTGGCCGTGTGTTAGATTTTGAACCTGGCAGAATAGACACATTTAAGAAGGATATTTTTTCACTGCGAGAACTAAATCTGTTATACAAAGTCATTTCAGCGAATATCCTCCTCGATAATTGGAGACGGCTCTATAAAAAATTCGACCCTAAGTTGGATGGCGCTACAAAAAAAACTATCATTGCAAACTTAGTAGACTTCGATAGTGATGGATACCGATTTCTGCAATTAGCCGATCAGGTGGATTATGTACAAAGAGATGCGCTATACTTTGGAGCAATAAGACTTGATATTTCACCTAAGCATTTGTACGACGGAATTTCACAGAACACTCTTCTAAACTCAGAAGAAGTTGAATTGTTAGAAGCGAATTTGGGTTACCTCGTTAAAAAATTCTATAAGCGTTCTGATGTCATTGTTTTTTCAAGACTTTACGAGAAAATCGTTGCAGCCTTAGTCGCTTCTGAAAAATTTAAGCTGGAACGGTTGCTAGAGTACGATGACGACTCATTTAGGTGGCTTATTACTGAAAACAAAGATCGAAGTAATAAAAGTGCTAATTTACCTCAAGGATGGATAAGCAGAGCAAAAAAATTGTTTAAAAAAGAATATGATTTTAAAGAGATTTTTACTTTACCTTCTGTTGATTTTCCGGCCAATAAATCTATACTTGATATTGAATTTGAGTTAGTTAACAAAAATAACGATACAAAAGAGTTACTAGAATATCCATTTGAAACAGGAGTAGTATTATCTGTAGATTACTCCAGTGGCTATGATCCGGATTTAGGAAACCAAGGTATCACTATCAGCGCATTTCAGGACTCAACACAAACAGATCTTACTGAATTACTTTTTATTTTAAAGAAACTAAGTCCATATATCTCTCTCACCAATGTACAAATTATAAAAGAACGTTTATGTGAGCTGCTCTCGTGGACAGGATGTTGCCGGATAAATAATAACATCGTTTTGGAGTCAATAGCTAAGGCAATACAGAAAATAGAAGAAGAGGGTCAGGGGATATTTACTAAAGATTATGTATTGAATCTCTCTAAACGAGAAGATTTCAATATGCTATGGAATGATTTCAATCTGAGTTTCTGGAGAAAAACCATATTAGAAGATCTAGAATGTGCGATTAAGAATCCAGATTTCGATAGACTTGGTGCATATGAAAATATTATTGAGGGTATATTCTCTTTACCGATCGATCTTATTGAATCGGAAGAATCAAAACGTTATTTGGCAAGACTATATTCAAAATTGAATGAGATGATCGCATCCCCTGGTGCTAATAGCGAGAAAGGAAAAATATTTGAAGCAATGTGCGTATTAAAAACATTGCTTAAGCAAAGAGATGGTTTTAGACTGATAATTAATGGATTTGTAGTCGTTAATCCAGAAGAAGAGTCCTCAAAGCAGGATAACAAAGAGTTTGATATAATTGAAATTTTTATCGATCGTGACGGTAAATCTGAGGTCTGGATTTATGCTTGTTCAATTTCAGATGATATCAAGGCAAAAAATAGGGAATCACTTACAACGTTAGTTGATTCAATACACGAACGATTCCCAGACCAAAGGATAAGATCAAAGTATTACAACCCAACAAATAAACGTTCAGGAAATTGGGAACCCAAAGAAGATGATGCCGGAAGAAATGTTAACTAACCTCTACTAAAAAGTTAGTTAATCTTCTGCTAAAAATGGACACTGTGGGGATTAATCTCGTTTTTAGTCTCCTATTTAATGCAATTGGGTACAGCGATTCCACTAGTATTTTCTTAAATAGGCAGTCTCGCCAGTTGTTATTGAAGACAAACATTGTTAGAAAAGCGACTTCAAAGCAAAAGTCATACTCCAAAACCTAGAGATAATCAAAAACAATGCTGCGGGTGGGATCCGAACCCACGATTTCCAGATGTCCCAGGCTTGGACGCACCGTTTTCTCGTAAACCCTATGAGTCTGGCGCCCTAACCGACTAGGCCACCGCAGCGCACAAAGTGCAGTATAACAATGTTGTATTGCCAAATAAACCTTATGGCTCACTGGAAAAATTGGATAGAGGATTACTTTGAGTTTTTCCGGATATAGACATCGACCGCTGCCGTGATCGCCGCCACTTCTTTCCCCTGGCGGAGCGAATCTCCCAGCGTCTGCATACGCGCCTCCTCCTCGTGAAGATAGCGACGCAGGCTCGTCGCGATGTGCTCCTCCTGCAGGAAGTGCGTATGGGTGTCACCGGCGATGAAGTGGGCGTTGTGCATGATCGCGTAATGGAGCGGGAGCGTCGTCTTCACCCCCAGGACGACGTACTCGTAGATCGCCCGGCGCATCCGCTGGATCGCCTCCTCGCGGTTGGAGCCCCAGCCGCAGAGTTTCGAGATCATCGAGTCGTAGTGCGCCGGGATGGTGTAGCCCATGTGGATGCCGGAGTCGACCCGTATCCCCGGGCCGCCCGGAGAGCGGTAGCGCACGATCTTCCCGGGGTCTGCGGCGAAGTTGTTCAACGGGTCCTCCGCGTTGATCCGGCACTCGATCGCGTGCCCCCGGATAGTGACATCCTCCTGGTCCATCGCGAGGTCTTCCCCGGCCGCGATCGCGATCTGCTGCTTCACTATATCGATCCCGGTGATGAACTCCGTGACCGTATGCTCCACCTGCAGCCGGGTGTTCACCTCCATGAAGTAATGCTTCCCGTTCGAGTAGAGGAACTCTACCGTGCCGGCGTTCTTGTAGTTCGAAGCCTTTGCGGCCGCGATGGCCGACGCAGTCATCTCCTCCCGGAGAGCAGGCGTCATGATCGGACAGGGCGCCTCCTCGAGCAGTTTCTGGTGCCGGCGCTGGATCGAGCACTCACGGTCATAGAGGTGAACGGTGTGCCCGCTCGCATCGGCAAGGACCTGGATCTCGATATGGCGCGGTTTCGCGAGGTACTTCTCCACGAAGACCGTCGGATCCCCGAAGGCGGAACCCGCAATCCGCTTCCCCCCTTCGATCGCCTCCTCGAGTTCCTCCTCGCTCTCGACGATGTGCATGCCGATACCGCCGCCGCCCGCGCTCGCCTTCACGACCACGGGGTATCCGATCTCGGCGGCGACCTTCTTCGCCTCGTCGATGCTCGTCACGCCATCCGGCGTACCTGGAAGGACCGGGACGCCGGCCTCGTGCATCATCCGCTTCGACCCGATCTTCGAGCCCAGCGCCTCGATCGTCTTCCACGACGGGCCGATGAACGTCAGGCCCTCGTCCTCGACGAGTTTTGCGAACCCGGCGTTCTCCGCGAGGAACCCATAACCCGGGTGGATCGCCTCGGCCCCGGTCTTCTTTGCCACGGCGCAGATCCGTTCCTTGTTAAGGTAACTCTTCGACGGGTGTGCCTCGCCCACGTTGAACGCCTCGTCGGCATACTTGACGTGAAGCGCGTTGCTATCCGGCTCGGAGTAGATCGCGACCGTGTCGATGCCCAGTTCCCGGCAGGCGCGCATGACCCGGATGGCGATCTCGCCGCGGTTGGCGATCAGGATCTTGTCAAAGTATTTCATCGCCCTGGTAGCCTCATTCAATGACCATCAGCACATCGCCGTTCTGTACGACATCCCCGGCGGTCACGAAGATCTCCGAGACCGTGCCGTCGCGGGGGCTGGGGATGGGGTTCTCCATCTTCATCGCCTCGAGGACGATGAGCGGGTCGCCCTTCTTGACGGCGCCTCCTCGCGCGACCATCACCTGCAGGACCATGCCCTGCATGTTGCTCTTGACACCGCCGGCGACATCCCCGCGGGGACGCCCCTCCTTCGCAGACGAAGCTGCCGACGATGATGCCGTGACCGCGCCTCCCTCGACGGTGATGATCCGGACCGAGAAGATCTCGCCGTCCACCTCAACCTCCATAGATCGGGGGATCTCCGCGACACTCGCCGGCGCGGCGATCGTCTTCTCGGGGATCGTCTCGGCCTTGCATTCGCCCCGGAGGAACGTCGGCGCGATGTTCGGATAGAGGATGTAGGTGAGGACATCCTCCTCCTGGTTGACGAGACACTGCTCCATCGCCTCCTTCTTCATCTGCTCGTAGATGGGCGCGAGTTGATCCGCCGGGCGAACGGTGATCGGCAACTCGTTGCCGATGATCATCTTCCGGATCTCCGGGCTGACCGGAGCGGGAGAACGACCGTAGAGGCCGAGGACGTAGTCCTTCACCTCTTTCGTCACGTTCCGGTAGCGCTCCCCGTCCATGAGGACGTTGAAGACCGCCTGGGTGCCCACGATCTGGCTCGTCGGCGTCACGAGCGGCGGATAGCCGAGATCCTCCCTCACGCGGGGAACCTCGTGGAACACCTCATCAAGACGATCGAGCGCGTCCTGCTCCTTGAGCTGCGAGACGAGGTTTGAGATCATCCCGCCCGGGAGCTGGTAGATCAGCACGTCCGAGTCGACCCGGTCGGCGATGGAGTTGAAGAGCGGCTCGTACTTCTCCCGCATATCGCGGCAGATGTTTCTGACTTTGCGGAGCGGAAGGAGATCGATTCCCGTGTCCCGCGCCGTCCCGGCAACGCTTGCAACCACGCTCTCCGTCGGAGGCTGGGAGGTGCCGAAGGCGAACGGCGACATCGCCGTATCCAGGATATCCACCCCCGCGTCGATGGCCGCCTGGTAACTCAGGGGCGCGACGCCGCTCGTGCAGTGGGAGTGGAGATTGACCATGACATCCGCCCTCTTCTTGATCCCCGTGATGAGGTCGCGGGCATCGTGCGGCATGATCAGGCCGGCCATGTCCTTGATGCAGATCGAGTCGCAGCCGAGCGAATAGAGCTCTTCTGCCATATCGACGAACGTCGCGACCGAATGGACGGGGCTCGTCGTATAGGATATCGCACCCTGCAGGTGCGCCCCGACGTTCTTGACCTCCACCATCGCTTTCTTCATGTTCCGGACGTCGTTTAATGCGTCGAAGACCCGGAAGATGTCGACCCCGTTTCGTGCCGACGCCTCTACAAATTTCTCCACCACGTCATCAGGGTAATGCCGGTAGCCCACGAGGTTCTGCCCCCGCAGGAGCATCTGGATAGGGGTGCGCCGCAGCTCTGCCTTCAGCACCCGGAGACGTTCCCAGGGATCGTCGTTGAGGAACCTTATGCAGGTGTCGAAGGTCGCCCCGCCCCAGGCCTCGACGGAGAAGAAGCCCACTTCGTCGATGGCCCGGGCAAGTGAGATCATATCCTCAGTCCGGAGGCGAGTGGCGATGAGCGACTGATGCGCGTCCCTAAGCGTGGTGTCGGTGATATTGAGTGAACATAATTTGGCAGCACACATCGATTTATACACCTCGAAGGGCTGAGAAGATATCAATAAAGCCTCTCAAAAATTCATCCTACTAATATAAAAACGTCTCTAAGAGGTAGAGCTGATAAAATGGCAGGTATTACGGCCGTTATTGCGGCGGGGACGTCCAGAGGATCCGCCCTGAACCGGGGACATATCTTTCCCCCGGCCGTGTAACCCCGTACCACAAGCAGCCGCGCGGTCTCGTCGGCCCGCCGGATCTCCGTGACGATGAGGGTGACGGCGAGCGGCACAATCGAGCGGAGACCGGGCCGGATACCTTTCAGTGCCATCGCCATCCGCACCTGCTCGACCTCCCGGCGGAGCACGGAGAGGCCGCCAATCCCCATCTCGGCGATGAGCCCGACCTCGAACCCCACCCGGTTCCCGAACGCCCAGACTGCTACGGCAAGCACCTCACCATCCTCCGTCCCGGCATACGCCCACGCGGCGAGGAGAAGGATCACGGTCATCCGGAAGAAGTAGGAGAGCCCTGCGCCGCCGCCCCACGCCGAGACAAGCGCCGTTGCGGCGACCATCGCGACGAGCGGGAGCAGCACCCCCGGTCGGGGGAGTGATTTTGTACGCGGTGTGAACAGCAGCCACCAGGCGAGTGCGGCGGCGGCTCCCACGGTGCTCGCGAATGCTGCGAGCGAGAGGACGGCGACGGCGAGAAGCCTCAGCCGCGGATCCTGCATAGCGCCTCCCGGGCGTCGGAGAGCCTGATGTTCTCCGGACGGGCGCCCTGTTCCAGAACATACCGAAGATACGGTGGGGCGTGCCGCCAGGAGGGTATCGCGTCGGGCACGCTGCCGCGGGCTGCAAGAACGCCTTCTTCCATCTCCCAGATCGTGTCCACGCGGGGAAGGATCGCGCGTTCATGTGAGAAGACGATCGTGATGCCGTAATCCCGCTCCTCAAGGATCGCGCAGGCTTTCCGCTTCGCGGTGCAGTCGAGCGAGGCGAACGGTTCGTCGAGCAGCAGCAGATCCGGATCTCGCAGGATCGCGCAGGCCAGGGTCAGCCGTTTGAGTTCGCCGCGGGAGAGGTGGAACGGGTCGTCGTCCGCGCGCCCCGACAACTCTGCGAGCCTGAGCGCGTCATCCGGGATAAGCCCCCAGGACGCGGCCTCCCCGGCAACCGTCGGGGAGGTGACGTGGTGCTCGGGGAACTGCAACAGGAGCTGCGTCGTTGAAACGCCGTGCCGCCGGACGTCTCCGCTCCCCGGCCGGAGCAGGCCGGCAAGCAGAAGGGCGAGCGTCGACTTCCCGCTCCCCACCGGCCCGCTGACCAGGTGCACACCCTCGCTGAACGTGCCGCTGCCCCCAAGGGAGAACGAGCCCCGCGAGAATTCGAGATCGAGAAGTTCGACCTTCACCGGGAGATCCTCCAGACCGTGGGATAAAAGCACGTCTCCTCGAGCGCGGAGAAGACCTCCTCCGGGGTGCCGTGGTGCCGGACGCGGCCGTTCTCCATGAAGAGTATGTAGTCTGCGGTGGCCGCGGTGTCCATCGACTGCGTGCACCAGAGCACGTGGGCCGCGGCGTTCTCCTGCACCACGCGCCGAACGCGCTCTGCCGTCACGCTGTCTAGATGCGAGTCGGCCTCGTCCAGGACGAAGACCTCAGGGTCGCCGGCGCAGGCGGCGGCCAGCGCGACGAGTGCCTTCTCCCCTCCGGAGAGATCTGCGACCTTTTTGTCGAGGAGGTGCGGGATGCCGACCACCTCCGCGGCCGCCCGGACCGCCCTGTCCGTCTCGGGGCAGGGGCGGTGGCGGAATCGGGGTGTCGTCGCGATCTCGTCGTAGACCCGGGAGAAGAGGAGCGTCCGGTCGGGGAACTCCCCCACCCAACCGACCTTCACGGCGGACGGGGGGCGGTCGAGGAGCCGGACTGCCCCTGCCTCAGGCTCCTCGATGCCTGAGCAGACCGAGAGCAGTGTCGTCTTGCCGCTCCCGTTCGGCCCGATGACGGCGATATGACGCGCATCAACCGCGAGTTCGGGGATGTCGAGCAGCCGGTGACGGAGATCGGCGATGTGGATCATGTCACCCGTTTTCCTATGGCGTAGGCGGCCACGACCTTCACGGCATCGCCGATGATGAACGGGACGACCCCGATCAGGACCGCCTGAAGAAGCGAGAGCGAGGCCGAGTATGAAAGCCATACGGTGCCGGCCGAGAGGTAGATTGCACAGGCCGCGATCAGCCCCCCGACCCGCGCCGTCGGCGACTCGTGTTCGTAGGCGAGCCCGGCGACGAGTGCGGCGGGGATGAAACCGACCAGGAACCCGCCTGTGGGGCCGAGAAGCACCCCGAGGCCCGCCGTGCCGTTGTGGTAGACCGGGAGGCCCGCCGCCCCGAGGAGGACGTAAAGGGCGACGGGGATCACCGCGTATCGCTTCATGACGATCCCGGATAACAGGACGAAAAGGGTCTGGAGCGTGAGCGGAACCGGGGGGAGCGGTATGGAGATCCAGCTCCCGGCGGCGATCAGCGCGATGAAGGTACCGCTGTAGGCGAGAATCCGGGCCCTGTGGATCATGTCAACCTGTTTATTTTGAGTGGTTGACATAAATGTCTGTTGATGCACGAACGCCGGGTAATCCCGGTGGCTCCCATCACATAATCTCAGGAGAATGCCGGGAGAGGGCAGTAAGGTGGACGGATGATCCTGGAGACATGCTTCGGAAAAAATTCTCAGGGTGTTCCGTTACCGGGGGAAGGTCTTCCCCGGAGCCCGGTACCCTAAAAAGTGTATGAGTGGTCAGAACTGGAAACAGTCCCCGGCGATGACCCGCTCAACCTTCCCGTTGTCCTTGCGGATGATCAGAGCGCCGTGGGCGTCGATATCGATCGCCTCTCCCGCGAAGGTCTTGTTGATCGTCTTGATGACCACCCGCTGGTCGATCGTCATGGAGAGACTCTTCCACTCGCGGATGATGGAGTCGTATTCGCCGTCTTCGAGCTGCTGATAGCGCAGTTCGAACTCCCGGAGAACCCGGGCAAGCAGCGCCACACGGTCGACCTCGTGGCCGACCTCCGCCTCGAGCGAGGTCAGGATATCCTTCAGGGGAGACGAGAGTTCGGCGAGCGATATGTTCGCGTCGATCCCGATCCCGAGCAGGGCGTAATGCACGGTATCTGCCTCGGCAGTAAGTTCCAGGAGCAGACCGCCGACCTTCTTGTCCCCGATGAAGATATCGTTGGGCCACTTGATGAGCGCACCGATGCCGTACTCCTTGCGGATGGCGCGGGCAATCGCGACCGATCCGGCCATGGTGATCATGAAGAGATGGTCGAGCGGGATCTTCGGCTTCAGGAGAATGGTGAGCCAGATGCCGCCGGCAGGCGAGACCCAGGCGCGTCCGAGCCTTCCTACCCCGCCGGTCTGCTCCTCGGCGATGATCACCATGCCGTGGAGTTTCTCAGGATCGGTCTCGGCGGCAAGTTTCTTCGCGATCCAGCCCGTGGAGGCGGTGCTATCGAAATGACGGATCTGCCGTCCGATGACCCGGGTGCGCAGCTTCTTGTTGATCTCGTAAGGAAGGAGCCGGTTGCTCTTCTCCTCGAGGCGGTAGCCTTCCGCCCGGGACGACGATATCCCATACCCAAGCCTGCGGAGTTCACGTATCTGCTTCCAGACAGCCGACCGGGTGATCCCCAGCTGCTCTGCAATCCGTTCCCCCGATATCGGGCCGGGCGATTCTTCGAGAATCTTCAATACGTTGATTGCCGTATCCTTCATGTCTATTACCTTTTCGCTGCAGGCGACTCGGTCGGGAGCGGACACGGGTCCTCGCCGCAGACCTGCCTCCGGATAACCGTGCTCTGCTCCATGAAGCCCGCCAGATCAAAGATACCGGTCTGATCGACGATGCCGATTGCGCAGATTGCGCTGCCCTCTTCGTCCCTTACCGGCGCCACCACCACCGGGATGCCTTTGTATGTGCCGCTCGGTGGCCTGACCCTCAATGTGGCGTTCTTCGCCAGAACTTCCTCGAGGATCGGGCCGGTATAGGCCTCATCGATCACCTCTCCGTCCTCGACCCTGACCCCGGGGTGTTCGCGGGACCGTGCCGTAACGGGCAGTCGACCAAGCAGATCGTGAATACATACCACGATCGGGATGAGATCGCGCGCGCTCGAAGACGCAGAGACGATGTATTGAGTCATGGCCGTATCCATACTGTTCATCAGGGTTTATCTAAAATAATGTTTCCCTATCTCCGCAGGAGAACTCCTTCAAGAATTTGCGCGACGGGTACTCATGGATGCTGGTGACCAGGATCATCCCGTCGCCGAGCGACTTCTCGATAAGAAGCGGTTCGCCATCGGAAGTGGCGGCAAGCGTCTCGCCGCCGTGTGATGGGAACGAGCCGTCGCACTCGACGGCGTCGAGGTCATACCCCGAAAAAAGGGAGTTGAAGGGCCCCTCCCCGGCGAACCGGACCGCACGCGGCCCGTAGGCAAACGAGTAGGTCACCGGGAACGGGAGCCAGTCGTAAGCGTTCTCGCGGCAGCATCCCGCGCCGAAGACCAGCAGCCTCCCGCCGTTCTCGACGAACCTCCGGATACGGCCCTCTGCCGCCCGGAGAGCGGGGAGAAGGTTCGAGTAGGCCGGGTTCGCAAACCCCGTCGGTACAATGAGCGCACCAAACCTCCCACGCCAGAAGGGAGACGCAAGCATGTTCGGGTTGACCGATTCGCAAGCGGCGCCGCAGTCCTCGATGAGCCGCGAAAACATCAGGGAGGTGTCCCAGAGCAGCCCCGTCCTGCCGGTCACCCCTTGATCACCCCGAGCGGTTCCAGCCGGGCGACGATATCCGAGAGGCCCGCTTCGTGCACGACGCGGACAACCTCCCCGCTCGGCTTGTAGACGCCGGGGGCCTCTTCGGCAAGGACGGAGTCGCTGTGGGCACGCACCAGGATGCCCTCTCCTGCGAGGCGTTCACGGAGTTCCTTGCCGCGGACCTCTTTCTTGGCCTTCGACCGGCTGAGCACCCTCCCCGCGCCGTGGCAGGTGCTCCCCCACGTCTTCTCCATCGCGGCCGTCGTGCCGTGGAGGAGGTAGGATGACGTCCCCATGCTCCCCGGGATGATCACCGGCTGCCCGACCGCGGCATACTCGCGGGGGATACCGGGGACGCCCGGGCCGAACGCCCGCGTCGCGCCTTTGCGATGGACGCAGACCTCCGTCGAGACCCCGCCGACGTTGTGGTGCTCGAACTTCGCGACGTTGTGCGCGACGTCGTAGATGAGCCGCATCTCGTCGTAATCGATCCCGAAGACCTCTGTGAAGACCTTCCTCGCTTCGTGCATGATGACCTGCCGGTTTGCCCAGGCGTAGTTTGCGGCCGAGACCATGCCCCCGTAGTAGGCACGGCCTTCCGGGGAGTCAACGGGAGCGCAGGCGAGCTGCCGGTCGGGGAGGCGCATCCCGTACTTCGGAAGCGCGCCCTCGAGCGTCCGCAGGTGGTCGGTCGCGACCTGGTGGCCGAGGCCGCGCGAGCCGCAGTGCACCATGAAGCAGACCTGTCCTTCGTCGATCCCGAAGGCCTTTGCCGCTTCGGGATCGACGATCTCCCGCGCCACCTGGATCTCCAGAAAGTGGTTGCCAGCGCCGAGCGTCCCGAGCTGCGGCACGCCCCTCTGGCGGGCTTTGGCGCTGACCGCGTCGGGGTCGGCGCCCGGCATCGCTCCTTCGGCCTCGCACCGGACGAGGTCGGCCTCGGTGCCGAGCCCATGCTCGACCGCCCACCGGGCGCCGTCGACCATGATCGCGGTGATATCCTTGTTCGAGACCCGCAGGCTGCCCTTTCCTCCGACGCCTGTCGGCACGGCGGCAAAGAGCCGCTCGATCACCTCACGCTTCTTGCCGGCGAGATCGGCCTCGGTGAGCGGCGTCGTGATCAGCCGGACGCCGCAGTTGATGTCAAACCCAACCCCGCCGGGGGAGATGACCCCCTCGGTCATATCGAACGCGGCGACGCCGCCGATGGGAAACCCGTATCCCCAGTGGATGTCGGGCATGGCAAGCGAGTGCTTCACGATCCCCGGGAGCGTCGCGACGTTCGCGAGCTGGCGGACGGCCCCCTCCTCGAGCGTCTCCGCCAGTTCCCTGGATAGGAAGAATCGTCCGGGTACCCGCATATCGGGGACGTATCCGATAGGAACCTCCCATTCGAGTTCCCCGATCTTATTGATTCCGGTAAGCATGGCAATCACTCAGATATCGAAGATGATCTCCACTACGTAACCCTCTTCTTCTTTAACGATTTCGAGCCCGAAGTAGGATATGCCTTTGATGAGCGCTCCCGCCGAGTGCCGCGCGGGGTCGAACGGCTCGCCCCTGAGGTGGGCGGAGAGCCGGGTGCCCTGAAGATCGACGTCGAAGGTGCAGAAGACGGTGTTCTCGACCTCGGTGACGAAGAGCAGTTCCGAGAGGTAGTCGATGAGAAGCGATTCGAGGTTCTCCGCCTCGATCTCGATCCTCCGCTCGACACCCCGGTCATCGCAGGGGCCATACATCACGTGGAACATCGCGCGGCCTGCCTCGGCAAAGAGCTCGGCCAGGTCCGCGCCCCGCACCCGCATAAGGACGTCGGCGGTGTGCTCCAGTTCTTCGAAACTCATGATCAGAAGTCTTCGTAGAATATGGGGATCATTCCCCTGTGTATGGAATCGATGTAGCGGGCCTGGTACTTCGAGATGTAGACGGTATTATCCCCGATCTGAATCTGCAGGTCGGTCGCCTTCGGCGGTTTGACCGCTACCGGCAGGAGGATGGGTCCGCTACAGGATGTGCTCACCCGGAAGTCGCGTTTTCTCTGGAGAATATACGATCGGACATCCTCCGTGACATATATGCCCTGTGACTGGTCTGGCCCCTCAACATCACTCTGCATGGTTATCTCTCATATTGGCGGCGAGGCTAAAAAGTGGTATGGTTTTCGGGAACTACGTCGCCACGAGGACGTTCGTCACCACGTCCACGTACTGATCTTTCAACTCGTAGATGGAGTTCGTTCCCTCTGCGTTGCGCTTCACGCGCAGGATGCCTATACGGGATGCGATGATACCTACCATCGACGCAATGGAGTGATAACTGACCGAGAACTGCTCCTGCAGTTTCTCGTGAATCTGGGGTATGGTGAGAGATTTCACTTTGACGAATAGATTGAGCAACTCATGCCGGATACCGTCCCGGTCACGTGAGAGATAACCTTTGAGTCGAGATTCTATCTCTTTCTTGAGCTCACCGGGCGATCTCATATGTGGTAGTAATTCGGGATTTTATATATATCTTTTCTTTTCACTCGTTTAATCGGGTATTCTGCCAGGAGGACGACAATTGTCTGACGAAATTGCTCCATATCGAGTACCACGACGTTTTTTTCTATAATTCATGGTAATATTGGTTAGATCCGGTTTTAACGAAAAATACTCGTGATTTGGTGGCGGCCCTTATCTACATCACTCTTCGCGGCGCGCATATGCTGCACCCTCCTTGCCCCGGAGTGTGAACGCCGCCGGGCGCGCATACGCTGGAGCGATACTGCATGAGGGAACGCCCCGGAGAAAGTGTCCTCCTGCAGTGTCCGGCCGGGACTCCGCTCTTACCGGCTATTTCAGGAATATCCGGGCGAATAGCAGGTTCCACCGCATATCCATGAGCAACCCTTTAACCTATCACACCCGAACATTATTGCAGCATGGAATTTTCCGGATATGACATCAACAAATACTCTCCGCGGCAGATGGTAGCGCTGCCTCTCGCCCTTCTCCTCCTTGCCCTGGCCATGCTGGGCTACACCACGCTCGCCACTGGCCTGCCCCTGACACCGGGCATCGACTTTGCGGGAGGAACGGCGGTCACGGTCTTCACATCCGACAGCAGAGAGACGATCGAGGCGACGTTCGCCGACTATCCGCTCCTATCGGTGGGTGAGGGTGTCGGCGACGGGAAATACATCCAGTTCGGTCCCATGGACGACGACCAGTACCGGAGTTTCACCACGCTCGTCAACGGGAACTACCCCGGTGCAAAGGTGGACCAGATCGGCGAGACGTTCGGAAAGACCCTCCAGGGTCAGGCCTTCCTCGCCTTGATCTTCTCGTTCATCGGGGTGGCCATCGTGATCTTCATCGCGTACCGAAACCCCGTTGCGTCGGGCGCCATCGTCCTCGCGGCTGCCTCTGATATCACCATCACCGCCGGGGCCATGCAGGTCATCGGCATTCCGCTCTCCCTCGGGACGACGGCGGCCTTGCTGATGCTGATCGGCTACGCTGCGGACAGTAACGTCCTTCTGACCACGCGACTCCTGAAGCGCAAGGGCAAGCTCGAAGAGAAACTCTCCGGCGCATTCAGGACCGGGATCATCATGACGACGACGACGCTCGGAGCTATCGTCGCCATGTGGTTTGTCGCTACGATGGGGCAGATCCAGATCATCAGCGCGATCGCAAGCGTCCTCATCATTGGACTCCTCGTCGACATGATGAACACCTGGATGCTGAACGCCGGGATTCTCAAAGCACACATCTTCAGGAGCGGTAAGAAATGAATAGAGAAACCTTCACGAATCTCGTCAAAGACTGGCGTGTGGCCCTGCTACTCCTGCTCGTGTTCGGCTCCCTCATCGGCATCTACCTGGCTCCACCGAACCCCGAGCGGGGGCTCGAGGGGAACCTCCAGTTTGGTCTCGATCTTGAAGGCGGCTCGTGGCTGCAGATGGAGTTCCAGTCCGTGGTCGTGGGCTACTCGACCGACGGATCGCTCGGCGACCTCGTCGAGAACCTGCGCACAGGCCTCGAGACAGAGGTCATCCAGATCGACGAGAATCACCTCGAGATCCGAAAGAGTCTCTCGCGTGCCGATCTCGAACCGATCTTCGCGGCATCGGGCGCCTCGATCGTCACCTACCAGGAGGGCGTATCACCCTTCACCGCAGACGAGGTGAAACGGATCCTGAACGAGAAGGTGAACGCCCTCGGTATGCAGGACGCGAGGATCAACCTGCTCACCCCGACAGGGAGTGAGTACCCGCAGTACGTGCGGATAGAACTCGCCGGCGTGGATATGGCGACGGCACAGGAGATCGTCGGCACCCAGGGCCTCTTCGAGATACGGGTCCAGACGACGGGCAACGAGACTGAGCACGTCCTCTACGGCGACCAGATCACCAGCGTCGGCGTGCCGCAGAGGGACTACGATGGCCGGTGGGGCGTCGGGTTCTCGTTCACTGAGACGGGCGCAGAGGCCTTCCGTGAGGCCGCCATCGAATCCGGAGCGGTCGACAACCCGGACGCCCACCATCTCGTGATGATCCTCGACAACGAGACCGTCTACAGCGCACCCCTCGACAGAGGCCTTGCAGGACAACTCCGGTCGGCCCCGGTCAGTTCGCTCTCGGCGAGCACCGGAACCGGCGACGCCGGGCGTGAAGACGCGATGACGCTCCAGATTCACCTGCGGGCCGGCGCCCTGCCGGTTCAGGTGGATATCGTCGGCTCCGGCTCCGTCCCGGCGGCGCTCGGCGAGCAGTTCAAGATAACCGTCCTTCTTGCCGGGATCATCGCGCTGCTTGCCGTGGGGGTCATGGTCTACTACCGCTACCGCGAGCCTTCGATCGTTCTCCCGATGGTCGCGACCAACTTTGCGGAGATCGTCATCCTGCTCGGGATCTCCCGGTTCCTCATACAACTCGATCTCGCCACCATCGCCGGCCTGATAGCGGTGGTGGGTACCGGCATCGACCAGCTCATCATCATAACGGACGAGGTTCTCCATGAAGGGCGTGTCCCGTCGCAGAACCTCTACCTGAAGCGGTACGGGCGGGCGCTCGGGATCATCGCCATCTCTGCGGCGACGGTTGTCATCGCCATGCTCCCGCTGGCGCTGATGGACCTCTCGACGCTCCGGGGCTTTGCCATCATCACCATACTCGGCGTCCTGATCGGTATCCTGGTGACGCGGCCCGCGTATGGGAAGATTATCATGGCGATTCTCTCGAAATAACACCCCTACCAATAACCTTTATTGCCCCGTTCAAACACAATGTTGAACGGGGTACAGCCTTATGGGAAAACCGGTTTTAATGGACTTTTTCGCCGAGTGGTGCGGTCCGTGCCACCAGCAGACACCGATCATCGACGAGCTCAAAGCAAAGATGGGCGACCGGGTCGAGATCAGAAAGATCGACGTCGGCGTTGATTCCGAACAGACGCGGCAGTATGCCGCCAAATACGACATCCAGTTCGTACCGACTCTTATCATCGAGAAGGACGGGCAACTCGTCCGGAAGCTGGTGGGCGTCCAGGACCTCGGCACGCTCGAAGGCATCTTAACACCCCTGGTGGAGAAGTGAAGATCGGAATTGTCGGGGGAACCGGCGATATCGGGGAAGGCATGGCGCTCCGACTCTCGCCGAAGTACGACGTGATCGTGGGGTCGCGTGATGAGATAAAGGCGGTTGCGACCTGCGATATCTGCCGGGAGACTCTGCAGGGTAAGGGGATGGAATGCAGCCTTTCCGGCGTGACCAACCAGCGTGTGGTCAATGAAGCGGATATCATCGTCCTCGCGATACCCTTCAAACACACGGCTCCCACCCTGAACACCCTGACCGGGTTCGAGGGGAAGATCGTCATCAGTCCTATCAACCCGCTTGAGCGCACGAACTACTTCTACTACGCCCCTCCGCCTGAGGGTTCGGCGGCGATGATGGTCAAGGGAATGCTTCCTGAAAGCGCGACCGTCTGCGCCGCATTCAACAACATCGCCGCGAACAAATGGAAGGTGCTCGACGAAGAACTCGATTATTCGGTCGCTGTCTGCTGCGATGACGACGCTGCGAAGCAGCAGGTGATGGAGATCGTCAACAACGTCTCGAACCTCCGTGCCTATGATGCGGGCCCGCTCGCGGCCGCATCCGTCGTCGAGAGCGTGACGCCTCTCCTCCTCAACATCGCCCGTTTCGGTAAGATGCGGGACGCTGGCGTGAAGTTTGTATAATTTTTTCTTTCTTTTGGCGAGGACAGTGAGTCCGAGATCCGCAGGGGTTTGGTTGCTGTCTTGGGTGCGGCCGTGCCGGACGGATGATTTAACTGAGCCATTACAGTGGATTGTGGGGACTGCGCACCACCGGTGCTCAAGTTCCGTTCCGGAGGAACGTCGCACCTTCGGTCAGTCGCCAGTCCAAGACCTCTGGTCTTCTCCTGCGATGTCCCATGGGGAGATCGCCTATCGCCACGCACTGCCCCCGCCCCCAATCGCGATATCCACTGGAGAGCCGTTCCCTGAGGCGCAGCAGGTGAACTCCCGTACTCTGAAGGGCTCAAGATACGTACAGGCATAACGGTTTTTGTCTCCTGGGGCGTCTGCAACTCCTCTTGCCTCAAACCCGGCTCCCCTGCCCATACTACCATCTTCGCAGCACATCCGCCTCCCTCACCGTGCCCCGGGCGGCATGCACATATCCCGTTGCACGCCAAACCATCCTGTACGAAGTCAGGGTGCCGGAGATGCTCGATCAGGAGTTTGAACGGATCGGAAAGAGGCTCTTCATGGAAGGGCTCGTCGGAGCGAATTTCGGGAACATGAGCGTGCGGGGCGAGGGCGGGTTCTCGATCACCCGGACCGGTGCCTATCTCGACGCGGGGGAGACTCCGGTCTTCGTGCCGGATGTGGGCGACGCCCCGCGCGAGGCCTCGAGCGAGTACCGGGTCCACCGTGCGGTCTACCGGGAGACGCCGCACTCCGCGATCGTCCACGCCCACCCGGTTCACGCTGTCGCCGCCTCGCTCGATACCGACCTCGTCCGGCCGGTCGACAGCGAGGGAGGGATGCTCTGCCCCGAGATCCCGGTCGTCACCGGGAGTCCGGGAACCGAGGAGATCGCAGAGAATGTCGCGGGGGCGCTCCGGGACGGCAATATCGTCATCGTCCGGGGGCACGGGACGTTTGGAGCTGGAAAAACGCTCGACGAGGCGTACATCTACACCTCGATCGCCGAATACGCCTGCCGGATCCTCTTCTTATCGGGGAGGCTTCGGGGGGTTCTGTAACTGCTCGATCTGGCGGGTCGTCTCGCGGTGGAACCCGAGCAGCATGTCGCTGATCACGCCGAACATGAAGATCTGAAAGCCCATCGTGATCAGGAGAACCGTGAGGATGGTGAGCGGGAGGTGCTCGATGTTCTTGAGCCACTCGAGAACGACATAGACGCCGATGACACCCCCGATGAGCGATATGAAGAGGCCAATGATCCCGAAGTAGAAGATCGGGTTGTTCATCTTCGCGAGCCGGTAGATCGTCGAGAAGATCCGCAGGCCGTCCTGGAACGGGTTCAGTTTTGTGACGGTGCCGGGCCTCGCCAGATACCGGACAGGGACGACCGTGACCCGCTGCCCGTTCCTCACAGACTCGACCGCCATCTCCGTCTCGATCTCAAACCCCGCCTCTTTGAGCGTCATCTGCCGGATCGACTGGATAGTAAAGGCGCGGTAGCCGGAGAGGATGTCGCTGAGGTCTTTCCCGTGCGCTATCCGAAACATCGTGTTGAGGAGCTGGTTGCCGAGGAGGTTTAACCGCGTGAACGCTCCAGCCTCGGGGTTCACGAGCCGGTCGCCGATGACGTGATCGAACCCCCGGCCGAGGGGTTCGAGCATCCTCTCCGCATCGTCCGGCGAGTAGGTGCCGTCGCCGTCGAGCATGAGGACGTAGGGCGTGTCGATGATATCCACGGCCTCGATGATGGCGTTGCCCTTTCCCTTCCCCGTCTGTGTCCGGACAACCGCTCCCGCGGCCCGTGCGATATCCGGTGTGTTATCGGTGCTGTTCCCGTCCATGACGAGGATGTGGGAGAAACCGCGTTGTTTGAATCCCTCGACCAGTTCAGCGATCGTCGGGGCCTCGTTTAACGTAGGGATGAAGATGCAGACCTCATCGTGCTCGACGCTCATTGATGTACTATATCCGATTGAGCAACATAAGGACTTCGCATGCACGTAGCCAAATCGGGGCTCCGGGCTCTCGGTGTCGCCGAGAGTTACTCGGGGCGGGAGCAGTCCACCCTTGCCGGCGTCGTCATGCGAAAGGACCTCCGGATCGACGGAGCGGCCTTCGCCCGGGTGACCGTCGGCGGATCGGACGCCACCGATGCGGTCGTTCGGATCTTCACCCGTCTCGCCCGCCGGGACATCAACCTCCTGATGATCGGCGGGAGTGTCATCGCCTGGTACAACATCATCGACCCGGCGGCGGTGCATCAGGCGACCGGTCTTCCCGTCGTCGTCGTCACCTACGAGGAGTCGGAAGGGCTCGAGGAGGATATCCGGCGCCACTTCCCGGGCGACGATGAGAGGCTTGCGGCATACCGGAGGCTCGGCGACCGGCTTCCCGTCCGGCTCCACTCAGGGCATACGCTCTTTCTGCGCTCATGCGGTATCTCCTTTGAGGACGCCGCAAGGCTCTGCAACGACTTCACGCATGATGGAAGGGTACCCGAGCCCATCCGGGTGGCGCGGCTCATCGCCCGCGGCGTCGTCCGGTCGTCAGGAGACGTCGGGTTCACCCCTGGCGACCATGACCGTTGACGTCGCGTGGTCGACGACGTAGGAACTGGTGCTCCCGAGGAAGAAGCGGTCGAGCCGGCCCTTGCCGTGCGACCCGACCACGGTCAGGTCGGCGCCGAGTTCCTGCGCCAGCGCGGTGATCTCCGCTCCTGGGTGCCCCTGGCGTTTGTGGACGGTGAGCGGGACGCCGGCGGCGGCTGCCTTCTCCCTCGCGTCGGCAAGGATCTCGTCGGCCTCGCGGTCGAGTGCATCCAGAAGCGCCTGCTGGGCGATGGCGGGAGGTTCGAGTTCGTTCGGGGTCAGCGCGGGATACGTGGCGGTCTGAACGACGTGCACGGCATGCACCGGGGCCCCCATGGCACGGGCGACGGCAAGGGCCTCATCGAGCGCCCGACGGCCGATCTCCGATCCGTCGATCGCCACGAGGATCGATCTGAACATAGCAGTCGTTTAGATGCGTTCCCGTACAAAAACGTGTTCACTGGCGAGAGTCTCTCTCATGCCCGCACCGTATGCTGCGAGATAACCCTCTCGCCCTCTTTATCCAATATCTTCAGAGTGACCTCTGCGCCCGGGTAGAACGTCCCGTCGGTAAGATCCGCCGTCATCTCCTCACCCGGGTTCCAGAAGCGGTCGCGGCACCCCTCGCCGCCGAGGGTCTTCACCCCGTAGTGGTGCGACGGGATGAGGAGATGGCCGTTTAAGGTCTGGATGATGCAGTACTTGTAGCCGTTCACGTAGATGACTGCCTTCAGGTTATCGTTCTCAAATGTCGTGCTGCTGTTGTTCTTGAGGGTGATCCTGCTCGCATACGTCATCGCCCCGGCACCTGTGTTGACGTGGGAGATCTCGGTGATGATGATCGCCGGCTCCGGTTCGACCCAGGAGCCGGTGGGGAGCATCGAGAGTAGCATCAGCAGAACAATTACGGCGAGGATGACGGTGATTGCGACCATCAGGAATACGCCATGCGTATCCGAAAGAGCGGTCTCGCCCCTGACCGTCCGTCTCACCGTGGTTACCGGTTGGCCGGAAGGATGCCCTCCCCTCCGTGCCGCACCGGACGATCGGGTTTTAGCCACCGTAGTCTATCCCGTATGTCTGCGCTAGGTTCCGGTAGCGCCCGTAGTTGTATGAGTCCAGTTTGGGCCCCATGCCCTGAATCTTGTTCCACTCGGCGGCATCGGCATGCTCGCGCCAGATGCCCTCGAAGGAGTCTCCTTCCGCTACGACGAAGACCTTCGGGTTCGACGTCATCTTTATTCCGTCATCCCCGTACTCCCCATTGCCATCGGTCGGGATGGACGGGACAGTGGTCTCGATGAACGCGTACCCCGTGTCCCGGTAGCAGTACCGCTCAGGAGCCTTGATGCCCACGGCCATGTGGCTCTCCTGCTCGAACTCGAAGAGCGCGACGCCGTACCCCATCTCCCGGAGGAGATAGGCGAGCAGGAGCGACTTCTCATCGCAGTCCCCGTCCTGGTGGTAGAGGACGTGGTAGGGATACTTGGCCGCGGTGTCGAATGAGTAATCGGCGTAGGGGATCTGCTGCACCAGGCTGATCGCGGCGCGCACCTGATTGTCGGGCTCAGGTTCGGCAGCGCGGATGTTCGCGGCCAGTTGCTTCAAGTAGCGGTCCTGGATGGCCTCATCGGTGAACTGGAGCCAGTAGTCGCGATCGTCACGGTGCGCGGCCGGATACTTCGTGGAGAGATAGTCGTTGACGCCACGATAGGCATCAAACCGGATTGAACCTGGTTTGCCGCGGAGAACATACGGATAATTGATGGTCTTTGGCCCTTTCTCCAGGGTCTCTTTGGAGATCTCAGGTGAGTTGAGGCCTGACGCTTCAAGTGTCCCGGTGACCGCGGTTCCTACCGACGAGGCGATCTGGCCGCCCCAGATGGCGGCTATGCCGATGACGACAAGAACGACGATCACGGTCTTGATAGGAAATTTGCGTGGACGGTATGGGTCGCCGGTCATACGATGATAGATCCGTTACCTGAGGGATAAACATTTTCAAAATTATTCGACGCCGTGGGGTGGGGTCGAGGGATAACGAACGGTGAAATTGGCAGTAAGAGATTTTGGCCATGCGAGGGGAAGAACGCAGAACCCCGTGAGAGGACCGGATCTCGAAGAGAGTGACCCTGGTTGTCTCCTCCAGACCGATTGGTGCCGCTACGGGCTGCCTGTAGCCTCGTGGGGTGGGCACCGGGAGGGCAAACTTTCTTCCTCTCTGCACCCAGGGATGATCATGGCCGAAGCAGAACGAAGACAACTACCCGGATACGTGCGCCTCTCCCGGAGCGGCGAGTTGGAGGAGCGGGCACGGCGAGCGCACGAGGTGCTCCGCGACTGCGTCGTCTGCCCCCAGGAGTGCCGCGTGAACCGTATCGAGGACGAGGAAGGGTTCTGCCGGACCGGCCTGCTGCCCCGGGTGTCCAGTTACAGCCCGCATTTTGGCGAAGAGGCCCCGCTCGTCGGAAAGAACGGTTCGGGAACGGTCTTCTTTGCGGGCTGCAACATGCGGTGTATCTTCTGCCAGAACTACGAGATCAGCCAGTGCGCGGCCGGTTACGCGGTCTCGTGCGAAGACCTTGCCGGGGTCATGCTCCGCCTGCAGGAACGCGGGTGCCACAACATCAACTTCGTCTCCCCCTCGCACGTCGTCCCCCAGATCTTCCGCGCGGTGGCCATCGCCGTTCCCCGGGGCCTCAACGTCCCGCTGGTCTACAACAGCGGCGGCTACGACTCCGTGGAGACCCTGCGTCTCCTCGACGGCGTCATCGACATCTACATGCCGGACGCGAAGTACGGGCGGGATGACGTGGCGCTGGAACTCTCCCACGCCCCCGGCTACACCGGCCGCATGCAGGCCGCACTACAGGAGATGCACCGGCAGGTCGGCGACCTCGAGATCAGGGACGGCATCGCGGTGCGGGGCATGATCATCAGGCACCTGGTGCTCCCCGGGAACCTTGCAAACAGCGAGGTGGTGATGAAGTTCATCGCAGAGGAGATATCGCGCGACTCCTACGTGAACGTCATGGCCCAGTACCACCCGGCCTGGAAGGCGTCCGAAGGAGGGAGAAACCCGGTTCTTGCGGCACTGCAACGTCCGGTAACGGCGCGGGAGTACCGTTACGCCGTCCGTTGCGCAAAGGAGAACGGCCTTCGGCGGGGATTCCCATGAGAGGCGAAGGGAAGATGCCGCTGCCAAAAGGTTATCCGCCCGAAGAGAGAGTTGACTCAGAAGTGCAGGTGAGAAGAGAGGCGGGGCTCCGGTACGCCGTGATGAGCGATGTAGGGAAGCGCAAGCAGAATGAGGATGCGTATTTTGCCGGCCGGATGAGCGGGCATCACCTCTTTGCCGTCGCGGATGGTCTCGGGGGGCATGCCTCCGGAGAGGTTGCGAGCAGGATGGCGGTCGAGATCCTCGCCGAGACTGCAGGGAGAGACCTTCCCGGGAACGACCCTGGCGAGATGCTCATACGCGCGTTCGAGCAGATCAACGCAGTTATTTTTGAGTACAATAAAGATAACGCCCTGAACGCAGGAACAACGCTCTCGGCGGCAGTCGTCGACGAGTCGGGCAGGTGCTGGGTCGGCACGGTGGGCGACAGCAGGACGTACATCATCACGCCGACCTCCTCCTGGCATACGCGCGACCAGACCTATGTCCAGGACCTGGTTGAATCGGGAGTCATCTCCCCGGCAGAGGCGATGCTCCACCCGCGAAAGAACGTCCTGACCCAGGCGCTCGGCCTCTCGGCCCGGGTGCAGGTCGACCTCGATATCGTGGAACTCGCCGGTGGGGTTCTCCTGCTCAGTTCGGACGGGCTGCACGACCACGTCCCGGAGAGCGTCATCCGGGGGATCGTGCTCGATCGCGACCCTGATGCTGCATGCCGGAGATTGATCGATTCCGCCAGGGACGCGGCAAGCACCGATAATGCCACGGTGATCGTCGCCAGAGCATGACGGCGAGGGCGGCGATACGCCTCATGCAAAGGTGCCGGGTTTGAGCTGCTGTCAGGTGCCGCGGTTCGAGAAAATCGGTAAAAATGAGATGCCTTACTCCTGATACTCTTCAAGAGCAAGCTGGTACATCCAGTCGAGGAGGAGTGCGCACTCTTCCGGGGTGCACTCCTGATCGCAGCCGATGCAGGGGAGAACCTCTCCTCCCGCAAGGATGATGCAGGGGTCGATCGCGCGTTTCTTCGCGCGCAGCAGGTAGGTCTTGATGCCGTCGCTGCGGAACTCTACGCGCTCGATCAGCCCGGAATCAAGCAGCCTCTTCACGATCCTCGAGCACTTCCTGCTGTCGATATCAAGAAGTTTCCAGAGCTCGCTCTGGAGGACTCCCTGACGATGGGACTGGATTACCTTGAGTGCTTCTTCCTCCTGGTCGGACATGGCTATCAGAGCAGGGGTGCAATGGTCAGGATATTATTGCCGCGGATGACGACGGTCCCGAGGGCGCGGCCCCGCTGTTCTCCGGTATACTCCGTGGTCTCGTCCATATGCAGGTTCAGGTGTTCATCCACTGCAACGAGCCGTCCCTGGAGTTTCCTGCCGTCGTCCTTGATCTCGACGGTGATTTTAGAGTCTACGAGCGAAAAAACCTTCTTAACAGGGAGTACGATACCGTTAACCATCTGTTCTTATATGGTTATGTTCATGCATTAAGGTTTTCGTTGACCGACCACCGACGGCCGTTTGACTCCGGGGGAGGCCTGTCGGGTGCGGCGGTGGGGTATGTCACGAAGACGGAAGCGTTACGGGGGCCGATAAAGCGCCGTCGGCAAAAAAATGGTTACTCGGGGAGATCTTCCCAGCGGTCCTTGAACTGCTTCTCGACGCCGGGGAGGGTGGTGTACTCCATCTCCTCAAGCGAGAGGCGGTGCGGTTCAAACGGCCCGTGGGCCCTGAGCACGTCGGAGAGTTCGCAGCACCGGTCGCGGACGCGGTCGAACGCCGGGTCGTCGAACATATCTACGGGCCCGATCAGTTTCCCGTTGCAGATCTGGAATCCGAGGCAGATGACCCGCGGCGGTCCGTCAAACGCGGTGCAGTTTGCATCGCAGACACCCACTGGCATGAACGGCCCGTGGTGCGAGCCGCGCATCCAGCCGGCAACAAGGATGGGCGTCCTGAAGGGGTCGATGACTTCACCGACCGAGGGGAACCCGCTCTGCGCCCTGATGACCATGACCGGGTCATCCTTCCCCACATAGCGGCCGGCCATCAGGTTCAGGCGCTGGGTGCTTGTGGATGCTGCGATCAGACCGTCCCTCTTCCAGATATACTTGATTACGTAGCGGCTCGGCGCTCCGATGTAGGCAAGAAGGCTATACGACTCTTCAGGCGTATTGAAGAGGATCTTGCGCTTCTCGATGACGTCGTGAACCTCGAAGGTGAACCCGTCGTGCATCGAGGGATCGATGACGAGACCGGAGGTGCTGAAGGGATCGGCAAAGATCCGGTAGAGGAAGTAGTTCCACGCTCCGGGTTCGGTCTTGTCGGCCATGAAGACAAGGATCGGGTCTGAGCCGCGTTCTTCAAACTCCATCTCGGCAACCCCGGGCCCCATGCCCTTGACGTTGCCACTGAACGCATCTGCGAGCAGGTCCTGACCGGCGCCGTAGAGTTTCATCTCCTTGGCGATCCTGGCACACTCCGTGAAGACGTTCCACGCGAGTTTGTGGATCTCTTCGTTATCCTCGCCCTTGGTGTGCGTCATGATCAACTCGAGGTCGTCGCCGCAATGGGTGACGTGTGAGTCAATAATGATGCTGCCTTCTGCTTCCTTGAGCATCCGGGCGGCTGTTTCAAGGAGCTTCGGGTGGGTACGGGAGTGCCCCGGAAGACTGCCTACATCTGCTTTGATCACGGACACGGTGGTTTTGACCATTTAATCACCACTACCTGGCGGGCAAATGCCCCTACGACTAGTAGATAGGTATTACTGTATATGTAGGTGTTGCCGCCTTGAAAAAGGGTTGGCTGCGGCAGCCTCTCTGCAGGTTCGTCCATCCCGGCACCCCTCTACGGTGGATGCTCCCAAAGGGGGCAGCAGTGCTACTATGCTGCCGTTTACACGTCGTGCCGATTTTTGTGAATGGTTCCGGGACAGGGGCTCTTTCGAGAGCGGCATTTCCGGGAATCGCTCGTGACGGCCCTGGTGATGCTCGCGCGTCCTCTCGGGGAGGTGTTGCCGGGATGACGCCGTGAGGCGGGTCGAGCGCGATGATGGCGGTTCCTTCAGGGGCGAATGGTGTTCTCAGCAAAAATATTGCGATGCTGCCGGGAAGCCGGACCGGCAGGCACCCCGGTGCCTCAGTCGATCCGGATCGACTTGCCCCGGGAGAATTTGACTTCCAGGACGCCGTGCTTGTAGTTCGACTGCATGGAGTCGGCGTCCACGGCGGGCACCTCCACCGAGGTCAGCTGATTGCCGCCGGCAATGATCGTCAGCGTCCCGTTGATGAGTGACAGGTGAATGTTCTCCTTCTCGATGCCCGGGAGATCGATCGCCACCGTCACGTCTTCATCGGTCGTGTACATCTCTGCTATCGGCTCGATGGTCCCCTCGGATGAGGGTTCTTCCGGTTCTGCTACGGGGGTTGCTTCCGTTGCCGGGATCTCAGGCTTTCCGGCATCGTGAAGGACGATCTTGAATCCGTAGGCAAACGGTCTGTTCTGTTCTCCCTGCTCTTTGAGCCCCTGCTCCATGAGGCGTTTCATCAGTTCGTTGAGTTGCTCGAAGATATCTGCTGGACTGTCACTCATGTGCATCACATTCTATCGCTGTTGGTGGGGGGGTGGATCCCCGGAGGGAGCGCCTCACGGGCAGGGGCGCTCCCGTCAGAACGCCATACCCGTCTGGGGCAGCGGGCGTTCCAGTCTGGCTTTCAACTCCTTTGTGAGACGCTTGATCTCGCCGAAGTCCTTCTTTCTCTGGTAGACCGCATCCTTGAGGGTCTGTGTGAGATCGCTGACTTCCCGCTCGATCTTCCCTGTCTCCAACATCCGGGCACGGTTGATCGTCGAGACGGCGTCTTCGAGTGCCGACCGCTGCTCCTGGTTGTAGAGGATCTGCCAGGAATGGCGTTCGTTCTCCTCCATCCGGTCGAGATCCAGCGTGCCTCTCACGCGGGTGAGGGCGTCCTCGAAGTGCTTCTTCGTGACCCTCACGTTGCCGATCGCCTGACGCCGTTCCTCCTCGCTCTTCCCTCCCATTGCGGCGATGAACTCACGCATGGCGGAGATCTTGGCTTCACGGACCAGCGCCTCGATGTCGGCACCGACGTAGCCCTCGGTCCTGTCGACCAGGTCCTCGATGTCCACGTCGTTTGCAAGGGTCTTCTGATTCTTGAGATAGACCTCGAAGATCTTCTTCCTGCCTTCCCGGTCGGGCGGCGGAACGTAGATGATCCGGTCGAACCTGCCGGGGCGAAGCAGCGCATCGTCCAACATGTCCGGGCGGTTGGTAGCGCCGAGAACCACGACATTGTTGAGTTCTTCGAGGCCGTCGAGCTCTGTCAGGATCTGGCTAACCACACTTTCAGTTACGTGCGATGATCCTATATATGATCCACGTTTGGGCATAAGTGCATCAATTTCGTCGAAAAAGATAATCGACGGTGCTGCTTGCCTCGCTTTCCGGAATACCTGCCGAACGCCGCGTTCCGATTCTCCGACCCACTTCGAGAGGAGTTCCGGGCCTTTTACGGAGATGAAATTGCTTTCACTCTCGTTAGCGACTGCCTTTGCGAGGAGTGTCTTACCTGTTCCCGGAGGGCCGAAGAGCAAGATGCCACGGGGGGGTTCGGTGTCGAGCGACTCGAATATCTCCGGAAATTTGAGCGGCCACTCAACGGCCTCCGCAAGTTCTCCCTTTACGTCTTCGAGCCCGCCTACGTCCTCCCATTTGACATCCGGGATCTCTACGAGCACCTCTCGCATCGCGCTCGGCTCGACGTGCTTATGCGCTTCGATGAAGTCCTCGTTCGTGACGCGGAGCTGATCGATGATCTCGGTGGGGATCTCCTCTTCGATCTTGATCTGAGGGATGATCCGGCGGATTGCGTGCATCGCCGCCTCTTTTGCGAGCAGTGCGATATCGGCGCCGACGAAGCCGTGTGTGGAACGGGCATACTCGTCGAGTCTCACGTCTTCGGCAAGCGGCATGCCGCGCGTGTGGATCTGGAAGACCTGCTGTCGTCCCTTGGTGTCGGGGATGCCGATCTCGATCTCACGGTCAAACCGGCCGCCGCGCCGGAGGGCGGGGTCGATCATGTCCGGAAGGTTCGTCGCGGCGATCACCACGACCTGGCCCCGGGTCTTCAACCCGTCCATCAGGGCGAGCAACTGGGCGACGATCCGGCGCTCGACCTCGCCCTTCACCTCTTCGCGCTTGGGCGCGATCGAGTCGATCTCGTCGATGAAGATGATCGAGGGTGCGTTCTCCTGCGCCTCCTCAAAGACCTCCCGCAGGCGCTCTTCGGACTCGCCGTAGTACTTGCTCATGATCTCGGGGCCCGAGAGCGTGATGAAGTGAGCGTCCACCTCGTTCGCCACCGCTTTTGCGATCAGCGTCTTCCCCGTTCCGGGCGGGCCGTAGAGCAGGACGCCCTTCGGGGGCTCGACGCCGAGGCGCTCGAAGAGTTCGGGGTGCCGGAGCGGGAGTTCGATCATCTCCCGGACGAGCTGCAGTTCGCGGTCGAGACCGCCGATGTCCTCGTAGTGGACGTCGCCTGCCATCTCGCGCTTCCCTTCCTTGGGCTCGTAGGTACTCTCCTTCAGCTCGATCTCGGTGCTGTCGGTGACGATGGCGATGCCCTTCGGCGCCACTTTCGCGATCGCGAACGTAAGCGGGTTGCCGAGGATGTTGACCCGGATGAGCTGCCCCTCGGTGACGGGCCTGCCGCGGAGGATCCTCCCCAGGTACTGCTCGCCGCCCACCAGGCGGATTGGCTGGGTCGGCTGGATGGTCACTTTCTTCGCGTAGCCTGCCTCAGTCTTTCTGATCCGGACTTTATCATCGATCCCCGACCCGACGTTGCTGCGGGTATTGCCGTCGATGCGCAGGATCGCCCTGCCGGTATCCTGAGGAAATCCCGGCCATATGAGCGTCGCCGCCTTGTGGCGCCCCTCGACCTCGATGACGTCGCCGCTGACGAGACCGAGCGCCTTCATGGTGTCGATGCTCAGCCTGGCAATTCCCCGGCCGGCGTCTTCGTGCGCCGCCTCCTTGATGAGCACCTCAACAGATTCGGTGTTAGCCATGTGAACAATCTCCTCCTTTAGGGTTTACCATAGGTAAGTGCGAGGTTGTATTTATATATTTCCCGGGGTATCCCTCCCGTTGTGCCGGATGATCCCCTTTTCTGTAACGATGCAATCCATCTTCACGTCGTTTTCCTCGGCGGGAATGCTCTGCATCTGCTGGCAGGAGAACGCGATGCCGATCTTCTTTGGGTGGGGGTAGCAGCAGAGGAAGCGGTCATAGTACCCCGCACCGTAGCCGAGCCGGTTTCCTTCCGCGTCGAAGGCGAGCATCGGCAGGACGACGACCTCGACGTCCTCCGGCCGGGCCGGGAGTTCGCGGCCGATCGGTTCGGGGACGTTGAAGGTGCTCGGGACGAGGACAGAGGGGTCCGGCAGGTAGGAGAGGCGGAGGGTGTGGGTCTCGCGCTCGATGATGGGCACGACGACCCGCACGCCCCGCCGGTTCAGTTCGGTGATAAGGCCCGAGGTCTCGACCTCAGGGGCTTTTGCGGCGTAGACCATGACGGTCGCAAAGCCGTCCAGGATATCGAGGAGCCGCTCGGTTACGCTGCTGCTGTAGTCGGCGATCTGTGGGGGCGAGAGAAGGAGACGGACCTCCTTTGCCTGCTGGCGGAGGGCCGCCTTTGTCTGGCTCATTGTAGTGAATTTTGGCTGAAATGCACCATTAAAGCATGCATACTTCGGGGTGAGGGAGTGGCTGCCTACTTTCCGGCCCCCTCCTCCCTGCCGCAGACCTCCCGGAACTGGCGGAGGGAGGAAGCAAGGACGCGGGTCTTGCCGATCATCGCGGCGATGAGGAGGACGTCGAGGATCTCGTCGCGGGATGCGCCCTCTTTCAGCGCGGCCCCGATATGAACCTTCAGGCAGCTCTCCGCCCCTGCTCCCGCGGCGGCCGCGACGGCGATCAGTTCCGCGGTCTTTGCATCGAGTGAGGCGGGCCGGGAGAACCGGTAGTCGGCGAGAGTGGAGAGCACGAAGGATTCGGGCCGGTCGCGGAGGATGGAGAAGATGAACGGCACGACGCCGAGCATCTCTTCTACGTCGTCCGTGATATCATCGCTGAGGTCGTCGGCGTGGGCGAGAAAATCTTTGACTATCTGTTCGTTTTCCGGTTTCATGGGCTTTCCTCGTATGGGAGTGTGGGCGAGAGCGAGGATAATGGTGCGGTTTTTTGGTGCGGCGAGGGTAGCGATTCGATGGATGGATGCATGGGATTGGTGTGCAACTGCCCGGTACGCTGGACCGTGGGGGTATCGCCCCCGGGGGAGGGGCTGACGAGGAGGGGGGAGCATCCCCCCTCGCCTGTCTCCATCTCACATCACTGTTGCTCAAACTCGCTATGCTTGCATTCCCCCACCCCACCCGCGCTTCGCGCTCCTCCCCCGCCCCCAAGGGGGCGGGGGCAGTGCGTGGCGATATCCCCACGAAAGCCGTTGGCGGGGCTAGTGACTGTGGGATAGACGGGGTTAGAGAGGCCATTTGATGTCGGGAGATTGTCCAAGAGGATATCGAGTCAGATCCACTTGCACACGTGAACACCCTCGCTACCTGGAGAAAAATACCACAAAAAGGCGAAAGCCGGGAGCGCCCCCGCTCCCCCACTCCCACTCAGAAATTAAAATGCCGTCCGACGATCTTCAACGCACAGTAGTCCCCGCACATCGTGCAGCCGTCGGTATCGGCCGGCATCCGCTCGGCCCGGATCGCCCGGGCGCGCTCGGGGTTCATCGCAACCGCAAACTGCCGCTCCCAGTCGAGGTCGCGGCGGGCGTGGCCCATCTCGAGGTCGGCGTCGCGCTTCTTGAGTTTGATCATATCCCCTACGTGGGCGGCGATCCTCGAGCTCATGACGCCCTCGTAGACCTCCTCAGGGGTGGGGAGCGCCAGGTGCTCGGCCGGCGTCACGTAGCAGATGAAGTCCGCGCCGTAAGAGGAGGAGAGTGCGGCGCCGATAGCCGCCACCCGGTCGTCATAGCCGGGCGCGATGTCGGTGACGAGCGGGCCGAGCATGTAGAACGGTTTTCTGTTCGTGACGCGCTTCTGCAGGACGACGTTGGTCTGGATCTCGTCGATCGGGATATGTCCCGGCCCCTCGATGATCGCCTGCACGCCCTGCTCGTGTGCCTTGTCGGCGAGTTCTGCGTTGATGAGCAGTTCCTGGATCTGGGCACGGTCGGTCGCGTCGTGGACGGCGCCCGCCCGCATACCGTTGCCGAACGAGAGGGTGACCTCGTGCTCCTTCAAGATCTCGACGAGGTAGTCGAACTCAGAATACAGCGGATTCTCCTTCTCGTTGTGGAGCATCCACGCGGTCATGAAGGCCCCGCCCCGGGAGACGAGCCCGCCATGCCGCCCCTGGTTCTGCAGGCGCTTCATCGTCTCATAGTTGATCCCGGTATGGATCGCCATGAAGTTGGTCCCGAGCTTCGCCTGCTCCGCCGTGATCCGGAAGAGGTCGTCCTCTTCCATGTGGACGACCGCCCCGTGCTTCCGGGCGGCCTCGATGAATGCCTGGTAGAGCGGGACCGACCCGACCGAGAGGGTGGTAGCCTCGACGACCCGGCGCCGGATCTCCGCAAAATCGCCGCCGGTGGAGAGTTCCATCAGCGTATCGGCACCGGCACGCTCTGCCTGCCGGACCTTCTCGATCTCCATATCGACGTCGACCATATCCGTCGACGTCCCGATGCTTGCATTGACCTTTGTGCGGAGCCCTTCGCCGATACCGCAGATCTTCACCTCCCGGTAGGGGGAGACTGGGATGACGATGTGACCGTCGGCCACGCCGCGCCTGACGAAATCTTCGGTTACCCCTTCTGCTGCTGCGACGATCCGCATCTCCTCGGTGACGACGCCGCGCCGGGCGTCTTCTATGAGACCCATGGGTCTATATTTGCAGAAAAGAGTTGATAAAGGCTTGTTTTCTCAATTTGTGGCTAAATGTTGCTTGTTCTCTCAACAAGTAAACTTTACTTTCTCTTATTCAGATCTTTTTTCTTAGCCGGAAAGCCAAGGCTTACAAGAAATAACGGAGCATCTCTTTATCGCCTGGTGATCATTTGTACGTCAATTTCGGAGGATTTGTCCCGATCAGCACCGTCGACTGGCGGGGGCGGGCGGCCTGCACCGTCTTTCTCCGGGGGTGCCCCGCGCGCTGCTTCTACTGTCACAACGCTGCCATCCAGGACGGCGAGGACCTCCGCGACACCGATGATATCCTCGCGATGATCCGGGAGTCCCGCATGGTTGCGGGCGCCGTGGTCTTCTCCGGGGGGGAGCCGACCCTGCAGGGCCCGGCACTCGTCCACCTCGCCGCCGCCGCCCGCAGGATGGGGTTCTCTGTCGGCCTGCACACGAACGGGATGTTCCCCCGGGTGATCGAGGACCTCCTTGATGGGGATCTCGTGGATATGATCTCGCTCGATATCAAGACGACGTGGGAGCGCTACGACGAACTCCTGGGGATTCCCGCCGCCGATGCGGTGAAGCAGTCGCTCGCCGCCTGCAGGCGCGCGAAGGCCGACGGCCGCCTTGAGGCCTGTCTGGCTGTGGTCACCCTCTTCCGGGGCCGTGAGGAAGACCTTCCGGCCATCGCACAGGATACCCGCGGACTTGACCTCGTGCTCCAGCAGGGGGTGGCCCCGGGCTTCGTACCCCTGACCCGGCAGGAACTCGAGGCGGCCGCGACGTCGCTCGGCCGCAAGGTCTGCATACGGACCCGGGAAGACGGCGAGGTCGTCTACGGCCCGGAACGGTAACCCTTTCCGGTGACGTTAAGCATAATATCGACGGGAACGCACGTCTATAAAGACATTTGCGGCGGCCGCCGCAACCTGCATCGCCGGGACCCTGCAGCCGGTCTCTCGCCGGCACGGCCCGCTGTTCTGGATATAGGAGAAACCTGATGAAGGTCATTGGAATTGTTGGTATGCCGGCAAGCGGGAAGGGAGAGGCATCAAGGACCGCCCGGGACCTCGGGATACCTGTCGTGGTCATGGGGGATGCGATACGGGAACGGGTGAAGGAAGCCGGGCTCCCCCAAACCGACGCTAACTGTGGCGCAATCGCCGGGAAGTTGCGCGTAGACCTCGGCATGGACGCCATCGCCCGGATCACCATCCCGAGGATCGAGGCGACGGGCGCCCCGGTGGTACTCGTGGACGGCATCCGGGGAGACTATGAGGTGACGGCGTTCAAAGAGCACTTTCCCGACTTCACGCTTATCGGGATCGATTCGTCGTTTGAGACGCGCTACAGGCGGCTCACGAACCGCGGCCGGTCCGACGACTCCCTCACCCCCGACGAGTTCCGGGCCCGCGACGAGCGGGAACTCGGATGGGGGCTCGGGCGCGCCCTTGAGAGGGCGGACTGCCGGGTCACGAACGAAGGGTCGCTTGAAGAGTTCAGCGCAGAGGTTCGCACACTGTTCTGCCGGCTTGGAGGTAGATAAGAATGAGTCTTGTCCCGTATTTTTCAGCATCATCGAAGATCTGGGAGTCACGTGACTGGGTCTATGGGCTTGAAGAGATCGGGTATGCCGGATGGGAGATCGTCGCCGACGGGAAGTATCGTCTGGACAACCCCGAGAACTTCGCTGCTGTCCAGGAGAACCTCGAGAGCACCGGCCTTCTCGCGACCGTGCACGCGCCCTACAGCGACTTAAACCTCGCGTCGCTGAACTACCCGATCTGGCGCGAATCAATCCGCCAGACCCGCTGCTGCATCCAGCACGCGGCCGAACTGACCGACCGGGTGACGATCCACCCCGGTTTCGTCTCTCCGGTAGGTAAACTTGTCCCCGAAAAGGTCTGGGAGATGCAGAAGACCGCGCTTGTCGAGATTGGGAAGTACGCAGAGGATCATGGTGTCCTCGCGTGCGTCGAGAACATGATCAGCATCAAGGACTTCCTCTGCCGCTACCCCGAGGAGCTCCTCGGCCTCACGGAAGGGATCGCGGGGATTGGGATCACGCTGGATCTCGGGCACGCAAACACCAACGGCCTTGTGGACGCCTTCCTCGGGCACGTGCGGGAGGTCGATCACCTGCATATCCACGACAACCACGGGCGCTCAGACGAACACCTTGCGCTCGGCGCGGGGAACATCCCCTGGGAGAAGGCCGGGCGGGTCATCGCCCGCGACTACTCCGGACCGGCCGTCATTGAGGGGCGGAACCTTGAGGAGGCAAAGCGGAGCCTCGCAGCATTCAGGGAGTGGTTCGTATAGCTGGCGAGACCCTCCACGTTCATTTCCTCGGCACCGCGGGAGCACTCCCCTCGCCGCAGAGGAATCCCTCCTCGCTCCTGATCCGGCGGGGTTCCGACACCCTGCTCTTCGACTGCGGGGAGGGCACCCAGCAGCAGATGATGCGCGCCCGGACCGGGTTTACGGTGAACGCCGTCTTCATCACTCACTGGCACGCCGACCACTTCCTCGGTGTCTTCGGGCTCGTCGAGACGCTCGCGTTCATGGGGCGGACCGAGTCGCTCCCGATCTACGGGCCGCCCTGGGTCGGCGATTTCGTCGATCTCGTGCAGAGGATCAGCCGCCACACCCGGGGTTTCTCCGTCACCGCCCATCCCCTCGAGCACGGTTCGGTCGTGCCCTTCAACGGCTACACCGTCCGGGCGTTCGCAACGTCCCACGGCATCCCCGGGCTCGGCTACGTGCTGGAGGAGGATGAGCGGCCGGGCAGGTTCAACCGCGAGCGGGCGATCGAACTCGGCGTCCCGCCGGGCCCGCTCTTCGGACGGCTGCAGCGCGGGGAGGATGTTCACGTCGTTCGCGATGGTGTCGATATTGTCATCCGGCCCGCCGACGTGATGGGGGAGTCGCGCCCGGGCAGGAAGATCGCTTATACCGGCGACACCCGCCCGCTCCAGGACCAGCCCGAGACCGCGGCGATGATGCGAGGCGCCGATCTCCTGATCCACGACGCCACCTTCGACGACCAGGAGAGCGCTCGCGCCCGCGATGTCCTGCACTCGACTTCCGGAGAGGCAGGCAAAGCCGCGACGGCGCTGGGCGCCCGCATGCTCGCCCTGATGCATATAAGTTCCCGTTATACGAGCACAGCAAACCATATACAGGATGCAAAGCGATATTATGAGGGAGACGTGATTCTACCGGCCGATCTGACCGTGCTGGAGATCCCGTACCGGAGTTGATCGAGATGGACGGTGATGGTGATGGAGCAGGGTCTATCCAGCCAGAGCCGCCTGATACTTACGGGTCTCGGTGCCCTGCTCGTCAGCGCCATTGTCCTGAGCATTGCGGGGATCTATCTCGGTAGCGTCAGTGAAGTCCTCGCGCTGATACCAGGTCTGCTGGTGCTCCTGCCCTCGATCATCCATATCCGGGGGAGCATCGCCGGCGTCTTTGCCTCCCGCCTCTCTTCGGCGATGCATCTCGGGGAGTTCTCCATTGAGTTCGGTGAAGGAAGCGTTCTCGGCGACAACATCCGCGCCTCGTTCGTGGTAACCATTCTCCTGGCGTTCGTGATCGGTATCTTCTCCTACGTGGGGAGCCGTATCTTCGGATCCCCGGTGATAGGGGTCACCGACCTCGTGCTGATCTCGGTCGTCACCGGCATCGTCGCGGGGGTCATAGTCACAGCAGTCACCCTGCTCATCGCCCTTGCAAGCTATCGCTACGGTCTCGATCTCGACATGATCGGCGCACCGACCGTCACCACCTCGGGGGACATCGTTACGCTCCCCATACTCATCCTCTCGGCGACGTTCGTTATGCTCCTCTCTCCTGCGATGCGCCTGATACTCGGGGGCATCATGGTCGCTGCCACTGTCGCCGCCGTCATCTACACCCGGCACCGGCCGGAAGGGATCAGGCCGATCGTCCGGGAGAACCTCGCACTCCTCATCCCGCTCAGCGTCCTCGGCACGCTTGCCGGTCTGACCTACTCATATAATCTCGACGCCCTGATGACGATCGCGGTCTTCCTCATCCTGATACCGCCGTTTACGGGCGTTCTCGGGTCGATTGGCGGCATTCTTGGGTCGCGCCTCTCGACGGGGATGCACACCGGCGAGCTCAACCCCTCGTTCCTCCCCGAGCGCGGCGTGGTGCATCATTTTATTATTTCCTACCTCTATACGTTGATACTGCTTCCACTGCTGGCGCTCATCGCGCATGGTGCGGCGGTGCTCATGGGGCTGAACAGCCCCGGCCTCGGCATGCTGGTCGCTATCAGCCTTGCGGCGGGTCTGGTCGTCATGACACTGGTGAACGGGGTGGCATACGTCACCGCGAGCCTTTCATTCCGGTACGGCCTCGATCCCGATAACTTCGGGGTCCCTGTCATCACAAGCCTGATCGACCTGATCGGTGCAGCCGCGCTCGTGACTGCGATAGGCCTGCTACTGTAGTGAAAGAATGGAGAACGACGGTTAAAAGCCATGATGGAACATGAATATCAGCCGATCAGCTTCAAAGACGTCCTGATCGAGATGAAGGACGTCTCCGAGTTGATGGTCGATCTTTCTTATTCAGCGATCCTCTTCGACAGCAAAGAGATAGCGCTCGAGGTGATCAACCTCGAGGAGAGGATGAACAATCTGGTTTACCAGGCCAGAATCCAGAGTGTCCTCGGCGCGAGAAGGATCGAAGAGGCCGAGGCGATGAGCGGTATGCTCCAGGTGGCCGAAGCGGCGGAGAGGATCGCGAACTCGGCCTCGGATATAGCAAAACTCATCTTAAAAGACATCAGGTTCCCCGCGAAACTCAAGCGGGTCTTTCCGGAGGCCGAAGAGATCGTCACCCGGGTTATCGTCAGCCAGGGAAGCGAGCTTGTCGGCCACACGCTCGGCGCCCTCAAGGTCCAGAGCACGACGGGTATGCAGGTGATTGCCATCCGACGCGGGAGAGGCTGGATCTACGACCCCGACAGGACCACCCGGGTGGAGAGCGACGATATCCTGATAGCGAGGGGCCCGGAGGCCGGCGAGGAGATCCTCTCTGAGATGGCGGGGTCCATGGAGCGTTCCCGGGGCGAGCCCTCGTCTGCGGGCGATGTCGACGATCTCGACCGGGCAGTCCAGTTGATAATCGAGATGAAGAACCTCTCGGAACTCTCCGTCGGGCTGGCATACACGTCTCTTCTCTTCAACAACATGGAGGTGGCGCACGAGGTGGTCGCCCTCGACTCGACGCTCGATGATATGCGCTACGACCTGGATCTCTGGGTCCTTGAAGCGGCTCGAAAGATCGAGGATGTGCGCTACCTTCGCGGCCTGCTGTATATGACCTCGTTCGCGCAGGCGATCAGCGACTCAGCTCACTCGATCGTCGACGTCTTACTGCGCGATATCGAGATTCCGCCGATATTCAAGAAGATCGTCCGGGAATCAGATGAGATCATCACCCGGATGATCGTGACGCCGTCGTCGCCGCTTGCGGGGAAGACGCTCAGGGAGGTGTCGCTTGCGACGGTTACCGGGATGGTCGTGCTCGCCATCAAGCACGGCGACCGGTGGGTCTACCGCCCGGGAAAGAGCGTCCGGCTGCAGAGCGGCGATACCATCATCGCTAAGGGCAGACGGGACGGTGAGTGCCGGCTTTACGAGCTTGCCGGGCACACCGCCGAGGTGTCCGAAGAATAATTGGGAGAATTACTATGGGAGATACTGAAGATACAATTGTTTACCGCCTCGGTGCGAACTGCAGTCTCGACGAGGTGGAGGAAGGGAAGACCTACCTCGGGCGGGTGCAGGGGTTTGCCCCGTTCGGCGTTTTTGTCCAGTTAAGTGACCGGGTCAAAGGGCTTGTTCATAAGAGCAACGTGAAGGTGCAGCATACCGAGCACGACCCGATCATCGTTCACGTCCTCCAGATCCGGAATAACGGCAACATCGACCTCGAAGAGGTCACACCGACCGTCTACCAGACACAGAACGTGACTAAAACGACGACGACCGTGCTTATTGCCGATATCGGGAAGAAAATCGGCAGGACGGTACTGATCGAGGGCGAGGTCGCCCAGATCAAGCAGACGTCCGGTCCGACGATCTTCACGGTCGTGGACGCATCAGGCACCGCGAACGCCGCTGCGTTCGTCGAGGCGGGCGTCCGCGCGTACCCCGAGGTAGAACTCGGGGATATCGTCGCCCTCGTGGGCGAGGTGATGCAGCGCAACAACCAGCTCCAGATCGAGGCCTCGTCCGTGACGGTCATGGAGCCGGAGGATGCGGCCCGGGTCAGGGAGCGCATCGACGCGGCGCTCGATGAGCGGGCGGAGCCGGTCGACCTCCCGTTCCTGGTGGAGAGCGAGGTTCTCGAGGCCCTGAGGCCGCAGATGCGGAAAGTGGCAAAGGAGATAAGGAAAGCCGTCCTGACAGCGCGGCCGATCATCCTCCGGCACCATGCGGATGCGGACGGTATCTGCGCCGCCGTTGCCATCGAACAGGCGGTGACCGCGCTGATCCGGGAGAGCGGCGGGGACTTCGACGCAGAATTTTTCCTCTTCAAGCGCTCGCCGTCCAAGGCTCCGTTCTACGAGATCGAGGATATCACGCGGGATCTCGACTTCGCCCTCAAGGACAACGCCCGCTACGGGCAGAAGATGCCGATGATCCTCCTGATGGACAACGGATCGACCGAGGAGGACATGCCGTCGCTGAAAGTGACCCGGATCTTCGATCTCCCGGTGATGGTCGTCGATCATCACCACCCCGACGAGATCGTGGACGATTACCTGATCGGGCACGTCAACCCCTACCATGTGGGCGGCGATTACGGGGTCACGGCCGGGATGCTCGGGGCAGAGGTCGCCCGGATGGTCAACCCGGCGGTCGAGAACCAGATCCGGCACCTGCCGGCGATCGCGGGGGTCGGCGACCGGAGTGAAGCGCCGGAGCGTGCCCGCTACCTCGCGGTTGCTGCGCCCGAGTACTCGGAGGATGATTGCCGCAACATCGCGCTCGCGCTCGACTACGAGCAGTTCTGGCTCCGGTTCAGCGACGGGAGAGAGATCGTCAAGGAGATCCTGAACCTCTCCGGCAACCCCGAGCGCCACGAAATGTTCGTCAACCTGCTTGTCGAAGAGGCGAATCACGCGATCGAGGAGCAGCTCGAGGCCATCATGCCTCACGTCGAGAGCCGGATGCTTGCAAACAACGCTCACCTCTTCATGCTTGACGTGGAACTGTTTGCCCACCGGTTCACGTTCCCGCCGCCCGGGAAGACTTCCGGGGAGGTGCATGACCGGCTGGTTCGCCAGCACCCGGGAGAACCGATCGTTACGCTTGGGTTCGGGCCGGACTTTGCCGTCCTGCGTTCTCGTGGCGTCATGATGAACATACCCCAGATGGTGCGTGAGCTCCATAGCGAGATCTCCGGCGGGGGAGTGAGCGGCGGCGGTCACCTTGTCGTCGGGAGCATCAAGTTCGTGGAAGGTATGCGCGATGTGGTGCTCGATAGCCTGATCCGGAAGATTGGTGAAGCACCAATCTGATCGCTAATTCTTTAGCGTGTTCCAGTCGGGGGCCGGCTCGATCCTGGATCAACCGCGTTCAGGGCCTCGAAAAGCCGGTACAGTACTGCTTCTTCATTCTCTTCTCAGATCATTGTCGCTATGAAGCGAAGCCTGCTATCGCCATATAGCGGGGCACATTGAGTGGTTAACCGTCGATATTATTTTGATGGCGACCGAAATATAAAAATAGGGTTATTTCCTATGTGGGCTCTCATGACAGGAAATCTACGGGCTTGGAGAGCACTTCTGGCCGTGCTGCTTCTGGCGGCAGCGGCCGTTGTGCTCCCCGTAGCAGCCCAGAGCACGACAGCCACGGAACCGCTGACCTGGACGCTCGCTCCGACACCCGGCGAGACCGTGACGGAGGAGACTCCGGAAGAGATCCCCGACGACGAGACGCCGGACGAGACCGGGACACCCGAGGAGACTCTGGCCGGGATAGCGGAGGATGCGACACCCGAACTTACGCTGGTGGAGAACGAGACACCCGAGGAGACTCTGGCCGGGATAACTGAGGATGAGGCGCCCGAACTTACGCTGGTGGAGAACGAGACACCCGAAGAGACTCTGACCGTGACCGGCAACAGTACGACCAACGAGACCAGTCCTCCTGTCGTGGTCGGGACGGACGAGGCGACGCCGGCAGGTACCGCCACGACAGAGTTACCGACGTTCACGCCGATCCAGGCGGCACAGATCAACGGGAGTGCGACACAGGTCGCTCCTCTCTCGCTCGCCGGGGCCATCCTGGCCGCTCTCGCCGCCGCGCTCGTCGTCGTGTTCAGGCGGAACCGAAGGTGACGGCGGCATGCCGGGAGAGCAGTCGCCCGGGGGCAGGGCTGCCGGGAGCGCCCCTCCCCCCTCCGGTTCTCGCGCTTGTGGGAACTGTACTCCGCTCTCGGAGCTGCAGATGGTGCTCCCTGCCCGCCCGATCGGAGCGACGATGCTCAATTGTATGCACTGATTAGTATATCTGCTGTAATATTTTTAGACACAAATAGGTAGTTATAAATATTGATCTAGTCAAAAAAGACTTGCTCACGAGGGAAACAGTCGATGTCGACAAAAGATCGTATTAAAGAGAAATATAGCGACACCCAGCGAAGGATCCTGTATCACCTCAAAACCGGACTGCGAGCCGGAAAATCTTACTTTAAATCCAAGTATATCGCAACGGATCTTGGCCTTTCCGCAAAAGAGGTCGGCATCAACCTTGCTATCCTCTCCGAGATCTGCGACGAGTTGGATATCCGACGCTGGAGTTATTCGAACAGCACCACGTGGCGAGTCACCTCCCGTGCATCATAATTTTATCCTGGAACGCTCTATTCTACGACATGAAGATCATTGAGTTCGAAGCACCAATCGAATTTGTAGCCAATATCAACGAGCACAAAGACTGCCTCATGTCCCAGGACAAGAACCATGAAAACCCGGAGGTGCTCTGGTTCAACATCGATGTCCCCAAAGGACATGGCGTGCAGGCCGGCGACCGGGTCAGGGTGACCGTCGAAAAGATCTAAAGTCCCCGCAACTACAACAGCATCGCTGGGATGCCCTCACCCGAGAGGGGCGGAGATGTATTCGGGGAGCGTCTCCAGGGTGATGCGGTATGAATCCACTTCATCCACGCTGACGATGAGGTAAAAGTCCTTTCCTCCCCTCTCGACGTTTTTGATGATACCGCCGGGGTAGTGCAGGTCGGCCCCCTCGACGACGTTCCCGCTCTCGAACTCCACAAGTGCCATCCTGAAATGCGCTGCCTGGGGCCTTATCGTCGAGGAAACAGTGCAGTTGAGCCTCCACACCGCGTAGGGCACATGGAAGACCTCGGTGATGCCGCCTCGCCCCTCCTCGATGTAAGCGAACGGGATGGTCTCCCGCGTTCCCCGCCATGGCGGGTCGGAACCTCCATAAAGCGCGAGGTTGCCGGGGAGATGGCAGAGGGGGTAGTCCCAGACTCCGGTCGCGTAGGAGAATCTGGTGGGTTCGGACGGCGCGGCAGGCGTCTGTGCGGGGGAGATGGTGATGGGAGGCGTCGGGTCCTGGATCTCCGGAGCCTCCGGTCCGGCCTCCGCTATGGGCGGCCGAACGAGCAGCACCAGCACGGAGACAATGACCAGGGCGGCAAGAATGCTGAAGACGTCGCCTTTATCCACAGATTAAAGTGGATGTATGGGGTAAAAGTTCTTCGGGTTTGCTCTCCCTGGAGATCGACGGAGAAGGTCGCTTGTGGGCCGGGTTGACCCGGTTTTTTGAGAACCCACCTTCATGATGGAATCCCAAAAACGGAACCGTTAATAAGAAGCCGCGACCACAATCCTCTGATAGCATGGATGTCACTGAGGTGCGCACGTGGGTAATATTTTACCTGATCTCCTTCGTGGTGCTCCTTGCGGCGACCTTCATCACAACCCAGAGCGGTAGCCAGCTCTGGATCAGCCTTATGCTCATCATCATCGTCGTTGGCGTAAATTTTTACCTGCTCTTCTCCGAGTTGAAGCGTTATAAGGCCCGAAGGGCCTTCATGCACCGGATGTCGCAGTTCGAGGAGAACGAGACGGACGTGGAATCCGGCTACCTCTGGTGACGCTCAGGCAGCCTTGCGCAGTATCTTCTGCATGGCGTTGTACGGCACAAAAAGGTGCTCCACCTCTCTTGCCAGGTACTCGGTCTTCCCGATGACATAGTAACCATCAGCGGCAAGTGCGGAATGAAATAGACGCGTAAGGTCGTTCTTCTGCTTCTCGGTGAAGTAGATGGTGACGTTGCGGCAGGTGACGGTGTCGAGGTATCGGGAGATCGGGACGCCCGACATCAGGTCGTGCTCCCGGAATTTAACCAGGCTTTTGATATGGGGGCGAACTTCAAACGTGCCGTCTTCGTGGGCGATGAAGTGCTTTCGGATCCTTCTATCGTCGATGTTTTCGAGCGCCTTTCTGTCGTAGATCCCGGCCATGGCCTTCTGCAGAACCCCGGTATCGATATCGGTCGCGTGTATCGTTACAGTGACATTTTGATGAAGAGCCATCAGTTCGTGCGCGAGGATGGCGAGCGAATAGGGCTCCTCACCCGTGGAGCAACCGGCACACCAGATCCTGATTGCGTTTTTGCGGCGGGCGATATCCGGGAGTATCTCCCGGCGTATCACTTCGAAGACCCCCGGGTCGCGGAAAAATTTGGTGACGTTGATGGTGAGTGCGTTCCTGAGCAGGTCGTGTTCCTGGGGATTCGCGAGGAGGTACTTATGGTACGCCTCGAAATCCGTGGTGTTCGTCAGGCGCATCCGCGAGAGGATGCGCCGTTTGATGTAGTCCTCCTTGTAGTTCGAGCACTTGATCCGGATCAGTCTCTCGATACTCTTCTGGAGTGATGCAAATTCTTCCATGGGGCTACCTGCTTACGGCCGGGTGTTGATTTACGGAGACGATCTAGAGACTTGTGTGATCGCCGCCGAGATCGCCGATTACTTTCTGGACATCGAGCCATATGATGAGAGTCTTGGCCTTCCCGTCCTCTTCGTCCCCTATCTTGATGATTGCTTTGACGTAACTGCTGATAGACGACGTGATGCCGTCGCTGATACGTTCGATCTGTTCATTCCTGACCGATACGACGCTGTGAACGTCGTCGACGATGATCCCTACGTTCGACCCGTTCGTCACGTCCGGCATCAGCACGACGATCTTTCTGTTCTCGGTCTCCTCTGATGCGGGGAGCCCGAGAAGATCACGGAGATCGATGATGTTCGTGATCTCGCCTCGCAGGTTGATGATGCCTGCGAGGTACTCGGGAGCACGGGGAAGGGGAGTGATCGGCATCATCTCCACGATCTCTCGTGCAATCTGGATATCCAGTGCGTAGTGCTCTGCCCCGAGCTGAAATTCTACCACGTCTACGGATGCTGCCATCTTCTTCTCCGTTCAGTTGATCTTGAACTGCTTCATTACCGTCTCGAGTTGTCCGGCCATGCCTGCCAGTTCGTGGGAAGCGCTTCCGACCTCCTCGGTCGATGCGCTGACCTCTTCGGCGAGTGCCGCCATGTCCTCGGTGCGGTTCAGGCTCTCCTTGGTCATGTGGGTGGACTCGTCCATCTTCTGCATGACGTTGTTGGTGGAGTTCGCCTGGTCCTCGGTAGCCTTGGTGATCTCGGAGATGCCGGTGGTGACCACCGCCACGCTGTCGACGATCCGGTTCAGGCTCACGATGACCTTATTGACGCTCTCGATGCCTGCCTGGATCTCCTGGTGAGACGCCTGCATTGAGTCGGTGGTCTTCTCGGTACTTGCCTGGATTGTCCGGATCAGATCCTCGATGTCCTGGCTTGCACGCTTGGACTCTCCGGCGAGGTTCCTGATCTCGCCGGCGACCACAGCGAATCCGCGGCCGTGCTCCCCGGCACGGGCAGCCTCGATCGCGGCGTTCAGCGCGAGAAGGTTGGTCTGATTTGCGATGTCGGCGATCAACTTGACGATGTTGTTGATCTCCCGCATCTGGGTGTTGAGGGTGCTGATCTCCCCCACGGTCTGCGTGGAGATCTCCTCGACGAGCTGCATCTTCTTCGTCGCGACTTCACCAAGTGTTGCCGCGTCGTTTCCTTCCTTCGATGCCTTCGATGCCTGCTCCATGACCGACTGCGTCGTGCTTGCAATCTCCTCGATGGATGCCGAGAGATCGTTGATATCCATCCCGATCTCCTCGATCTTCTCAAGCTGGCGGCGTGCGTCTTCCGACGACTGCTGCGTCGAGACAGCGACCTGCTCTGTCGCCCGGATGATCTCATCGGTGCTCTTGCTGACCTCCCTCGTCGTCATGTCAACCTGATGAGCGGCTTTCGCCACGTCGGCGAGGAGCGCCCGGATAGCGGTCAGGGAGGCGTTGTAGTCGCTCTTGACTGCGTGGAGAGGATCGTCGTTCTCTGCTTCCACGAACGCCGTCAGGTCGCCCTTTGCCATGGCGGCGAGTGCGTCCCCGAGTTCCCTGGCGCTCGCTCCAAGCCTCTCGCTCTCCTTCTTTGCGGTCTCCATCAGGTCGCGGATCTGGTCTTCTCTCTCCCGCTGCTCGGTCCAGTCGTTCCAGACGTAGAAGGCCATCTCGATCGCGCCGCTCTTATCGAGGATGGGGATGGCGTTCAGGGTGAGGTATTTCCTGGCGCCGTCGGGCCACTTGACCATGACGTCCGTCCGGGCGAGTTTCTTCGTCTCGTAGCAGGCGTAGAAGTCTTCACCGTTGAGGATGGTGATGTCGTAGTCGTAGAGTTTCTTTGCAAGCGTCTCTTCGCGGGTGCCGCGCCACATCCGGGCGTACTCGTCGTTGATGTCGATCCGGCTCTTGTCGGGACGAAGGGTCGCGATAGCGAGCGGGTTCTGCTTGATCATCGCATCCACCCGGTGCTCGGTATCCTTGACCTCCTCTTCCTTCTTCTTCAGGTCGGTCCAGTCGTTCCAGACGTAGAAGGCCATCTCGATCTCGTCTTTCTGATCGAGGATGGGGATGGCGTTTAAGGTGAGGTACTTCCTGACGCCGTCGGGCCATTTGACCATGACGTCCGTTCGCGCGGGTTTCTTCGTCTCGTAGCAGGCGTAGAAGTGGTCACCGCCGACGACGGTGATGTCATAGTCGTAGAGTTTCTTTGCGAGGGTCTCTTCCCGGGTCCCCCGCCACATCCGGGCGTACTCGTCGTTGATGTCGATCCGGCTCTTGTCGGCGCGGAGCGTCGCGATCGCAAGCGGGTTTAACTTGATCATCGTGTCGACGCTATGTTTGATCTTCTCGACCTCCTCCTTCTGCTCCTGCAGGTCGGTCCAGTCGTTCCAGACGTAGAAGGCCATCTCGATCTCGCCTTTCTGATCGAGGATGGGGATGGCGTTCAGGGTGAGGTATTTCCTGGCGCCGTCGGGCCACTTGACCATGACGTCCGTCCGGGCGAGTTTCTTCGTCTCGTAGCAGGCGTAGAAGTGGTCGCCGCTGAGAATGGTGATGTCGTAGTCGTAGAGTTTCTTTGCAAGCGTCTCTTCGCGGGTCCCCCGCCACATCCGGGCGTACTCGTCGTTGATGTCGATCCGGCTCTTGTCGGGGCGGAGGAGCGCGATCGCAAGCGGGTTTAACTTGATCATCGTGTCGATGCGATGCTGCATCCTCTGGATCTCCTCCTCCTCCTCCCGTTTTTCGGTGAGGTCGTTATAAACGATGAGGATGCTCTCGACCGCATTCTCGTTGTTGAGCAGCGGGATGCCGTACTGCTCGAGCGTACGGGTGCCCGAGGGCAGTTCGACGATGACTTCCGCATATACGCGCTTCTTCTCCTGGATGGCCTGCCGGAGGCCGGAACCCTTCTGCGACGTTAGCTTGAAGTCTTTCAGGCTCCTGCCATGCACCTGATCCATCGGGATCCCGCTCATCTCGGCGTAGGCCATGTTTGCCACGGTCACCTTGAAGTCCGGATCGACGACCAGCATCGGCATCGGGTTCTGCTGAATGATCGTATCGGATCCCTTCAGAAGCATCCCGGCCTCATCCAGCCGGTGTTTGAGGCGCTGCTTCTCTTCTTGCTTCTTCTCGAGCAGCGCGTTGATCGAGGTGGCCAGCGGCCGGTAATTCTCCGGAACGCCTGCAAGGTCGATCTGAACGGAGTCGTCGCCTTCAAGCGCCGCATGGAGTGCGGCCTCGAGCGCCTCGGGGAGCACCACCGCCCCCTGTTCCTGCGCCTGTCCTGTCATACCCGGCACAACCGGCCCGGTGAATAGTGCTTTCCTTCCAGGTTTATCGATCATGGTTTACACAACCTCCTCGTGATTTTTGTCCCGCTCCGCGAGCGCAGTTGCTATTGTCCGGTACTCCCTGCCGGCATCGCTCTCGGGTGCGTAATGGGATATGGGAAGCCCCTTTTGCTGTGTCTCGTAGATTGCAGGCGAGTATGGGACTGCAAAGACCTGCTTGAACGATTTTTTTACCTCGGACTCGAACGCCTTCAGCCGCTCCCTCTCCCGCTCCTCTTCTGCGGCGGAAGCGGGCGAGAAGATCCGCTTCAGGAAGAGCGCAAGCCCGCCTGTTCCGGCAGCCGGATCGCCCGATCCTTTCCAGCGGGTCAGAATGGCGAAATCCGCGGCGACGTCTTCCCCGAGCATCTGCTTGATGTCGCCAAAGATCGTGGACAGGGCCTCCATGCCTTTCAGAGCGAACGTGCCGGAATCGAGGGTGACGATGGTGTGGTCCGCGGCGACGAGGCCGTTGATGACGAACTGGCCCATGCTCGGGGGCGTGTCGATCAGTATGAAGTCGTAGGCGTCCCTTACCTGCGCGAGTGCTTCCCTGAGTATCCCCGTCCGGTCCTCGATACCGTAGAGGTAGGGCTCGACCCCCACAAGATCGAGGGTTGACGGAGCGAGATCGATCCCCGACGTCGTAGGGACGATCACGTCGGCGATAGCGACGTCGGGAAAGCCCTCAAAGATGCTCATGAAGACGTCATACATGCTCAGTTCGAGGGTTTCGGGGTTGATTCCGAGACCCGTGGTGGCATTGGCCTGTGGGTCGCAGTCTACAACCAGAACGCTCTTTCCATCTTTCTGGAGGTATCCTGCAACGTTGAGGCATGATGTCGTCTTTCCTGTGCCGCCTTTATGGTGGGCGAACGCTATAATCGTAATGTCCAGCACCCCTCAGTATCCTTATTTGAAATAGGTGTTATTAAACTTACTTTTCTGAAGCGATATATTCTGAGCGTCTTAAATTTTTTGAAATATTTTTTCGCGCGAAAGGGTGGATCGAAGGTATCTTCACCACTGTATATCGAGGGCTCCGGGGGTGCCGAAGAGAGCGGCGTATGTGCTGGTCGCTCCCGGGAAGTTCGGCGCGTACCGGCAGCAGATTTCACTGGGGAAATTCGCTGTCGGTAGAGCGTATACCGGGTCTTCTATCGCCGGGATCGTTTGCAGCCCGGAGCCTCTGTACGCGCTCGGAGATCGATGGTCGATAATCGGTCCCGGAACGAAGAACTCCGGATATCGTGCCTTTACGATTGACAGATGACTCTCTCGCCAGCAGACCAAAGAGAAGGTTCTGGAGGAGAGTTCCGGGATCCCTCGTCCGGTAGCAGCGCCTCATCGCATCGGCGGCGTAGCGGTCGGCGGTAAACTCCTCATCGTCCATGCCGCGGTAATAGGTCCGGTAGGCGAAGAAGACGGTCAGGAGGAGGAGGACGACGAAGACCGGTTTTGCAAGCGGGAGGCCTCCGGCCAGCAGCGACGGGTGCCCGAGGAAGGCGAGGCAGAGGAGAACCGGGAGGCCAGGGAGGGCAGAGAGGAGAGAGGAGCCTTTTCTTACGTGCCCCTCTTCGTGGAGCAGCACGAAGCGGAGCGCATCGTCGCTTGCCCCTGAGAGGTTTCTTTCGAAGAATGAATGACGGTAGCGGATGCAGTTGAGTGCCGGAGATCCCCGTATAGAGACGGTGAGAGGGCATCTCACCAGTCTCGTCCTGCGGTTTATCAATCCCTTCTCCTGAAGTTCCCGGAATATCCGGTACAAGCGGGGATCGCGATCGCCTCTATTCATTGACAATTGATTATATTAATTATCATATATTAGATATTGCTCCCGGTCAGATCGCTCCTTCTCCGTTAATTTCCTGATTTTACCATCAGTAATTCTACGATGCAGGTTTTCCCCGGCGAAGCAGCGTCCGGTCTGGTGCAGTCTCTCTCCCGGGCAACCTCAGAAGAGAAGGGGGATGCACCCTCACGGCCTCCATGAATCCGGGCGGATCTCGTACCGTGTCGTGTGGTTTCGGGCTCCTGGTTTGAAACCTCTACAATCTCCGTTTTTTTCACAATATTTTAATAATAGCAACCAAAATTCTGAATGAGTAGAGTGGAGGTGAATCTGGAGGGCTGGAGGGGGCCATACGGCCGTGCTTGCGCCGGCACGGTGTGCGGATCCCCGGTCCTCCGAGCAGATGTCCAGAAAATATACGATCTTGCTGATACTGGCCGTTGCCGCCCTCACCGGGGCTGCCGGATGCCTCTCCACATCATTTGGTGAGGTAACCTACAGCGGCGGCGCCCTGCAGGTCCAGGTAGAGAACACCGGCGAGCCCGTCGAGAACGCTGTGCTCCAGACCATGATCATGGAGGTGAGCGCACTCGAACAGAACGAGGCCTTCTCCGAAGCCAGGTACATCGACCTCGAACGGGGAGAGAACGAATACACGATATCGGTCGACCTGCAGCCCGGCTCATACAAGGTCTTTCTGACCGTATTCGTCGGCAACGAACGGAGAGGATCCATCATCCGCGACCTGGAGGTACCAGCCTGATCCCGGCGGGATTCGCGGCGGCGCGGGGGCTCGAACCCGCGGACGCCGTCTTCTCCGGAGCGGAGGTGTTCAACCCGTTCGCGTGCTCCTGGGAGCGGGTTGACTTCGCGGTGAAGGGCGGCCGTATCGTCGGCTTCGGGGATTACCTGGGCGCGCAGGAGTACGATCTTTCGGGCGCCTACGTGGTGCCCGGGCTGATCGACGCCCATGTCCACATCGAGAGTTCGCTCCTTGCACCGTCGGAGTATGCCCGGCTCGTCCTCGCGCACGGCACAACGACGGTGATCGCCGACCCCCACGAGATAGCAAACGTCTGCGGGGCGCCGGGGATCGACTACATGCTCGCCGAAGGGGCGCGGACGCCGCTTGATATTCTGATCATGCTCCCCTCCTGTGTCCCGGCAACGCCGCTCGATGCGGGTGGCGCCGTGCTCACGGCCGCCGATCTCGCCCGGTTCCGGGGACGGGAGGGGATCGTCGGGCTCGGCGAGGTGATGAACGTCCCCGGCGTCCTCTCCGGCGATGAAGCCCTCCGGGCGAAGGTGGACCTCTTCGAGGTTGTCGATGGCCATGCGCCGTTCCTCTCGGGAAAAGACCTGAACGCCTACATATATGCCGGCGTCCAGAGCGACCACGAGTGTACGACGCTTCCCGAGGCGCGGGAGAAACTCCTCCGGGGGATGTATATCATGATCCGCGAGGGCTCGACGGAGCGAAACCTCCGCGAACTCCTCCCGCTCGTCGATCTCTGCACGGCGCCGCGGTGTTGCTTTGCCACCGACGACCGGCACGCCGACATGCTCGCCCGGGAGGGCCACATCGACGACTGCATCCGAAACGCGGTCGCAGGCGGTCTCGCGGTAGAGCAGGCGCTCCGCATGGCCACGCTCTCCGCCGCCGGAAGGTTCGGGCTCCACGACCGGGGCGCTCTTGCACCGGGAAGGCTTGCCGATTTCTGCGTCGTCGACGATCCCGACCGCTTCAAGGTCCTCCAGACGTTCAAGCGCGGTGTCGAGGTGGTCGACGCCGGATACCGGCGGCCTACCTGCCCCGCGTCCCCCATGCACGTCCGCGTGCCGGAACCCGGCGAAATCCGGATAGCCGGGCGGGGGGAGGCCCGGGTGATCGGGATCGTGCCCGGCCAGATCACGACCCGGGACCTGCGCTGTCCGGTCGATGCTGCCGCGATCCCCGATCTCGACCGCGACATCCTCAAAGCGGTCGTCACCGACCGCTACCGGGCGACCGGCTCGGGCGTCGGGCTCGTCAACGGGTTTGGCCTGAAGGAGGGGGCGATCGCCGGGTCGGTCTCCCACGACTCCCACAACATCGTCTCCGTGGGGGCGAGCGACGCCGATATCGTCCGTGCCGTTGCTGAGGTGGTCCGGCTCGGGGGGGGCCTCACGGTCGTCTCCGGCAGTGAGGTGACCTCGCTCCCCCTCGAGTGCGCCGGGCTGATGTCGGCCCTTCCCTATGACGAGGTTGTGAGTCGCCTCGCGGCCCTCGAGGAGCATGCCCGGCGGCTCGGGTCCATCGAGAACGCATTCATGTACCTCTCGTTCCTCGCCCTGACGGTCATCCCCGATCTCCGGGTCACGGAGCGGGGGGTCTTTGACGTCCGGGCATTTGCGGACGCCTCGCTCTTTTCTGAGTGAGGAGAGCACCCGGCTGGGCTCTCTCTTCTCTCATGTTCAGGGTTCTAACCGTACTGATATCGGGAAAAGAGAGAAAGGATGGTGACCTGCCCCGGGGAAAGGTCACTCGTCGCCGTTTCTGGTCTTACTGGAGTCTTCCGATACAGGGCGATCCGATTTTGTGGTGTCATCTGCCTGGAGGCTCGCAAGGGCAGGGCAGGCGCCGGCCTGCACTTCCTCTCCATCCGGGGTCTTTCCGGTCTCCGCTGCCGGACGCTCTTCGGCACGCCGGTTCCGGATCAGGGACGCGATGATGGCCACGACCAGGATCAGGATGATGACAGCGAGCGAGATCTCCACCGGGATGTGGTAAATGTCGGCAATCAGCATCTTGACACCGACAAAGCTGAGGATGCCGGCCAGGGCGTACTTCAGGTAATAGAACGCGTTCATGATGTGCGCCAGCGCGAAGTACATCGACCTCAGGCCGAGGATGGCGAAGGCGTTGGAACTGAAGACGATGAACGAGTTGGTGGTGATGCCGAGGATTGCAGGGATAGAATCCACGGCGAACATGATATCGGTGGTCTCCACCACCAGCAGGACCACGACCATGGGGGTGGCCCAGGTCACCATCTTGCCGGTCGCATCAGGCTTCCTGACGAAGAACCTGTCACCTTCGTACCCCTTGGTGACCGGCATGATCTTCCGGAACGCACGGACCAGGACGTTCTTGTCCGGTTCGACCGCCACCTCCTCCTTCTTGAGCACCATCTTGAGGGCGGTGTAGATCAGGAAGGCACCGAAGATGTAGAGTACCCAGGAGAACGTCTCCACCAGCGCCACACCCGCTATAATGAACGCAAAGCGGAAGACCAGAGCCCCCATGATGCCGTAGAACAGCACCTTGTGCTGGTCCTCTCGCGGCACGCAGAATGAGGCGAAGACGATGACGAAGACGAAGAGATTGTCGACGCTCAGCATCAGTTCCATGATGTAGCCGGTGGTGAACTCGAGTCCTGCCTGGGGCCCCATCCAGACATACACCCCGATATTGAAGATCACCGCGGCGGCGATGAAGGTGGCGGACTGCAGGAGCGCCTCCCTCGGTTTTATGACATGGGCCTTGCGGTTGAAGACGCCGAGGTCCAATGCCAGGAGCGCCGCTATGCTGATGAAGAATATGATCCACGCTGTTTCTGTTGCTACTGCCATGGGCTCACCCGGTCAAGGTTTTCCCGGCTTTTCGCCGGTCTTTCTGCGCTACCTCGTCTCTCTGTATTATTTCTGCTCAAGCGATTAATTCCTTCTGCCGTGCGCGCTACGGTACGTACCACCCGCACACCCTCACCCCAGCCCCATCATCGCCTCCGGCGCCAGCACTGCTATCGCAAGAAGGATGATGGGCTGGTGTAGGAAGTAGATGAAGAGCGAGTGCCGACCGAGGAACGAGAGCGGCCGCAAGAGGCCCGGCTCTGCAACCGTGAACGCGAACCCCCGCCGCCCGTCAGGGTAGTAGAGGCGGCCGACTGCCATCCCGACCAGGACAAGGCCGAACCAGGGGAGGAGCGGGACGTAGTCGAGGCTCGTGAAGGATTCCGGCCGGATCCCGAGCCAGAGGAGCGGCCACGGGCCTGAGACCAGGCTTGCCGCGTAGCCCGCGATGAGGAAAGCGATGCTCGCGGCGATGAGTTTCTCTGCATCGAACCGGGCGAAGAGCGGCGCGAGCAGGATCGCGATCCCGATGAAGTGCAGGATGCCGAAGACGATGAAGACCGACGGCATAAAGAACCAGGTGACGGCGGTGATGATGAGGCCGTAGCCGAATATGGTGAGGCCGCGCCGGGCGTACTTGAGCGCGAGGCCGCGCCCGTCGAGTCGCCGCGAAGCCCGCGCGTAGCTGATGGTGAAGGAGACCCCGACGAGGAAGATGAACGTCGATGCGGTCAGGTAGGCGAGCATCCGGAGGAACCCCCCGGAGACGTTGAGCGGCAGGATGCCGAAGAAGTTGAGATCGAAGGCTGCGTGGAAGACGATCATCGTCACGACGGCGATGCCCCGGGCGAGATCGATCTCCCAATAACGCTCTCCCGGCATGCTCCCCGCCGTCAGAAGAGCCTTCGCTGGACGGGGGCGCCGCAGGCAGGGCAGGTCTTCGTATCGGATATCTCCTTCTCCTGCTCTTCGGTGGGCTCATTGTAGAGCCGGGAGAAGCCGCACTGCCGGCTGCACTCGATCACGACGAACGGGCTACAGATCCTGCCCATCTCCCCTCACCCCGTCCTGCTGCTGTAAGCGTATCATGATTGCCTACAATCTCATGGCAGGGTCATCTGATAAGAGTTTACCCCGGGGGTTTGGGGCGAGGTACCATTATTCACCTGTCCGTTCCATCTTCTTTCATGAGCGATCGTGACGAGCATATCGTTGAGGCTGCCGGCAGATGCCGGGTCGTGATCCGGGACGGAGAGGTGGTCGAGGTCGGAGCGCCGCAGATAAGGGACTGTCCGCTGGCGCGGCGGTTTGCCTTCCCGGTCAAGGAGATGACGATGGAGGAGATACGGAAGAATCTCGAGGGGCGTATCCAGTCGTTCGGGATGTGCACGCCAAAGCGCGAGGTTCTTGCCGGGCCGGACTTCGTCATCTTCGGAGCGTCGGAACTCCTGAGCAGCGCCGTCCGGTGGGGCGACCTCGACGCTGCGGTGATCGCCTCCGACGGGGCGGGGACGCTCGTTGCAGTGAACCCCGCCCTCATCCAGGGGATCGGCGGCCGGATGTCGGGACTTGTAAAGACGAGTCCGATCCCGGAGGTGATCGCGCGGATCGAGGAGAACGGAGGCGTCGTCCTTGATGCGGAGAACGCCGTGATCGATCAGGCGGCCGGCGTCGCCCTGGCGGCAGAACTCGGCCACCGCCGGATCGCCGTGACCACCGCCGTTGCCGCCGAGGCGGCGGCTATCCGGGAGCGTTTCCCCGACGCCGTGATCGTCGCCGTCCACACGACGGGGATCTCGCGGGAGGACGCCGTCCTGATGGCCCAATCTGCCGATCTCATCACCGCCTGCGCCTCAAAGCATATCCGGGATGAGGCAGCAAAGGCCGCGCTCCTGCAGGCCGGGACATCGATCCCGGTCTTTGCAATGACGATCGCGGGGAAAGCAATCATCCTCGGCAAGATCATGGAGACCGACCAGCAGGTCATTGTCCACGGAGCGCGCCTGCCGGTATCGGGATCGGAGTCGCCCTCGCCGCTCCGGTGATCACCGGCCCGGTATCTCCAGGTGGGCGGTGAGGTCGGCAAACTCGGTAAGAACGATGTCGGCCTCGATCTCCGCCGGGCTGCTGTCGCGCCAGTCCCCGTAGGCGGCAAACGCGGTCACCATCCCAAGGCGCCTCCCCGGAGCGATGTCGCGGACCAGGCTGTCGCCGACCATCATCGCCTGCGCCGGAGCCGCATCGAGCCGCCTGAGGGCGTAGACGAGTGAGTCGGGCTCCGGTTTCCGCCTGCCCGAGATATCAGGGGTCACCACCGTCTCGAAGTAATCGATGAGTCCGGTCTTCTCGAGCCGCCGGCGCGCATGGGAAGACTCCGCGTCGGTCACGACCGCGAGAGAGATCCCGGCGTCCCGGAGGCACCGGAGCGTCTCCTCGACGCCCGGGTATGGTTCGACCAGGCCGAGTTTCACGTCCTCGTAGGTGCGGCAGCAGACCTCGAACGTCCGCTCCTCGTACACCCCGAGGTCTACAAGATAGTCGCGTATGTTCTCATAATCCTCAAACCCGTGAACCCCCCGGAGAAACTGGGAAAAGAGAGCTTCAGGGTCGCCGGTTCCGATGCAGTCGACGACGCGCCGGCACGCCTCCCGCTTCGCTCCGACAAAGTCGAAGAGGGTGTTGTCCATGTCGCAGAGGACCGCATCTATCGTGTTATGCCGAGTGCCGTAAGGTGCCTGCATATCTTGAGTTCCCTCATGAATGCACGGTACGCCCCGTCGTCCCGGAAACGGACTTTGAGTTCGTCGAGTTCGTTGCCCTTCCCGCCATACTCGCCGAAGATCGCGATTTCGCCACAGTTCACGAACCCGAAGACGGCAGCAAGGTTGAAGAGCAGTCGCCGGAACGCCGGCGCCGTGCAGGCTGTTGTCTCTAACCTATATGGGCGGTCAAAGTAGAAGTACTCGAGTCCCTCGGCCATGCAGAGGTCGGCCATGTAGGTGTCGGCGGTCAGGAGGACAGGGAGGGCATACCGCTCTTCCTCGAACTTCCGGAGCGCCCGGACGATGTTGTAGTCGTTCTCCTCGGAGAGGTGCGTATGCGTGCCCGGGGCCGCAATCTGTGTCGCCCGGTCACGGATGGTGCGGTACTCCTTCAGCGCGAGATACGCCGCTTTGCGTGACCGCTTCGTCCGCTTGTTCTCGAGTTCCCCGATGTACTCCCGACAGTCGGGCGCCAGCGCCGCCATCTCACCGATCATCTTTGCCGGGTACTTGCGGTTGATGGCATACGCGATCTCGTCCCGGACGGTATCGACGATCAGGTATGAGGCGTGCTCGATCTCCGGGTTGTTCGATGCAAACCCGTGGTAGAAGAGGTTCGTATCCAGGCCGAAGAAGACGGCCTTCTTGAGCTGCCCATACGACGCGAGCATCGACTCAAAGGCGGCATGGTTCACGTAACGGGCTATCCCGCTTGCAAACATGCACTCCTGGAGATCGGCGTAGGAAGGAAGTTCCGCGGAGACGGGCTCATATCCGGCAACCCAGTCTGTGAAGGTCTCGCGGGACGCGGGCAGTTCGAGCGAGAACCCGGTGCTTTCGGGGCGTGCGACCAGTATATCGCCCTCGTAGAGCGGATAGGTGACGTGGATCTCGTCGAGGCTGTTGATGAGAACCTGCAGGTGCTCCTCCCTGATGACCGCGTCGTTCATCTCATCTCCCCCGCATCCTCCATGATATCCCGGATCTGCTGAATCTGGTGTGGGATCATCATATAGGGCTTTGCAACATCGTCGGTGTTCTTCATGGCAAGATAATAGATGTGCCGGATATCCAGCCCCGCGACCGAGACCGCGATGAGCGCCCCGGCGACCGTGACCTTCCTGCCCGAGGTGATGTCGATCGCCACGTTGAGTCCCTGCCTGATGAGATCGCCGGCAAGCGCCCGGATCGTCTGCCCGGCCCTTATGAAGTCCGCTTCGGGCAGTATCTCCGTTGCGATCGCGGGGGCGAACCCGTATCCCTCCGAGACGACTCCAATCGCCCTGGCCGCGACCGATGCTTCGTGCGCGTAGGGTTCTTCGGTGACGATAATGACCCGTTCGGGGCGCAGCTCCTTCTCGTGCAGGACTGCGTGGTAAGCGTTGACGAGCGCCCATGTCGAGCGCCCGAGAAGTGTTATGTAGGCGTCGCGGGAAGCGGGTGTCACGGGGGGAATCACTGCTTCAAGACTCTCCTTGGTGCTATATAGGCTTTGTCGGGGCGGCCCTCCCGGGATCAGGGTTGGTAACCGGAATTCCAGGTCCCATACTTCATGATTTCGGGATTATTAGCCCTTTATCCGGTTCCCCTGAGGTCGCACGGCGGTTAATGCCCGATCATGGGGGCATTTCATCCGCCTGGCCCCCAAAATAAGCCTTTAACGCAGAAGAAATCGGAAAATGCCCTGAAATATTTGGCAAATGTTTTATTACCGATCTTCCTATAGTGGTATAGTAGAGCGCGAAATTGTTTCGGAGAGATACACCCATGGAGATACAAAGACGACGATCGCGAACACCGGAAGAGATCTGGGGACTGGCCGACCCGGAACAGCAGAGGAAGATGCGTCAGGACGCCATCGACGACGGCGATCTGGTCGAGATCACCCGGATGGGAAGGGATATAGGCATCACGATCCCCCTTGCAGTCTCGGCACGGGCCGCACAGAGCATGGTTCCGTTCCCGAACATTCCGCAGGAGACCGTTACGGAGAACCTCTGGGACACCCTTCATGCATTCAGGACCAAAGCCCACGCAACGACCGAGGAGGAGTTCGAGTTTCAGGTCAGCCTCTATCAGAACGGCATCGTTCCCACCCTGACCTTCAAGGCTGCGGTCTCCCCCGGGGACGACGGTGAGCCGGTCATCACCATCATGCTGCCGGACGAGAACTGGGAGACGATCGGGTGCGGCCACCACCATGCCACGGGAGACGCAATGCTCACCGTCGACGACGTTGCTTCGACCCTGAACTTCACCCCCGGCCGGATCCGGGAGTTCATCCGGGAGGCGCGGATTCCGGCGGTCAAGTGCGGAGGCACCTGGCGGATCAAGCGCTCGGAACTCGACCGGATCATGAACGAAGGGTTCTGATCGGCTGTTCGTGGCTGTATTCAGGCGCTGATGGGGTTGATCCGGCAGCACGGCCTTACTTCGCCGGCTCTCCCCGCCCCTGCCGCAGATAGCGGTTGACCGGTCACGCCGCTATGGCGATCTGTGCGGCACCATACCCGCGACCGCCGCCCGGTATGCCCTGGCGGTCCGATGCAGCCGCTGCCTGGTGACCACGGGGGCCCGGGAAGCTAATATTCGTTCTTGAAATAGGTAATATATAACAATTCTTTTTATTTCCCGGGCACGAGAAACAAACATATTTAATTTTTAGACGTAAAAGATTCATTATGTGCATCGAGGGCCGACGAGCATTCTCGGACAGTCTATCCACCAATCCGGCAGTCGCAATCCGCGATGTCGTGATGGTGCTGCCGGTATCCGCAGAGGGGGACGTGTCCGGTGACTGCCGTGTACCTCATCCGGCGTTACGTGCTCTGTTCTGCGCGATCTTCTGGATCGTATGCCTGTTCCTTCTCCTGCCCGGTGCGGGAGTGCCGGGTATGCCGGCGGTTGAATCCACATTTCCCATCGTTTTCCTGCCCGGGCTCTTCGGCCCGAACGGCTCTTCGCTCATCAGGCATTGGATAAAGAAGGATACCGAAGAGAGTGATGGCAAGTACGACCCCGAACCCCCGATTGCTGGTTTGTCTGCTGAGGCCCCCCCGCGGATGCATGCCCCGGCCGACGATGGGATGAGCGTCCTCGATAGGTTCGAGAAGATCCCTGATGCCCTCCGGCGGTTCGACGAACTCGTCTCGCCGGGCGAAACGGTTACCGTTCCTTCCCCGGCGGAGCCTCCTGCGGATGGCCCCGGGGTTCTCGCCTCCCCGGATGAACTTGATGCTCTCTTCCTCACGGAGGATCCTGCACCAGAAGACCTCCCGGACTTTTCACTCCTGGATGACGGCATGCCCGGTGTTCCGGACGACCAGCCTGCACCGCACTCTGCCTCCCCCGGCGCCGACGAACTCATGCAGATGCCAGGGTTCGAGGACGGAGATCTCGACCCCTTTTCCGGGCTTGCCGAACTCAATCTCTCAGAAGAAGATCTGGTGACTGTGACCGCCTCTCTCCCTCCCATATCTGAGGCTGCGGGGGGAGACACTGAACGCCCGATAGAGTCGCTCATCGATGACCTCGAGAGCGACGATGCCGGGGTTCGCGGACGTGCCGTCAGGGCCGTCGCGGACCGTGGGGCCGACGCCGTGGAGCCCCTGGTCCGGGCCCTTGCTCTTGCGGGCGACGGGGAGCGGTGGTGCATCGCCGAAGCCCTTACCCTGATCGGCGAGGAATCGATCCCTGCGTTGATTGCTGCGCTTGGGGACGTTACGGCGCAGATCGGGGCGGCTGCCACGCTCGTGCGCATCGGGAGCCCCGCCGTACCGCCTCTCATCGCAGCGCTTGCCGACGGCGACGGCGAGGTGCAGTTCGGCGCCCGCTACGCGCTCCGGGAGATCGGTGACGAAGCGGTCCCCTTCCTCATCGAGGCCATCGATGCGTCTGAGCGGAGCATCCGAAGGTCAGCAGCCTCCGTCCTCCGTGAACTCGGGTGGAAAGCCCCTGACGACATCGGTGCGATACGCTACCTCATCGCCGACGAGGCGTGGCTCGACGTTGCGGATTACGGTGAGACCGCGATCGAACCCCTCATCTGCATCCTGAAGTCCCCTGATAAGGGGGTGTGGTGGAACGCCGCCCGGACTCTCGGGGAGATCGGCGAGGCCGCGGTCGATCCCCTGGCCGAACTTCTGCACGAAGCAGGCGACGAGATCCGCCCGCTGGCGGCCATGGCGCTCGCGGAGATCGGTTCTCCTGCGGTCGAGCCGCTCATCGGACTCCTCTCTGTCCCTTCCCTTCGCAGGACTGCGGCGGGGGCTCTGGCGAAGATCGGCGAACCGGCGGCGGAGGCGTGCATCCGCGCCCTGGACTCCACGGATGGGGAGGCGCAGGAGGCACTTTTAGATCTTCTTGGTGCGCTCGGCGAGCCGGCGGTACCGGCCCTGATCCAGTCGCTGACATCCAGACGATCCCGCATTCGGTCCCAGGTCGCTGAGATCCTCGGCGGGATGAACTGGGAACCCTGGAGCGACTCTGAACGGGCATGGTACCTGATTGCCCGGGAGGAGTGGATGGAACTCGCCCTGATGGGCTTACCGGCCGTTGAGCCGCTGATCCGGATGCTCAACGCCGATGACACCCGTATACGCTGCGAGGCTGCAGCGACGCTCGGCGAGATCGGCGATCCGACGGCGGTAGGGCCGCTCGTGGGTGCCCTCGCCGTCGAGGACGTCGCCCCGGTGGCGGCGGATGCGCTTGTTGCCATTGGGGAACCGGCCGTGGTGCCCGTCCTCGAACTGCTTGAAGGCGGGGTCGGGGCCGCCCGGGAGAGCGCCGTCGAAGTTCTGGGCCGACTCGGGACGCCTGAGGCGGTTCCGGCCATCGTCGAACTTGTCAGGGCCGGTGAAGACCGTCTTCACCGAAAAGCCGTCGACGCCCTGATCGGGATCGGTGCGCCCGCGATCGACGCCCTCATCCCTCTCCTCGGCGAGGAGGGCGACGGTCAGGGAGGAGCGGCGGCGGCGCTCGCCGGGATCGGTGCTCCGACACTCGAACCGCTTGTCGGGGCACTCAGCAACGAGTCCTCGCCGATCCGCATGGGAGCCGCGAGGGTACTCGAGCAGATTGGGTGGGTTCCCGAAGGGGGGACGGAGGAGGAGATCGTCCACCTGATCGCGTTGCAGCGATGGCCGGAGATCGTGAGTCTCGGCGCTCCCGCCGTCGATCCTCTGGTTAAGCGGCTCGGGGACCTTGATCCGGCGGTGCAGGCCGGATCGATACAGGCGCTCGTCGGCATCGGGACCCCTGCGGTCCCCTCCCTGGTCAGTCTGCTCGGCAGAAAAGCGCTCCGTGAGCCGGCGGAAGAGGCGCTTGTTAAGATCGGCGAAGCTGCGGTGGAACCGCTGATCCAGGCCCTGGAGAAGACCCGGCTTCGCAAGACCGCTGGCGGAGTGCTTGTCCGGATCGGGGGTCCTGCGGCCGGCGCGCTCGTCCCGGTTCTCGGGCATCCTGAGACCGGACAGACCGCTGTCGGGATCCTCGAAGCGATGGGGATGGAGGCCTTCGATGCGCTGATCGAGGCGCTCGGGGACGACGACGCCCTGATCCGACAGCGGGCGGGAGATCTGCTCGCCGGTCTTGGGGAAGCGGCTGCCGCCCCGCTTATCGGGGCCCTGGGACACCCCGACGATACCCTCAGGCTCGGGGCGATCGATGCCCTCACCCGCCTCGGGGGCCCGGTCGTCGATCTGCTTGTGCCGGCGCTCAACGATGAACGCTACCTGGTGCGGCTGGGTGTGGCCGAGGTTCTCGGCAGGAACGGATGGGAACCGCGGACCGAGAGCGAGACCGTCAGTTACCTGATCGCGAAGGAACAGTGGACTTTCGTCGCCGGGATCGGGCCCGGTGCGGTCGAGCCGTTGATACGGACGCTCAACGACCCTGACAGCGCAATCCAGATCGGTGCGGCGCGGGCGCTCGGGCTGATCGGGGCTCCCGCAGTCGAGAGGCTGATCTACGAGCTCCGCACCGAACAGGACGGCGCGCAGAGAAAGGCGGTCGAAGCGCTCAAGATGATGGGCGAACCGGCGGTCCTGCCGCTCATCGAGGCTCTCCAGGACCGCGACTGGCAGATCCGCCTGGGTGCGGCGCGGGCGCTCGTCGGCATCGGAGATCCGGCAGTCGAACCACTGGTCCGGGCTCTCGGCGCTGCCCCCCCGACGATCCGGATGGGAGCGGCCGCGACGCTCGGCAAGATCGGGAGCCCGGCGACCATCGAACCGCTGATCGATGCCCTCCTACACGACGATCAGCGCCTGGGGCGCGTCGTGGTGCGGGCGCTCGGCATGATGGGTGAACCGGCGGTCCTGCCGCTCCTGCGGGTTCTCAGGGACGGGAACGATGCGTCCCGGAAGGGTGCGGTGGCGGCGCTTGTGCTGATCGGCGAGCCCGCGGCACGCCTGCTCCCCGGTGCGCTCACCGATGAGCATTTCCGCGTCCGTGCCGGGGCTGCGGACGCCCTTGACCGCCTGGGCTGGTCGCCCGCGGCGGGGGAGGAACCGATCATCTACCTGATCGCAAAGGAGCGATGGGGCGATCTCGCCCGGGCGGGAGCGGCCGCGGTCGAACCGCTGCTCGCGGTGCTCGGCGACCGCGACGACAGCATCCGGCGGCGGGCGGCGATGATTCTCGGCGAGATCGGCGACCCGCGTGCGATTCCTGGGCTCATGACCCTCCTCCACGACGACTACTACAGCGTCCGGCGGGAGGCGGGAGCGGCGCTCATCGCCATAGGAACCGCGGCGGTGGATCCGGTCGTCTCCGCGCTCGATGACCCTGACGGCGATGTCCGGAAACGTGCGGCGGATGTGCTCGCCGAGATCGGGGATGTACGGGCGATTGCGCCTCTCGAGCGCATCTTCGACGATGAGGACTGGTACGCCCGGAAAGCCGCCGAGGATGCGGTGAAGCGGATCCGGGAGCGGGTAGCAAGAGATACGCCCCCCCTGTAGGCCGGCTCGCGCCCCTATTCTTAGAATAAATTGGAATATTATCCTCCGTTCTGGAACCCCGGGGGCATGCTACCGAGGTCATTCCAAAAAGATCTCCGAACCCCGGTATACCCTGATCGAAGCCTCTAATTCCCAGGTATCCGCCATCTGAGCCATATCCGGAGTCAGGAGGATGAAACGGCTTTCCACTGGAT